>NZ_CAJTSC010000053.1:11529-20782 GCF_910578895.1 uncultured Bacteroides sp.
AATTCAGAACAATGACGGAACACTATCCATCTTTTCGCAAAGACAGCTGTTTTATTTGTCATTATTTTTTATCAAAAGATACGATTAATGTTGTTATCGCTATGTTCCTAATTTACAAACCAATCATTTTAGTCCTTATATCCAATTCACGTTAAATAAATCTATCTAACTTCTATAAATGAAAAAGCCGTGTACACCCCACGGCTTCTTTCATTTAAGCCTTACGCCTGATTTGCAGACACAGACTTGGCGGATAAAGCGGATTATTTAATTAGCAGATAAACATAAAAACCGCTTTATCCGCCAAATCCGCGTCTGAAAAACAAGAAATGGAAACGCCTGCGAAACGGAATGTTTTTCAACTTCCTTGCAAGGTATTCGAAACTAACATGTATCTTTACATCCGAAAACATCACCTTATCCCACTATCGGACCGGCAACCTATGATAACAATCAGAAAAGCAGACATCACAATGCTCGACACCCTTATGGATATCTTCGAACAGGGAAAGCGCATCATGCGCAAAAACGGGAACATGAAACAGTGGACCGGAGGTTATCCCACCGAGGAGATTGTGAGGCGAGACATCAAGAACGGAAACAGCTATGTATGCCTGGACGACGAGCAGCGTGTGGTAGGGACTTTCGCCTTCATACCGGGAGCCGACCCCACATACGCGCAAATCTACAATGGCGCATGGCTGGACGACACGCGCCCCTACGGCGTTATCCACCGCTTGGCAAGCACGGAAGAGAGTAAGGGAGTGGCATCCGCCTGCCTGGAATGGTGCTACCGCCGGATACCCAACCTGCGTGCCGACACGCATCGAGACAACCGCATCCTGCAACATATCTTCAAGAAACACGGTTTCCGATACTGCGGCATCATCTACCTGCCAAACGGGGACGAACGGCTGGCTTATCAAAAGGGGTAAGAGCCACGGCTTTTTATTTAAAGTACCGGGGCCTTACGAAGCGGCAACTATCCCTGAAGCCCAGCCCCGTATCTCTTTTTCAGTTCCTCCACCCCTGTTCCGGTGAAATACTCTTCCACAAACTCCCAACGCTGCTCGTCTGTCAGCGCATCGGTACCGAAGAAGATGGAGAAGAGTGTTATCTGTTCCTCGAAGATACGTTCGTTCATGTCCAGGATAAGGTTGCGGTATTCGTTGGAGTCTGCCAACTGTTGCAGAAGTTCCGGATTGCCGAACCGGACATGCACGCAAGGTGTGCCGCCACCCTCTACGCTGAACGAAAGGCAGTCGAGCATGGAAAGGAGATTGAGCAGCATGTTCAAATCGGAGAACGGGGTGCAGTAGAACAGCAGGCGGTCGCCCTTATTGCCGGTGATGCGCTGGGCAAACAATTTCTGATAGCGGGACAGAAGCAGGTCGAAACCCTTGGTGACCGTAAACGAGAGTTCGTTGGACTCTTTCTTCTTGACACTGCTGATGTAGCTCACGCTGCGGCCCTCTTCCGTACGGCTTTCCAGCAGCGAGCCGATGAACCGCTTGGCAGACGGCACATCCATGCCATGCTCGGCAAACATCGTACGCAACTCTTCCTCGTCGAAGCGGCCTTTCGATTTCAGCAGAGCGGTCTTCAGCATCGTCACCAGGCTCTTGAAGAGGTCGTCCATACGCCGGCGGATAACCGTGGCGTCCTCTTTCAGCAACACCTCATGCTTGCCCACGGAGACGGCGCGGGAGCCTTCCCACAATGTGCCGTTGTTCAGTTTCTGCTTGAACTCCCTGTATCCCAATTCGGGAAAACGCTCTTCCCAAAGCATGTCCAGACGGACGCGATAGACGCACTCCTCGCCTTCCACTTTGGTGAGGTAGGAGCGGAACTCGTGTGCAAAGGCATCGCCTGTCTTATCCTGCACGTATCCTTCAGTCAGCAGGTTTTGCGGGCTGACTTCCAGCAGATGCGTGCCGTAGCGTTGCGCCAGGTCGTCCTCCAGCCAAAGCAAGGCGGTCTTGATGAGTTGCCCCAGCTCGGTTTCATACTCCAGCTTGTTTTTGGTGCGCGGCAGCTTTACCACAAACTCAAAATCGGACAGGGAGACAAGGATTTCCTCGCGCTCTCCTTTCATCCGATACACCTGCATGAGCTTCTTCAGGATAAGTTCCAGCTGCTCTTGCGCGATGTTGCCGGTCTGGTGCAGGCGTTTCATATAGTAGAAATCGCGCTCGTGGTAGTCGGTGGCGGCAATGCCCCGTACATCCGCATCACGGGCGGCACGGCCTATCTCCTGGATATAATCGACGAACGTACCGGAAGGCGCCACATGATAGACACGGTCGATATCGCTGATGTCCACGCCCATGCCGAAAGCTTTCGTGGCGACAATCATGCGTTTTGCGCCCTCTTTGAAATCCTGCACAATGGCGGCTTTCTGCTCTTTCTCTTTCTTCCCGTAGTAGGAAGCCACCAGGCGCCAGTCGGCAGGACGCACCCAGCTTTTTATGCGCATGTCTATGCCGCCGGCAAAGGGGTAGTAAAGCAGTGTCTTATGACCGTTGAGGAAATCTTCCACACGCCCGGATATGACGCGCTGCTTGCCTTTGTCATAGGTTTCTCCCTCTTCCAATGCAAGTTGGCGGATATCGAACCCGATATTCTTTCGCTTCACCGTGCCGACGTACAGCACGCAAGGGTCCATTTGCAGGGAGCGGATGGTCTCGAATATCATGTCATTGCCGCCAAGAGGATTCCACACGGCGGTGGCGGTCAGTGCAAACAGAGGGAACTCATAGCCGAGATTTTGCTTCAGGGCACTCAGATAGCGCCCCAGAAACCAATAGTCCACGCGGAACTCCTTGCCCCAGGTGGTGACCGTATGCGCCTCATCGACCACGACCATACCGATGCGGCGACCGCCGATAAAATGCTTGATATCGTAAGAGAGCAACAATTCCGGCGAAAGATAAAACAAGTCGACCTCTCCCTCGCGTACCGCCCGGTAGACTTCCATCTTCTGTTCCGGCGAAAGGTCGGAAGAAGCGTATGCCACGCGTCCGTAGCCCAAGTCGCGCAAACCTTCCACCTGGTCTACTATCAACGCCTTCAGCGGGGAGACAACGATGGTCAGCAGGTTATATTCCCTGCCTAAATAGATGGCAGGAAGCTGGAACAACAGTGATTTTCCCGAACCGGTAGGTGCCGTCAGCAATATATTGTCCGGCTGCGCCTCTTCTTTCCATGCCTTTTCCGCCTCACGGATCACGTTTTCAATCAGTTGCCCTTGGGAGATACAGCACGTTGCCCTGCTTTTGAACAGGTCATCGTAAATCTCAAGATTACGGAACCGGTCGTAGCCATAGATTTCTTTCAAGAGTGCCGTCACACCCTGCCGGCACTCTCCGGGCAAACGGCGTTCTTTTAGTTGGGGCAAACGGCGTGCCTCCTCTGTCTGTTTCATCATTAATGCAATGGGGGGATTAAAAAGAAAAGAGATAGTATTCCGGCACTGCAAAGGCCTTCATACCATCTCTTTTATAATTTGTCTTATCCGTAGACCAACGGATGAATTTCAATCAAAGCGTATTAATACTCCTCTTCGTTAAAGAAGAAATCTTCCTTGCTGGGATAATCGGGCCAAATGTCTTCAATACTTTCGTAAATCTCACCTTCATCTTCCATTTCCTGCAAGTTCTCAATAACCTCAAGCGGAGCACCCGAACGCATGGCATAATCTATCAGTTCGTCCTTAGTTGCCGGCCAAGGGGCATCTTCCAATTTAGATGCTAATTCCAATGTCCAATACATAGTTTCTAAGTATTAAAATTGTGAGTATTAATTCCTGTCTTTATTTTTCGGCAAAAGTATAACAAAATATTTCACTTGCAACTATTATTCCAAAATATTTCTTGTTTTTTCTCATCCTGATTCATTTTCCGCGAAAGCACGAACAAATAGTCGGACAAACGGTTGATGTAAGCTAATAATTCGGTAGAAACAACCGTCTGCTCCGCCAATGTGAGAATGCGGCGCTCGGCACGGCGGCAAACAGTGCGGCAGATGTGGCAGACGGCAGCTCCGCGGCTTCCGCCCGGAAGGACAAAGGCAGACAGCGGAGGAAGCATATCGTCCAGCCGGTCTATCTCGCGTTCCATCACCTGCACCTGTTCCGGAGTGATAATGCCCGCCTCATTAAGCCGGGTCTTCTCACGGTCCGTTGCAAGATAGGTCCCTACTACGAACAACTTGTCCTGAACTTGCTGCAGGAACTGCTTGTCTTGCTCGTCGGAAAGAAAGGTGACGAGAAATCCCAAATTGGAATTCAATTCGTCTACCGTGCCATAGGCCTCAAGGCGGATATGGGTTTTAGGAACACGCGCGCCGCCTACAAGGGAAGTGGTTCCTTTGTCTCCAGTCTTTGTATATACAAGGCTTTTCTTCATAAATAATCGTTTTTTCCCTTTTGAAACGCTTAAAGGTAATCAAAAGTTGACAATATAGTCTTGTTTTATTTTGGTTTTGTCAAAGAATATAATGCCGAGGTCATAAAGGTCGAAAGTGATGCCCGCCTTTTCGTGTTGGCTGACACGCTTCCAGAGGGCACGCATGCGGGCTGTATAGCGGATGCCCTCGATGACGAACACGGATGTTCCGGCAGTGCGGTCAATGCAGACGCGAAGCACCTCTTCCACAAATTCCGGACGGCGGTAATCGTGCAGGTATAAGAAACCGACAGATGCACCACTCTCCAAGAAGAGGTCGGAAAGGTCGGCAGCGGCAATGTAATCCGCCCCTTCCTTAGCGGCTTTCAGGTAAAGAGAAGAGGCGGCTTGTATGCCAGCATCCACTATCGTGGCGGGTTGCGCGTAATTCACCAACCGGAACAGGAGTTGCTTCACTTTCAGGGATTCGTATCCCCACGCCCGGTTTTTCTGTGGCGCAAGCCGCTTCTGCCCGGCGGCAAGTTCCTTATATTTATAATAAGGAGTGGTTTCGTAGATAACGTGTGTTATCAAGTTGAAAGCAAAAGGCGAATGCACACCATACCCGCAACGGTGGCGGAAGCGGTACAACCAGATGAAGGGACGTTTCAGTGCAAGCAATATTCGGTTCATTGCAAATTAATTGTTTATTCGACTGCAAAAATAGGGAAAAACCGGAAACGAAAGCCAATCGTACCATTTTCCTTTTACGACTATTTCTCCGGCTGAAAGTCTGCGGAAGCCTGTTCAAGAGCAAAGGATAAATGAGGGGAGAAAATTATAAATTACCCATATACAGCATAATATCAGACTATTTTTATACCTTTGCAATCGGATTGAAGCAACTTTATCCAAGACATATTAAAAAAGAAAGAAGCGTTATGCTTATCTTGCGAATGAAAACCTGAGAAACTTTCAAACGTGTACAAGAACGGCATAGTGGTTCTCACGCTATAGCGTGGGCTGCTATTGTTACATCTGTACACAAAGGTTTTCTCAGGACCCTCATTCAAAGACGTGGCATTGCAGTTCCCACGCTTCGTAGTTTATTAAAGCAGGTTTAGGGACAAACCTTTGGAGAATTTAGCATAAATACTCGGACTAACACATATCATATAATTATAATGGCAAATAATCAAAAAACGTATTTCATGAAATTTAAAAAGTTCTTTTACTTATCCGCGGCACTGGCATTTGCACTATCCTCGTGCAGCGAAAATGATGACTTCAAAGAAGACTTTAAACCTGCAACCTACAATGTTTTAGGAAAAGTTGAAAAAGGACCATTTATTAGCGGCTCCACTATTACCATTCAGCCGATGGATGGCAATCTGCAAGTGTTAGGAAGTTTGTATTCCTCCACCATTCAGGATAACTTAGGGAACTTCTCTTTTGGTTCGAAACTGTTTGAAGCTCCGTATGCCGAATTGACAGCCAACGGTTACTTCTTCAATGAAGTATATGGCGAACTGTCTTCCGGAACATTAAATCTTCGTGCTTTGATCGACCTGTCGGATGCAACGACAGTAAACGTAAATCTTCTTACGCATTTGAAGTATCAAAGAATACAGAAGCTTATTGCAAATGGGATGAAGTTTGGAGAAGCCAACAAACAAGCACAAAAAGAATTGTTCACTGCCTTCGGACTTCAAAAATATGCCGAGAAAGACGCATCTACTTTTTCCATAGCAGGAGGAACCGATGAATCCGCTGCCTTGATTGCCATTTCCTCGCTGTTACTTGTAGACAGAAGCGAAGCTGCCTTGACTGAATATTTAGCGAAGTTATGCAGAGAGTTTGGTGAAAAAGGAGACTTCGAAGAAAGTACAAAGCAACAAATCAATGAAGATAAAGAAGCTATATGGAATGACCTCTCTTCTGTAAGAAACAATATCATAACACGCTATGCAAGTCTTGGGCTTAGTGTAGAAGTCAAGGAGTTGGAACGCTTTATCGACTGGGACAATGACGGTGTGGCAGGTAATGAGATATTGCAAGAAGGACAGGAAGTCAAAATTGAAACAACAGAACTCAATGTACCCAATGAAGGTGGTGTCTATACCATTAAAATATCCTCACCTATTCCTGTTTATCTTGAACCGCAATTAGGTCCGGGAGAACCGGAAAACGGATTGGCAGAAGAAAGCATCTTCACAGAAATGTACGATAAGATCTCTGATGCCGATATTTCCATGGAAAAAAGTTTGGCTAACAACACATTGACAATAAAAATAAATCCTCTCAACTCTAAAAGACCGAAAACATCAGGTATCACAATATACGACAAGGTTAGCAATGTGGTTGGAAACATAACAATCACACAAGAGGGCAACGGCGATGCTTCTATTCCCAAACTGGGACGGATTGGAAAAGAAGTTGTAAATGATATCGCAATGGAACTTGCACAAGGGTTTACAAATCTAAATACTGTAGAACAGTATTATTTTTATAACAAAGAAACAGATTTAGTCAGACGAAACATAAATCCGGAAAGTAATATTATCAACACTATTTGGAGCAACTTCTATGAAGCCAATAGATTGATAATGTTAATCAAGGACGCAGAAGCGAAACAACTCGGAGTATATCAAGAATATTTAGATGTATTCAGTGCCATGCAGTATTATAATATGGTAGTTACATGGGGAGATGTCCCGTATATAAACTATGTTCCTAACGGTTTAAACAGGGATATCAGAAGAACGCCGCAAAACGAGATTTTTGCCGATTTGAAAACCAAACTGGCAAAAGCAATAGACTATCTTGAAGAAAAACGGAATGAATCGCTCGGTAGCGACATCAACGACTTCTTCTTCCTGTCGAAAGATGTGGCAAGGATCCTGCTTGCGGACATTTACATGTATCAAGGAGACTACAGCCCAGCCGAAAAGTTGTTGGAAAAAGTCATCAATAACGGTTTCTACACATTGGATACTTCCAATTACAACAATAAAGAAACAATAAACAATTTATTAAACGGGAACAGCACAGAAACGATATTTGTTACCTATAACAAAACTCAAACTCAACCACGAAGTGTCATAACAATTTTAGTTCCGAACCTAATTCCGATAATGACATATACGGACGTAGTGCTGTCTTATGCTGAGTGTCTTTATAAAAACGGAATGCTTTCGAAAGCAGAAAATGAGCTTTCGAAAGTCACAACAGCTAAAAATATTAATGTTTCGGGCAATAGTGTACTGGAAAAGATAAAGGATGCAAGATTGCAATTAATGCTATACACCGATACAAATTTTGCTTTCATGAAAAGAAATGGCTTTGCAAAAGATACATATAGCGTGGAGGAATATAGAACGCTATTGCCTATTCCTCAAAACGAACTGATTTTTTGCCCGTCAATGACACAAAATCCGGGATATTAATTCGCCAAAAGGGAGTGTGTTGAAACGGTGAAAAGTTTATATTATCGCATTTCCGGATGCGGATTAAACAGGATATCAGTGTTCATTCAAAATTATAATATCTACTGAATGTCCCTAAGTCAGGAAGAGAAAAAATAGAATAAAATGGCATTTGAGATGATATTGTCAAGTCAACTCCAAATGCCATTTTATTTTTAAGTCTGCTAAATCTACTATCAGAACTTATTCAGATTACCCGGCTATTCCCTTCATCACACAGCTATAAAAAATAAAGCCGTAACAGAGTATCATTCTATTACGGCTTTTTTTTATTTCAAGTGAGTATCAACTTAAAAGCTGTATGCTATAAAACTTATTGCACACGCTTACAAGTAGCAGTAATTATGTCGCCTTCTTCCAACATTTGAACAGAAACCGTAGAGTTAGAAAGAGAAAGCACTTTTATATCCCACTCTGTGTCACTACTTACATATTTACAATGCATCACCTTTGATTTTGTATCATAAGTATAAGTGCAGTAATCCGACTTTTCAATATCCTCTTCGTCTGTAAAATAGCAATGCGTGTCAGTAATAACAAAATATGGATAACCGTCCCATTCTTCTTCTACTCCATTTGTCGCTACTTTTTCTATCTTCCATGTTCCAATAAGACTTGCAGCGTTACCGCTTTCATCTTCATCATCACTACAAGCTGCGAAGTTCACACACATAACTACGGCTATCAAAGCCATTCCGATTAATCTTAATGTTTTCATTTTATTAATAATTGTTGCTTACTTGTTCCCTTTGTAAGCTATTAAAAATGAAGAGACGTGGGAACATTGAATATTACTGTACTGAGGCTCTCGACTGCCCTTGGTTGAGTAATAAACAATGCCCACGCCAAACGATATATAAGCTACCTTGGATAAGAGGTAGGTATATAACATCAGCGTGAGCGTCCTTGTCTATTATCTTCAACCAATGAAATTGTCGAGATTTCAGTACAAGATAATATATTAAACGCTCTTTTACTATAAATATGTCTACTTCCCGAACTCAGAAAGCGCCGCAAAGGTATAGAAAAGGTGTTGGAACTCAAAAGAAAAACACCTCAAATTTCACTTCGACTAACACACAACTACTGAAACATCTACTGGGATTGAAACCCAAAACGAAAATGTTTCAGCTATGTTTCAGTAGGAAAAGAGAAAGCCCTTGTAAATTTCTAATTTACAAGGGCTTATTTTCATCTTTTCGTACCCTCAACCGTTCTGTTCTCGAACCAATTCTTGCATGATTTGAACTTGATTTGGGAATTAAGAGAATGGATACCTCATCCATAATATTATAAAATGCCAGTTAAAACAAAATTTTGAATGTATTGAACTTCTGATTTCTTATATTTGCAACACGATGTTTTACCATATAAGATTATAAG
>NZ_CAJTSC010000054.1 GCF_910578895.1 uncultured Bacteroides sp.
GGGGTACTTTTTGTTAGGGTCGAAATGGGGCGGATAGATTACCCATGTCAGCATTTGCTTGCCGTCGGTAGTCTTCATCCAGCGTCCCTCTACCTTGCCCATCTCCAGTTGATCGTAAATCTGTTTGTTCTCGAAAGTGAGTTGCGTTACGGGATAAATCTCCCTCGTCGGCTCATTGCTACTGCAACGGCTGTACTCATTGGCGCCGAACATGCAGATGGGGAAAGGCTTGCTGTCCAGTTGGTTGACGGAGAAGATTTCATCGCCCGCAGACATGGAGTGACGTTTGGCAACCAGGCTGTTGCCGCACAAAGCCAATGAAGCGTAGTCGTACATGCCGTTGGTCAGTTGGTATATCCTGCCGTCATCTTCCAGACCGGTGTTATAGATATGGGTTCTGCCGTGCCATACACCCAGGAAGAAAATGCTTTGCGAATCTTTGTTCCACAGGAAAGCATCTACGTTGGATTCGAACCCGCGGCTTACGAAACGCTTTTCTCCGGTAGCGCGGTCCATAACGCATAGACGGTTGAGGTCTGCCTCATAGCCGTCGCGCTCCATGCTTTGCCAGGCAATGTATTTTCCGTCCGGAGAATATTGCGGGTTGGTATCGTATCCTGCCATTTCATCTTTTCCATCGGAAGCTTTGGCATTCTGCTTGCAGAGGTTGATGAAGCCGCCTTTCTCCACATCGTATTCGTAGATGTCCGAGTCGGTGGAAATGGCGTATGCCAGTCCGGTCTTCATGCGGCATGTGAAAGCCACTTTGTCCGATGCCGGGCTCCAGGCAAGCTGTTCGATGCCGCCCCAGGGCTTCATCGGGCTTTCGTAAGGCAGCCCTTCGAGGATATCCCGCACGTTGCTGATGCCGCTGCCGTCGAAGTCGGCAACGAAAGGATGCGGAGCGGTCGTCACCCATTCATCCCAATGTTTGTACATCAGGTCGTTGACGATGATGCCGGTTGCTTTGGGCAAGTCGGGATGCTTGTCGGCAGTGCTTTGCACGGTCTTTACCTGGGCAATGAAAAGCAGCTTTTTCCCGTCGGGAGAGAAGGAGAAGCCTTCGATATCGCCGTCATAACGGGTGAGCTGCTTACGTTCCGTGCCGTCCGGGTTCATTTCCCACAACTGGCTGCTGCCGCTTTCATTGCAGAGGAAAGCAATCTTCTTGCCGTCCTTAATCCAGGCGGGCTGGCTTTCCTGCCAGTTGCTGCCGGTAATCTGCCGGTTATTGCTGCCATCGGCATTCATGACAAACAGTTCGTTGTTGCTTCTGTTTTCCGGTACGCTGTAATAGGCAACCGAGTAGGCAATCTGTTTCTCGTCGGGCGATACGGCTACGTTGCCGATGCGTCCCATTGCCCAAAGAGCTTCGGGCGTCATGCGCTTGCCTTCAATCTTCATATCCGAGCGTCCGATAAGCGCTCCGTTCTGTCCTGCGTCTTTCGTTCCGCCGCAGGATGCCAACATCATTGCTGCCGACATAAGTAATAGGTTTGATTGTTTCATATATGTTTGAGGATTTAAACAGACTCTTTTGTGACGGCGAAGATAGGGAATTAATTTAGATTTTCTTCAAGCTCCATTTCCCTTTCTTCATATAGAAGTAGCAAAGGGTTAAAATTCCTACGGAATAAACGATTTCCGATGTCCAGGCAAATGCCACATCCAGTTTCAGATAGGCTACGGTGTATGTAATATAACAGAGATAAATGGCAAGTGTCATCATTTCCAAAACCAATGCCGTACGTGTGTTGCCCGTGCCCGATACAGACTGGAAATAGACATTTGCCGGCACGAGGAACAGATAAGCGGAGCAAAGCACCCAAAGCGAGGGGATGGCAGCCTCTTGCAACTCCGGTATGTCTGTATACACTCCCAGTATCAGCTTGGGAAACAGCGCGAAGAAGATGGCAAACGGCAGTACGAAAGCATACGCGATGCGTATATGCTGCCGTATGGTTCCGGGCACGCAACTGATGTTTCCCGCTCCGAGAAGGTTGCTCACCAACGAACCGCAAGTTGAAGCGAAAGCCATCATCACCATGAACATGATTCCCGATACGTTGCGCACAATGTTTGTAATCGCCAGCGAGCGCTCTCCCAGATGCTCCACATAGAGGAACAGCAGGAACCATGTGGAGAGTGACAGGAAATTCTGCACCATCGTCCATAGGGAAACATTCAGCATGCGTTTGAGTATGCTCCAACGGATGCCCGGTATCTTGTCCAATCCGTACTTCCGGATATCGATGCGGTTGCGGGTATAGAAGATGAAGAATATCAACGATACCAATTCTGCCAAAGAGGAGCCGATAGCCGCTCCAGCAATGCCGAGGGTGGGAACTCCGAACTTGCCGAATATCAGGATGTAGTTGAATACGATGTTGCTCAGCACCATGACGATGGAGTTCAGCGTCAGTGTTTTCGTCTGTGTCGTTCCCAAGAAAAAGGCGCGGAACATTACTGCCGTAAAGGAGAAGAAGAAACCGAAAACACGCCAGTTGAGATAGTCCATTACCGCATTGTAGATATGTCCGGAAGAGACAACCCGTTTTAATATTGCGGGGGCGAAACTGTAACAGACGGCAAACATCACCGCCGCCATACCCAACTGGAAATAAACACCTTGATAGAACAGATTGCCTATCTCCTTGTATTGCCGCTCACCGTTGCGCCGTGCAATCAGGATTTGTGCACCGATACTGAAACCGAACGCCACCATGAACATTACTATATAGAAAATACCTGCAATGGCAGATGCTCCTAATTCTATTTCGCCTACACGGCCCAGGAAGGCGGTGTCTGTCATACCGATCAGCTGCTCCATGAGCAGGCTGATCAGGATAGGGTAGGCTATAAGCCAGATTTCTTTGTAGGTGTATTTCGTTTCCATATTCGATATAGTTTTAATAAGTGCTAATGGTTGATAATGAAAGATATATCTGAAAAAGGAAGCCGGGCAATGTGCATTGTCCGGCTTCCTTCTGAAAATATCCTGAACCGAAGTTTTTATCTTCTGTTCTGTCTCTCTTTCATGAGCTGCTCTTGTTGCTTTTGCATGGCTTCAAGACGGGCAGCAAAACCGGTTTTTTTCATTTTCTTCGGATCTTTCCTATTGGCTTCCAACTGTGCGAGAAGGGCTTCCTCGTTAGTCATTTTACGCATGATGATTGTAGTCACCACACTGACAAGCGTTGAAATGAAATAATAATAATTCAGTCCCGAAGGATAGCTGTTCAAGATGAACAGGAACATGAGCGGCATCAGATACGACATCCATTTCATGGCTGCCATTTGCGGATTGGCACCGGTGTCCTGTTGTTGCATCATGAATTTGGTGTTCAGCATATTCGTTACGGTCATCAACAAACAGAACAAACTGATGTGGCTGCCCAGGAACGGAATGTTGAACGGGAATGTGATGAACGCATCGTACGTAGACAAGTCGTCCGCCCACAGGAAACTTTGCTGGCGAAGCTCGATGGCGCTCGGAACAAACATGAACAATGCCATCAGGATAGGGAATTGAATCAACATAGGCAGACATCCTCCCATCGGGCTGACACCGTATTGGCTATAAAGTCCCATTACTTCCTGCTGTTTCTTCATGGCATCTTCCTGCTTGGGATACTTCTTGTTGATTTCATCGATTTTCGGTTTCAACACGCGCATCTTGGCAGAAGAGATATACGTTTTCCATGTAGTAGGGAATACCACTGCTTTTACAATCAAGGTCATCAGCAACAGGACGATGCCCATGCTCAATCCCCAACTCGACAGCCAGTCGAAGATGTTGATGGTAAACCATTTGTTTATCCAGCGGATAAGCGGCCAGCCCAAGTAGACCAGACGGTTGAGTTCCCACTTTTCGTCACGTCCTTTGTCGAGGGCGGTCAGCGTCTTATAGTGGTTCGGACCGAAGTAGAAGTGCAACCGGGTAGGGGTTTTGCCTGTCGGGTCGAAAGCTGTGCTCATTTCGGCAGAATAATCCTTAAGATATCCGCTGCCTTGCGCTTCCATTTTCGATGCCAGTTTGGTCTTTTCAAAGTCCGCATCGGCTATGAAAGCAGCCGAGAAGAACTGGTTCTTGAAAGCAATCCAGTCCAAACGCTCTGCAACCTCTTTTTCATCGTTCTTGGCGGCAGACAGGTAGTCGGTTCCCTCACCGGCAACCTTGTAAGTCAGCTCTGCCAGGCGGTTTTCGTATGTATAACCCTTTTCTATCTGGCGTGCACGTTGCGACCATTCGATGTCCACATAGCCGGTGCTTGCCAGTTTGTTTGCCATGCCTACGGCATCGATGGTAAAATCTACCAGGTAGGTGTCGTTGTGCATGGCATAATTGAAGTCGATATAGCTGGCGCTGTCTGCTGCCAAACGCATGGTTACGGTGCTGTCCGTGCGGTTCACTACGGTAAAGTAGTAATCTTCTGTCTGTATCGTCTCCCGCTTGTTGTAGAACAGGAAGTTCATGGAAGCATCGTTGCCGCTGAATAAGGTAACGGGCGTCTTTTTGTCCTGTTCCATATACTCTTTCAACGTAGCCGATGAAATGCGTCCGCCCTTGGTTGCCACTGTCAGTACCGCCAGATTGTTCTGTATGGTAATTTGCGAATCGGTACCTTGAAGTGCATTAAAGAACAGGGCGGCAGAATCTGCCTTCTGAGCCTCTTTTTCATTAGCCAAAGCGGCTTCCGCCTTTGCTTGCAGGTCGGCATTACGTTGTTGTACATGCGCTATGGAGTCGTAATAACGTTGTTGTGCGGCGAGTTGCTCTTTGCTCGGACGGCTCAGGAAACTGAAACCGACCAACAGAATCGCTATTAGGACAAGACCTGTGATGGTGTTTTTATCCATTTAATATAAATATGAATTGTCAATTATTAAATTAGTACCGGGGTTACTTCTGTTCGTTCTCAATGGCAGCTTTCACAAAAGCTACGAACAACGGATGCGGGTTCAATACCGTACTGCTGTATTCGGGGTGGAACTGGGTTCCGACAAACCATTTCAGTGCGGGTATTTCCACTATTTCCACCAGGTCGGATTCCGGATTGATACCTGTGCATTTCATGCCGGCTGCCTCGTACTCTGCCTTATACGCACTGTTGAACTCGTAACGGTGGCGGTGGCGTTCTTGTATATGCCCCGTGCCGTATGCCTCGTATGCCCGGCTGCCTTCCTGCAATACACATTCGTAAGCACCCAACCGCATGGTACCGCCCATGTTGGTAATGGATTTCTGCTCTTCCATGATGTCGATAACATTGTGTGAGGTCTTTTCATCCATTTCGCGCGAATTGGCATCGGTATATCCCAATACGTTACGGGCGAATTCAATGGCTATGCACTGCATGCCCAGGCAGATACCGAATGTCGGGATGTCGTGCGTGCGTGCGTATTTGATGGCTACGAATTTGCCGGCGATACCGCGTTCGCCGAAACCCGGACCGATAAGTATGCCCGACATGCCTTTCAGTGCTTCCGCTACGTTTTCGTCCGTCAGTTTTTCGCTGTTTACGAAATCCACGGATACCTTGCGGTCGTTGTATGTTCCGGCTTGCGACAAGGCTTCGCGGATAGATTTGTAAGCATCCTGCAAATCGTATTTGCCAACCAGCGCAATGTGTACCGGTTCGGTAGCTTCCGCCTTGTGACGGCGTTCGAGGAACGTACGCCACGGACCTAAGCCTGGAGTGTCGCCGACGGGAAGTCCCATTTTTCTTAGAATGGTTTCGTCCAGTCCTTGAGCCTGCATCAGAATGGGCACTTCGTATATGGTCGGTGCGTCGATGCTCTGTACGACCGCATTTTCATCCACATTGCAGAAAAGGGCTACTTTTTTACGTAAATTGGCGCTTAACTCATGTTCCGTACGGAGCACAAGTACGTCGGGTTGAATTCCGGCACTTTGCAACTCTTTTACGGAGTGCTGGGTCGGTTTGGTTTTCAATTCGCCGGCTGCCGCCAGATAGGGTACATAAGTAAGGTGTACGCACAATGCGTCTTTGCCCAACTCCCATTTCAACTGGCGGATACTTTCCAAATAGGGGAGAGACTCGATGTCGCCTACTGTACCGCCGATTTCAGTAATGACGAAATCGAATTTATATTTGTTGCCCAACAACTTTACATTACGTTTAATCTCATCCGTAATGTGGGGGATTACCTGGATTGTTTTTCCCAAATAGTCGCCGCGACGTTCCTTGTCGATAACGCTTTTGTAAATGCGTCCGGTGGTAATGTTGTTGGCTTTGGTAGTCTGGATACCTAAGAAGCGCTCATAGTGTCCCAAGTCGAGGTCGGCTTCGTGACCGTCTACCGTTACGTAGCATTCTCCGTGTTCATAAGGGTTCAGTGTGCCCGGGTCAATGTTAATATACGGGTCGAACTTTTGAATGGTTACTTTATAACCTCTTGCTTGCAATAATTTACCGATAGATGACGAAATAATACCTTTGCCCAATGAAGAGGCAACACCACCGGTGACGAAAATATACTTTGTTTCTCCCACAGCTATACTGTTTTAAATGTTTTCTCTAAAAATTAAAGCGCAAAATTATGAAAAAAAAGAGGAAGTACATAAGAGCCCGTTTAAATTTTGCTTAAAAAGTACTTTATTCGGCTTCTTTGGCACGGTTTTTTCATTTTGGGGTATCACCAACATTTACTACAGATGTTACTGTTTAGTATAGGTTAACACTTGTACTAAAAACTTCACACTTCTAATAATTCCCAAAAACGAAGGTTTTAGAGAAATTATAATTTTTACTTGGCTTATACAAAAAGATATTGTATTTTTATTCCCAAAACTATATTCAAAAACTATTTCCCATAATCTGTATAAGAATTACGATATTGGGAATAAAATACTATTAAAAGATGAAAATTGGATATGCCCGTGTTAGTACTAATGATCAAAATTTAAATAGACAATTGGATCAACTATTTGAATATGGATGTGAACGTATTTTTCAAGAGAAAATCACCGGTTCTCAAAAAGAAAGACCTGAACTTGAGAGAATGATTGATATTCTTAGGGATGGAGACACAGTGGTAATAACTGAATTGACAAGATTAAGTCGTTCAGTTAAAGATTTATTTGAAATAGTTGAAACCATTCATTCCAAACGTTCAGATATAAAATCTCTAAAAGAGCCATGGCTTGATACAACAACTCCTCAAGGAAAATTATTATTTACCATTTTTGCCGGAATAAGTCAATTTGATCGAGACATAATACGGCAAAGAACAATGGAAGGACTATCCAGTGCGAGAGCAAGAGGGAGAAAAGGAGGAAGACCAAGAAAGTCTTCAAGAGGAATAGAACTTGCATTGAAGATGTATGATAGCAATGATTATTCCATTAGTGAAATAGAAAGTGCTACAGGTGTAAGTAAAAGTACATTATACCGATATTTGAATGACAGAAAATAACCTTCTAATATACAACCATGGATAACTTTATACTTTCCGAAGAACAGCGAAAAGAACTTACCAGTATATCGGATGATATTAACGATTATACAATAGCAAAGTATTATACATTGTCTGAAGAAGATATAAATTATGCCTTGTCACACAGACGTAGTGTAAACAAAATTGGATTTGCCATCCAACTATGTTGTCTAAGATATCCTGGATGGACTTTTACAGATGTAAAGAACATCCCTCATAAAATGTTAACCTATATATCTAAACAACTAAATCTATCTCATACGGACTTTAATCATTACGGAGAAAGGAGAGCTACAAGATTTACTCATATAGAAGAAATATGTACGTGGTATGGTTATAAACCGTTTATTGACACTGAAAGTCAAGCTCTTGAAGAATACATTGAACAAAAAGCTATAGTAAGTGATGAGCCTTTTTCTCTTGTAAAGTCAAGTATAGACTTCCTTAGAAACAATAAAATAATACTTCCGGGAATAACCACTATAGAAAGAATAGTAAGAAAAGTTTGTATAAACATTGAATCATCACTATTTTCTTATATCTACTCCTGTCTTGTACCGGAACAGTATAAGTTGTTAGACAAGATTATTGAATCTCAAGAAGAGAAGGTTATAACTACATTGGGAATGCTGAGGAATGTTGCGGGGCAATGCTCCCCTCAATCCTTTAATGATGTAGCAGACAAACTTAAGCAGGTACGTGAATTGAACTTAAATGTTGATTTGAACTTTATTCACCCTAATAAAATCAAACAGATATATCGTGCCGCTTCTAAATATGAGCCATATATGTTCAGGCGTTTCCCTGATCAGAAAAAGTACGCTCTTTTGGTAATATATCTACAGATGTTGGAGAAAAAACTTGTAGATATGGCAGTTGAAATTCATGACAAGTTGATTAATACTTATCTGTCAAAGGGGCGTAAGTTACAGGATAAAATGCAGCAGGAAAACGGAAAATCAATCAATGAAAAAGTGCATTTGTTTATCAATATCGGTGCAGCATTGATAAGGTCAAGGGAAGAAGGAACAGATCCGTTCACAGCAATAGAGAACATTATGTCATGGGAAAAGATGGTGGAATATATCGAGGATGCCAAGATCCTGGTAAGACCACAAGGATATGACTACCTCGATCTGATTGACAAATGGTACTCCCAGCTACGGAAGTATTCTCCCACATTGTTGGGCACATTGACTTTTTCTTCAACAAACACCTCCATGGCTCCTTTAATTCACAGTCTTGATGTTTTGCGTGAGCTAAACAAGAGTAACAAACGTAATGTCCCAGAAGATACATCTATTGATTTTCTACCTGAAAGATGGAGAAAGCATATTTATGGAAATGATAACAGTATTGACCGTCACTATTATGAGATGGCAGTATTGGCTGAACTGAAGAACAGGATACGTTCAGGTGATGTTGCAGTAGAAGGAAGTTGCAACTACAGGAATTTCAACGACTATATGCTTCCAGCGTCCCAATGGAAGAAGAAAACGGACATTTCAGAAAAACTTGCAGCAAGCAGTAATTTTAACGAATATATAAAAGAAAGGTATTCCTCATTGGATTCAATGTATAAATATCTTTCTGAGAACCTTACAAAACTAAAAGACCTGGAAATAGATGATGGTAAGATTCACATAGAAAAACTTGAAAAGGAAGTTCCGGAAGGAGTTAAGAATTTAAACGACTCCTTATATGGGATGCTTCCGAATGTAAAACTGGCTGAAATACTTTTTGAAGTATCCAAATGGACAGGATTTGATCGCTATTTTATACATGCATCTTCCGGTAATACTCCAAAGGAAGATGAAATTCCCTCCATTATGGCAGCATTGATGGCAATAGGAACAAATATAGGGTTAAGCAAAATGGCAGACTGTACGAAAGAATTTGATTATCATAAACTTGCCAATATATCCCAGTGGAGACTTCATGATGATGCAATGAAAAAGGCGCAGGCTTGTCTTGTAAATTACCAGCACAGGCTGTCTCTCCCATCATATTGGGGTGACGGGACAACATCATCAAGTGATGGTATGCGTGTACAGGTCGGAGTATCTTCTTTGGTATCAGATCATAATCCCCATTATGGTTCAAGTAAAGGAAGTACAATATACAGGTTTGTCAGTGACCAATACTCTACATTCTACACCAAAGTTATCAATACCAATGCAAGGGAGGCCGTTCACGTTATAGACGGATTGTTGGAACATGAAACAGACTTATGTATTAATGAACATTATACAGACACTGCGGGATATACAGATCAGGTGTTTGGATTAAGTCATTTGCTGGGATTTGTATTTGCTCCAAGAATTAGGGGTATTTCTGATTCAAAACTTTATCTTCTACCGGGAATGGAACTCAAAAAGAATATTAACAACCTTGCTTCTGCCAGGATAAATACGAGTATCATTGAACAAAATTATGAGGATATACTTAGGCTTGCCTATTCTATCAAGGATGGATTGGTATCCAGTTCATTGATACTGTCAAAACTGGGATCATATTCAAGGCAAAATTCATTGGCAAAAGCACTCCAGGAAATGGGACGAATAGAGAAAACCATATTTATACTGAGATATGCTACAAATAATGTATTGAGAAGGAGGATTCTTGTAGGACTGAATAAAGGGGAGGCTATGAATGGAATTGCACGGGCCGTATTTTTCGGGAAACAGGGAGAACTGCGTGAACGGGATTTACAAGACCAGCTACAAAGAGCCAGTGCATTGAATATTTTGATTAATGCCATAAGTATATGGAATACCGTATATCTGGAAAAAGCTGTAGAATACCAAAAAAAACATGAAGGTATAGATGAAAATTTATTGAAGCATATATCTCCCTTAAATTGGTCACACATAAATTTTCTGGGAGAATATTCATTCCAATCAAATATGGCTTTGGGTATAAATGAATACAGACCTTTAAAAGTCTAATATTATATACATAAATTAACTTTTTAAGACTATTTAAAAGCCTTAGAGATTTAATTTATGTATATTTCTGTAAAAATATTACCTTAAAGTAACATTTGTAGTAAATGTTGGTGATACCCCATTTTAAAGGAGTTAGAGAAGTTAAAAGGGGGGCGGCCGACAAACCGTTTAGGCATAAAAGCCGATACTTCTGCAACAGTATCATACACAAGAATATCGGTTCTGACTCTTTTAACTCCTGGCGAAGCGGTGTGAAGTGACAACTCCCTTCATCTCCTCTAAAATGAAAAAGCCGTAGGCAGTACGGATATTGTTTTGCTCAACTTTTGTAATCTGAATATTTTGATTTAATTTTGCGTTCGAATATAGATTTTAAGAAAAGTATGAGGAATAGACGTGTTTTAATAGGATTAGTCGCCGCACTGTTCTCATTTCCGGCGGTAGCCCAGAATTCCGCAAGGAATATAAAGAAGCAGGTTGCAACGGAGAAGGCGGATACGTTGTCGGGTATTTGGAGTCGGAACTGGATATTGAAGTTGAAACCTGATAATGACGGATATCGGCTGGATACGGTTTCCGTGTTGTATGAGAAATATTTCGGAGTGCTGAATTATTTGAATGATCCCGCCACTCCCGAGCGTTATATCGCATGCAATCCGGATTATTATCGTATGTTTGTCCCTACTACCTATTATTATGCTCCGTTAGAGCGTTTGTCGCAGGTGAACTGGAGTTTTCAGAAGCCGGATACGGTGCCGGCTATGACGAAAGAGCTGTTGCCGTTCGATACATTGAGCTTCATGTCGAAAGAGAATGCGAACAGGGTGGTGGATCGCGTGATGCTGAACACCTACGTCAATCGTCCGGACTTGGTGCTAATGACCGAAAAGGAGATTGAAAAGAAGAAGGTTTTCAAAGATAATATTGAAAAGGAAGTCTCTTCCAAACCTTCCGTGGCAAAACTTTTTGCTAAAGAGAAAATGGTGGGAGTGAAAGAAGAGGCGGAAGTCGTGATACAGAAGCCTAACTGGTGGGTGACCGGTGGAAGCGGCTCGTTGCAGATTACGCAAAACTATATCTCCGACAACTGGTACAAAGGTGGTGAAAGCACCAATGCCGTACTTGCCAACTTGCAGTTGTTTGCCAATTATAACGACAAGGAAAAACTTCAATGGGAGAATCTGTTGGATGCCAAATTAGGCTTTAGTTCCGCTCCTTCCGATAAGTATCATGATTACCTGGTAAGTACCGACCAACTTCGCATTTACAGCAAATTGGGTATTGAAGCTGCATCTAAGTGGTATTATACTATTACTACGGAGTTTAAAACACAGTTCTGCCACGGTTATAAGGCGAACAGTGAAGAATTGGTTTCGGCATTCTTTGCTCCGGCAGACTGGGCGTCCAGTATCGGTATGGACTATAAACTGAAAAAGAAAAAGTTTAATCTGTCTGTTTTCATAGCTCCGTTGACATATATGCTGCGTTATGTAGGCAATAAGGATGTGGATGAGGTAAAGTTCGGTTTGGAAGAGGGAAAATGCGTCAAGCACAATTTCGGTTCCCAGATACAGCCGACACTTTCATGGACCATTATTCCTTCTATCGTATTGGATTCGCGGATGGACTTCCAGACCAGTTATGACTGGACACGCGTAGAATGGGAAAATACAATTAATTTTGTGTTGAACCGTTATCTTTCTACCAAGCTCTATGTGCATGCCCGTTTTGATGACAGTGCCAAACCGACCGAGGGAGACAGTTATTTCCAAGTGAAGGAGCTGTTGAGCTTCGGTATCAATTACAAATGGTAACCATATACCTCGTTAATGATTAAACAGAAGTTAGAAGCCGATGGCTTTGTTGATGTATAGTAATGCTATCGGCTTCTAACTCTCCCTTAACTTCCGATACTCCTTCTGACTCCTGTAGATGAAATAGCCGTGTAAAAAGTGTGATTATGTAAGCTTTTCATGGTTTCGACACATCCTCTTTTGTCTATCCGATGGAAAAAAAGTAAGAAAAACCGATAAAATCAGGAAAAAGAACGTTTACGCACACAGAAAAAACAATCTAATCCCTTGCAGTTCGCAAATAATGCGTAAATTTGCCACGATTTGTAATGCACACTTTGCAAAATGGCGAATACTATAAAACATCAGGGTATTGTGGAAAGCATAAACGGTTCTCATCTTCAGGTGAGAATTATTCAAACTTCGGCATGCGCTTCATGCAGTATCAAGGGGCATTGCAGCTCTGCCGATACGAAAGAGAAGCTTATTGATGTCACCGATAACAACGCATCTTCCTATCAGTCCGGCGACCGCGTATGGGTCATCGGCGAATTGTCGATGGGAGCAATGGCGGTGTTGCTTGCTTTCGTGTTGCCATTCCTTGTTTTAATCTTCTCCCTTTTTATTTTTATGGCGGTATGGAATGACGAGTTGGGTTCGGCACTTTGCTCGCTGGCACTCCTTATACCTTATTATTATATATTGTGGCTGAACAAATCGAAATTGGGGAAGAAGTTCTCTTTCTCAATAAGTCCGATGAACTGACTAATACATAAAACAAACAAATAATTAATAAACAACTTAATTTATGAATGTAATTCTGATTGCAGTAATTTCATTGGGAGCCATAGCGCTGGTGGCAGCGGCTATTCTTTATGTGGCTTCCAAGAAATTTGCCGTGTATGAAGATCCGCGAATTGCACAAGTGGCAGCTGTGCTGCCTCAAGCAAACTGCGGTGGATGTGGTTACCCGGGTTGTAACGGATTTGCCGACGCTTGTGTGAAGGCAGGTTCGCTTGAAGGTAAACTTTGTCCGGTGGGTGGACAACCCGTTATGACAAAGGTTGCCGAAATCCTGGGATTGGATGCCGCTGCTTCCGAACCGATGGTTGCAGTAGTGAGATGTAACGGGACATGTGCCAACCGTCCTCGCGTCAATCAATATGACGGCGCAAAGAGTTGTGCTATCGCATCTTCTCTTTACGGTGGGGAAACGGGTTGTAGCTTTGGCTGTCTGGGTTGTGGCGACTGTGTGGCTGCCTGCCAGTTCGGTGCTATCCGCATGAATGCCGAAACCGGACTTCCGGAAGTGGACGAAGCGAAGTGTACGGCTTGTGGCGCGTGCGCCAAGGCTTGTCCGAGAAACATCATCGAAATCCGTCCGCAGGGCAAGAAATCACGCAGAGTGTATGTGCAGTGTGTTAACAAGGACAAGGGTGCCGTGGCACGCAAGGCTTGTAGCGTGGCTTGTATCGGCTGTGGCAAGTGTGTGAAAACCTGTCCGTTCGAAGCAATCACATTGGAAAACAACCTGGCTTACATCGACCCGAACAAGTGTAAGTCTTGCCGCAAGTGCGAGGAGGTTTGTCCGCAAGGTTCGATCGTAGCGTTGAACTTCCCGCCGCGTAAGCCCAAGGCAGAGGTGGAAACTCCCGCAACGGAAGCTCCGAAAACAGAAGCATAATATTACAAAGAAATTAAACGACTAAAAATACAGAATTGTATGTTGAAGACATTTTCAATCGGTGGAGTTCATCCACACGAAAATAAACTTTCAGCACATCAACCTATCGTGCAGGCAGAGATACCGGCTAAAGCCGCTATCTTGCTGAGCCAGCATATCGGTGCTCCTGCAAAGCCTATCGTCGCCAAAGGTGATGTCGTGAAAGTAGGTACAAAGATTGCCGAACCCGGCGGCTTCGTATCGGCAGCTATCCATTCGTCTGTCAGTGGCAAGGTCGCTAAAATCGATACTATCATCGATGCCAGCGGATATGCCAAACCGGCTATTTTCATTGATGTAGAAGGAGATGAATGGGAAGAGACTATCGACCGTACCGATACGTTGGTAAAAGAGTGCAACCTCTCGGCAGAAGAAATCGTGAAGAAGATTGCAGATGCCGGCATCGTAGGTCTGGGTGGTGCTTGTTTCCCTACGCAGGTGAAGTTGTGTCCGCCGCCTGCATTCAAGGCGGAATGTGTCATTATCAATGCCGTAGAGTGTGAACCGTATCTGACTGCCGACCATCAGCTGATGCTGGAGCATGCCGAAGAAATCATGGTAGGTGTCTCTATCCTGATGAAAGCCGTGAAAGTGAACAAGGCATTCATCGGTATCGAGAACAACAAGCCCGATGCCATCCAATTGATGACGAAAGTTGCTGCCGGCTATGCAGGCATTGAGGTTGTTCCTTTGAAAGTGCAATATCCGCAAGGTGGTGAAAAACAGTTGATTGATGCTGTTATCAGCCGTCAGGTTGCTGCCGGTGCATTGCCGATTTCCACGGGTGCCGTTGTGCAGAATGTGGGTACTGCATTTGCCGTATACCAGGCTGTACAGAAGAACAAGCCGTTGTTTGAACGTGTGATTACCGTTACCGGCAAGTCTTTGTCCAAGCCCTCTAACTTCCTGGCACGTATAGGCACGCCGATGAAGCAACTGATTGACGCTTGCGGCGGTCTGCCCGAAGATACGGGCAAAATTATCGGCGGTGGACCGATGATGGGTAAAGCGTTGGTAAATACTGATGTCCCGACAGCCAAAGGCAGTTCCGGTATCCTGATTATGAACGATAAGGAGGCTAAGCGCGGCGAGGCACAACCTTGTATCCGTTGCGCCAAATGCGTAAGTGCCTGTCCGATGGGACTGGAACCCTACTTGCTTGCTACCGTATCGGCTCACGGAGACTTTGAAAGAGTAGAGAAAGAAGATATCATGTCATGTATCGAATGTGGCTCATGCCAGTTCACTTGTCCTTCCAACCGTCCGATGCTGGACTATATCCGCCTGGGTAAGGGAAAGGTAGGAGCGATGATACGTGCACGTCAAGTAAAAAAATGAAAGAATTGATTTAGTATAACCTTATGAATAAATTAATCGTATCCCTTTCGCCCCATGTTCACGGTGGTGACAGCGTAAAGAAGAATATGTATGGCGTGCTGATAGCATTGATACCTGCATTTCTTGTGTCACTTTACTTCTTCGGGCTGGGCGCGCTGATTGTTACGGCTACTTCCGTAGCGGCATGTCTGTTCTTTGAATGGGCTATCGGCAAATTTCTGATGAAGAAAGAAACCACAACCATCTGTGACGGTTCTGCCGTTATCACCGGTGTGTTGCTGGCATTCAACTTACCTTCCAACCTTCCTATCTGGATTATCATCCTGGGTGCCTTGTTTGCCATCGGTGTAGGCAAGATGTCTTTCGGCGGTTTGGGCTGTAATCCTTTTAATCCGGCGCTGGCAGGACGTGTGTTCCTGTTGCTGTCGTTCCCGGTGCAGATGACTACATGGCCTGCTGTGGGACAACTGACCGCTTATACTGACGCTACTACGGCTGCTACGCCGCTGGCTGTCATGAAAGGTGTAATCACCGGTGCTCCGGGCATGTCATTGAGTGACCTTCCCTCGTCTTTGAACCTGTTGATTGGCAACAACGGCGGTTGTTTGGGTGAAGTGAGTGCGTTGGCGTTGCTGTTAGGACTGGCTTATATGCTGTGGAAAAAGATTATCACATGGCATGTTCCCGTTTCCATCCTGGCTACGGTGTTTGTGTTCTCCGGTATCATGTACTGGGTTAATCCGGAAATCTATGTATCTCCGGTGATACAACTTCTGTCCGGTGGTCTGATGTTGGGTGCTATCTTTATGGCTACGGATTACGTCACTTCTCCGATGAGCCACAAGGGAATGCTGATTTACGGTGTTTGTATCGGTCTGCTGACCGTTGTTATCCGTCTGTTCGGTGCATATCCCGAAGGTATGTCGTTTGCTATTCTGATTATGAATGCGTTCACTCCGCTAATCAACACGTATGTTAAACCTAAACGCTTTGGGGAGGTAGCGAAGAAGAAATGAAAAAGTTAGAATCATCCTTAAAGAATATGTTGCTGGTGCTGACGGGAGTCACTGCGATTTCCGTAGCGTTGCTGGCTTATGTAAATGAATTGACGAAGGAACCTATCGCACAAGCCAATGCCAAGACATTGAGCGATGCTGTCAGTGCCGTGGTTCCGGGTTTTGACAACAATCCGATTGCGGAAAAGAAGACACAAGAGGTAAACGGTGTTGAGTATGCCGTATATCCTGCCACCAAAGAGGGTAAATTCATCGGTGCGGCTGTAGAAGCAACTTCTATGGGATTTGGCGGTGAATTGAAGGTATTGGTAGGTTTCGATGCCGAAGGTAAGATTATTGACTATTCTTTGCTGTCGCATGCGGAAACTCCGGGCTTGGGTTCCAAAGCTGCCGATTGGTTTAAGAAAGGCAGCAAGGGAGATATCACAGGCATGAACCCCGGTGAAGCTTCTTTGACTGTAAGCAAGGACGGCGGTAAAGTGGATGCCATTACAGCTTCTACCATTACTTCACGTGCGTTCCTGAATGCTGTAAATATGGCGTATGCTGCGTATGCCGGCCAGAATACTGCTGACGGTGCTACGGGAGCTACTCAAAAGAAAGTGGAAGAGACTGCCGGTGCCGATACGGCTACGGGAGCTACTATTAAAGTTGAACTCACTGATTCCGTCAGTGCTAAATAAGAAAGGAGCGGAGATATGAATAATTTTAAAGTTTTGATGAACGGGATTATTAAAGAGAATCCTACGTTTGTGCTCCTGCTTGGTATGTGTCCTACATTGGGTACTACCTCGTCCGCCATTAACGGTATGGGTATGGGATTGGCTACGATGTTCGTGCTTATCTGTTCCAATGTGGTTATCTCAGCCATTAAGAATTTAATTCCCGATATGGTGCGTATTCCTTCTTTCATTGTTGTGATTGCATCGTTCGTAACGTTGTTGCAAATGGTGATGCAGGCATATGTTCCGGGACTTTACGCAACATTGGGCTTGTTTATCCCGCTGATTGTAGTAAACTGTATCGTGCTGGGACGTGCCGAAGCCTTTGCTGCCAAGAATAATCCGGTAGCATCACTCTTTGACGGTTTGGGCATGGGATTGGGCTTCACTATAGCCTTGACATTGCTGGGTGCGGTCCGCGAATTTTTAGGTACGGGTAAGGTTTTTGACCTTGCAATCCTTCCCGAAGAATACGGCATGCTGGTATTTGTCCTTGCTCCGGGTGCGTTTATCGCTTTGGGATATCTCATTGCGTTGGTTAACAGCTTCAAAAAAGCATAGTTTGTAATTCATAATTAGAATTGATATTATGGAATATATATTGATATTTATCTCGGCAATCTTTGTCAATAACATCGTGTTGTCGCAGTTCTTGGGTATTTGCCCGTTCCTGGGTGTATCCAAGAAAGTGGAGACGGCGTTGGGTATGTCGGCAGCGGTAGCGTTCGTGCTCACTATCGCCACCATCGTGACGTTCCTCATTCAGCATTATGTGCTTAATGCTTTCGATTTGGGATATCTTCAGACTATCACCTTTATCCTTGTGATTGCCGCATTGGTGCAGATGGTGGAGATTATCCTGAAAAAAGTATCTCCTTCTTTATATCAGGCTTTGGGTGTGTTCCTGCCTTTGATTACGACAAACTGCTGTATTCTTGGTGTGGCTATTCTTGTTATCCAGAAAGATTACGACTTGCTGACAGGAGTGGTTTACGCATTCTCTACGGCTATCGGTTTCGGTCTGGCGTTGACGCTCTTTGCGGGTTTGCGCGAACAGATGAGTCTGGTAAACGTGCCGAAAGGCATGCAGGGAACTCCGATTGCTTTGATTACCGCCGGTTTGCTGGCTATGGCATTTATGGGCTTCTCCGGCGTAGTTAAGATATAAGATATACCGGAAATCGGTATAAAGCGAGGAATCCATTCTCTTTGTAAAAGAAGAGGGTGGATTCTTCGCTTTTATTTTTTTAAGCGATTGTATGCTTGAATGAATTTATTTCCTTACATTTGTAGCCAAGTGATAACCTAAAAGCTAAATTATCTATTTAATATGAAAGAAAGAATCTTAGTGACAGGCGGAACCGGCTATATTGGTTCTCATACTGTGGTGGAACTTCAGAACGCAGGTTATGAAGTTGTTATTATAGACAATCTGTCAAACTCCAACGCAGATGTTGTAGACAACATTGAAAAGGTATCAGGTGTTCGTCCCGCATTTGAGAAGTTGGACTGCCTGGATTATGCCGGTCTCGATGCTGTGTTTGCCAAATATAAAGGTATCAAAGCGATTATTCATTTTGCAGCGAGCAAAGCCGTGGGAGAATCTGTGGAAAAGCCGTTGCTATATTATCGCAATAATCTGGTTTCTTTGATAAACCTGCTTGAATTGATGCCAAAACATGGGGTGGAAGGTATTGTATTTTCATCTTCGTGTACCGTATATGGTCAACCGGATGAACTTCCCGTAACGGAAAAGGCTCCTATTAAGAAAGCGGAATCGCCATACGGAAATACGAAGCAGATCAATGAAGAGATTGTGCGTGATACGGTTGCTTCCGGTGCTCCTATCAATGCCATCTTGTTGCGTTATTTCAATCCGATCGGTGCTCATCCTACGGCATTGCTCGGTGAATTGCCTAACGGTGTGCCGCAGAACCTGATACCGTATCTTACTCAGACGGCTATCGGTATCTGTGAGAAGTTAAGCGTATTCGGCGATGACTATGATACTCCTGACGGTTCCTGTATCCGCGATTTCATCAATGTGGTAGATTTGGCAAAAGCTCATGTTGTAGCTATCTGTCGTATTTTGGAGCAGAAGCAGAAAGAGAAAGTAGAAGTGTTTAATATCGGTACCGGACGCGGTCTTTCCGTATTGGAATTGATTAATGCGTTCGAGAAGGCAACCGGGGTGAAACTGAATTATCAGATTGTAGGTCGCCGTGCCGGAGATATTGAAAAAGTATGGGCTAATCCTGAACTTGCCAATAATGAATTGGGCTGGAAGGCGGAAGCCGGTATTGAAGAGACTTTACGCTCTGCATGGAATTGGCAATTGAAACTTCGTGAGAGAGGTATTCAATAATAACAAATAAATTTATATGTTTTAACAGATAGAAGATAAACAAATGCTCCCCGCATTTGTTTATAATATGCTAATCGGCCTGAAGCTGCTTATGTGTATGTGAATATCCGTAATTAGTACGTATGCCTCCCCGGCATAGACAGGAAGATTGCATAGTAGTTTTGTCGTGTTTTATTTTGTGTTTGTGTTGTAAATAAGCCTTGTCGTGAGACAGGGCTTATTTTTTTATATCCGGAATATTTTCTTTTCTAAGAGCCTGTTTAAATTTTGTTCAGCATTATTTT
>NZ_CAJTSC010000055.1 GCF_910578895.1 uncultured Bacteroides sp.
CTGTCTTTGCGAAAAGATGGATAGTGTTCCGTCATTGTTCTGAATTATATCGAACTGACGTTACTTATGTGGATTGGATACTGTTTTGATACTGAATCCTTTCTTTATATTCTGTCGGCGAAACGCCATACACTGTTTTGAAACTATTGGAAAAATAGGCAAGGCTGTTGTAACCTACGGCATTGTATATTTCCGTTATAGTCATATCCGTTTCTTTCAGCATTTTAGCGGCTGTTTCCAAACGGAAGTTCCGGATAAATTCATTAGGAGTATAACCTGTTATCTGCTTAATCTTACGGTAGAAATTAGACCTGCTGAGACCAAGTTCCTTGCAGAAATCCTCTAAACTTAAGTCGGTGTTTGCAACGTTTTGCAATAATATGGAATGTAGCTTTTGCATGAATTTATCATCTATGGGAACGGTCTCTACGCCCAATGATTGGAGAGAGAATTTCTTACTGTATAATTCTTTTAGCTTCTCCCGGTTGTCTATGAGGTTATTTACCCGTAATTTTAGGATATTGGCATTGAACGGCTTCGTAATATATTCGTCCACACCGGCGGCATACCCTTCTTCCATGTCTTCGGCTCCGGTTTTGGCAGTGATCATGATGATAGGGATATGGCTGGTGTTTACATCCCCTTTTAGTTTATGGACCAATTCGATGCCGTTCATTTTGGGCATCATCATGTCTGTGATAATCAAGTCGGGCAGTGTATTGGTTGCTTTGTTCAAAGCATCCTCTCCGTTTTTCGCGCCGGTTACATTATATTTGCCCGACAGGCAGGAGCATATATAATTATTCAAGTCACGATTGTCTTCCACTACCAGAATGCTGGTTTTTTTATTGGAAGATTTTTCCGTTACGTATGCGGAGTCGGGAAGTTCGACATTAAATGATATTGCATCATTGGTAGGCGAAGCAACGATGCTTTCTGCCGTAAATCCGCTTTTGTCGATGGGCAGGACAAATTTGAAAACAGCTCCCGAGTCTGGGGCGTTTTCCACCCACACTATACCGTGGTGCATCTCTATGATTGCCTTGCTGAGGCTTAATCCGATACCGGTTCCTGATTTGGAGTGTTCGTTCTGGGCTACCTGATAGAAAGGACGGAATATCTTTTCCTGTTCGTCGGGAGCGATGCCGACACCATTGTCTTGGATAGATGCCATTAGATATTTGATATCTTCCTTTCGGTATTTATTGAATTTTGCAGGTACAAGGCGCGTAAGTTCGGTCAAGGATCTTACAGAGAGTTCTACTACTATCTTACCGCCATCGGGCACATTCTTGAAAGCGTTCGAGAGGAAATTGAAATACACCTTTTCCAATAAATTCCAGTCAAACCATACCATCTGCCGGTCAACGGAATGTATTTGCTTTAGATGGATATTGCGATACAGCGCCAAATCGCGAAAGGAAGCCACTGCTTCGTTGGTAAATCTGACAAAGTCATTTTCAGATACCTGCAGCTTCATTGTTCCGCTTTCGTTTTTTTGTAAGTCCATGAGGTTGTTGACTATCCGTAGCATACGCTGGGTGTTACGCAGCATCAGTCCGGTTTTGTATAAGATGTCTTTGGGCAATTCCGTACGTTTTATGAGTTCTTCGAGCGGCGCTATGATCAGCGTGAGCGGGGTACGCAATTCATGTGAGAAGTTTGTGAAGAGCTGATTGCGTTCCTGATAGTATTCTTCGTGCATTTCAGCCTCCTTTTGCTTTAGGCGGATACTGTTTTTCAGATATCTTTTTTCGGTGAAGTAGTGGATGATGAACGCTATTGAGGCAATGACTGCCACACAGTACAATAAATATGCCCACCACGATTTCCATAAAGGCGGCAGGATAACGATTTCCAAAGTAGCCCCCTTCCTTATTCCAGATGCCGTCATTATTGGAGCCTTTTACCTTGAAATGATAAGTGCCCGACGGGATATTGGTATAATGGGCGGTACGCCGATGGTCTACTTCGTTCCACTCTTTGTCGAAACCTTCCAACTTGTAGGCATATTGGTTCTTGTTATTGAATATGTAGTTTAACGCACCGTATTCAATCATTATATTGGTCTGATTATATTTCAGGACTATCTTTTTCTGTGTCGAGATACTTTCTTTCAGAATACCTGCCGAGTCGGGCTGTATCAGTTCGTTGTTGATGTACAACTTATCAAGGATGATAGGCGGAACGTTCGGGTTGGTAATGATGCCGTTCGGATTGAATATGGTGAAACCGTTGTTGCCGGCAAAGAATATCCGGTTGTCGGATAAACGTATTCCGGCACAGGCTGAGAACTCCTGTATCCGTATGCCGCTTTCCTGGTCGTAGTTGACAATATTACGCGTACGGAGGTCTAAATTGGATAATCCGTTTAGGGTACTGAACCATAAGGAATTGTCATTGCTTTCCACGATTTTGCATACCTGGTTGTTTCTTAGTCCGTTGTTTTCATTATAAGCGGTAAATGTGGCATCGGGAAAAGTGAATTCATATACTCCGCCATCGGCGCTACTTATCCATATTTTGCCGGAACGGTCTTTCAAGATACTGTTGATAGACTTTGCAGATATCCCATTCGCTTGTTTATAAGAGAAGAGAGACCGGTTTATTCTGTCATAGCAAAACAGTCCGTCGCTTTTTGTACCGATCAGGTAGACATCGTTATCTATTTCGCAAACACAGATGACATGGGAAAAACCTACATCACCCTTGGCGTTGACCGGAAATTTGGTTTGCACGGTATGTTTATCATTGGAAAGGAATATCAGGCCGCCATTTGTGCTGATACATCCGATAATATATTCTCCTGAAGTATTTTTACTGATATGGTAGATAGGTCTTCTGTCTTTGGTCTGGAAAAACAATGAGAACCGATGGGATTGCGGGTCGAATTCGTAAATCTCTCCCAAACTGGTTCCACACAAGATGCGGTTGCCATTCAGATAAATGGTTTTAAAAATAGCATTTCCGATATTTCCGGATAATGTATATTGCAGATAGGTTTGGCTTTGCAGGTCGAATGCGATAAGTCCGCCGCCCTCAGAGCAGATATATAAAGTTCCATTATACTCAACGGCGGGTCCCAGGATGCCTAAATTTACATTCAGGCTTGCACTCGGGTTATAAAAATCAAATAGATGGCCGTATGGGTTATAGTAATCGATTCCACCGGCATAACTGCCGACCCATACGGTTTGCATGCGGTCAAAGAGAATACTGTAAATCGAATGATGGCTCAGTGCGTTTGGTGTGCCGGAGTAATACGATGTAACCCGCCGGGTTACCGGATTGACGATATTTAAACCGTTGAAGGTTCCTATCCACATTTCTCCGGAAGGAGATTCTTTAATGCATCGGATATTATTGTTAGACAATCCCGAAGATGTGTTATATTGTATGATTTCAGAGGTTTTTGGGTGGATTACATATACTCCGTCTTTATAGCTCCCAATCCAGATGTTTTCTTTTTTATCTATATATATGGCTTTAATGTGATTGGAAGATGGAGGAGCGTCTTTAGTGATGTTCTTGTATGAATGTATTATTTTTGCCGTGCGGGGATCATATACCAAAACCCCGTTTGTGCTGGAAGCCAGGTACAGGTAATTATCCTTTTCGACAATTGCGCTGACGGAATTATCGGCTAATTCTTTGATGGCAACCGCGTCTACACTGTCTGTCGCCGGATTATATACGTATAATCCGGCAATGGTTCCTATCCATAATGTTCCTTTGCCGTCTATATAAAGTGAGAGAATCTTGTTGTTGACAATGCCGTCATTATTGTTGTAATAATAGCGTCTGAAGTTTTTTCTGCTTTTGTCGAGCCTGTTCAAGCCGTCTTCCGTTCCAATCCATAGACATCCTTCGGCATCTTCTGCGATGCAGGAAATGGTGTTGCTGCTGATGCTTTGCGGGTCGTCCGAATGGTTCCAGAATTTCTCAAAAGAGTTTCCGTTGAATTTGTTGAGTCCGTTACGCGTGCCGAACCACATATACCCTAATTGGTCCTGATGGATACACGTCACTTGCAGCTGCGACAGTCCGTCTTTCACGGACAGGTTAGAGAAAGTGTATTGCCGGTTTGCAAAAGCGATTTGCGGAAGCATGAATACTATCAATAATAATAGCAGTTTTTTCATGGATACTTTAACTTAAGTGTTCTGTTTATTTCACAAAAACAAAGATAATGAAAATACAGTTAAACCCCTTTGTTCACCGTCTGTTTTGTTGAGAATAATGGTTTATGAGCGATTTTTACAACATTTTGAACAGTTTTCTCAAATGAAGGGACGTTATTACAACTCTTTGGTCGATTCTCTTATTTAGGTATATTTTCAAATCTATATTTTTGCCGGGGTAAGGATGAGGGATATTTCTTGTTTTGGCCAGGCAGGAAATGAATCCGTTGTTTATAGTCAAGACCGCTTGGCGGTATTGGCGAATATTTAACGAACAATTGAATTTTTGTAACTTATGAAAAACATGATTTGAAAAATGAAAGAAATCAAAGCAACTTTAATAAATGCTGTTCTGTTGGTATTTCTGTCGGTTATTCCGGTTTCAGCATTTTCGTTGGGAAGTGACGGTGTCATGCAAACCGTTACTGTAACGGGATTGGTAGTCGATGCCAATAATGAACCGTTGATAGGTGTGTCTGTGGCAGGCGTGGGAAGTAATGCAGGTGCCATTACTAATATGGACGGTAAATTCACCGTCCAATTACCGGCCAATAAAATGACACTTAAGTTCTCTTATGTAGGATTTGCCATGCAAACCATTTCCGTTAAAGGCAAAAGTACTGTTAAAGTGGTGCTGCACGAAGATTTGCAGCAATTGGATGAAGTGGTCGTTGTGGGATATGGCGTGCAGCAGAAGTCCCACCTGACCGGCGGTATCACCAAAGTCGATACCGAGGGGTTGGAAGATACGCCTACCGCACGTTTGGACCAGGCACTTATGGGTAAGGCTGCCGGTGTGCAGATATTGAACCTGACGTCCGAAGTAGGTTCGGAGCCTGACATCATGGTCCGCGGTACCTCTTCCTTCAGTGCCAGCAGCACTCCGCTGATTGTGGTAGACGGCTATCCGATGGCAGACGGCATTGATGCCATCAATCCGAGTGATGTGCAGAGCATCGAGATTTTGAAAGATGCCGCTTCTGCCGCCATTTACGGTTCGCAGGCTGCCAACGGTGTCATTATGATTACCACCAAAAGCGGTTCCGCCAACAAGCCTAAATATTCTTTGCGTTTGAAATGGGGTAAGAAAGACAACTACAAATTGCATCCCATAATGGGAACAAAAGATTTTATCAACTATCGTTTGGAAGACTTCAAACTGACCGGAGGTGTATTGGGTAATGCGGATATAGCCAAGTATATCCTTGCGCAGCACAATGAGGTGAATTGGCAGGAGCAGGCTTTCCAGAACGCCCAGTATATGAGTGTGGATTTTTCGGTCAGCGGCGGTAGCAAAGGAATACGTTACTATCTGTCGGGAGCATATACAGGTGACGACGGTATGATGATGCACAACCACTACGACCGTTACAATGTAAGGGCGCGTATCGATGCCGAACTCTCCAAGAGGGTATCTGTCGGCATCAACATAGCACCTACTTATACTTCTACCGAGAAGCCGGGAACCAATTACGGCGGATTTGTTGAAACTCCGTGGTGGATACCTATCCAACACGATGCCTATACATCCGCTATCACGGGAGTGCCCGTTGGCGAATATACCCGTCCCGACCAATTTAATAATGGTGTTTACGAAGGTATCAATCCGCAGACCGGTGAGGAAGTGCGTATAACGGCTTCGCCCAATAATTCCTCTAATAACAATCCGGTCGGGATTATGAACAACATTACTTCCTTGCAAGAGAATTACCGCGTACAGGTGCAGGGCTATATTGATATCAACTTGTGGGAAGGATTGAAGTTCCGTTCTTCCAACAGTTACAATTTCAGTAACAATGAGTCGATGGACCACCGTAATGAGGGTGCACGCAACGTGACTGACACCAATCGCGGCATGTGGAGTTATAACAGGACAACCCGCTGGTCTACAGAGAATACACTTTCTTACAATAAGACGTTCAAGCAAGTGCATGCCATTGACTTGTTGGCGGGTATGTCTGCCTATAAAAACATGGCATCCAAAGCCGGTATCCTCGGTTTCGATTTTCAATCGGATGATATCTTCTCTTTGAGTGCGGCAGGCCGTATCGACCAATACGAAGGTACCTCTATCCGTACCGGAACTTGGAAAAGCGAGGACTCCATGCTTTCCTACTATGGTCGTGTCAACTATGCGTTGAAAGACCGTTACCTCTTCTCCGCCACTTACCGTATAGACGGAAGTTCCAAGTTCGGTAAGGACAACCGTTGGGGGGCATTCCCGTCCGTGTCTGCCGGTTGGCGTATTTCGGAAGAGCCGTTTGTGCGCGACCATGTATCTTGGCTGGACCAGTTGAAGTTCAGAATCAGCTACGGTGTGACGGGAACAAGTTCCATTGTCAATCATGCCAATACTGACCTGCTCGATCCTGCCAATTATGTATTGGGTTCGGGCAATGGTTCTGTGGCGAGCGGACTTGCCAATAATTCCAGTTGCTTGGGCAGCAATACCTTGCAGTGGGAACAGACCGGTTCGTTTAATATCGGTCTGGACCTTGCAGTCTTGAATAACCGTATCGGTCTTACGTTCGATTACTTCTACGCTACTACCAAAAGCCTGCTCTATCAGAAAACCATTAACAGTATCGTTGGTTATAACCAGGCGTGGACCAACGAGGGTAAGCTCAGAAACCGTGGTTTTGAGGTTGAACTGACCACCTACAACTTTAATAGCAAGAAGTTCAAATGGAATACCTCTTTTAATCTTTCGTTGGTACGCAACCGTCTGCTCAGCCTTTCCGGTCCTGCAGAACAGATAACCAAAGGTTCGGGCAATGAATACTACATAGCCCGTGTAGGCGAGCCGCTCATCCAGTTCTATGGTTTCAAGACGATTGGCATCTGGCATACGCAGGAAGAAATCAACAACAATCCTCATCACATCATGGATACCCGTCCCGGTGGTTTACGTGTGCAGAACACCAATTGTGACGATGTCATTAATGACGACGACCGCGTAGTGTTGGGTTCTCCCTATCCCGACTTTACATGGGGTATGACCAATCAATTTAAGTACCGCGACTTCGACCTCTCATTCGTATTGCAGGGACAAGTGGGCGGACAAGTACTGAACAACGAGGGAAGAAGCACCGAAGTGAGAGAGCGCAACCGCAAATACAACCAGCCGGGACGTTGGCTCGACGAAAACCATTGGGGTGACGGAAAGACGCCTTACCGCGACAACGGTATCGACTGGGTGCTTACCGACTACGAGATAGAAGATGCAGACTTCCTTGCATTGCGCGACCTGACGATAGGCTATAACCTGCCCCGCAAGCTGGCACGCCGCATGGGACTTTCCAGCATGCGCATCTATGCCACAGGGCAGAACCTGCTTTATCTGATGGCGGACAATTATCGCGGCATCAATCCGGAAGCACGTAACGGCCTGCGTTCGGCAATGACGAAGAATGCTTATCAAAAGGGAGTTTACCCCATCGTCAAAAGCTACAACCTGGGTATAAACATTAATTTCTAATACAGACAGATTTATGAACAAACTATTAAAATATTTACCGCTTTTGTTTATTTGTTTGGGATGTAGCGATTTCCTGGATAGCGAGTCTTACGACAAGAAAGACAGCAAGGACTTCTACAACAATGCCGAAGACATCAATGCGGCGGTATTGGCTTGCTATAACGGCATTCACAATACATTGAAGTATGAATACTATCTGACGGAAGTCCGTTCGGACAATTCGCGCAACTACCGGCAGCAACAGACCGGTGGAACAGGGTTGGAGCAGGTGCATCTGGATATTTTTCGTGTGGACCCTTCCAACACATTGAACAATTATTATTGGGAGGCAGCCTATCATAATATTGCCAATTGCAATACGGTATTGAAGTATATAGATAAGGTGGAGGTTCCCGAACTTCGTTTGCAATACGAGGCGGAAGCACGCTTCATCCGCGCCTACCATTACTTCAATCTGGTGCGCCTTTACGGACCGGTATTTCTTGTAACGGAGCGCATTTCACATCAGGAAGCGAAACAGTACGAGCGCAGTTCCATAGATGATGTGTATGCACAGATTGTCGAAGACTTGGATTTTGCCACCGATCTGCCCGTATCTTATGATGAAGACCAGTTGGGACGCGTAGACCGGTGGGCGGCAAAGACGATGCTTGCCAAAGTTTATCTGACCCAGTTCGGTGCCAACAACGACAAGGATTTGCTGCAACTTGCCAAAGACCTTCTGGAGGATGTGGAGAAGAACAGTGGTTATAAGCTGGTGAAGGAAAAGGGCAGTGCGGCATCTGCATACGCCAACTTGTTCGGCACGGACAACGAGATGAACGAAGAGATGATTTTCGTATCCCGTTATCTTGCGGGCGGCAAGGGGCTGGGCTCTCCTTTCGCCAACGCTTTTGCACCGGCTGCCAGCCAGGATGCCATTATCTATGGTTCGGGTTCCGGCGACAACTGTCCGACGGACGAACTGATAGCGGCTTACGAACTGGAGCCGAAGGATACAAGAAAAGATGCGGTGCTGAGTGCGACGTGGATAGATAAGTACAAGAATGACGCCATCACTTATGTGGCATGGGTGAAAAAATACTGGAGTAACGTCACGATGCGTTACGATGCCGAAAACGATTGGCCCATCCTTCGCTTTGCCGATGTGCTCCTGATGTTGGGAGAGATAGAAAACGAGCAGAACGGTCCTACCCAGGCGGCACTCGACTACCTGAACACCACTCGTAAACGTGCCGGATTGGACAAACTCGACCCTGCTCCTGCCAGCCGTGACGAGTATCGGCTGGCGATGCTGCACGAACGCCGCCTGGAGTTCGCTTTCGAGAACCAGCGTTTGTTCGACCTGCTGCGTAGCGGACGTATCGTAGAGATAATGGAGAAACATTATGATGTGGAAACCTTGCGTAATACAACCAATGGCAAAACAAGCGTTTACTATGATAATTCAGGCTATAATACGTACATAGCCCCCCAAGAGCGCGCCCTGCAGAGCTGGCAATTGCTGTTGCCCATCCCGTATCTCGTAATGATTTCGGCACCGAATGCAACGCAGAACAATGGTTATTAGTCCGTGACTGGTTAACTTTAAATTCTTAAAGATTATGAATATAAGAAATATGATATTAGGCTGGGCATCGGTCTTGGCATGCGCTTTGACACTGACCACCGCTTGCAACGAGAGTTTATATATAGAAGAAGAAATCCACAACCCGCCGCAGATTACGGACTTTTCTCCCAAGACAGGTATGGCAGGGACGAAAGTATATATCCAGGGTACGGACTTCAAAGAAGTGAAAGACATCACGATCGGCGGGCGCAAGGTGAACGTCACCCGCGTGAACAGCCGCTTGGTGATGGCGGAAGTCACGGCAAAGGCGGTGACCGGTGCCATCGAGGTAATCACCCCTTACGGAGTGGCACGTAGCGAAGAGACTTTCGCAGTGGAATACCGCCGTCCGGTAGTGACGGACTCTCCTGCCACGGCAGATTTGTTCAGTAGCATCGAGTTGAAAGGTTCTAACCTGGATTTGGTGGAACGTGTTTATTTCGGTACTGCCGAGTCTACCATTATGGAGCAGAAAGAGAATTCGCTGGTAGTATCCGTACCCTACTATCGTACGGATGAAGAGGTGAAAATCAGATGCACCTATATGTACGGGCTGAACAGCGAGGACGCATTTGCCCCGGTGCCTTTCAAGGCAATAAAGGTGGAACCTGCAAATATGGCATGTGCTGCCGAAGCCGGAGTGGGAGCGAACTTTGTCATCACCGGCGAACGCATGACCATCGTGGAGAAAGTGACGGTGAACGGATACAAGGCACTGATTGAAGAACAGACCGAAGAGAAGATTATTTGTACGCTGCCTGCCGAAATAACGGAAGCTTCCGAGAATAATACGGTGGTTGTTTCTTATTGGGGTGGAGTTGTGGAGCAGACTGTCAGCACGGACTTTGCCGTTATGGTGTTCCCTTATCACTTCTGGCCCAATGTGGTGCTGTATGCCAATAACCATGACGACCCGAGATGTTTCTTCAGCGGCACTACCGGCAAGTATTACACGGCTTGTGAGTTTGAGGAAAGTGAGGCGGTCAGAACGGACGACCTTTTATCCGTGCAGGCTCAAGGCAAGGGTATGACTATACGCTCATTGTGGGATGGTGCCACTGTCTTTAAGTGTGATGGCAAAGGCTTGGCACAAAAAGGACTATTCATGCGGTTCCGCAAACTGGATGCGACCAATACGGTTGATGCAAAATATATCCGGATGATTAATGAAGGCACATTGAAAGAGCTGAGCATCGCGCAGGCAAAAGCCGACGGGCTGAATATCGTATGCAACAAGTCGACTATCCGTCACAAGAAGTCAGATCCCGCGTATAATACCTCCGACCCTAAAGGTGAAGGCATAGATGTTGGTGAAATTTCAATGATGACCGTTTATAGTGGTACAACGGCAGTGGAGACTGATGCCGTCAGGATTGGTTTTGTCAGACTGAAAGAGGTAAATGTCACTAAAGACGATGACGACAAGGGTACTATAACCGTTGATTTCTATTTGCAAGAAGATTAATGAAACAATTAAGAATTTAAATCATGAAAAATATAATAAAATCCTTCAGCACCTGGATGCTGGTAGTAATAAGTGCCCTGCTTACGGTGGTGGCATGTTCGGAAGAGGAGCTGGCAAATGCCGCTCCTACCGTCACCGGCTTCTCGCCCGAGAGCACTTCGGTGGGCGAAGAGACTACGGTGACCATTACCGGTACCAACCTGCAGAATGTGGGTCGTGTAAAGATTGGTGCGGACATTGTCCTGACAGACGATGCCATTCTCAGCACAAGCGGCACGGAAGTAAAAGTGAAATTCATCCCGGAAGCAATGACTTCCGGGCTCATCACCGTCATCACCCCCGTGGGCAGCGCCCGTTCGGAGAATGAGTTTACGGTGAAGCATGCCATAGTTCCGGCAGGCACTCCGGTAGTGCTCAATGGCGATGACCTGAAGACAGGCGAAAGCTATTCGGAGATAGAGATTACAGGTGAAGACCTGGATGCCGTAATCAAAGTGATGCTGGATGAAAACGAAGCCGGGATTGTGCTGCAGGAAGCCGAAAGGCTGATAGTGGCGTTGCCCTATCTGGGCGGCAACAAGACCGTGAAGCTGGCATTGAGATACATGGCGGCAGCCGGTGAGGAAGACTTCGGCACCGCCACGGAAGCGGAAATCGTGGTGAGGGAAGACTTCTACGTCACCGAACCCTCCGAAGGACCCGCTTTTATCTCTTGCGAGAACTCCGTGATAAACGGTTATCCTTTCATCATCACCGGTAAGAACCTGCACCAGGTAGAGGGCGTTTACCTCAACGAAGTGAAGGGCGAGAACGAAATCGCCGTGGCATTGGAGAAGGGCGAGGACACCGACCGCCTGAGCTGCTCCATCAACCCCGAAATCATTACCCGCCTGACGGGCAACTCCATTATCGTACGTTACTGGCGAACGCAGACCGAGACGCTGACCGAGGAGTTTGAAATCCGCCTGACCGAACCGGTTGTCAATCCTTTGGAAACTACCGCCGTAGAAGCGCTTGCACAGTTCACTTTGCATGGCGAGAGCCTGAACATCATCGAAGTGGTGACCATCGGCGGCAAGACGGCAACCATCGTGACGCCCGAAGGCGGACGCGTCAATACGCAACTGACCGTGGCAGTGCCGTTCTTCGAGGAAGAGGAGATAGCCGCACCGCTGCCGGTTGTGCTGAAGTATAAGGACATCACGGCCGCCGAAGAGGCCGACCTCCTTGCGATGACGCTGGAACAGCAGCTGACGGTGACGCTGCCCGTTGCTCCGGTTGTGACCCTCGTGCCGGAGAGCGCCACCTACAACCACTCCTTTACGCTCGAGGGAACCTGTCTCGATAAGGTGGAAGCCGTCTACCTGAACGCGAAGGCGGATGCCAACCGCCTGCCAATCACGCTGGAAGACGGCAAGCTGGTCTGCTCCTTGCTTGCAATTGATTTGCCCGAAGGCATCTCCATCCACGAGGGCAAGAACGTGATCCTTATCGAATACTGGAACGGCAACCGGACACACGCCCTGTCCCAGCAAATCGATATCCGCCCCGCCGCCCCCGAAGTCACCTCCCTCTCTGCCACGTCGGTAGCCGCGCTCGGCGAGCTTACGCTGAACGGCGAGAACCTGCGGATGGTGAACAAAGTCACCATCGGCGGCGTGGAGATAGCGAAGGCTGCGTTCAAGAGCCAGGCCGCCACGGCGCTCACCATGACGGTTCCCTACTTCGCCGAGACGGGCGCGAAGACGCTCACCGTGACCTATGCCAACGCCATGGCGGGCGGTGAGGACGCCGATGTAAGCTACGCGCCGGGCGTCACGGTGACCGAACCTGCCGGCAAGCCTGAGGTAACCGCACTCTCCTACGACGGCAAATCGGCTACGTTCGACATCACGGGCGCCAACCTGAATTATGTGGAAAAAGTACTGCTGGGCAGCACCAAAGTGACTGTCAGCGCCGCCACCGCCACCAAACTGACCTGCGCGCTTCCTGACAATACGGCAGAAGGCAGCTACGATGTCTCCATCACCTATTGGGCGGGAAACAAGACAGAACAGCTCAGCCAGCAACTCACCGTTGCCTACGTGCCCACCATGGCCGGAATGGTCGATGCGTCCGGCAAGGAGATAACGGAGATTGGAATCAGCGGCAATGCCACCACGTTCATCTTTGCAGGTACGCACCTGGACAAGATAACGAGTGTCACGTTCGGCAGCAACACCATCAGCGGCGGCAACCTTGAAGTCTCGGAAGACAAGAAGACGCTGAGCTTCGAGCTTTTCAACGTGAACATCGAGGTTGGCAACGACAAGACGTTCACCTTCAATTATGGTGACGGACAGGTGCTGACGGTAAGCGGAATTACAATCAGCAAGACGATGGCAAACTATGTTTGGAAAGATGTCAAGTTGCACGCAGCCGGATCGAAAGATGTTGCCACCGGATATAAATTCTTCAATACCGCAACAGGAGAGTCTTGTCTGGCTCAAGCGGACAATGCGGCGGAGTGGTATGCGGCCAATAAAGAACATATGCCTTTCTATTTTAACTCTACCGACTCAAAAAGTGATCCGAGCCAAAATTATATCCGGTTTGAAACAACGTATGCCGCTTCGGGAAATTTTAACAAAACCACTGTCCGGAGAGATGGGCTTTCCCTGAAATTCCGTGAATTGAGCACCGATAAGGAGATTGATAAAAAGTTTATAGATATGATTGAAGCCGGCACTTTAGGTGAAACTCCGTTTAGTGTGGACGACATAACCGCTTTGACAAACGGAGTGAGCGGTTCGCTGAAATTAACTTCAACTTTGCAGGCATCGGAAATAGACTGGAACAAATATTATTTGTTTGTAAACTATGGATTGTCGAACGGTACTACAACTACTGTTGTTGACATTGGTATTATAAAAATATCCAAACTGGCATACATCAAGGGTAGTGAACATTCGGTAGTAATGGACATCTATTGGCAGAAGGAATAGAGTAAACCATATTGATGTCAAAAGCGAGTGATTTCCGATATGCCGTTTCGGGCATTCCCGGACGGCATATCGGAACCATCAACCTAATTCCAAGTAATTCAATAAACTTAATAACTGAAATAACAACTCACGAACCATGAAGAAACTGTTATACATCACAATCTCCGTTCTCCTCTGCACGCTCAGCGCGTGCGGCGACGACGACAACGAATGGGGCAACCTCGGCGAAAACCCCGTAGAAGGACTTTGGATGCGGCTCGACGGCAAAGACGCCGACAAGACCGTCATCGCCCGCTTCAACGCCGACCACACCTCCTCCATCCTGACCTACGACGAGGAAGGAGAGCTGGAATACGAAGCCCTGCAAGGCACCTACCGCGTGCAGGACAACCGGCTCATCTACCAAGCGGGCTTCGTCAACCTCTACGAACTGCTGGAAGACGGCAACCTCATGATTACCTACGGCTACGACACGCCTGCCGTGAAGTCCTACCTCTACGCGCCCATAGAGAACCTGCCCGGCGAAGAGCCGGAAGAGACTCCCGATGAGGGCACGGAAGAGACACCGGACGGGGGCACAGGCGAGGCGGCAGGCGAGGCATGAGCATGCCATCCGTTATTCACCACGGATTATCACAGGCAATCCGTGCCCGCAAGGGGGGGCTGTGCCAATTTGTGTAGTTTGTGGTAAAACCACTATAAATAAGGTAAAAAGATTGTTTTCAGGATAAGATATAAGGTTTTTTAAAATGAAGAGTGGATATATGAAGAAAGTTTTATGGATGCTGTGCCTCTGCCTGCTGGCAGCGTGCAGCGACGACAAGATGCCGGGCGAGCCCGAACCGGACACGCCGCCTGCGGTGACCGACCCGGAAGAGCCGGAAACCCCGGCGGCACTCAGCGCCGTGGAGGGCACCTGGGTGGAAGAGGACGCGCCCGACCTGGACGAAGGACGGACGCGCCGGCTGGTGCTCTGCAGCGACTTCACCTACAGCACGGAGATTTACTCCGCCTTGGGTGCGCTCCTGCAACAGGAGGCCAAAGGTGTCTATGCCGTGAAGGACGGCAGGATTACGTTCGACAACGACATCGTCTACACTTACGAGGCAGGGGCGGACGACTGTCTCACCCTGCGGCAGGGCGGCATCGCGAAGCGCTACAAACGCTACCGCTACAGCGACGACATTACGGCGGCGACCTCGCTGAAGTTTACTGCCGATGGCATGGTGACCCCCGAGGAGATTGCCGCATGCAAGGGCTATATGATTTACAACGCGGCGATGGCGGTGCCCGTCAGCCCGCAGTACGACAACACGTGGGTGTTTCGCGCGTTGGGCAAGAACATGGGAGCCTGCACCCACCTGTTCGAGATAACCTACGACCTCGCCTTCCTGAACCGCGTCATCGAATATGCCGATGCCGCCCTCTACACCCGCAACGGGCAGCCGGGCGGCGACCACCGCACATCCAAGAGCACCGGCAGGAAAGACGACATCTGGCCCTCTACCAAAGAGGACGAATTGCTTATAGACGGCGCGGTGGAGCAGGGTGCCGTGTTGGCGCGCATCGCCTACTGTGCGCGCCTCATCCTGCAAATCCCCGCCATCTGGAACGACCGCGTGGCGGCAGGCGACCGCTACGGCTACGGCGTCACCTACAAGCAGCGCGCGCTGAAGTACCTGACGATGTGCGACGAAATGTATCAGAACTGGCTGTCGCGCTTCGTCCGTACGGGCGACAACGTGCTTTGCAAGTATTTCAGTGCGAACAACACCTTCGGCGATCCGTATCCCTGGAACCAGGCGCTCATGACCTGCGACGCCCTGACCTATATGGCAGAGTGCCACGACCTGCTGGGCAACACCGCCACGGCGGCAACCTATGACAGGATAGTGCGTGCCAACCTGGATTTCTTCGTCGCCGACTCCTGGACGATAGAGTCGTATGCCACGCCCAAGACCTCCTGCCTGCAATGGCGCTATTCGAAAACGGCGGACAAGATAAAGCACGCCGAAGACTTGAACCACGCTTCGCTGGATGCGACCGTGTTCTACAACCTTTGGCTGAGCAAACGCCAGGCGGAGGTGATGGACGACCTTATCGTGAAGTTCGCCAACACCATGGTGGACAACGTGTTCTGCCGGAAGGACGAACAGGGGCGTTTCCCCGGACGTATCAGCGGCGTGTGGGAAGGGCAGTATTGCGACAACTACGTCCGCGACAACACGATGGAGATTGCCGATGTCCGCAAGGACTGGTACGGGAAGATGCTGGAGATAAACGGCAGCAAGCGCATCAACGGCAGCCTCTCCATGACGGGGCGCGCCCTGTGGTGCAAGTCGCGCCGGCTGGATGCGCCGCAGGATATCCGGGCGGAGTATCTGTCCGACGGACGTGGCGTCACCCTCTCCTGGAAGCCCCTCACAACGGGCGGTACGGTGAAGGTGCTGCACTCCGCCAACCTGTGGCAATGGAGCGAGCTCGGCAGCGCGCAGGCATCGGAAGGCACGTATACGAACGCCAAGCAGGATGCCGCAAGCCGTCACTACTACCGGCTGGTGTACGTGAACGGCAACGGCAACAAGGCGGGATATTCGGGGCTTGTCTGCCTGGAAGCAGAAAAGAAGTGATTGATTGAAATTTGTTATAGTATCATTAATTTAAAATTAAAACATTATGAAGAAGATTATGTTAATGGCAGCTTTCTGCCTGGGTATGACAGGTGCGGCAAACGCACAGACACCGAAAGTAACCGCTTTCAACGAGCACAGTGTAAGATTTGTAGCCGCACACGCTTGCGACGGCGACCTGAAAACCCGTTGGGCGACTAAGGACCGGATGGATTTCAATGATATGTGGCTGGAACTGGACTACGAGAAAGAGATGAGCTTCTCGAAGGTGGCGATTGAAGAGTTCAAGGACCGCATCACCCGTTTCCAAATCCAGTACAAGGCAGGCGATGAATGGAAAGTGGCTTACGAGGGAACTACAATCGGCAAGGGATTCAAACAGAGCTTCCCGGCTGTGAAGTCCCGTTACTTCCGCCTTGCCATCCTGGAACGTGCCGACAAGATGTACGGACCCTCTATTTTTGAAATCACCTTCTCGAACTAAGTGACTTAAGGCTCAACACAACTTTTTCGGTTAAGATTTGTGTTTATTCTCATGACGCAGACGATGCGGATTTTTTATTTATCGGATAAAAAATCCGTGTCCTCTGCGTTGTTTGTCACAGCTCTTTCGTTCAAGGAAGCCGGAGTGAGTTAAGGGGAACTTGTTCGGGCGCCGGATGTCGATAGTGCCGCCACACACCGGTAGGACTGTCGGCTGCCGATTTCTCAGCCCGAAGGGCGATAACTCCTTCCGGCTCCCTTTTACTCTCTCCGGTTCCTGTAAATGAAAAGCCGTGGGGCAGGACTTGAATGAAAAGGTCGTGAGTGCCTTGAAGCGTACTTGAAAAAAAGTAAAGTTATGGTAAAACGAATATTACTGCCGGGGATTATCGGGCTTCTATGCTGTTTCGCAACTTTCGCAAGCGCCGCCAAGAAGACGTATGTGTTGGAAAATACCCATTTGTCGCGTACGCTGGTTGTGGAGAAAGGCGTATTGTCTACCCGGCAAATCCGTAACAAGCAGACCGGAGCCGTTTTGGTCCCGACCGCCTGCAATGAGTTTGCCTTGCGCCTTTCCGAGGGAACGGACAAGGAAGGAACGGACCGGATACTGACTGCCAAGGACTTTGCCGTGCGGTCTTTCCGCAAGTCCGTCTCCGGCGAGGTTTCCACCTATGCTTTCCTGCTCGAAAACAAGGAGCAAAGGATTGCCGTGAAGGTGTGCTACGAACTGGGCCCGCATTGGGCATACACCCGAAAATACTTGGAGATTACTTCCCAAGCGCCGCTTGTGCTGGAGCAGGTGGATGTGGAGTCTATGGCGGTGGCGGATGCCTGCCAAAACTATCGGCTGAAGCAAATCACCACCCGCAAGTCCGGCGGCTGGAAGCCCGGACTCGGACAGCCGGTGTACACCACGCAGTCGGCTACGTTCTGGGGCATGGAGTTCCCCGCCGCCAGCAATACGGTGGCGGACGGTCTGCTCTCCTGCGGATACGCATCGGGCAGAGCCCTGCTTGCCAACCATCCTTACACCACCTACCGCAGCGTGGTGGGAGTGGCGGACGACAAGGATTTCATCGACGAGGCGTTCTACGATTACATCGGTCAAATCAGGAAACGCCCGCTCCGCCTGCAAGTGCAGTACAACAGCTGGTTCGATTTCGGCAAGCGGGTGTCGAAAGAACTGTTTGCCGGCAGCGTCCGCAAGGTGCATCGGCAGTTGGTGACGGAACGGGGGTGCAACCCGCTCGATGCCTATGTCATAGACGACGGGTGGGAGAACATAGACGAGGGTGTAAGCTGGGCGGATACCGTGTGGAAAATCAATAAGAAGTTCACACCCTATTTCTCTGCAAGCCGCGAGGAGGTGCGGCAGGCGGGCGGCTCCAAGTTGGGTATCTGGCTAAGTCCGGCTGTGTTGTTCGGCTCGAACAAGATGGTGGCACGGATGGGAGCGGAAGGACTGGAAGCCTTGTCACTCGGAATGTCCATGACGGGCGAGAAGTATATGCAGAAGTTGGAAGACCGGGTGGTGGACCTGGCACAACACGGAGTGTCGTACTTCAAGTTCGACGGGCTGTTCGGGCACCTGAACATCCGTGACATGGAAATCTACGGGCGCGGCACGCCGGCAATGCCCCAGCTGGGTTTGCAGGGCTTCTCGTCCGATGACGAGCGGCTGAACAACCCCAAGTATGACGAACTGAAGACGTACTACCTCGTGGCGGGAACCGAACGGCTCATGCAGATATTCTCGCGCCTGCACGAAGTAAATCCGGATATCTTCATTGCCATCACAAACGGCGCCTACCTCAGTCCGTGGTGGTTGATGTACGCCGATGTGGTGTGGCTGATTAATGCCGGAGACGCCGCCAAGGGGAAGGACCGCACGGACGAACTGGTCTACCGTGACCATATCTATCATCAGATATGGCAGCAGGAGAACACCAAATTCCCTATGTGTGCCATCTTCAACCACGAGCCGAAAAAGGTGACGGCAGGCGAAGACCGCGAACGCTTCAACGACTACCTGTTTATGAACCTGAGCCGGGGAACCGGATTTGTGGAGCTTTACCTGAAGACCGACAGCCTGTCCGCCACCGACTGGGATGTGCTGGCGCAGGGACTGAAGTGGGCGGAAAGGGCGTTCCCCGTTTTCGGGCGGGTGCGCATGCACGGCGGAAATCCCCGCAAATCCGAGGTGTACGGATATACGGCATGGAACAGGGAGCAGGGCTATGTGTCTCTGCACAACCCTTCGGCGCAGCCGCGCAGCTATCAAATCAGGCTGGACCGCAAAGCCGGATTGCTTCCCGGTAGCGGAGAGACTTACCGGATATCTTCCGCCCTGAACGGCAAACCGCTGCCCGGCAAGCGGCAATACCGCTATGGCGATATCCTTTCCGTGACGTTGGCACCGAAGGAAATCCTGCTGTTCGATTTTACGGCGGATAGATAATACGGCGCCCTCTCTTCGGGATAGTTCGTTAAAAGCCGTTAGCTGCACCGGGAAACACGACCGGAGAGACCGCGCGAACAGACAGGCGGAAACGGACAAACGGACCGGTGAAGAACAGACGGATAAGAACATGCCGGCGAAACATCCCCTCAAGATGTTTATTATCAGCAGCATCCGAGTGCCACTCGTTTTCTGCATGGTGGAACTTTATTCCCAGCTTGCCGGGAACGC
>NZ_CAJTSC010000056.1:0-207 GCF_910578895.1 uncultured Bacteroides sp.
AGATAAAAGATATGTCCATAGAGCACAAACAATTTAGAATGTTTTTAAATAAGAAGCACAAAAGAGAACAATCCCCATCCCACAAGAGAAGCATACAGCCACTCGCCGATTTCCAATCAGGACGCTTCTGTTATCGGTATATTGGCAAGGTCTTGCCAATTAACAGGCAAAACGTTGCCAATTTACTGACAAGACTCTGCCAATAGA
>NZ_CAJTSC010000056.1:284-19466 GCF_910578895.1 uncultured Bacteroides sp.
CAAGCTGGGAATAAAGTTCCACCATGCAGAAAATGAGTGGCACTCGTATGTTGCTGATAATAACCGTTTAGAGGGGATGCTTTGCCGGTCTGTTCTTATTCCGTTTGTTCTTCACCGTTCCGCTTCCGTTTGTCCGCCTCCGCCTGTCTGTTTGGGTGGTCTCTCCGGTCGTGTTCCCCGGTGTGGCTGTCGGCTTTTTAATTCCTATCCCGAAGGAAGATAACTCCTTATAACTCCCTTTAACTCCTGCAAATGAACAAGCCGTGTCGCTGAAGCAACGTTTCCGTACAAGAATAACGGAATTAAAGAAGAAATACGTATATTTGCTGCTATGGAAAAGGAAAAAGTAACGCAATACATCAATCGGAAACAGCTTTTTATGCCGACAGACAAAGTGCTCGTCACTCTAAGTGGCGGTGCGGACTCCGTAGCCCTGCTGCTTCTACTACAAACATCAGGCTATAACTGCGAAGCCGCACACTGCAACTTTCACCTTCGGGATGCGGAATCCGACAGAGACGAAGCATTCGTCCGACAACTCTGCGCCAAACTGCAAGTGCCGTTGCATATCGCCCACTTCGACACCATGCGCACCGCCAAAGAGCGCCGCATCTCCATTGAAATGGCGGCACGCGAACTGCGTTACAATTGGTTCGAGCATATACGGCAGCACATCAATGCCGATGTCATCGCCGTAGCCCATCATCGGGACGATAGCGTAGAAACCCTTCTGCTGAATCTGATACGCGGCACCGGCATCAACGGCATGCAGGGAATACGTCCCCAAAACGGACGTGTCGTGCGTCCCCTGCTCTGCCTGGAGCGCAAAGAAATTATTGCTTACCTAAACCGTATCGGACAAGATTACGTAACGGACAGCACCAATCTGCAAGACGAATATACCCGAAACAAGATACGTCTGAACCTGTTACCCCTAATGCAGGCAATCAATCCTTCCGTCAAAGAGAGTATTCTCAACACTGCCGAGCACTTGGGCGAAGTAGCCGCTATATATAAGAAAGGTATAGAGGAAGGAATAAAACGGGTACAGACCACAACGGGCATACACATCGAAGCATTGATGAAAGAACCCGCTCCTAAGGCATTATTGTTCGAAATCCTGTATCCGCTCGGCTTCAATACCGCCCAAGTGGGAGACATATACCGTGCTTTAGACGGACAACCGGGAAAGACCTTCTCTACGGAACAGTGGCGTGTCGTGAAAGACCGCGAATTTCTGTTGATTGAATCCCGCCAACAGGCAGTGCCCCCTCTACTGGCAATGGAAGAGCATGCTTTTACCCCGGAATTTACCATCCCCCGCGACAAAGCCACCGCCTGCTTTGATGCGGACAAACTTCCGCATCCCCTATCCCTGCGTCTTTGGCAGCAAGGAGACACTTTTGTCCCTTTCGGCATGAAAGGGACAAAAAAAGTAAGCGACTACATGACCGACCGGAAATTCTCCCTGTTGCGCAAAGAGCAACAATGGGTGCTGTGTTGTGGCAAAGAGATTATCTGGCTGGTAGGCGAAAGAACGGACAACCGTTTCCGTATCGGCACTTCTACCAAACGCGTACTTGTCATCCGCCTATCATCCCCTGAGAACGGACCAGCATCCTCCCAAAACTGAAGCATAATCACCCAGTTCCCAGAGCCGCCTATCCCCTATTCTTCTCATAGGAGAATCCTATTTTCCTTCTGTCGTTTAAAGCAATCGGCAAGCAAGGTTGCAAATGGCGTATCAAACGTACGGGCTTTCTGCGGGCATCTTTTCACACAGGCACAGCAACGGATACACTTTGCCGCATCGGTGGTACATTCCTCTCCTTTTCCGATAGCACTTGCCGGACAATGCGTGACACAATATCCGCAGTGACTGCAACGCTCCGCATTCACTGCCGGAATACGAGGCATGGGCACACCGCTTTTACGCAATTTCACTACTTTCCTCAAGAAGCGGAACAATGGAAAGAATGCCTGACGAGGGCGTTGGATACGGCTGACATCAACGGCATACAGATTGTCGATGCCGGATGCTGACTCTATCTTAGTCCGTATCTTGGCACCGAATGTTTCTGCAAACTGCAAATCATCCGCATCCGGCCGTCCTACGGCTATGGGATGCTGTTCGGTGCTGTATGAATGTTCACCAACAAACGTGGCGCCGGCAATCACTTTAAATCCTCTTTCCGAAGCAAATGCGTCCAACTCTTTCAATGCCTTTTCATAGGCACGATTGCCATAAACAACAACCAACACTGCCGGAGTTCCGGAAGCACGGATGTTTTCCATCCGCTCCAATGCCAAAGGTGCCACTTTGCCACCATATACAGGAACAGTAACCACTACCAACGTATTTTCGGGGATTTCCAATCTGCCTGCCATACGTAATGTCAAATCTGTCTCAATGATTTCGGAAATACCTGTACCACGAACAATTGCTTCACCTATTTGTTTAGAAGTACGAGTGGGTGAAAAAGTAATCAAATGAACTGCATGTATATTCATAACCCTATTTCTTGATAAATGCCAATTATCTTATATTATCTCATTAGATAAACGAATTGTAAATATCTACTTATTTATAACAAAACAAAGATAAACTTTTAAAATCAAAAAAAAGACGATTTATTTATGAAACTCAAAATAATTATTACCTTTGCACCGTTGAAACACTCTGTAACTCCTTACTGAGGTAAGGATTGTTTATGAGACTTCCGGTTCAATAACAAATATCCCTATTAAATCATAATTTACAAGGTAGACTTACCGATATAAGTAAAAACCATTCACACATATACTGTATGTATAATATCATTCAATTAAACGACAAGAGTTTGTCGGAATTGCAAGCTATTGCCCAAGAGTTGGGTATCAAAAAAACAGATTCCCTCAAAAAGGAAGAACTCGTTTATAAGATACTGGACGAGCAAGCCATTGCAGGAGCAACCAAGAAAGTAGCAGCCGACAAACTGAAAGAAGAACGCAAAGGGGACAAACAAAAACGCTCTCGCGTAACAGTCAAAAAAGAAACTACGGACAAGGTATTTACAGCCAATAAAAACGGCAATCTTACAAAAGGAAAAGCCGAAGAAACACCTGCCGGACAAGCAGCAGAGGCAGCTAAAGAATCGGCTACAGCCGTTACTCCCGTAGCTGAAGCGGAAGTTCCCAAACGCAGACCGGGACGCCCTCGTAAAGTAAAACCGGAAGCGGCTCCCACAACGGAAGCACCCCAAACAGCTCAGGCAATCGTTCAGCCAGAAGTAAAAGCCGAAACGGAAGAGCCGAAGAAAGCAGTTGCAACTCCTCATCCCACACCGGACGAAAACCCAGTCTTATCAGAAGCGGAAAACGACTTCATCCCTATTGAAGACCTGCCTACCGAAAATATAGAATTGCCATCGGAGCTTATCGGTAAATTTGAAGCCACCAAAACGGAAACTTCCACTCCCGTCACCGAACAGCCACAACAACAGCGTCCGCGCTTGCGCCAGCGTGACAACAACAATCCATACAATAACAATCGTAACAACAATAATAACAACCAGCGTTCTGCACAGCAACGCCCCGCACAGCAGCCATACAATAACGAAAATTATGTTGCTTCAGAGCGCAAGCCGACAGTAGAACGCGAAAAGGCATACGAATTCGATGACATATTAACCGGAACCGGCGTGTTGGAAATCATGCAGGACGGCTATGGCTTCCTGCGTTCATCCGATTACAACTACCTCTCTTCTCCTGATGACATTTACGTTTCACAGTCACAAATCAAACTGTTCGGGCTGAAGACCGGCGATGTAGTGGAAGGCGTTATCCGCCCGCCTAAAGAAGGCGAGAAATATTTCCCGCTGGTGAAAGTATCCAAGATTAACGGACGCGATCCGGCTTTCGTACGCGACCGTGTGCCGTTCGAGCATCTCACTCCGCTTTTTCCGGACGAGAAATTCAAACTTTGCAAAGGCGGATATTCCGATTCCATGTCTGCCCGTGTGGTAGATCTCTTTGCGCCTATCGGTAAAGGTCAACGTGCACTAATCGTTGCACAACCCAAAACCGGTAAGACTCTTTTGATGAAAGACATTGCCAATGCCATTGCAGCCAATCACCCGGAAGTTTACATGATCATGTTGCTGATTGACGAACGCCCGGAAGAAGTTACCGACATGGCACGTACTGTCAATGCGGAAGTCATAGCCTCTACTTTTGACGAACCTGCGGAACGTCACGTCAAGATAGCGGGCATCGTACTGGAGAAAGCCAAAAGAATGGTGGAATGCGGACACGATGTTGTTATCTTCCTTGACTCCATAACCCGTTTGGCACGAGCCTACAACACAGTTTCTCCAGCTTCGGGAAAGGTATTGTCCGGTGGTGTAGATGCCAATGCACTGCACAAGCCGAAACGCTTTTTCGGTGCTGCCCGCAACATCGAAGGCGGCGGTTCACTGACTATCCTTGCAACGGCACTGATTGATACCGGTTCGAAAATGGACGAAGTTATCTTTGAAGAATTTAAAGGAACAGGTAACATGGAATTGCAACTCGATCGTAATCTGTCCAACAAACGTATCTTCCCGGCTGTCAACATCGTTGCTTCCAGCACCCGTCGTGATGACCTGCTGCAAGACAAGCAAACGCTGGATCGCATGTGGATACTTCGCAAGTATCTTGCTGACATGAACCCGATAGAAGCAATGGATTTCGTAAAAGACCGCTTGGAAAAAACCAAAGATAATGACGAATTCCTGATGAGCATGAATAGTTAATTTCTTGTATATTATTTCCACAAATGTAATTAGTATAGTATGTTCGATAATTTAAGCGAAAGACTTGAGAGGTCGTTTAAAATCCTGAAAGGTGAAGGTAAAATCACCGAAATCAATGTGGCAGAAACGCTGAAAGACGTGCGTAAAGCGCTTTTGGATGCCGATGTAAACTATAAAGTGGCTAAAAATTTCACCGATACCGTTAAGGAGAAGGCATTGGGACAAAACGTACTGACAGCAGTAAAGCCCAGCCAGTTAATGGTAAAAATCGTACACGATGAGTTGACACAGCTCATGGGTGGTGAAACTGCGGAAATCAACCTCAACTCCAAACCGGCGGTAATTCTAATGTCCGGTCTGCAAGGTTCAGGTAAGACTACTTTCTCCGGAAAGTTGGCACGTATGTTAAAAACCAAAAAGAACCGCAAGCCTCTGTTAGTGGCATGCGACGTTTACCGTCCTGCCGCCATCGAACAGTTGCGCGTACTGGCAGAGCAAATTGAAGTGCCCATGTATTCCGAACCGGATAGTAAAAATCCGGTAACCATAGCTCAAAATGCCATACAGGAAGCCAAGGCGAAAGGATACGACCTTGTCATCGTCGATACAGCCGGTCGTCTTGCCGTAGACGAGGAGATGATGAACGAGATTGCCGCAATCAAAGCCGCAATCAATCCGGATGAAATCCTGTTTGTAGTAGACTCCATGACCGGACAAGATGCCGTAAACACTGCAAAGGAATTCAACGAACGTTTGGACTTCAATGGTGTGGTACTGACTAAATTGGACGGTGATACCCGTGGTGGTGCAGCTCTTTCTATCCGTACTGTAGTGAACAAGCCTATTAAATTCGTAGGAACCGGCGAAAAGTTGGATGCTATCGACCAATTCCACCCTGCCCGTATGGCGGACCGTATCCTCGGTATGGGTGATATTGTGTCATTGGTAGAGCGTGCGCAAGAGCAGTATGATGAAGAAGAGGCGAAACGTCTGCAAAAGAAGATTGCAAAAAATCAGTTCGACTTTAACGACTTCCTAAGCCAGATTGCACAAATCAAAAAAATGGGTAATCTGAAAGAACTTGCTTCCATGATACCGGGCGTAGGCAAGGCTATCAAGGATATTGATATTGACGACAATGCTTTTAAAAGCATCGAAGCGATTATCTACTCCATGACCCCGGAAGAACGCAGCAACCCGGCAATCCTGAACGGATCGCGTCGTCAACGCATCGCCAAAGGTAGCGGCACGAACATTCAGGAAGTAAACCGCTTGCTGAAACAGTTCGACCAGACCCGTAAGATGATGAAAATGGTGACTGGCAGCAAAATGGGTAAGATGATGCCAAAACTGAAACGATAAGAAAGAGAAATCTCCTTGTATATAAATCCCGCTAATTTCATATATCAAATGAAGTCAGCGGGATTTTTGTTTTATTCGGTTATTTGCCCTACTTTTGCGATTGATGCTATGCGAATAATAACCAATATATACTAACTTTAAATACTCACAATAATATATTGAAATTGAATATGACATTAATTGACGGAAAAGCGATTTCCGAACAAGTAAAGCAGGAAATTGCATCAGAAGTGGCCGAGATAGTGGCACGTGGCGGAAAACGCCCGCACCTGGCAGCTATCCTTGTAGGACACGATGGTGGCAGCGAAACTTATGTGGCAGCCAAAGTGAAAGCTTGCGAAGCATGTGGATTTAACTCCTCTCTCATCCGTTACGAAACTGATGTGACGGAAGAGGAATTATTGGCAAAAGTACGTGAACTTAACGAAGATGCGGATGTGGACGGTTTCATTGTCCAGTTACCTTTGCCCAAACATATCTCAGAACAAAAAGTGATTGAAACCATTGACTACCGCAAAGATGTAGACGGATTTCACCCCATCAACGTGGGACGTATGTCCATAGGACTGCCTTGCTATGTTTCCGCAACCCCCAATGGCATCCTCGAATTACTGAAAAGATATAACATAGAAACTTCCGGAAAAAAATGTGTGGTATTGGGACGCAGCAATATTGTAGGCAAACCTATGGCTTCTCTTATGATGCAAAAGGCATATCCGGGCGATGCTACCGTAACCGTATGCCACAGCCGAAGTAAGGACCTGATAAAAGAGTGCCAGGAAGCCGATATCCTTATTGCCGCTTTAGGGCAACCTAACTTTGTAAAAGCGGAAATGGTGAAAGAAGGCGCTGTCGTCATTGACGTAGGTACTACCCGTGTACCGGATACGACCAAGAAATCAGGCTTCAAACTAACCGGTGACGTCAAATTCGATGAAGTGGCTTCCAAATGTTCATTCATCACTCCCGTACCCGGCGGTGTCGGTCCAATGACCATTGTTTCTTTAATGAAGAATACTCTGTTGGCAGGCAAGAAAGCTATTTATCAATAACAGGGATAATGCTAAAAGCATTCATCTTCTCTATCCTTCTATATATGAGGGCGTTTCGACACACCCCAAATATAGAAATCACTCCTGTCACAGATATCTGTGACAGGAGTGATTGGGTTAATAAGAGAGTTTTGACGCACCCTCATTATTTAGATTGTGGCAAACAAAAATTACAAAACAATTTGAGCCATTCACCATCATTCAAACCTTTTATCCTCATCTTTTCCATTTTCTCGTATTGTCCAATACAGATATACTTTAATATGGACCTACCACTCTATTCTCGCCGGAGAAAAAATTATATTTCATATCCTTCCTATTCATCGGTTGGCAATTTATCAAAGATTCAGTAATCTATTGATTATCTTTATGAAACGGCACCAAAGTTGCTGTTTCAGTAAAATATGGGAACTTACAAGAATAACAAATAGTTGTTTTTTCAGTAAAATATTCCTCAAAACATTTGCAATATCAAAAAATATCCCTACCTTTGCAACGCATTTGAGAAATGCAGCAACATGGTGACTGTAGTTCAGTTGGTTAGAGCGTCAGATTGTGGTTCTGAATGTCGAGGGTTCGAGTCCCTTCAGTCACCCCGGAAGAAAGAGGAAATTCGGTAAGAATATTCCTCTTTTTTGTGTATAAGGTTTTATCCAAACTAAGAATCAATTCTTTCCATTTCCAATCACCTTATGAAGCCTAAAACAATATCATACACACAGCCATATCGCTGCGCTCTGCTGCAAAACGAGCAATCGCCAAGGGTAAATTACTGCAACTGTGATACACAATCAATAAATATGTTTCTTATCACAACGGCTATTTCCTTTTGTTGAATTTCTCTTTTGCATATTCATAAGATTCGAGGATATATGGCTTCAATGATTCAAAAGTCGTTTCGGATGGGCTCAAAGCGCAAATCCACCCCATCCACGCATAGACCGGATGCGGCATAATGACATTCTTTGCAGTAAAGTTATATGGCATATCCACAATACTGCCTTTGCATGGACGTTTGGGCAATTCTCCGAACAAAGTGCGGAATGTCTGTTTTCGGACACCTATATTCACTCGCCACGCTCCCTCACGGTATAGTCTGGAAGCTCGGTCATTGTCTCCATCCTTTTCTTTGATTGTCAAGACATATACGCCACGTTTCAGTACGCTACTGGGATTATAGAAAATACCACGCTCGCCCCAGCTACGAACTTCGACAACTCCTTCAAGGTTGTCAAGGCAATATTTCAGAATGTTGTCAGGTGTAATAGCCATATTGTAATCATGATTCTTTAATTAACCGGTGCATCGTTGCAATATCCTCCGATGCCATTTCGAATTTTGATTTCTCAATCAGGATGTTTTGCCCCGTCATTATATAGGATGGAAGGATACGAATACCGTTGTATAAAATCTCGGTATTGCGCAATTTATAGGTAGATATGCTTGGGACAGCATTCTTCCCGGTCGCCTTCTTGCTTATCATATTAAAGGCTTTCTTTGCCACATCCCCCATAAGCATAATGACCCTGACATTGGGAAACAATGCAAGTTCTCTTTCCAGATAAGGCAGATTTTCCTCTATGTTCTCTTTTGAAACGGCATATTCGGTTTTGGGCATCTTAACAGCATTGGTGATGTAAATCCCTTTGTTCAGGATATCCGGTGCGGAATTCACCTCTATCCCGGCTTTTCGGAACAATGGAATTGTCGTTGACATATATGCGGCATCCGGCTTTCCATAGAAATCATCTTCCGGGCATGAGGGGACAACCTCATTTATCATGATTGCCCGTATGATTTCCGGATTAACCTCTACATTGTTGAAGTGCATATCTGTTTCCCTTTCGGATAATCGCCGTAGTTGTTCCTCGATATTCATAATACTATCCTTTATAGCTACGTTTTATTTCGTCAATCGACTTGCCGCCGATGCCGAAGTTCTCATCCGGCAATTCCTTGATGGTTACGGTGAAGAACTGCGCCGGGATATGGGTTATTTCGGCGGCTGTTGCTGTCAGCCGCTCAATAAGTTCTTTCTTTTGTTCGGAGGTCAATGCTCCGCTTTCAACTGATATGTATGGCATTATAAAAGTGTTTTAGCGTTACAAAACGTCTATTCGATTGGAAGATTGTGTTGCTTCAAGAAACTAAGCTTGTCCCAGTAGCCCCTCTGATATACAATAAGATTGTTTTTGATATGGAAGAAGCCGCAACCACGCAACCCCAATGGGTCTTTCCATTCCAATATAGCCCATTCTCCATCTTCAAAAACATTTTCAACAATACAAACCATTTTAGCCGTTGCGAACTCCCCGGCAAACATCCGGCGTATGGCTTCTTTTCCCGCCACGGGAGCGTTCGCCACCTGATGGTTTACGGCATCGTCCGCATATAGCGCGGCGATTCCCTCCACGTCGGACGCGTTGAAACAATCAATCCATTTCTCCAGTACTTCTTTCGGTGTCATTTGATGTTACATTTTTAAATGGGAATAAATCTTGCACTCGCTTACATCCTCCTGCATCAAATGTGAAAGGCTCTCAGGTTTTCAAGTTACAAGATGAGCATAACGCTTCTTTTTTCTTATGTCTTGGGAAGAGTCGCCCCTATCCGAATGCAAAATTAGTTATTTATTGATGTTTTGCATGATGTGGTACGGTTTTATTCCTTTTGTCAATAAACTCTTGCTTGCCGACAAAATGTTGAATACCTAACACTCCACCGTTAAATTCAAAGACAGTCGAATCGTTATAGACAATCAAACACTCGTTGGCATTTAAGCTGTCCTGCTGTTCAAGGGTGAGGGGCTGGTCATACAACCGGAATGAATACATCCCCATTCCTACCCGTCGGAATCGGAACTTTGTATAATCTTTCAGTTGATAATTATCTATTTCCATTCCTATACATCCTGCATCATCCAAATGCTTCCTTAATATTTTCAGAAATATATCATCTAAATAATCTGCTTGTGGCATATATTCATCTTCACCAAATTCAATAACGAGCTGATTGCTGTCAGGTAACATAAGACGGTCATATTTTGCGATATTTCTCATCCAATCACCATCCATGTTATCAGATGCCATTCATTCGCGCTTAACGAAGCACTTAAAAGTACGAACAGCCATATTGTAACTGCAAATACCGACACATGTCGCATAATCCGCAAAAATGCCGTCCGTTTACTCACAGGCTGATTTGTTCTGTTATCTACTGCTTCCATCCCCACTATATTTTAGAGAGCATCAAACGAAATGTGCCATTGCTCGGCATATTCTTTGATTTTATAACGGCACCGAGAGAATCTATCGAAGTAATGGACTTCGAAATGTAAGCAAGCAGAGCCACATTTATAACATGGCAAACTATCAGTAATATTTTCAGCCATTTCTTCATATGCCAGCATATTCAATATATACGATAACAAAATTACAAAAAAGAAGGTGTCTGAAAAGGACGCCTTCTGCACTTCAAATAGCAGCTTTTATCCGTTTCCCGCCGCCGGATGAAGCAACAACATACATTACGCCGCTCTGATACAACCACCATCATTCCCCACGTATAAACATATCCCGATAGTTAATCACCAGCCGTTTGAATGACAACACGAAATCCGCTCCCAATGAACCCGAAAACAAATGGCTGTCGGATTCCGTACCCTTGATGACCTCCGTATCATGCAATGTTACGGCAGAACCCGCCGCCTCGAAGCAGAATCGCGGCAATGTCACTGCTTTTGTCTGCGATATTCCGCCAAAGCCTCCGCGGGAAGTCGTATGTTCCGCGAGTCCCTCGATGGCATCGGGAAATGTTCTTGCAAACTTGTTCCCCAAATCAGACTTTACGTTTCCCGTGTCAAAAATCAAATCAAAAGGTTGTCCGTCATAACTGATCCGCACTTGAGGCACATTTGATGACAGATACATATTCGGTTCGCCGTCAGACGGTTTTTGCGGAAAAACGAACTTGCCGGCTTCATTGTCTATGATTATCTCCTTCGCATCCCTGATAAAGTGATAGCCAAGCACCCCGTCAAAAGCAAATACCGAATCCGTTTCGTTGTCGGGAGGTGTAACCATGAAGACGGGATTATGATACACCAGTTCTCCTATCTTCAGCGAATCTGCCGTGGCAAGTTTTACAAAACCTATCTCCATGCCCGATATGGGTATCGAATCCGCCACAATCTTCAGACCTGCTTCTTCCGCATACTTTTCCGAAACGAAATTGCCGAACGAACAGCCTGTATCGAAAATATAGTTTTTCGTCATGCCATTCACTTCCACCGGTATATGGACATGCTTGCCCCTTCCCGCCGTTTCCACGCTTAACGGCACCGTAACATCATGATCGGGACGTTCAAGATAAGGCTTTGGCACATGGGCAAGCGCCTTGCCTGCTTTTTCAATAAACACCAGACTGTAAAGGGCTTCAAACGGCACGGATTCCTTGAGCGCATTGACCAAATCCTCCCCGACTTTTCCGGCTTGCCCGTACATCCCCAGATTCAAAAGATTCATGCCTTGCAAAGCTGCCGTTGCGATCGAGGTTTCCATCCCCATCTCATTTTGATGATGCAACAACAAGCTGTCGAGGGCGACAGCAGCATCTTCCAGCCTGTTAAATCCGATACCCAATTGCGCATCTGCTATGAAACCAAGCATCTTCACGCTGACAGAGTCTTTCAGGTCCGGATATCCTTTCCTCAATCGAAACAAATCCCCGCCATTGAGAAGTTCACCCATTTTCACATCCGCCTGCGTTTGCGGATAAGCAGAGCCGTAGCCCAACAAAAGGGCGACAAGGAGAGTTGAAAGTTTGTTTATAATTCTCATACTGAATAAAATGATTGGATTAAACGTCGGGCAAATATACGGAATAAAACATGAGAAGCCAGCAGTGCCCGACTACAAAGCCATGCCTTTCTTCCCCCGGACTAAAGTTTTAACCGCAAAAAGACTTACCTTTGCAGCCACGGACCTTGAAGCATTGGCAAAACATGCCGGCACGATGCGGGACACGTTGCAGGCACAAGCCGCGAAGTTATTCTATATTTATGCAGCAATTGGTTTATAGTTATGGACGATTTCAACTTACAATTCGCCAACCATCCCAAATTAGAACAGCTAAAGCAGTTCATTCTGGGACATGGCACTTATGCCGAGCTTAAAAAGGGCGAACAATTCTCCACCCAAGACAAAGTGAACCGCCGGGGGGCTTATATTGAAAACGGCATGTTCAGATATACCCGCGCGGATGAAAGGGGAAAGAAACAATCAGCCGCATACGCCGCGGACTCGACAAATAGCTTGCCACAATGAAAGAATTCAATACATACCTCGACAATTTGGACTATTCCCGCATAAAGGATTTATTTGCGGAAAAAGGGATATTGCGCGCTTACCGCAAGAAAGACTTCTTTATCCGCCAGAACGAGGCGAAACGTTTTGCCGGATGGGTGAAAGAGGGCACGTTCCAATATACATACATTGATGAAGAGGGAGAGGAACACATTGTAGGATATGCTTTTGCCAACGAATTCGTATGCGACTACTCTTCCTTCATGAAAGGCAGCCTGTCCCCGGTGAACATCCAAGCGTTGACAGACTGCTCCGTCTATGAAATATCCCGCCATGACATCACGGAATATTGGGAAACAAGCATGGAAACCCAACGGTTCGGCAGGCATGTCGCCGAAAACCTGTATGAAATGGTGTATGCGCGATTGCTCGATTCGTATGGCAGCCCCGAAATGCGATACGGGAAATTGATGGAGCGTTGCCCCGGCTTGAAAGAAGCGGTTCCTTTGAAAAACATCGCTTCCTTCCTCGGGGTCACACCCGAAACAATCAGCCGCATACGGCGCAAGCTGGAGAAACAGCCGCTCTTTTAACAACCATTATGCCGGGGTCTTGACAAATGTCAAGGCCTTTTTTATTTATTCTCCCGTACTTTGCCGCTTCAAGAAACCGATGTACAATCACTTAAAACAACAACAAGATGAAGAAGAAAACCATTTTCCGTGCGATGTTCCCCGTATTCATGGCCTGCACCCTCCTGTGCCTGGCAAATTGCAGCAACGACGATGCCCCTCTCCCGACCTTCACCCCCGAAGCCCTGAAGCAGACCACCTGGCAGGCGCAAAAGACAGTGTACGAAACCAAGGACAAGGTAGCATACACCGAGCCATCCATCCTTCAGTTTACCAACGGCTCAAAAGGCGTTTACACCAAGATGAACGAAGAAGGCGAATATCAGTGGAACACGGATTTCACTTACCGGATAGACGGCAAAATCATCACGTTCGACAACATGGCAGGTCCGTGGACGGTACTGGAATACACGGGAACGCGGCTCGTGATGCAAGCCTACAATCCCAACAGGATGGTGTGGACCTTGGAGAAGATGTATTGACGACCCGAAAACAAACGTATTGACGACCTGAAAACAGATGTATTGACAACCCGAAAACGGATGTATTGACGACCTGAAAACAGACGTATTGACAACCTGAAAAACAACGAACATGAAGATTCCTGCAATCCCCCTTTTCTGCCTGCTGATGGCGGCCTGCACGCAGACGCAACCCTCCCGCCGGGCAAACGGCTGGTACTACGTGACGCCGCACGCCACAGACAGCCTTTCGCAAACACCCTTCCTCACCGTGGAGGATTTCGACACCTTGCGTCTGGAAACGGACGCTTCCGGGCGCAAGGCCATCACCGGCGTTCTCCTCCGCGACAAATTGCCCGTATGGAGGGAAGCCACAAGGAAGAGCGTGGGAAAGCGCATCGCCTTCGTCTTCAACGACACGGTGATAACCGCCCCTCAGGTCAATGTCCCCTTGGAAAGCGGACATTTCCAGATTTCCAATCCGCACGGATATGATTTGGAGCGTATCTTCAGGGAGCTGCAAAAAGAGAAGAAATGACACGAAACCGTCATGGCAAGGCTTCAACGAAGCATGGATGCGGCTGATGACCGGATGCGGCTGACGTCAGTATCGTTTTACGGCTGACGTTAGCGGCATATTACGGTTGACGTTGGTGGCATTTTACGGCTGACGTCAGTGGCATTTTGCGACTAACGTTAGTAGCGGCTCATTACTAACGTTAGTAGCATGTTACGACTAACGTTAGTAGCAGCTCATTACATACGTATGTAGCAGCCCGTTACTAACGTTAGTAGCAAGACCCTACATACGTTAGTCGTCGTCCGCTGCATACGTTAGTCGCCACCCGCCGCATACGTCAGCCGCCGCCCGCGCATGTCGTTTTCTGCCACTAACGTATGCAATAATCCCCTGAAAACCATTGCCGTTTCAAAAGAATGCCTACCTTTGCCGTCGCAGTCCCCATTAAAAACCAAAGGAGGTACGTATGTATAAATACAAACTCGTTCAGAAAATCAATCCGCAGGACAAGAACGCGCCCAAGAAATGGTACGCCATCCCTGTCAGCGAAGTCTCACAATCGGTAAAGGCGATGACACGCGCTGCCACGGAGAACACCACGACCGCTCCCATCGAAATGGAAGCCGCCCTCGACCTGCTGGGCAGGCACGCCCGCCAGCAGTTGCAGCAGGGGCACACGGTGCGGGTGGGCGACCTGGGGACGCTGCGCGTGACGTTCAAGAGCGAAGGGGCGGCAGACATCGCCCAGTTCAACGCCGGGGCGATGATAAAGAACCCCCGCATCATCTTCACGCCAAGCAAGGAGTTCCGCGAAAGCGTGCTCCAGGGCATCCAGTTCCAGAACGGCGGCGTGCTGGAGGACGGCGTGAGCTATGCCACGATGGCCGACTACAAGAAAGCCAAAGGCATCGTGTCCGGCGGCAGCAACGGCGGCAACGGCGGCGGCAGCGACGGGGACATGGAGGAAAACCCGCTGGGGTGATGCCGGCGCACGGCATCTTCCCCCCGCCCGGGGAGAACCGCGCCTTGAGGAGACAGCCTTAAGACGCGCGTCCCCCCAAAAAGGGGGGAAAAGAATGCAGAGAGTGTTTCCATAAAAGCACGCTTCCCCTCCGAGAAACTAACTTGGAGACTACATTGCGGGGGGAAGGGTGGCTTTTTTTTTCGGGAGGGAGTCGTATCTTTGCATCCGCAAGAAAATCCGCAAGAAAGTATAATAACATAAATCCCCCCACCCCCCAATGAAAGACTTCAACCCCTACATGAGCAGCATAGACACGGACTTCTTCAAGGACCTGTGCCTGCGGCACGGCGAACTGCGCCGCTACAAGAGAAACGAGTTCCTTTTGCGGGAGGGAGAGGTAGGCCCCTTCTTCGGGTACATCGCGTCCGGCGTGGTCAGGTACACATGCACCAACCGCACGGAAGGCAAGGCGTACAACGTGGGATTCTCCTTCGCCGGCGAGTTCCTTGCCGACTATCCCGCCTGCCTGTACCACATGAAGTCCGAAGTGAACATGCAGACCATAACCCCGTGCGACATCCACATCTGCCCTGCCGCATTCCTGTCGCAGGAGTTCGACAAGGACAAGGAGAGCCAGCGGAGGGCGCGCACCGCCGCCGAGCAACTGTTCTTCCAGTCCTACTCGCGCTACCTCGACTTTTTCAGGCACACCCCCGAAGAGCGCTACCTCCTGCTCCTGAAAAGATGCCCGCAAATCCTGCAGATGGTGCCGCTGAAGGAAATAGCGTCCTACCTCAGGATAACCCCCGTGCACATGAGCCGCATCAGGCACAGGCAGAGTTTCGGCGGCAAGGAATAAACATAGGTTTAGAAATCACGCCGCGCGGCGATATTCCTGCGCGGCAGCCGCTCGCGTCAGGCAAATCATTCCTTATCTTTGTCCCCGTCCCCGTGCCGGCGCACGGCGTGGGGGCGCAATCCGAAGATACAACCTACAATGTACTGCCAATATGAAAACAAGAAATCTTTTGGGAATGCTTCTGCTATTCCTTTGCACCGCCGCCTTGGGCGGTTGCGGCAACGACGAAACGGAAGAAAGGAAAATCACCGGCCATAAGGAATACGTCCTTACGGTGGCATCCGAAAAACGCCTCGGCATGGCCCCCTCGGGCGGCAGCCTGCTGACGCAGGTCTACGCCGTCAGGAAAGAGTCTTCCGCGCAATGGGAAGCCCTCGCGGCAATCGCCGGCTTCGACTACGAGCCCGGCTACGAGTACGAAATCCGCGTCAGTGAAACGAGCTACCTGGATTACCGCATGGGCGAGCCGGCGTGGACGGAGCACGAACTGCTTGAGGTGATTTCGAAGGAGGAGAAAAGCTCGCGCGGCGTGCCCCTCAACTTCATCCCCGGCTGGTACTACGAGCAATCCTGCGTCTGCCTGAACGCGGAGTTCCGGCACGCCGTGGATGCGGACCGGGAGGAGGAGATTGCGGAGGAGATCGCGGACGACCTCGAGTCCGGCTCCGCTCTCTCTCCCGAAGGGCTGCGCCGCTACATCGCCCCGGGATTCGAACACTGGTTCTTGCTGGACGCGGAGAAGAACGTGGCGGCGCAAGGCGTCCTCAGGAGCGAAAGGAAGGAGTACGGGGAATTTCCCGAAGCCTGCCGCAGGCTCCTTCCCCCCGAAGGCGAGGTATTGGAGTATATGCAATGGGACTTCCTGGGGGATGCCGGCGCGGAGGGCGATGCGGAGCGGTATGACGTGCTTGTCGGCAGGCGAGCCGGCGTGCGTTCTCCCGCCGCTCCCGAGTCGGTCCGGCTGTGGCTGTACAAGGACCTGACGGATTATTACCGGGACAAATACCCGGAAGCGGGCGTGCGGGCTGTCGTAATCTGCCACAAGACGGATATCTGACGGGAACGGCGTGCGGCGCGGGCGCTTCGGAGAAGACACGTCAGGCACCCGCTTCCCCGCACCGCTTCCTGTATTTGGAGGGCGACATCCCCATTGCGCCCGTAAACACCCTCACGAAATGCGGCAGGTCGTTGAACCCCACCGCATAGCAAATCTCCGACACCCCCTTGGGCGAGTGCCTCAGCAGCTCGCAAGCCGTGTTCAGGCGGTATTGCGTGACGAACTGCGAAAACGTCATTCCCTTGCACCGCCTGAAGTAAGAGCAGAACGCCGAACGGTTCATCCCCACCTCCGCCGCGATGTCGTCCAGCGCGATGGGATGGACGTAGTGCTTCATCACGTACGCGCAAATCTGCTGCATACGCCGCACGTCGCGTTCGATGCGCACCGGCCTGCCGGCAAACGTGTGGTCGGACGAGGTGAAAATGACCGGCAGCAGACGGAGCATCGCGCTCAAACGTCCCAGTTCGTCCATGCCGTTCATTTCGGCCAGCGCCTTGCGGACGATCCGCGAACTCTCCGGGCCGAACTTCAACGCGTCTGCCGGAAACATCACGCCCGACAGCCTGTTGCGCAGCTCGGGAAACACTTCCATGCACCGCTCCACCAACGAATGGCTGAAAGCCACCATCAGGTAGCGGACGCAGCCGTCCTCGCCGGCACTGCCGGCGGCGTATTCCCAGCGGTGGAGCATCGAGGGAGGAATCAGCGCCACGTCGCCCGCTTCGAAGGGTTGCAGCGTGTCTCCCGCCATCCGGTTGCCCCGTCCGTGAAGCACATGGTACAGTTCCCACGCGTCATGCCGGTGGAGCTTGGCTTCGAGGCGAGGCTCCACCCGCTGGTCGATGAAGAAAAACGAATGGTTCTCCGCTTCGGGCAGTTCGTAGGGTATGGCTGTATCTTCCATGAACAATCGCTTTGATTTGTACGGCTGCAAATATACGACAAGTATTCAAGACGATAAAACAAATGCAGGACAACAAAGCGGCATAACTTTGCAGCCGTAAACAAGAAACATAACCTAAAAACGTATTGTCATGGAATTGTACGAAACATTGGAGAAACGCCGCACCTACCGCGACTACTCCGACCGTGAAGTGAGTGATGAAATCCTTGAAAGAGTGATCGGCGCGGCATTCAAGGCACCGACCAACGACCACCTGCGCCAGCTTGAATTCATCGTGGTGCGCGGACGCGAAAACATCGCCCGGATAATCGCCCCGCTTGCCAAAAACATGGAAGCGTTCAAAAACCTGGTGCACGAAGCGGACGAATCGGGCGACAAGGACAAGATGGACATGTTTGCCGACGCCCTGCCCAAGCAGCAGCGTATGCTGATGCAGAGCGGGCTGCTTATTATTCCGTTCTTCCGTCAGAGGCAAAGCCCGCTGCTTCGTCCCAAGGAGCAAAGCTCGCTCAACTACTTCGCCTCGGCATGGTGCGCGCTGGAGAACATGCTGCTCGCCGCCACCGCCGAGGGACTGGGGACGGTGTTCCACATCCCCGTTGCCGACGAAGCCGGAAGAATCAAGGAAATCGTAGGCGCTCCCGAAGGCTACGAGTTCATCTGCCTGCTTACGATGGGCTATCCCGCCGAAAACGCCTTTCTGCCCAGGCAGAAGGAAATCGACGTGAAGGAGAGGATGCACCTGCTGTCCGGTTCATGCCGGTGCGGAGCGTGGCGTTGAACCCCGTGAAATATGCGCCGCAACGAAAAAACACGGACGCGAGCCGCAGGGCAATGAGCCTATTTCGTTATATTTGCACGCGTGAAACAAAACCGGAACATTATGAAAGACGAACAATCGGGCCCGTTGAAGCTCATATTCAATTACAATGACGTATTCTACAGCTTCTACTACGACGACCTCGGCGGGTGCACGCACCGTTCCCGCGAATATGCCATCAACTATGTCTACTCGGGCGAGATGATTCTCGACAACGGGACCGGACGGATTCATGTGGGGAAAGGCGAATGCGTCTTCATTCCGCGCGACCATCACATCACGATGTACAAAAGGACGAAGGACGGCGAACGCTACTGCGGCATCTTCCTGATGTTCACGCGCCGTTTCTTGCGGGAAATGTACGGCAGGCTGGGGCCGCGCAAAGTTCCCGCAGACACCCCCAAGCCCGGTCCCGGCGTAATCAAGCTGCCCAAGACGGTAGAGTTCGCCAGCCTGTTCGCCTCCATGAC
>NZ_CAJTSC010000057.1:0-13921 GCF_910578895.1 uncultured Bacteroides sp.
GTTTTATATTGATATACAACACCTTTAGGGATTATATAATACTTTTAAATGTAAGTCACTCAATAGCCAAAATATTTTAGAAGAACCGGCGCGAATTACATCTTCATCGATTTAATTCTATAATTATCCGCCTTTGCAAAAGCCCTCTCCTACTAACGGTAATTATAGTTACACTATGATTGAAAAAAACAGTTATTATCGTAATAATAATCTCTTCCAATCCATTAAAAGACAAATTTAGCAATATATTCAACCAAATTAATAATTGGGCTTTTATTTTTTAGCAGGATATGCACATTACTAAACGATACTTGGTAGCGGACTTACTACATTTGCATCAGTTAAACCAAACAATTAAAATTACGGTATACGATGACATTCAAAAATCATTTTTACATTTGCCTATTTCTGTCTTCCATGACAATATTCGGATGCACAGACAATGACACATTTATAAAAGATAAAGATAAGGAAGAAGAAAAACCACCTGTAGAAGAAGAGGAAAAACCAACCCCGCCGGACGAAAACACAGAAACCACCCTATTCGATATTTTTAATCTTGACTATCCCGGATTAAATACGGTTAAGTCTTATCATGAGGCAGGTGACGATAGCGCCGCCTTAAAAGAACTGCTGGCTTACTATAGGAACAGGCAGAATATAAAAAATCCCAATGTCACATCAGAACCTCCCAGTGACGTAGAGCGAGGTTATGCAGACCATGCCATACATGAATATCGTTTTTACGTGAACGATAATTATTTGGAAGATAAAGATTTGAAAGTTCCCTATTCCCTGCAGGACGGTAATAAAGCCATAAATTGGGAATTTACGCCTAAAGGTGCCGATAATGAATATCAGAAACAATTACACCGCCACAACTGGATGCCTCTTCAAGGAAAAGCCTATCAGGATTCCCGTGACGAAAAATATATGCTTTCATGGAAGGAAGTATATACCGACTGGATTGCCAAGCATCCTCTGCCGAAAGCTGCTCCCGATAAGTTCAAGTGGCATCAACTTCAGGTGTCTATACGCATTATGGGGCAGACGGAATCGTTCGAATACTTCAAGCACTCTCCCAACTTTACTTCGGAATGGCTCACTTTTTTCCTGGCGCATTTTGCGGAGCATGCCGATTATCTGTCCAAATACAAATATGCCGGAGAAAACAATATCTTATTAAGCCAGGCTGTGGCATTGGTGTTTGCAGGAACCTTATTTCCTGAACTGAAAAACGCTCCTCATTGGCAGAAAACAGGTTGTGATATCATTAATGAACAGACTTCGAAGTTATTCTTGAACGATGGTATGACAAATGATTTGTCTTTGCATTACCACATAGGCATATTGGACGGCCTATACGACCTCAAACGATTACTTCTTCTGAACAAGGTTCCGGACAACTTACTTTCGCCCAATCTCAATGAAGTGCTTTTGAAAGCGGCAAAGGTGGTGATGCACTTCACCTATCCCAGCTATTTCACGAAAGGAAGCAGGGATTGCAGCCCCGCTTTCAACGATTCATGGATTAAGACCCGCAGCGTACTGAATAAGAATTTCAAGAAATATATGGAAATGTTTCCCGAGAATACCGAATTCGAATATATGTATACATACGGCACAAGCGGCACTTGTCCGAGTACGGCAATAAAAACATTCCCCTCTTCCGGCTTTCATGTACTGCGCAGCGGTTGGAATGCACAATCTACTGTACTTATTCACAGCAACAATGTTTCTTCCAAATTGGGAGATTCGAGCCATAACCAACTTGACAACGGTACATTCGAACTCTATCGTAACGGGCGTAATTTTTTCCCGGACTCCGGTGTCTGCACCTATACGGCGGAAAACAATGAAAATATAATGGAGTTACGGAGATGGTTCCGCCAGACGAAAGCACACAACACCCTGGTTTTAAGCAAGAGCAAAGAACATGAATCAACCGGAGCGGAGAATATCAACAAGGCAGCCGGTAACTTATTATTATCCAAAGAGACAGTCGGACAACAGCTCATTGTTACAGAAAACCAGGGATATGACCACTTCAAGCACCGCCGTGCCATTTTCTACATCCAACAATCGCAAGAGTTCTTTGTACTCGTAGATGAAGGATTCGGAACAGCTACCGGATACGCTAAATTATATTTTCACCTTTGCGATGAAAAGTCTGTTGACAATGTTGTCTTAGATAATCAGCAGTTGGGCGCTCATACCACTTTCGGCGATAAGAATAATCTGCTGATTCGGACGTTCGGAAACAAGACCGCCACTTTCAAAGAGTTCGATGGCCGTATATCCTATAACACAGACAGAATATATAAAGACAGAAAGGCTTATGCAGTTGTCATGCAAAAACCTGATAAAAATCCTGTACGATATATTACAGTATTGTATCCTGTGCAGTCCGATATCAATCATAAAATCGAAGCTCAATTTGTAGATGCAGAGGATGAAAATAATGTATCTGTCAAAGTAACAGTCGATGGAACTGTATATAACTTAAATTATCGCCTTGACAAATGACATAGGTTTATCTAAACAGTCATTTGATATCTTCGGACAAAATGCCGTGATACAAAATACTAAGAATTTGTTGTCATAACAAGGAGTATATATTAGCACTCATTAAACATCAACTATTATTTTGCCCTGTTATTCAGAGTGCGGTGAAGACTATACCTTAATGAAATAATCAAAAAAGAGGTATAGTCTTCACTACGTCTGGAGTGATAGAATGATACAATCGGCGGAACACTGTAACTCTCTTCTTCTTAATGTAGTACATTACAAATTTAATGTAGAACATTACGATGCTGAAGTAGAGGTTAACCAACCTTACAATCCCAGTGGCAATTTACAGAGATACCAAAGAACAAACAATGCACTCCAGGCTACAAGCACAGCCAATGAATATCTCCACGTATACCTGAATAACGAACCGTAGGTAGACTGTTTATCATACTGCTGCATATAAGTCAGGACGAACGGCATATAAAACATAAAAGGAGTGATGGCATTCGTTGCACTATCACCGATACGGTATGCGCATTGCGTCATGTCCGGTGAAATGCCCATATCCGCCAACAACGGAACAAAAATAAAAGACATAAACGTCCATTTTGAAGTGGAAGAAACCATGATAAGGTTTATCAGGGCAGTAAACAAGATGAACAATATTAATATCCACAAACTACCCGACCGGACAGAAGAAAGCACATTCGCTCCCATTATCGCGATGCATGTATCCAAATGAGAATACTCAAAGCAGGCAAACATCTGAGAAGCGAAAAAAGTAATTACAAAATAAACACCCAACAGCTTCATCGGTTGGGTAAGCCCTTCTATTACATCACCGTCCGTACGATAGCGTCCGGAAGCAAATCCGTATATCATTCCCATCAAACCTATGCCCAAGGACAGTAAGAATAGAATGCCGACAATGAACGGAGAACGCATCAAACCGCCATTGACACCTCTCAATATTCCCCATGAAGAGAACGTGGCACACAAAACAAGCGTAGCGTAGAGTAAACCTGCAATTATGGCTCCCAACAAGGCTCTCTGCTCTTTGCGGGATAACTGCTTGTAGCCGCGAAAAGCGTTGTTTCCCTGATATTCCCCTAATTCCGGTAATAGCCTCTTACAGGTGATACGGTAAATAATGGATGCCAGCAGAAACACAGATGCACAAAAGAAATAATAGTTACACAGAGGACCTATCCTTCCACCCGAAGCCCCCGTCATATCGGCTGCCTCTTGCGTAGCTGCGGCAAGCATAGAGTCGAGTGTGCTCAAAAGCATATTTGCACTATAACCACACGACACCGATACATAGGCAACTATAATTCCGCCTATGGGATGCAGCCCCACCGAATGGAATAATGTGGCAGCAAGGGGCAACAGCATGATATATCCGGCATCCCCTACTACATTGGACAGCAATCCCAAGAAAATGACACAGAGCACAATGTGCCACGAACTGTGTTTCCGCCGGCGTATGCCCTTACGTATGCATGCATCTATGAAACCGGAATGCTGCGCCACTCCTATCCCGAACATTGCCACAATAACCAGCCCTACCGGAGCAAATCCCGTGAAGTTGGTCACCACATGGCGCAACAGCCATCGGATTCCTTCCGGACTCAGCAGACTCTGTACGCGTATCTCCTCTCCCGTCTGAGGCAAACGCACGCTCATGCCGTAGACATCAAATATCCACGACAGAAAGATAACTCCCAGCGTTAGCAGGAAGAACATCGTTGCAGGATGGGGCATACGCCATTTATTTCTCATCACCGTCCGATATCAACAGATTATTCATCGTCCGCTTCCAGGTTGTCAATATCAAGGATACGAAGCTCAAGTGCGCGCACAACAAGGCGTGTGGCATTTACCCCTGTCCGTTCGTCATCCCTGAAAAGACGTCCTATCAGGTCGTTCTGACGTTTTTCTAACGATTTCACTCCGAACGGCATACCTTTCAGATTGGCAATCATCTCCTTTGTGTATCCCAAAGCGAGGTGGCGGAGAAAACGCTCGTCGTATTCATCTATATCGTAACTGATGACAGCTTCCTGCCGCTTCGTGTCATTCCGGACGGAAGTTCTGAAGCGTTCCACAATCTTTTCCAGTATGGGATAGTTAAAAACAAACTTCTTTCCGTCCATAACGGCTTGCACATCCGTTTTTGTCAGCAATTCTCCGGTTTTCAGGATGATGCCGTCAGCTCCCGCATCAAGGACATCCACCCATAATTTCTCATTCAGGATCTCTCCGGTGAATATCAATACATGCACACCCGGATAGCGCCTGAAGATATTACGGCAAATATCCACACCGATAGTAGTGGAACCGCCCAGTCCCAAATCCAACAGAACAAGATCGGGTATACCGGCTTCCATCAAGGTCCAAAATTCCTGTTCTGTCATGGCAGTACCGATAACTTCCGCATCCGGTATTTCATGACGGAATATCTCTTCCGTACCTTTCAGTTCCAGTTTTACATCCTCTACGATAATGACTTGAAATTTCTTGGCTTCCATATCTTAATTACTTAACTTCCGATTTTCTCACTATGTCTTTTCATCCTTGTTTATTCTAAATTTTCTTCGAGAAAAATTCTCCGTTTACCTTTTCTTCTGATAACGAGGCAGCGTAAAGTACACAGTAAATCCGCCTTTCTCCATCGGTTCGGCATTAATACGGCATCCTCTCCTTCCGGCAAATTCATCATGGTCGCGGATAATCTGCTTGCATATCAAATATTCCGTACCGCGCAACTCTCCTCTTTCGCCTGTTGTCATACGTGCCAGGTTCGGATAAAACAATTGGTTCAGTTCTTCTTTCGTTTTCTCACGCCGCGTATCCGTAAAAAGGAAACGTACAAAATCCTCTTCTACTGCACAAGTCAGGCGAATTTCTCCTGAGACAGGTACGGACAGGGCTTCATTAATCAAATTCTCCAGCAGAAAGCGCAGTTGATCGATATCCCCTATCACCGATGTATCTACAGTCGCAGTATTGAAAACGACAGATGCGGCAGCTCCCCTGCCCGCCTTACGGAAATATTTCTCAGCCGCTTTCGATAACTCGAAAACGGGAATTACCATACGTCTGAATGTAACCTCTTCCAACTGGCGGGATGCGCATCGGCTCAAAATAGAGAACACTCCCTTGTAGTACTCTATCAATTCGCCGATAGTCGTCACGACCTCCTGTTCTTCCTTCTCCGACAACTCACCGGAACGAAGCTTGCCTATCAGTTGCTTTATTTTATTGGGATAATAAATCGTTTCGTGTTTAATGGCAGACAAACAGTTGTCAAGCACCATATTCTGTACATGCAGTAAACTGTTTTCCCATGAGGCACGGCGTGTTTCATCTTGGGCCGTTTCAATATCCCGGTATTTCGTTGCCAGCTTCACTACTGCATTGAATATCACAATAGCCACGTATCGGGCTATCAATTCCAGCAACAGGCGGTCGGACTCCTGCTGCACTTCATTTCTTATCAGGCACAACACCCCTATGCACCGGTTGGCGTTCCCTGCTTTCACTACAAGAGGCAATGCCTGCACTCCATTCTCCGACAGATATGTCTCTTCCTCAAAACAGCGTTCTACCACTCTTTCCCATGCGGATTTATTTTCTATTGTCTCTTCCCGGGATTCGGATGTATATTCTAATTTACGGGTAACTTCGTTATAGACAGCAATAGCCAGCCGCTCTGTGCCCAACAATTCGTTGATTGCATCGAAAGCATTGGCTACGATGTGTTGCGGAATATTTTTCAGTACATCCTCCTCTTGTTGTAACCACTCTCCATTTTCGGATGCAGGCATTAAAGATGCAATGAACACTTGTTTGTTGATTTCCAATACCTGTTCCATGTTCCAACGGTTCACCAATCTCTTGCGGAAATACAGGATATAATATCCTAAGCACAATGTAACCAGCAAAAGAACGGCCAGCAGAATACTCACCATCTTATTATTCGTAGAACGTTCCAACTCGCGGCAGAAATCCTCCAACGACCGGTCCTCACCCAGCAGTTTGTACAGAGTCGTATAAGCACCGTTGTTATAACTGTACTTGTCCCACTGCTTCAACGCAAGAAACGCAACAGCCGCTTCGTTCCGGATATCCAGTATCACATGATAGTCAGAATTGAACATCCTGTTCCACCAGTCCAGCTCGGCAGGCATATCGTCACCCGCCAAAGCCATGTAACAGTGCGGTTCTTCGGCATACATTCCATAATGTTCGTTCAAACAAATCATTGCAGAGTCTATGTATTGCAAAGCCATTATGTATTCACCGTCCACATTGCAATAATAGGCTTCGTTGGCATAATCGGAAGCCCGGTTCAGTAAAAGTTCGTACTTTTCCGGCGAATCTGACATCAAAGAGTCGGCAAGAATCTTTTCCGGCACATCGCCATCCGTCGCCTGGCTGCAAGAAGCCATGCCCAAAGAGAGTGTTAACAGCAGCATTGTTACCACCTTACGTATTCCAATCGGTAACCTGAAATAGAAACGGCTTCCCTGTCCCAATACACTCTCCACGTTGAACAGACATACATTAAATATAGAATTTGTTTTCCTGTATTTCTCAATGATACCCTTGCAATTCATCAAACCGAATCCACTACCTTTATTTTTTCGCAATTCTTCCCGGTCCGGAGCGTCATTCATGCCGATAGTTTTGGAATCGTATACTTTTTCGCCTACGATATGGGCAATATCATCAGGAGACAGTCCGCGTCCGTTATCCTCAACAGACAGTTCCACATAATCATTCTCCTTGCGGACATATATTTTCACCTTACCTCCCTTGGAAGTATATTTGCGTGCGTTTTCCGCCAGAGTGTTTATCATGAAGAGGGTCAAAGCCTTGTCTGCCTTTACGCAGGCATCGGTCGGTTCCACTTCCAAGATCAGTTGCTTCATTTCGAAGGCACGGTTTCCTTTTCTCAGCAAGTCGAAAAGTTCGTTGAGTTCAAAAGTCTCAATGTTCAGACTCAACGCACCTTGCTTCATTTTAATCCACAAGGCGAGGATATCGTTATATTCGTTAATTGTAGTGACCAGTTCGTCGATATATTGATACTTCTCTTTTTTGATAACTTCGTTACGGATATATCCCATGCGTACCAATTTATGCATCTCGTTCAAGATACGGTCAATGTAAGGATGGACACCGTTGACAATGGCAAAACACGCTTTCTTAATCAAATTCCGGCGTTTATTTTCAGCGATGTGCTGTTCATGGATATAGCGCTGCTTTTCCAGCCTGCGCTGTTCTTCCCCCAAAGAGATGGTAGCCATGCCGTTGTCCAATGCCCATTGGATATAGGGATTGATTACCTGTACCATAGCATGTTCGTCTTTCCTCATACGCTGTGCGACCACCAACTCTCTATTTTTAATACATACGTCATCCGTACCGAACAGGCGTTTCATCCCGGAACGCACATTCTTCAATATCGCGTCCGTAATCTCTTCCTCGGTCTGTGCATCGGCTGGAATGGATGCGGTAATTTCCCGGCAAATATCCAATATGGATTGTAAGCGGTACAGATGCAGTTTATTGCGCACTTTGGAACGTTTATTAAAGAACCAGAAGAATACCAGTACCAATAAAAAAAACATAACCACACAGCAAAGCAACACATTCAGTTGCCCCGCTTCTTTTTCCAACGCCTGATAACGGCTTTCCCATTCTTTGTCCTGACGGGTATCTTCCAAGATATCCAAATATATATTCCGGTTATAGTCCGAATACTCTTTCATTCCTAACCCGGCATACGCCACACTCAACTGTTCTCGTATCCTTGAAATCCATTCGGGAACCGTTTTCAATTTCTGTTGCATCCACAACTTCTCCGCACAGATTGTGTCGCGGCGGTCATAAGCCTTCAACCAATCCAGACTATCATGGCAGTCGTAGAAGCGGCGATGATGGTCGTTTACGCATTCCACTGCGCGTTTCAAAGTGTCAAGAGCCTGCCCGTATTCTCCATGGGCATTCAGATACTTCCCGATGGAGACGTACGCACCCACAATCTGATATATGTCGTTGTATTGCCGGAACTTCTTCAAGGCTAATTGTCCCAGCCTCATGGGCAGTAACGAATCCACCGGTTCGCCAAATTGCCTCAACGCATGCGAACGCCGCCATCGGAAGAATTCGTAATTATCCGGCGCAGCCATCAGATTTGCCAATCCCTGCACACCGTTTCCCTCAAAATACAAATACCCTTTCTTGGAAGCCAGTTGCCAAGTGATATAAAGTTCATCAAACTCCTTTAAGCGACGTTCATCAAGCGTCTCTCCGTTGCACAAAGAAGCCGCCCCTTTTATGTAGTGATAATACAATAACTGATTGGTATCCGTTGCCAATTCCTCATTGTCCGGCACCTCATTGACAGAAACCAAAGCTTCCGCACGTTGCTGCAGATAATAATAGTATACGGCAGATACGATATGAAACTCCGACCGGGCATAGGCAAGCCGCATCCGTTCGTGTCTATCGGCAAACAGGTTATTGTCTTCTGCAATGCGTTTCATACGGCGCAAGGCACTGTTACGGTAATCATAAAACTCCTTGTTCAATGCCGTCCGCTGATAAATCTTCATCATACCTATATCGGCAATCAAAAGTTCCAATTCATTCTTTGTCAGACCGTACACTTCCCGATAATGTTTTTCCGCCAGTTCAAAGTCCATACGCATAAAAGCGCAGAAGCCCAGGTTATTGCACGCTTCCGCCTTTCCCTGCCTGTAAAGCCCCACTTCCCGATAAGCTCTTGAAGCCGCATGGCACGATAAATCCAGGTTTTTATAACGATAAGTATATGCCGCCTGATTCAAGGAATCAATCAGCCGCACCTCTTTTGTAGAAGCCGTGCCCATGCACGAGACGCATGCCATACCTGCCAGATATAGCATCCCCGCCAACAATAATATGGATGAAAGGCATTTCACAAAGCAAAGCTACAAATAAATCCGGTAAAGAGAAATATTTTTTCTACAATAAGTCTTGTATTATGTAGCAGGAAATTCATACCTTTGCATGCAAATTAATAAATAGGTAACATCTATTATAAAATGAGCGAAAAAGCACCCTTTATGGTATTCTCAGGAACAAACTCGAGATACCTTGCAGAGAAAATCTGCGCCAGCCTTGATTGCCCTTTGGGAAAGATGAATATCACCCACTTTGCCGATGGTGAATTCGCAGTTTCTTATGAAGAGTCTATCCGTGGCGCAAACGTATTCCTGGTTCAATCCACGTTTCCCAATTCCGACAATTTGATGGAACTTCTGTTGATGGTTGATGCAGCTAAAAGAGCATCTGCCAAAAGTGTAATTGCAGTTATTCCTTATTTCGGTTGGGCGCGTCAAGACAGAAAAGACAAACCCCGTGTCTCTATCGGCGCTAAATTGGTAGCCGACCTGCTTTCAGTGGCAGGCATCGACCGATTGATTACTATGGATCTCCACGCCGACCAAATTCAGGGGTTCTTCAACATTCCGGTCGATCATCTGTACGCTTCGGCAGTATTCCTTCCCTATATCGAATCATTAAAATTGGACGACCTTGTTATTGCCACTCCCGATGTGGGCGGTTCGAAACGTGCCAGCACATTCTCCAAATACCTCGGTGTACCTTTGGTGTTGTGCAACAAGACACGTGAAAAAGCAAACGTAGTTGCCACCATGCAGATTATCGGTGACGTACAAGGCAAAAATGTCGTGTTGGTAGATGATATCGTAGATACGGCAGGCACTATCACCAAAGCTGCCAACATCATGATAGAAGCCGGTGCCAAATCCGTACGTGCCATTGCCAGTCACTGTGTGATGTCTGATCCGGCGTCATTCCGTGTGCAAGAGTCGGGTCTTACCGAAATGGTATTTACAGACAGTATTCCTTATTCCAAGAAGTGCGACAAGGTGAAGCAGTTGAGCATTGCCGATATGTTTGCCGAAACTATCAGACGAGTAATGAGTAACGAATCTATCAGTTCCCAATACATTATCTAAGCAAGTGGTTAGAAAATAAAAAAAAGGTTGCGCGATTCATTCTGAAATGAATTTTGCGCAACCTTTCTTTTTTAATTAAAGATATCCCTACATAACGTATAAATGAAGCCGGCATAAAGTAGGTATACATATCATCAACATAATAAGTCCCCAACATATTTCGAGACCGACAAATGGCAGTGTCGCTTACATAAAGATTGAAGGATACTTCCACTTCAATTTTGTACACTATATTTTAATATCACCGGATTGTCTTCTTCCTGAACCTTTTTTATTGTCTCTTTCGTTTTTTCATCTAACAGCGTTTCTGCCACCATATATTCCAACCAACCTCGTTCTGCAACTATATACCAATAATTATCATCTACAAAAGTCGGTGGCAGCAGTACCTTACCATCATGAAACTGGCATGAGTAAAGGTTAGAACATTTTGACATCTTACCGTAAAGAAAAAGAGATTGTTTCTCTTGATACATAATAAAAGCAAATAGAAAATCCTTATTTTCTCCCCGATAAATAGGAAAAGCATAATTCTTGCTCCCCTTAATAATGTCTTCAAAAATAGCGGCATGAGAATCCAACTCCTTAAAAGGGAAAGAATAATCTCCGAAATCATAACGAATCACCTCGCTGATGTGCCCCTCATTTCTGTCTATCTTATATACTTTATCATTAGGATAAGGGAAAGAGAAAAACACATCTTTTCCAGACTCATAAAAAGAATAGGGCTGAGTGGCACTTACTTTTAAGGTAGGAATCGAAATATAACCTTTTACGTTTTCCACTATGCGATTTTGCTTGAAAGAATAAATATTTATTTGATCGTTCGTTTTGGACGACCGGGGAGAATAAAAAGCATATAATCCATTATTCAAGCATTTAAAGGTACTGACAGGATACAATTCCCTCGGTATGTTTATTTCACCTACAAAATTGAATTGGTCATCATACTTTCTGATTTTATATGCCGATACATCTAAAATCTCTATATACCCATCTTTCGATATTTCAAAATCAACTATACAATAATATTCCCCCGGACCATATCCTTGCTTACTTTTACTATTCCTCAAGAAAGTTCCATCCTTATCATAAACAAATATACAAGCCGCTTTTTTATCCAGTATATAATATTTTCCTTCATAAAAAATCATTTTGTCGCATCTGCTAAACAACGATGCGGTTGAACTTTCCAAAGGAATTACATCTATAGAAGAAAATAACGTCTCCATATCCAACTGTTTTGAATCATCCGGATTGATAGCCATGCAAACAACATCCGTATCAACGATACAACCATGCCTATTTGCACATCCGCACAACACTCCAAAAAGAAATAAATGGCAATATATATATTTATACATTTCAATTACCTAATTTAAGTCTCACATCTAAAAAAGAAATCAGAAATACACGCTTTATTATATTCAAAGAGGTTGGTCAAAAGAAAACACTCCTTATAAACAATTCATTCTACGAGTAGCCTTATATTACTATAAAAGTACTCTTAGTCAACCTCTGAATCATTGAATTAACCTTTTACTATTATGCAGGCAATCCTGGTACACAACTTACCCAAGTATAGAATACAAATTTATTGTTTTATTAAAATTGATTATTGTTGAAGCAATAGCTACTTGCGTATTTCTATCCACTTTTTTCTCCTTACTGGGATTCAGAATATTCAAATATAATTCTTTCACCTTAGGATTATGCACAGGTTTTCCCACTGCTACTACTCTATTATTCTTGTCAAGTAAAAACGTCTGAAAGTCAAGCATAGAAGAAAATCTGTTCAGTTTGTTCAACTGATCATCCTTATCCATACAGACAGGATAATTGAAATTGTCCCTACGTAAAATAGCCTTTAAACTTCGTGAGTCCAAAGGATGCAAATAAAACATAGCATTCAGTTGTTGAATCAATTCCATCCAAGACGATAACCGCAACTTACAACTGGCACATCCTAAAGAATCAATATAAGTAACAATCTTATATTCAGCAATAGGAATCGTATCGCACACAAAATCGTTTCCAAACAAAGTAAATTTTAAACTATCAGGAAATATAATTTCTTTTCCACTCCACTCTTTCATCAATTGAACAGCTTCATCATGCACATTTACTCTCTTACATCCAAAGAGACAAACAAGCAGAATTATATGTAAAAATAACGTGATTACTTTCATTAATTATAAATTTATTTCAAAACAAACTTTACTAAGCACATATTATCATCCTCCTTCATATCCGATATTTTAGCATATTCATCTTCATCCAAAAGTCCCTTATAGAGTGAGACTTCCTCGTAAGGAAGAACGGACAGTAAATAATCCTCCGCCAAGAATAGCGTTTGAACAGAGATACCTTCTTTCATTTTCTCAAAAACAAAAGAACGACCTGTCTGTTTTTCATAGAAAACATTCTTGAAAGGACGATGCATTCCAACTCCACTACGCAACGCCACATAGTAATAACGACTGTTCTGCGCATGACATTCCATACTATAAGGCAAAATTCCATCGTTCAAATCTTGCAATAGTTTCCGGTTTCTCTTTCCAATCTTTTTAATGGCAGCATAACTCGTCAATAGTTTATCATCAATTCCTTCAGTCCCAAAATCCCAAGAATACTCGTATTCCAAAGAATTCGATTCAAGCCGATAAACCCGAGGTTGATAAGCAGAACCAAAATAAACATTCTTATTATAGGAATAGAAAGGATGCATCAGTCCCATATCCAAAATCCGGTCATTATTCCAATAACCGTTCACATAAGCATGACTATAATAGTCCACAATGGTAATCCCATTTTCTTCCATATTAACACACGACCACAACGCCAAATTTTGTCCGTTATTCAATAATACCATCGAATAATAGTTAGGTTTCACCGGGAGAATTATTTTCTCTATGTAATTCCCATCCCAATCATATTCCAACAAGAAGCCGTATGAACTAAGTAAAGTTATTCTATCCTTTTTTTCGTCTATCATAAAATCAGCCAATAACTGGAACTCACCCGGCCCATTACCCTTTCCACCTATTTCTCTCACGAATTTCCCTGTCCCATCAAACTGATAAAGAGCTGGTTTCAAATTATCGAAAACAAAATATCCATTTTTACAGGGTACCACTTTCTCTACATTCATCAGCAAACAACTATCCATCGTTTCCAAAGGAATTACTTGTATAGATGAGAATAATTCATCTACAGAAGGCAAAACACCACTATTCAACCCTGCTACTTGTAACTTAATTTCTCCATCCATTTTCTGTTGTACTGAACAAGAATAGAACAATGGGAAAAATATTAAAACATATAATAAATTCTTTATAAACAACTTTTTCATACTTAACTATAATCTATAC
>NZ_CAJTSC010000057.1:13931-19060 GCF_910578895.1 uncultured Bacteroides sp.
ATTTGTTTGTCAGTTCCCATATCCATCCTTTCAACGAAAAAGCAAACACATTGCTTGTTCAAATCAAATTCGTAACTTTGCCGTAACTTCTTCCCAAGCTAAGAGAACAAATAATTCCCAAATTCTACTCATTCTTCAATATGTATTTTATAACTACCGGATTGTCCTCTTCCTTTATATCTTCCAATCTTTTCAAGGCTTCTTCAGACAAATATTTCTTATTCGTTTCATTGATGTACTTATCCAATTCATAGGGATACAGGATAGTGTAAAGCGCATTATCTACCAGACTATAGCATCTGTACATAGCCAATGGTGACTTGGGATTCAACCCGAACGCCTTTTTAGTTTTCCGGTTATAAATCAAATGGTGTGGTTTCCTATTAACAATAAAATGCACATATACATACGAATCGTTTATCAACCGGATAATAGGCAACGGATATTGGGAGAACAACAAATAGTCATCCTTTTCACGCATGATTGCCACACTTTTCAACACATCTTTTCCCTTTGCCGGCTTACTGACTCCATACAAATCATCCAACTCTTTTTTAGAGATGTTTTCCTTTCCAAAGTCCAACCGGTAGATTTCCGTGAAACTTTCCTTGTCCACATCATATTGATAAAAACCATAATCCATATAATCAGGTACATAGTAGATGCATGAATCCGTTACCGAGTAGTTTTTCCGCATCATGTTAATTCCCGCTATATATCCCGATTTATCATACGGAACATCGGCAGTAACCGTTTCGCCATTCCTGAAATCATAGAGTTTCACGAACAAACCCTCTTCATTCATACGAACCGGCTCCAACGCATAAAGATTTTCTTTGAGCAGACACATGATGTGAGCCGTGAATCCATCGCTATGATTCAATTTTATGGTCCGCTCCCAATTGAATTGCAAATCATAGCGATGAATAGAACCCTTATTGTGGGGATTATACAGTTCAATGGAACGGGAATATGGATTATATTCGGCGTCCACCGCCATTACATATTCCTGAGGTCCCTCACCGATACAGGCAAACGAATTGCTGCGATGTTTTCCGTCACCATCGAACAAATAGGCGGTCTGCCTGCTATCAAAAATCAAAAAAGCATCTATGTCCTTTATATATTGAAATAAAGAAGGTATCTTGATGAGCGTATTGCTATCTGTCTCCAAAGGAATAATATCTATACTTTTCAAGAAAGAAGCATCATTTTTCAATGCATCCTCCCAAGAAATCACGTCAACGTCCTGTTCCTCTTCTTTAATCGGGGCACAAGCGTACAATAAAACTACAAATACAAGCAAATAAATATTTTTCATTTCTCTTCCTTTTTTAGAACCAACTAAAAAGCACTATGAGGCAATAACCTTATATCAAGCCTTTTTTTAATTGTAGCATAACAATAATAAAGCCTACTTTTTAGTTGGTTCAAATTACATTTCAAATATTACCTACAAGGAGAAGAACAATAGAAAAACGTATTATCAGTTCGTATGCATCGATACCCTGTATATTCTCCTATCATACATATATCTCCCTCCATCCAACATTTTCCTGGTGAACTGTTACAAACAACCTCTACATCAGGAAGTTCATAACAAGCCAATGCTTCCACATTAGCCAATATCAATTCAGACATTGAATTCGCTTTTTGATTAGCATAAATCCCGTAACCGGCAATCGCTGCAAATGCTGCGATAAAAGCCACCTTTATAAAATTCTTTTTCATAGCAAATTTCATTGTCAATTTTAATAATTTGTTTGTCAGTTCCCGTATCTATCCTTTCAACGGAAAAGCAAACATTTTGCCTATTCAAATTAAATTCGTATTTTTGCCTTGACCTCCTTTTTTAATGGGTTATGGAACGGGCAGCAAATTTGCTCCAACAAAAATCCATGCTGCCTGTTCCTATTTTAAATAATTACATTCTCATGGAAAGACCTGCCGTCCATTTTCATAATAGAAAGCACGTTCCTCTTTGCCGCGAGAGTAATTCCGCAGCCAAAGCAAAGCATTGTCCGGCACATTATCATATTTCAATACATAATCCGTAGCACTCCTTTTCCCTAAAGACCGCCAACCATCTTTTCCATTCTGATAAAACAATTCATATTCATCACCTACGCGTATGAAATTATCATCATTTCTCGGGATATATACAATGCTCTTCACTTCCACCGGAACGCCGTAATCAAAAGTCACAATTTCCCCCCGACGTTCCGAATAGCAGCAAGTCACCCAATCATCATCCACCATCCGCCTGATTTGTGCCAACTGTTTCCGGTCGACCACCGTGTCTGGCGTAATGTCAACCGGAACCAGGCGTTCCGTCGCCGCAGTATCCTTATATAACCAAAACTCCGCCATCTGTATCCTGCGGGTATGCCTGGGAACCATACGAAAGTAACGATAACGCGCAGGAGTCTTCAATACGACACGGTTATAATTGACTAACGGAGTATCTACCACGTGATGTATCAAACATGCATTCTTGAAGTCCTTCCGATTGTCCGCCTCTATTTTCATCCATTGCACATGATTCATATAAGAACGGATATTGCCGCGCACCGGATATTTCCTGCGGACTTCCCGATATTGCAGGTTCACCGTGTCCGGTACGAAGAAACGGGTCACCGAGTCTTCTATCTGAAACGGATAATACGCCGGAATCACTGTCTCTTTGTCACAATAAACCGGCTGATAAACAACATCCTTTTCCAATCCTCTGAAGACAGCCTGCCTGCCATCGGGCTCCGTAATATCAATAGGCTCATAATTGCGCCCTGTCCATACCGCCAGATACATATAACGGGATTTCGTTTCAGAATTTAGAGGTATCGTAGCTGCTATGTCCCCCATATAATCCGCCGTCACATCCCCCAGAAACGGATTGGCAAACAAGACGGGCACTGTCTCGTCACCGTACATACCCTTACATTTCTCCGGTTGATAGCCAAAATATTGCCGGTACACTTTCCCCATTTTCCGCTTCCCCATGTATCCGCGTCTCATCTCCTCTTCCACATAGTTGAAAGGGACAGGACATTTGGTCGTGTCAATCAACGCGCTCCAATAATGCCTGCTCTGATAAACGGGCGAGGTCTGATACATATCCGTCGTTACCGGAATGCCCAATGCACGCAATACATAAGTGGCTATGTCACAGTTCTCACGGCAGAACCCCACCCTATGCTCCAACAGATAGGAAGCGCCCAAATGCGGCAAGTCAAAATCCTTGTTACTCGTGAATTTTTCATCTTTCAGATAGGCTACAACCGCTTTCGCGGCTTCCACCACGTCATTGCCTTTGTACAGTGAATCGAGAACGGGAGCATACCGGTCATAATACTGTCTTCTCCACGGTTCCAAAGGCTCGTCTTTAATCCGGTAAGGAAGAATGTACTCACAAAAGTCATCAAACGTATAGCATCTGCTCCACGGACGGCGTTGCCATACCTCGAAAGCCAAGTCTATATTCTCTATCAGCAAGTCGGCCGTGACTTCATGCGCGTCAAACTTCTTTAACTGCCGGCTGAAGTGTACTGATGTCCACTTGTTTTTGACAGAATCCTCTATAAAGCCGTCATCGGCAATCACTTTCCTGAGCACCTCTTTCTGTTTCTCTATTCCATCATCCGTATACGAATAATAATAGGGCATATTAGCCATAAGGAACTTTGCGGCTTGCAGTTTCAAAGGCTCTTTCCTATAGTAAGAAAGAACCTTCTCCAACTCCGTCTTATTTTCTCCTGCGAACTGTAGACAAGCGTCTACACGTTTGTCCAAAGTACTGCTACAAGCGCTATAACCTACAATTGTTATTACCACCAACAGAGCATAACATAGCTTTCTCATATTCCTATTATAATTTTATTCTGCATCCCCCATTATCTTCAAGCGCACCAACGAGGGATTGGCATTGCAATACACCGTTATCGTCTTGTCGAAGTGTTCCGGATGGTCTGCCTTGTAAGTGACCCGCAAGGAAATGCTGTCGCCGGGGCGGGCAGGCTCCTTAGGATAATCTACGGAAGTACAGCCACAGGAAGTGGCTACATCGTTGATGACCAACGGGCGGTTTCCTGTATTCTTTATCTTAAATACGGCTTGCTTTTCCTCTTTCCAATTAAAGCGACCTAATGAAATTATCGATTCTTTAACCTTGATTTCCGTTGTCCACTGCTTCTCACTTTCAGTACTTTCCTTTCCTTGGATAATTTTCAGATAAAGTTCTTTTACTTTGGGGTTATGAATAGGATTTCCGATAGCTACGACTTTATTCTCACCATCCAATAAAAATGTGCAAAAAGTATCTTCTTTTGGGAAAGTATTCAACTGATTGAGAGAATCCTTTTCATCAATATATACATAATGCTTAAATCTGTTGATTTTTAACGATTTCAGTAACCCTTTCTTATTTGCTGGAGAAAAAGAAATTAAACACTGAACATCACCATTAGCGATTGAATCTAATTCTTCTATCAATTCATTCCATTTCGGCAATTGGAGTTTGCAACTAACACAACCTATAGTATCCACATAATGTAATATAGTATACTTCGTCTTAACTTCTTCAAATTTCACAGTTGCATTAGTATCCATGTAAGATATTAACTCCATGTTCTGTGGAAAACGAATCATTTTACCACTCCATTGACTAAATAGATGGATGATTTTTTCTTCTTTAGTGTCTTTGCATGATGACAGCAATCCAACAAGACATAATATTATTAATATTATATTCACTCTCATCTCCTCAAATAATATTTTATAATAACCGGATTATCATCCTCTTTCAAATGCTCCATAATCGCAATCTGCTTTTGTGTCATAAAACGGCGGTCTACCACCGAAGGAAGTGCGACAGGCTGACAAATCGCAAACAAAATATTGTCATCAATGTCAAAACAAGGATGCATGAATAACGGAGTATCATCCTTTATCAAAAAACCTTTTTCTTTCGAACGGTTATAAATATAGTGTTTCATTTCTTCCCCCCTTGCCATTAATATATATACAAAATCCTCATTGAAAAGCTTTTGCATGGGAATTGTATATTTATCGGACTCTCTTAAGAACTTGTGTCTTTCCGCGTACTCTTTCGCAACATTCAGCCGGTCTCTATC
>NZ_CAJTSC010000058.1:0-3293 GCF_910578895.1 uncultured Bacteroides sp.
GGATGCAGGTGTTTCGGTTTCTGCATAAACAACGCATATCCATCGAAAAACGGAGCATATCTATCCGTACTTTATGCAGGATATTCCTGTTTCGGAAGAAAGCGGCAGAGAGAGGAGTAAGAGAAAAGGTGGTTTTACCGCCTTTTTGTCATGAAGCGAGCGGATGGTGCTTCACTTTGCAGCCGTGCACACAGCCGGAGCGGTCCGTTCCCGACATCTGCCCGGTTCTTGCACGGGTACGGATTTTTTATTTACAGGAGTTGGAGGGAGTTAAAAGGAGTTATCGCTCTTCGGGTTGCGGAGTTAAGTCGATAGAGTTGTCAATGTACAGCGATGCTATCCGCATCTAACTCCCTTTGCCCCCTTTCAATTCCTGTACCGCCTTCTAATTCTAACTCCCTCTAACTCCTGTAAATGAGAAATCCGTGAAATAATGGTGCAAAAAATCACAGAATTATTTGCTATTTCAAAATAAAGCCGTACCTTTGCATCCGCAATTCGGGGTGTAGCTCAGCCCGGTTAGAGTACGCGTCTGGGGGGCGTGTGGTCGCTGGTTCGAATCCAGTCACCCCGACTGGTGATTATTAAGAAGTTAAGTTTCATGCTTAACTTCTTTTTTTTATCCCCAATTACGGTTTTCATGTAACCAAAGAGCTGTCCTTGCTTGATTTATTCCGTATGAGCCACTGATTACCAACAGAAAATATTACCTTTGCATTTCGTTACAACCGACAGGATTTTTATATCGGAAAAACAATAAATACAGATATGGCAAAAGAGAAAATCATCCTTACGGGCGACCGCCCTACAGGACGCCTACACATCGGACATTATGTAGGCTCGTTGAGACGCAGAGTGGAGTTGCAGGATTCAGGCCTGTATGACAAGACATTCGTGTTCATAGCCGATGCGCAAGCGCTGACAGACAACATGGAGAATCCGGAGAAAGTACGCCAGAACGTCATTGAAGTGGCACTCGACTACCTGGCTTGCGGACTGGACCCTACGAAAAGCACCATCTTCATCCAGTCGCAGATTCCGGAACTGTGCGAACTCACATTCTATTACATGGACCTCGTCACCGTATCGCGCCTGCAACGCAACCCGACGGTAAAGACGGAAATCCAAATGCGCAACTTTGAAACAAGCATTCCGGTGGGCTTCTTCACATACCCCATCAGCCAGGCTGCCGACATCACGGCATTCCGCGCCACTACCGTGCCCGTTGGCGAAGACCAGGAACCGATGATTGAACAGGCGCGCGAAATAGTACGCCGCTTCAACTTCATCTATGGCGACACGCTGGTAGAACCGGAAATCCTTCTGCCGGATAATGCAGCCTGCCTGCGTCTGCCGGGAACAGACGGAAAAGCCAAGATGAGCAAATCGTTGGGCAACTGCATCTACCTCTCCGACAGTGCCGACGAGGTTCAGAAGAAGGTGAAGAGCATGTATACCGACCCCGACCACCTGCGCATACAAGATCCGGGCAAAATAGAGGGCAACACCGTATTTACTTACCTGGATGCTTTCTGCCGCCCCGAACACTTTGAGCGCTACCTGCCCGATTATCCTTCTTTGGAAGAGTTGAAAGCACACTACCAGCGTGGCGGACTGGGCGACATGAAGGTGAAAGGATTCCTGAACAACATCATGCAGGAGACATTGGAACCGATCCGTAATCGCCGCAAGGAATTCGAGAAAGATATTCCCGCCATCTACGATATGCTGAAGAAAGGTTGTGAAACGGCACGCGAAACAGCCGCAGCAACGTTGGATGATGTGCGCCGCGCGATGAAAATCAATTACTTTGACGATGCGGAGCTGATTGCAGAACAGGTAAAGAAATTCAGCGCAGAGTAACCACCATCCGCCACAAAGGATGCGGGGAGACTGTTTTTCCCGAGTTCCATCCATGAGCAACCGTGGCTACCGCAATAAAAGCATACAAGAAAAGAGGGTGTGTCGAAACTCTCTTATTAACCAAATCACCCCTGTCACAGATATCTATGGCAGGGGTGATTGGTGTATTTGAGGTGTTTCGACACACTCTCTTTGTTTTTTTATCGCCTGTCCGTTAGTTGGCAGACTCCACTAATACCACACGGTTCAGAATCGGTTGTCCGAACTTGTCGACACCGCCGTCAGCAGAAATCTTCAAGCGGTCGGCAGAGATACCGTAATCTTTTACCAAAACATCCACTACAGCCTGGGCACGTTTCAAACTCAACGCTTTGTTGAATTCGGGCGTACCTGTGGCAGAGTCGGCATAACCGTTCACTGTGTAAGCCGCATTCGGAAACTCCTGCATCTGCTTTGCAAGATAAGAGATGTTCATCACTTCACGCGGCGACAGTTGGGCAGAACCGATATTGAAGAATACGGTGCGCGGTGCGATATCCGGATCGGCAACGACCACTTCGGTTTCGGCAACTTCTACCGGTCTGTTACGTTCGGCCACCAGAGCAGATTCCAGCTGCTGGTTGGCAGCAGACAGTTCGGCAAGCTGTTGTTGCATGGCAGACAGTTCGAGGGCAGAAACCAGCTGCGGCGCCGGACGGTTGAACCCACGTTTCGGGAAATGGTAGGTCAGCCCAAGCGTGGCACTGAACACACCGTCATAACCCTTGCCGGCAATGGTTCCGTCAAATTTATCTTCCACACCCATTGCGCTAAGTTCCAGATTAATGTCTACCGCATTCGAAACGCGGAAACGATTGATAATACCGGCATTTACCGACAAAGCCTGACGATGGGGCTTTGTATAATTATGAGTGATACCGGCTCCCAGGTAAGGGATGATTTCATATACGCGGTTCTGGTTGTATCCGCCAAACAGGGCATTCAGATTGAACATCACATCACCGTGGAAGTTCATGTAGTCGAAGCGTTGCTTGTACGAACCGTTGTCGCATTGAGTGCCTTTTACATAATCGGCATGCGGGTCCATTGTGAAGCCTTTTGCCTGAAGGCCGCTGTACTGCAAACGCAAGCCGAGACCGGGAGTAAACCATTTGCCGACAGAGACATTCATCGTAGGACTGATACGCTTGCCGAAATCCCCCAATTGCTGGTCATTATCTCCATACATTACCGATGCACCGCCACCGATGGAGAAAAACCAGTTGCTCCAGAACGGATTTGTAATCACCTGATACTTGTCCTGTACCTGAACAACGTCTACCTGTTCTACAACGACAGTTTTTTGCTGTGCCATGCCGAGGGAAGATACGCCGGCGAATGCCAGCAACATTAGAAACTTTTTCATATACCTTAAAATAGTTAAATTGGTT
>NZ_CAJTSC010000058.1:3303-18984 GCF_910578895.1 uncultured Bacteroides sp.
TTCTTTATCATTCAAACTGATTAATTAACACCGGAAAGGATGAAAAGTTCTGGAAAAAGGATTTTTTATCGGACGGGGATGGCATTTTTCCTTAAAAATATCATATTTTACCATAAACCAGCGGGCGGTACTCTGGGGTTGCAGAAAAGCGGAAACGGAATGTATCAAAAAGAAAATCAGGACACAGATTATACAAATCGCAAATCCGGGGATTGCCGGATTTCAGAAGCATAAACTTCGTTTGCATAATCCGCGTCCTGATTCTTATTCCGGCACTTTCCCGATAATCTTTCAATCGGAGCCGGGGCACACTTTCAGGCACACACAAGCTGTCACTTCAAGAACAGCTTTTCAATATCCTCTTCCTTGATAGTGGAAAGTACCGTACGTCCGTCGGGCGTATAGTTGGGTGTGGAACAAGCAAACAGGCTGTCCACAAGATTAGACATTTCATCATTACTCAACACTTGCCCATAAACAATGGCTGCCGCACGTGCCAACGTCAATGCAAGGATTGATTGGATTTCTTCTTTGACATCGTTACCTTTCTCCATAGCCGTATGCACCATGTTGCGCACCAACTCCACAGGATTCAGCCCTTCAATGCCCGAAGGAATGCCATTGACAGCATAACTGCCCCCACCCAAAGGAGTAAGGTCGAAACCCACTGCCGCCAAATCGTCCGACAGGCTTTCCAGCACCGCCGCTTCGGAAGCCGGCAGTTGAAGCATCTCCGGGAACAACACGCCTTGAGAGACTCCCTGCTTTTGGCGAATCTGGCTCATATACCGGTCGAACAGTACGCGTATATGCGCACGGTGCTGGTCTATCAGCATCAGCCCGGACTTTACGGAAGTAAGGATGAAGCGTCCCTTGAATTGCAAATGCTGCGCGCCCTTTTCCATCGAAGAGGATTTACCGGAATACAAAGAGACGGGTTGAGAAGGCGCCGCAACCGGTTCTACTACGGCCGAAGCGGTTCCCTCGAAATCAAAAGGTTCTTCCCGGACAGGATCGTTCATCTTGCTCGCTTTCTCCAAACCGGAATACATCCCCTCCCACTCCATACTTTGACGGGAATAGTTCCCGCCGCCATAAGAAGATGCCGACGAGGTTTTAAAAGGATTAAAGTCGGCATTATAATGTACCTTAGGCGGCTCGATAGGACGGCTTTGCTCAAATGCCGGAATGTCGGGCATCCCCTCCGTATCAAAGTCTATGGAAGGCACGGCATTGAACTTCCCGAGCGACTCCTTGACGGCAGCCGAAAGTATCTGCCAGATAGCCTGTTCATTCTCGAACTTGATTTCCGTCTTTGTGGGATGGATGTTCACATCTATATTGGCAGGATCGACCTCCAAATAGATAAAATAGGATATCTGTTCGCCTGCGGGAATCAGTTGCTCATAGGCATCCATGACCGCTTTATGAAAATACGGATGGCGCATATAACGCCCGTTTACGAAAAAGTACTGGTGCGCGCCTTTCTTGCGGGACGTCTCCGGCTTAGCTACAAAACCGGAAATTTTTATCATTGTCGTAGCTACGTCTACCGAAAGCAGCTGTTGGTTCAACTTCTTGCCGAATATGGCAAGGATGCGTTGACGCAACGGCGTGACGGGCAGATTGAACAACTCCGAATCATTGCTATACAGATAAAAAGCGACATCCGGATGCACCAAGGCAATACGTTCGAATTCGGTCAGGATATTGCTCAATTCCGTTGAGTTTGCTTTCAGGAACTTACGGCGGGCAGGAATATTGAAGAACAGGTTCTTCACCGAGAAGTTACTTCCTTTAGGACAAGACACGACTTCCTGGCTCTCGACCTTGGAACCGGCAATCAGCAGGCGCGTACCGAGTTCTTCATCAGCCGGACGGGTCTTCAACTCCACCTCCGCCACGGCAGCAATAGAAGCCAATGCCTCTCCGCGAAATCCCATTGTGCGCAGAGCAAACAAATCGGAAGCTTCGCGTATCTTGGACGTGGCGTGGCGTTCAAAAGACAAGCGGGCGTCCGTTTCGGACATTCCTTTTCCGTTATCAATAACCTGAATGCAAGTCTTTCCGGCATCCGTTATCAGCACATGTATTTCTCCGGCTTCTGCATCAATCGCATTTTCTACCAATTCTTTGATGACGGATGCCGGACGCTGAATTACCTCTCCGGCAGCAATCTGATTCGCAACCGAATCGGGCAGCAAATGAATGATATCGCTCATGATAAGTATAAAGTATAAAAATATAAAGTATAAGGATATAGGCTATTCAGATAATGCCATTGGTAATGGCGTACCACAAATATGCCAGCAAGGCTATGACAACCAACAGTATTCCCAAATGAACAGGTTTACGTCCGCTTTCCTTGCGGCGCTTCAAATGGGTGGTACCCTCAATGAACCTTCCCCGGATATCTTCGGGAGAAAATTCCTTTTCCGGCAACATACCCAACTCACGCTTGGCGGCTTCTTCCATTTTTGCCAACTTCTCTTTCCGTTCATCCACGTAGATGTATGAATGATGGAAGCCCCGCGGCTTACGCATTGTAAACATTCCCATAACGTTATTTTTTAGTTCGTTTTATATGCATGTCTCTTGGTGAGGCCAAAGGTTTCCGGTCGCTTTTCTGCAATGTCTCACCTGCCTTTTTGCCCCGCCACTCAAAAATGTCATACTTGTTCTGCGGACGGATATAATCAAACCACACAAACGAGGGCAGCTTCATCTTGTCGGCAGGTATCTGGTCCATAGGATACAGTATACCATTGGACTTTCCTATCAAAGCGGCTTCTTCCATTTTACGGTCCTTGAGGAAAATGCGCAAAAAACTTCCTTCGACATAGTTCATACCGATCATCGTACTGTCTTTCTCTTCCGGATAGAAGATTATCAGGACATTACCGTTCACATCGACACGACGCATATCCCCGTTCTCGAAAAATGCCTTCATCTCCTTACCTGTCACTTGGTTGTAATGAAGAGAATCTTTCTGCTCCACAGCCAACGCCTGATTGATGATGTGTGCCCAGTTGATGGTACTGTCGTTCATATAGACTTTTATCTCCTCGCCAAGCAACTGTTGCGCACCATGCCACAAGACAGGATCCGTATACATTGTCATGCAAGAGTCTTTGGAATTGTAGACCAACGAATCGCATACCGCCTGTACATCCGTACGGTAGGCACGCACTTTATGGTAAACGCGCATTTCACGATAGGCGGAGTCGGTATTCATGTGATAAGTAACCAACCGCAAGGTATCGCCGTGCATGAAAAGGCTGTCTCCTTGGGAGTAATCTACAGCAACCGCACGACGGGTGGCAATGGCATTGCCGGTAAGTTCATTGTAAAAGCAATAGTTGCCGGTAAGCATATTCTTGTTAACCGTATCATTCATCTGCACATTGTCAAAGGCCTCGCCATATCCTAACTTGCGGTCGTAGAAAAGGCTATCTCCGACAAGTTTTTTACCTTCGTTCGTCAAGACCGAACGGTCCAACAGTTCCGCTTGTTCGGAAACGGTATTGTATACTCCACGTTCCGAGTAAATATGGTTCTTATCGCTGACAATATCGGAAGGCCCCAGAATTGTGGCGATTTTGGACTCCGTACTGTACTTCAATGTATCGGAAGTCAGAACAAACTTCGGGTTCACCAATTTCACTTCATGATTGAAGACAGCCAATTTGGTTGCCGGGCTGTATTCTCCCCATTCGGAAGTCAGGACATTCTCTTCATCGGTCAGCGTGCCGCCATCAAAGTAATACCCTAAGTTGTAAAGGCGGTCGTAGTTCAGGCTGTCCGTGGTCAGTTCCGTATTACGGTTAATCAGACGGACATTCTCACGCAACATGGCAAGTTGCGACATGCCGTCATAATAGAGGTAATCACCGTATATGAACAAGGTATCCCCCTGCTCCATACGTACATTGCCGAAAGCTTCTACGGAATTGATCTTTTCGTAAATCAAAGCACTGTCACAAAACATGTACATGCTATCATGCTTCATCCTGACAGAACCAATCAGCACCTGCACATCGGGACGCGACTGCTTATCAGCCTGTGCCTCATCGGCATAAAGCAAATCCACGCGTCTCTTTTTCCTGTCAGGCTCACTTTTCTTGTCCTGCGCGCTTAACAGACAAACGCCGAACAGGCATATCAAACCAAATATCAGTCTTTTATCCATCCCGGATACTTGAATGTGCAGTTTCTCCAATTTTCGTTGATGCGGACATAAGTGTGTTTCTGTTTCTCACGAATCCACTTGTCCAACATTTCGTCACGGCGTTTCTCCAATACTATTTCTTTCAGGTTCTGATAATCATCGGCAACGGTTGCCTTATGACCGTTGGTACGGCTCTTCAGCTTCACGATAACACATTCTTCCTTTCCGGTTTTCTGCGGAATCATAGTGAATGCTTCGGATATCTCCCCTACTTTCATTTTATCCACCACTTTGGCAATTTCGGGCGGCAACTCCTGCATCTCGAATTTAGAAGTGTTTGTATTAGGATTGGGCAGCAAGCCGTGGTTGTTGCGCGTATCCTTGTCTTGCGAAAGCACCGCAGCCGCTTCCTCAAAAGAGAATTTATTGTTACGGATATCATCGGCTATAGAATCCAGACGTGCCATACCCGCCGTAAGCGCCTCATCGGGCACATGGGGTTTCAGCAAGATATGACGTACTTTGATACGGTCGCCGCGCTTCTCCATCAACTGAATGATATGAAAACCGAACTCGGACTCTACAATCTTTGACACCTTATTGGGATCTTGCAGATTGAACGCCACGTTTGCAAAAGCGGGATCCAGATAGCCGCGGCCCGTAAACGGCATTTCACCACCATTGATGGCGGATGCACGATCTTCCGAGTACATACGTGCCAACGTAGAGAAACTGGTTTCCCCCTTCGTAATACGGTCGGTAAAGTCGCGCAAGCGCTTCTTTACATTCTCTATCTCTTCCAAAGGCACTTTAGGCTGTTGGGTGATAATCTGGACTTCTACCTGGGTCGGGATATAAGGAATACTGTCTTGCGGCAGGTCTTTGAAATAACGGCGCACTTCGGCAGGCGTTATTTTAATCTCCCCGACCAGCTTTTGCTGCATTTTCTGCACTTTCAAGCCTTCGCGCGCATTGTCACGCAAAGTCTCACGAATCTGGCTGGAAGTCTTGTTGAAATACTCTTCCATTTTTTCGCGGGAACCGATGTTGGTGATGTACATATTCGTCATATAGTCCACACGCTGGATAACTTCCGCTTCGGAAACTTCAATACTATCGAGTGCTGCCTGATGCAGGAACAGCTTTTGTACGGCTATCTCTTCCGGTATCACACAGTAGGGGTCTCGGTCGAACTTGCGTCCTTCATACAAAGCACTCATATGTGCCTCTTCCACTTCGGACTTTAATATAGCCTCGTCGCCTACTACCCATACAACCTCGTCAATCACATTGTCTTGTCCATAAACGGTAGAACCGGCTAACAACGTCAAGGCAAATAAAACTACAAACTTAAAGTTCATACACTTCTTCATTCTTGGTGTCTTATACTAATAATATTTAATTTGATCTCTTTTTTCCGCACGTTGATACAAGTCTTCTTTTACTTGTTTCATAAATTCCACTTGTTTCATGTTCAGCATCATATCTTTCACTTGGGTACGGGCAAATTCATACGGTTCCTGTTCTCCCACTGCGCGATAATCACTCACATTCAAGAAATAATAAAAGGCAGTATCTTCCAGTTCCACGTGACGGTTCTTATCCAGATATGTTTCGGCATCGGGTACTTTCAGCGGCATCAAATCCATAACCTCGGTCATCGGCACCCACTTGTCATAAAAATACTCGTACTTCACAGCGTTCTGCAAACTGTACTTTTCCAGATTTTCTACGGCTTCACGGGTTTCCGTCTTGTACCAACGGCGGACATTGCCCAACTGAGGTGCCGTAAGAGGCACTTTGATAAACAGTCCTTTCATCAAAGGACGCTCCACCTTGAAAAGTTCCTGATGCTTCTCATAGTAATCAGCCAGTTCCTCCTCCGAGATTTCTTCGGAAAGGGTTTGATTAATCAATGCCTGCTGGTAGGTGTGCATTATCAGTGCCTTCCGATAATTCTCAACCAGTTTGTCAATCTCACCGTTATTGGGAATATTGCTCTGTGCCTTCTGGTATAGCAATACATCTTCCGCCCAATTACGGACATAATGTTCTGCAAACAGCAAACTGTCATCCTTCGACAAATCCGTAGGAAGCACCGATTGCAAATCCTCATAGTAAAGGAAGTTGCCATCCAGTTCCACCAACGGTGTCCGTCCTCCGTGATTGTGCTGTTCCTTGCACGAGCCACAGAAAAGAAGAATTAAAAGCCCTAAACAGGTTGTTCGCATTATCAACTGATATTTACTATATTTTAAGGTACGAAGATACGGCTTTAATCGGTTGCATCAGTGATTATTAACGGTTTTTAAAACCTCTTGGTTAATTTCAACCTTAGCCGAAGCGCGCAAACGGGTCATCCACCGGGCATCCAGATAAGTTTGATAGTCTGCCACCAGTCTGTCTTTCACTTCCCGATAGTCGTCCGGTCCTTTTACCTTTTCACCCAATACAGCAGTAAAAGGAAATGACATCATAGGCGCCGCATCCGGGCCTTTGAACACCAAATCATCAACATACACATTGTCACCGGGAGCAAACAAACCCTGTTCCGCCTTTATCTGAGGATGTGCGCCGGCATTAAAAGTCAAACGGATTGCATCCTTCCATTCTTCTTCCGGCAGGCTTTTCAGAAATTTGCGGGCTTGCTTGACAAGACGTTTGCTAATCCCATGAAGAACGATACCTTTATATCGCCGTTCTTTCCACTGATAATCGGACCGATGTTTCTCGAAATAGGTTCGCAGTCCCTCTTCATCCGCCACGGCCCGTCTATGAATTTCCCGTGCCGTAATCTCTTCCGTCAACAGTCTGTTACCATAATCCTGTACCAGATAGCGTAAGTCCGGATACTTCTGTTCCAAACGTGTATTCTCATAATCAAGCAGAGTTTTCATTACGAAAGCTTCCAACTGCCTGCGTACCCCCGCCGGATATGCCGTTGCAAAACGAGCGAAATCATTTCCCGTGTAACTCTTTCCTGCCAATACGAACAACGCACGTTTGGTTTGTCCGGTATTTATCAACTCGTTCATGCCTGTCTCATCGGGGATATATTGATATTCCCTTTTCAGCTTCTCCACCTGCGCTATTGCTCCCAAATCCATACTATGATGATGCGCTTCTGCCGTCTTATTTCTCACCTCATCAAAAGACGGCGCTTCCATCCGCTCAATAACCTTTACAATATGAATTCCTTGCGGAGTAAAAAAAGGTTGCGACACTTCACCCACCGGCAAATCAAACACCACATCTTCAAACTCTACCGGCATCTGCAGCCGCCTCACCCAAAACGCCTGTTTCTCATCAGAAAAGCGCCTTACACACGCATCGAAAACTTCACTTGCCTGATTGTTCCGAAGATATTCATAAATGGAATCCATACGGGCAACAACATTGCGCTGCACAGACGCGGAAACATTCTGAGGAAGATACTTGAAAACCTGGCTCACGCACACCTGCCCGGCACGCCTTCCGGACGCTATCCGGTCATGCAGCCGACGAGCTTCCCGCTCAGCCACAACCGTATCCGTCAAGTATGATTTTATCAACCGGTTGCGATAATCTTCTACCTTCTCGCGGAAAACAAGAGCCGTATCCAATCCGGCACTCTCGGCAGCAGCTACTTTCAACTTGAAATCCACAAACCGCTCCACATATTTTTCCGGTGTGGCACACTCAGGAGCAAGCAATGCCTTATCCTTATTATAGTTGTATTCAAATTCAGACCGCAACACATCCTTTCCGTTAATGCGCATCAGTACCGGGTCTTGCCGGGAAAAAGCATTCCAAACCAGCCCAAGAGACACTACCATCAAATAAATTCTCATCATAACAATCTGTCTAAAACAAGTAAAACCAACTTGGCAAGTAACATCACAAAGATACAACATCATAAACAAATAATGCCCGAAAAGTACAATTTACTCTTCGGGCATATACTTATCATGAATGAATGTTCTTTTTATTCGGGACGGCTATAATTCGGAGCCTCGCTGGTGATTGCAACATCGTGCGGATGACTCTCCAACACACCGGCATTGGTAATACGGGTGAACTTGGCATCATGCAGCTTCTCAATATTGGCAGCGCCACAATACCCCATACCCGCACGCAAACCGCCGGTCAACTGGTAAATCACTTCATACAAAGTCCCCTTATAAGGAACGCGGGCTGCGATGCCTTCCGGCACAAGTTTCTTCACATCACTCGTTCCGCTTTGGAAATAGCGGTCTTTGGAACCATGTTCCATAGCTTCCAAAGAACCCATGCCCCGATAAGACTTGAACTTACGTCCGTTAAAGATAATCGTCTCACCCGGAGACTCCTCTGTGCCTGCAACCAGCGAACCAATCATTACAGAATATCCGCCGGCAGCCAAAGCTTTCACCACATCACCGGAATAACGCAAACCGCCATCGGCAATCAAAGGAATGCCTGTGCCTTTCAATGCTTTTGCCACATCGTACACGGCAGACAATTGGGGCACACCTACACCCGCCACTACGCGGGTTGTACAGATAGAACCCGGACCGATACCTACCTTCACTCCGTCGGCACCAGCCTCAACCAATGCTTTCGCCGCCTCTCCGGTAGCAATATTGCCTACTACTATATCAATATTCGGGAAGCGTTTCTTGGCTTCTTTCAATTTCTCAATCACATACATGGAATGTCCGTGAGCCGTGTCAATCACAATGGCATCCGCTCCGGCATCGACCAATGCCTGCATACGGTCCAGCGTATCGGCCGTCACACCCACACCGGCAGCCACACGAAGGCGTCCTTTGCTATCCTTGCAAGCCATCGGTTTATCCTTTGCCTTGGTAATATCCTTATAAGTAATCAAGCCTACCAATTTATTATCCTTGTCGACTACCGGCAACTTTTCAATTTTATGCTCCTGCAGGATTTGAGCGGCAGCTTCCAAGTCGGTTGTCTGATTAGTGGTGACGATATCCTCTTTTGTCATCACCTCATCGATACGCTTGTTATGGTCTTTCTCAAAACGGAGGTCACGATTGGTGACAATTCCCACCAAACATCCTTCATCATCTACCACCGGAATACCGCCAATCTTATACTCGGCCATCAAATCCAGCGCATCAGCAACCGAAGAACCTCTCTTAATCGTCACCGGATCATAAATCATACCGTTTTCAGCACGCTTCACGATAGCAACCTGGCGAGCCTGTTCCTCTATGGACATATTCTTATGAATAACGCCGATACCACCTTCGCGGGCAATGGCAATGGCCATTTTCGCTTCGGTAACAGTATCCATGGCAGCTGTTACAAAAGGAATTTTCAACTCGATGTTGCGTGAGAACTTAGTCGAGAGTTCGACTGTTTTAGGAAGTACTTCAGAGTAAGCAGGAATTAACAAAACGTCATCGTAAGTCAATCCGTCCATTACAATCTTATCAGCAATAAATGACATAGGGCTATGCGTTTAAAATTTATTGCGTGCAAATATACGGTTTTTATTCCATTCCGTATATTAGCACGCAATATTTTTTTCTTTTTTTTAAATCACAGCCCGAGGCTTAATTTGCCATTTCGGAAATGAACTTGATACGTACCAGGCGTACTTCCTCTTCCGTGAAATCATCCCCCAGTTCATCCAAGGCATCATCTATATCGTCTGTAGTAGACTCTTTGAAATAGTCGTATATATCCAACAGATGATCTTCGTCCATTATATCTTCCAGGAAGTAATCAATGTTCAACTTCGTACCGGAGTAGACAATAGCCTCTATCTCGTCCAGCAGTTCTTCAAACTCGATGCCCTTGGACATGGCAATATCATCCAAAGCAACCTTGCGGTCAATGGCCTGGATAATCGCCACCTTCATTTTTGATTTATTTGCCACGGTGCGCACGCGCAAATCCTCAGGACGCTCTATTTCATTTTCCTCGCAATGGCGTTTAATCAGTTTGCAGAACTCTTCGCCATAACGTTTCGCCTTACCGGCTCCCACGCCCGGGATATTCTGCAACTCATCCAAAGTTATCGGATAGATAGTGGCCATTGCCTCCAAAGACGGATCCTGGAATATAACATAGGGCGGCACTTCCAACTTCTTGGAAAGCTTCTTACGCAAGTCCTTCAGCATGGAGTAGAGCGCAGGGTCTACCGCACAGGCGCCGCCACCCCGTGCCGGTGCTTCTTCTTCCACCTCTTCGAAATCATTATCTTCCGTAATCTTAAAGGACTTGGGACGTTTCAGGAATTTCCTTCCTTCCTCCGTCACCTTCAACAAGCCATAATTTTCAACTTCCTTCGTCAGATAGCCGGCAATCAATGCCTGGCGGATAACAGCATTCCAAGTTTTGTCTTCCTCTCCCATACCGGAACCGAATACTTCCAGGTCTTCGTGCAGATGCGCCTGCACTTCCGAAGTTTCTTTTCCCTGTATGATATCTATAATATAGTCTGCTTTAAAATTTTCTTTTACCGCAAGAATGGCTTCTATCACGGTACACAATAATTCTTGAGCTTCCACTTGTTTTTTCGGATTTAAACAGTTGTCACAATTTCCACAATTCTCCTCCGCATATTCCTCGCCGAAATAGTGTAGCAACGTCTTTCGGCGACAAACGGACGATTCGGCATACGCAGCGGTTTCCAGCAGAAGCTGCTTGCCAATCTCCTGCTCTGCCACAGGCTTGCCCTGCATGAACTTTTCCAGCTTCTGCAGGTCTTTATTAGTATAAAAAGTTATACACTGTCCTTCACCTCCGTCTCTTCCGGCACGTCCGGTTTCCTGATAATATCCCTCCAGGCTCTTCGGAATATCATAGTGAATCACATAACGCACGTCAGGCTTGTCTATACCCATGCCGAAAGCAATCGTAGCCACAATCACATCAATCTTTTCCATAAGGAAATCATCTTGATTCTGTGTTCGTGTGGCGGAATCCATTCCGGCATGATAGGCACGGGCATTGATGCCGTTCGCCTGAAGTATTTCGGCAAGTTCCTCTACCTTTTTCCGGCTCAGGCAATAGATGATGCCCGACTTTTCCGGATTATTCTTGATGAACTTAATGATATCCTTGTCTACGTTTACAGTCTTGGGACGTACCTCGTAATAAAGGTTCGGACGATTGAACGACGACTTGAACACCTGCGCATCTATCATACCCAGGTTTTTCTGGATGTCGTGCTGCACCTTCGGTGTGGCCGTCGCAGTCAACGCTATAAGCGGAGCTTTTCCGATTTCATTGATAATAGGACGGATGCGGCGATATTCCGGGCGGAAGTCATGTCCCCATTCCGAGATACAATGAGCCTCATCTACGGCATAGAAGGAAATCTTCACCGTTTTCAGGAACTCCACGTTCTCTTCTTTCGTCAAAGACTCCGGAGCCACATACAGCAGCTTGGTCCGTCCGGCAAGGATGTCGGACTTCACCTGGTCTATCGCGCCCTTATTAAGGGAAGAGTTAATGAAATGGGCTATGCCATCCTCCTCGCTGAAATTACGCATCGCATCGACTTGGTTCTTCATCAAGGCTATCAAAGGAGAAATCACAATAGCCGTGCCGTCCATCAATAAAGAAGGCAACTGATAGCACAAGGACTTTCCTCCGCCGGTAGGCATCAACACGAAAGTATCGTTACCCGCCAACAGATTCTGTATGATTGCTTCCTGATTTCCTTTAAAAGTGTCGAACCCGAAGTAGTTCTTCAGCTGGTCTGTCAAATTAATCTTCTTCCCTGCCATGATTCATGTGGTTGTTTATAGAGTTAGCAATTAATAACGCCGCTACAAGGCGTTTCTTATCTTCTAAGAACTCTAACAAAGTTATAAACAACTTCTCAAATTTCAAGCATAATCCGCCGAATATTTTTCAATAAAACACAAAAAAGTATTCTCCGTATGTATTACTTTTTGATTTTAAGCATTTTGCAGTCTTGCCATATTCGCTTTTTCCAGCTGGCAACGGGCATAATCCAACGTCACGACAAGGCTGTCCTTATGCTCGGAAGGGATTTCGAACATCACATCCATCATAATCGTCTCAACGATGGAGCGCAGCCCGCGGGCTCCCAACTTGTATTCAACAGCTTTGTCTACCACATACTCAAACACCTCGTCTTCAAAAGTCAGCTTCACACCGTCCATTTCAAACAGTTTGACGTATTGCCGGATAATGGAGTTCTTCGGCTCCGTCAGGATGGCACGCAATGCCGTACGATCCAACGGATTCAGATAGGTCAATACCGGCAGGCGCCCGATGATTTCAGGAATCAAGCCGAACGATTTCAAATCCTGCGGAGCGATGTACTGCATCATGTTGCTCTTGTCAATGGCAGCCGTATTGCGCACTGCGCCATAGCCTACGACATGGGTATTGAGCCGTTGCGCTATTTTCTTCTCGATGCCGTCGAAAGCACCGCCGCAAATGAACAGTATATTCTTGGTGTTCACAGGAATCATCTTCTGGTCGGGATGCTTGCGTCCGCCCTGCGGGGGGACATTCACCACAGACCCTTCCAGCAATTTCAGCAACCCCTGTTGCACACCCTCGCCGCTCACGTCGCGGGTGATGGAGGGATTGTCACCTTTACGGGCAATCTTGTCTATTTCATCTATAAATACGATGCCTTGCTCCGCCTGCGCCACATTATAGTCCGCCACCTGCAACAGGCGGGTAAGGATACTTTCGATATCCTCGCCTACGTAGCCGGCTTCCGTCAATACGGTTGCATCCACAATTGTAAAAGGCACATGAAGCAATTTGGCAATGGTGCGGGCAAGCAAGGTCTTGCCGGTTCCGGTGCTCCCCACCATGATGATATTGGATTTTTCAATCTCCACATCATCGTCGCCCGCTTTCTGCAGCAAGCGCTTGTAGTGGTTGTACACGGACACCGCCAGGAAACGCTTCGCGTCATCCTGCCCGATAACATACCGGTCGAGAAAATTCTTTATCTCTACAGGTTTAGGAAGTTCTTCCAGGTTCAGTTTCACAGCCCCCCCGTTCTTCTTCGAGCCCAAAGCCTCCTGGGTAATCTCGTAAGCCTGGGCAGCACAACTGTCGCAGATGTAACCGTTCATCCCCGTAATGAGGATACCGACTTCACCTTCCGGGCGTCCGCAGAAGCTGCACCTGTTTTTGTTTCGTTTAGAGTCTGCCATATTTATTTCTTCGTATAGACTTGGTCTATCATGCCATACTCTTTGGCCTCCTGCGCCGTCATCCAATAGTCGCGGTCGGAGTCCGCCCACACCTTGTCGAAAGGAGTATGCGAGTGGTCGGCTATGATAGTATAAAGTTCTTTCTTTAATTTCTGGATTTCGCGTGCCGTGATTTCAATGTCCGAAGCCTGCCCTTGCGCACCGCCCATCGGCTGGTGAATCATCACGCGCGAGTGCGTCAGCGCGGAACGCTTGCCCTCAGCACCGGCAACCAGCAACACCGCCGCCATGCTTGCCGCCATTCCGGTACAGATAGTGGCGACATCGCTGCTGATAAACTGCATCGTGTCGTAAATGCCCAATCCGGCATACACCGAACCGCCCGGCGAGTTGATATAGATGGAGATGTCCTTGCCCGGGTCCACAGAGTCCAGATAGAGCAACTGTGCCTGCAAAGTATTGGCAGTATAGTCGTCTATCTGCGTACCGAGGAAAATGATACGGTCCATCATCAGGCGGGAGAACACGTCCAGCTGGGTCACATTCAGCTGGCGCTCTTCCAGGATATAGGGATTTAAATACCCGGCTTGCGACTTTATCACATCATCCAGCACCAAGCTGCTCATTCCTAAATGCTTGGTTGCGTATTTTCTAAAATCATCCATTTTTCTTTCTGCTTTTGTTTTTTTATGCGAATGCAAAGAAACGAAAAAGAACACAGAGACACAAAAAAACACAGAGTTATAGTTTGTCAAACCCTGTGTTTCTTTATAAAAGTCAACGGTTTCCCGCTAAAATCTTATTCAAACATCTTGTTGAAGTCGGCAGCGGAGATATTTTTGTTCTCCAGCGTCACCTGAGTCTTCAAGGCAGCAGCCAATTTTGTTTCCACAACGCGGTTCACCAAGCCCTCGATGCTCTCTTTCTTCTTCAGCATCTCCTTTGCATAGTTGTCGAGGATTTCATCGGGCACGCTCATCATGCCGTACTGTGCAAACTGCGCACGGGTAGCCTCTTTTGCCATGTTGAGGATGTCGTCCTGTTCCACCTTGATGTCGTTGGCTTTCACCAGTTGTTCTTTAATCAGGTGCCAAGTCAGTTCTTCGATGCTCTTGTCGTAGTTTTCTTCCACGAACTTTTCGTCCTTGTCGGGGTTGTTCAGGCGCATGATGCGTTTCAGCAAGGCATCGGGGAATTCCAGCTTGCCTACTTTTTCCATCATCATCTTGCGTACATCCAGCAAGAACTTATAGTCGCTGTCTGCCACAAACTGGTTGGCAACCACCTCTTTTACTTTGGCGCGGAATTCTTCTTCGCTCTTTACGACGCCTTCGCCGAATACCTGATCGAAGATTTCCTGGTTCAACTCGCCTTCTACGAAACGGGTGATTTCTTCTACCTGGAAGCTGAAATCGGATTTCATTTCGGCAACGGCTTCCTTGTCTACCTTCAGCAGCGAGGAGAGTTCGGCAGCATTACCGTCCCATGCCGTATAGGGGTTGAATACAAGCACATCGTTCACCTTTGCATTGGCAAAGATGGCTTTCTGGTCGTCGTTCTTCATATAAGAAGGCATCATAACGGCGCCTTCCACCTGAATGCCTCCCTCTTTGGTATTGCCTTCCGCATCCAGCTCGGCGAGCAGGCCTTTCAGCATATCGTTGTCGGCATAAGCATCTGCCTTTTCGTATTTACCGTTACGCTGAGTATACGCCTTTACCTGGTTGTCAACCATTTCGTCCGTTACATCAATCGTATAGTAGTCTACTTTATCGGCGGCAGCGACTTCGGCATTGAACTCGGGAGCCAACGCAATGTCGAACAGGAATTCAAATTCTTCCATCGTATCGAAGTCGATGTTCTGCTGCTTCTCCTCGTTGGGCAGGGGCTCGCCCAGGATGTTCACTTTGTTATCTTGGATGTACTTGTATACAGAATCGGAAAGGAGCTTGTTGACCTCTTCAGCCAACACCGACTTGCCGTACATCTTCTTCACCAAGCTCATCGGAACCATGCCTTTACGGAAACCGGGGATTTGGGCTTTCTGACGGAAGTTTTTCAATGATTTGTCTACCTTTTCCTGATAGTCTGCCTTCTCAATCTTCACAGTAAGCAGTGCGCTCACTTTGTCAATGTTTTGCAATGAAACGTTCATTCTGACAATTATTTATTTGATTTATACTTTATTTCATTCTCCAATTTGAGCGTGCAAAATTAGTGTTAATCTTTCAATTATCAAAAAACACAGGCAATTATTTCCGCCGCTTTCCACGGCTCTTTCATTTGGGCGGCGAAACGGTTGTCACGGTCTTTGCATTTACGGGAACCGGAGGAAACCGGAAGCAGGCGCCGCCCAAATGAAAG
>NZ_CAJTSC010000059.1 GCF_910578895.1 uncultured Bacteroides sp.
ACAAACGGAAACGGACCGGTGAAGAACAAACGGATAAGAACAGGCGGGCGAAATATTCCCGGAAGATGCTTATTATCAGCGATATACGAGTGCCACTTGTTTTCTGCAAGGTGGAACTTTATTCCCAGCTTGCCGGGAATGTGTTCCCACCTCATTGGGAATACGTTCCCAACATGCAGGGAACACGTTCCCAATTAAGTGGGAACATCTGGGGAAAAAGAAGCTGTCAGCCACGGGGCTTTTATTCACGGGATTTATCAGGAGTCGGAGGAAGAAGGGGACAACTCCTCCGTTAGCGGTTATTTATCTCTTCATTCGAAATAACATAGGTATTGAAATCTAATGTTGGTAATAATGTGACTGTCGCACAATTAAATATTTGAAAAACGATACCAAAGTTAAATGAAAAAGTCGCGTGGGCAAGGACAATAAAGATGAGGAGGTTTTGCGGATACTCTAAGGATTTGGATTATCTTTGCGCCAAACTAACAGGAAGATTTTATGAAGAGGGTCATTTCTTTCGTATTGTTCATATCCATTGCCGTGTCCGGACTTTTTGCGCAGAATTGGGACATTAATACATTGCACAGAGTGAATGGCTGGGACGGTAAGTTTGTCCGTAATTATAACAAGTTTATCTCACGTTCGGAACCCTATGTGGCTGTCGGCGTTCCGGTGGCGATGGCTCTGACGGCGTGGGTCAAGAACGACAGGGAGTTGTTGAAAGATGCCGTGTACGTGGGGACAAGTGTGGCGGGTGCCTTTGTGGTGACGTATGGCATGAAGTATCTCGCCGACCGCGAACGCCCGTACGACCGCTATCCGGACAGGGTGCATCCGTACAGCTATGAGAGCAGTCCCTCTTTTCCGTCGGGACATACCGCCTCCGCTTTCGCGCTCGCCACTTCTTTAAGCATAAAATATCCCAAATGGTATGTGATAGCCCCTTCCGCCTTGTGGGCTTGTTCGGTCGGGGTGTCCCGCATGAATGAGGGTGTCCATTATCCTTCGGATGTGCTTGCCGGTGCGGCTATCGGTGCCGGGTGTGCGGTAGTGAATGTCTACGTGAACCGCTGGCTGAACCGTTGGCTGTTTGGACATTGATGTGCGCCGCTCCCGAACCGGATATCGTTTTGCTTTGAAGTGGCAGAAGGATACGGCTATCGGAGCGTTGGCACACTTCTTCACTGTCTGACGATAGTGTGGTAGATGTCTTCGTTCAAGACTTTCAGTGCCTGTTGCACGCTGCTGTTCGTGGTGTTCATCACTTGGAAGTACTCGTTCATGTCCCATAGGTCGCGGGCAATGAGTGCTTTCAGTTGTGTCCTGATAAGCGGCAGGGACTTTTGGTATTGCTTCTCGTCGAACTTGATTTTCTCCTGCTCGGCAAGGGCGCGCATGCTTGCCAGCACCTCATCGGTGATTTCGAACTTGTCGTTGAACGCATCGAACTTCCTGTATTTGCTTTGCAGTTCTTTCCGATGGTTCTCTATGAATTTCATGGTTGTTTTGATAACCACTCCTTTTGCCAAGAGATTGCGGTGGTAGTCAGTGTATTGGGTAGTGTCTATCGGAACGAAGAAATCGGGCATGATGCCGCCTCCGCCATAGACGGTGCGCGCTAGTTTCTTGGTCTGGTATTTCAGGGAGTCGGGGAAATGTATGCTGTCGGCGTGCATCAGTTCGCCACGGTTGAAGCGGTCTGTCAGTTCCCGGTTATACTTCTCCTGGCTCTCCTCTCCGCCGGATGCGGCGTCCGCACCGGCAGTCTTGGCGTATGGCTTCTGGATGCACCGGCCGGAAGGAGTGTAGTAACGGGCAACGGTCAGGCGTATCATGGAGCCGTCCGGCAGGTCGATAGGACGCTGTACCAGTCCCTTGCCGAATGTACGGCGGCCTACCACCACGCCTCTGTCCCAATCCTGAATGGCGCCGGTGACGATTTCGCTGGCAGAGGCGGAGTATTCGTCTACTAAAACAATGAGACGCCCTTCTTTGAATTTCCCGTTTCCTTTCGCATAAAAATTGCTGCGGCGTGCCGCCCTGCCTTCGGTATAAACGATAAGGTCTTTCTGTTGCAGGAACTCATTGGCGAGGTCGATGGCGGCATTCAGATAGCCGCCGCCGTTGCCTTGCAGGTCGAGTATCAGGTCTTTCATGCCTTTTTTCTGCAACTCCTTCAAGGCTTTGAGAAATTCTTCGGGGGTGGTTGCCCCGAAGCGGTTGATGCGGATGTAACCTGTCCGGGGTTGTATCATATAGGCGGCATCCAGGCTGAGGATGGGTATTTTATCGCGTTTTACAGTGAAAAACAGGGTGTCGTCCACGCCACGGCGTACGATTGTAAGCTTCACTTCGGAGCCTTTTGCCCCGCGCAGCCGGCTCATGATTTCTTCCGTGCCCATTTTCACTCCGGCAATGGCAGAGTCGTTTACGGCTATGATGCGGTCGCCGGCAAGAATGCCCGCTTTCTCCGAGGGGCCGTTGCTGACGGGCTGCACTACAAGCAGCGTGTCTTCTATCATCTGGAATTGTACGCCGATGCCTTCGAAGTTGCCTTGCAGGGGTTCGTTCATCTTCTTTACCTCTTCGGCATCGTTATAGGTGGAGTGGGGATCGAGCTGTGCCAGCATCTTGACGATGGCTTCTTCCACCAGCTTGTTTTCATCTACGGAGTCCACATAAAGGTTGGCTATGGCAAACTCTGCCATCTGCAACTTGCGGAGGGCTTCTTTCCCTGCTTTCTGAGCCTGTGCCGGCAAGGCACATATACATAATAGGATAACAAAAATCTTTTTCATCGCTAACCGCCAATCACTTCATCACTTATTTCCATTCCTTCGGGAATGAACATGCTTATATCTTTTCCGAATTGCAACAGCTCGCGTACGGTGGTCGAACTTACGCAGGTCAGTTCCGGCTCCGTAAAGAGCAGGATGGTTTCAATTCCCGTCAGTTTCCGGTTGATGTCGGCAATGGTCTCCTCGTACTCGAAATCCTTCACCGTGCGTATGCCGCGTATAATCAGATTGGCATCCGCCTGTTTGGCGAAGTCGATGGTCAGGCAACTGTATGACTGCACTTTGACGCGAGGCTCGTTCCGATAGTAGTCCCGTATCATCTTTTCGCGTCTCTCGAGGGCGAAATGCGTGTTCTTGTTCTCATTGATACCTATTCCTATGACGATTTCGTCAATGAAAGTCAGCGCGCGGCGCACTACCGAGGCATGGCCGATGGTAAACGGGTCGAATGTGCCCGGAAAGATTGCTCTTCTCATGATGCCAGATCTTCTTCTATAACCAGGTTGTCGATGATAAAATTCTGTCGTTCCATGGTGTTCTTGCCCATGTAGAACTCCAGCAACTCTTTTACTAAGTCTGTTTTGCGCAGGGACACTTGCTCCAGGCGCATGTCTTTGCCGATGAAGTGCCTGAACTCATCGGGTGAGATTTCTCCCAACCCTTTGAAGCGGGTGATTTCCGGATTCGGTCCCAGTTCTTCGATAGCCTTTACCCGTTCGTCTTCCGTGTAGCAATAGTTTGTTTTCTTCTTGTTGCGTACGCGGAACAGCGGGGTCTGCAGGATGTAGACGTGGCCTTTCTTTATCAGGTCGGGGAAGAATTGCAGGAAGAACGTGATGATGAGCAGGCGGATGTGCATGCCGTCTACATCGGCATCGGTGGCGACAATCACTTTGTTGTAGCGAAGTCCTTCGATGCCGTCTTCGATGTTCAGCGCGGCTTGCAGCAGGTTGAACTCTTCGTTCTCGTAGACCACTTTCTTGGTCAGCCCGTATGAGTTGAGGGGTTTGCCGCGCAGGCTGAATACGGCCTGCGTGTTTACATCGCGGCTTTTGGTGATGGAGCCGCTGGCAGAGTCGCCCTCGGTGATGAAGATGCACGACTCCGTCTCCTGGTCCTTGCCCTTTCCGTCGCTCAGGTGGAAACGGCAGTCGCGTAGCTTGCGGTTATGCAGGTTGGCTTTTTTGGCGCGTTCGCGTGCCAGCTTGGTGACGCCTGCAATGGCTTTGCGCTCTTTTTCGGAGTCCTGTATCTTTTGCAGCATGACTTCTGCCACCAACGGATTCTTGTGGAGGTAGTTGTCTACTTCCGTCTTGATGAAGTCGCCTACGTATTTGTTTACGGTAGGACCTTCGGGCCACATGTTGTTGGAGCCTAACTTCGTTTTGGTCTGGCTCTCGAACATCGGTTCTTCCACATCGATGGCAATGGCAGCTACCAGCCCGTTGCGGATATCGGCATAATCCTGGTTTTTGGTATAGAACTCTTTGATGGTACGGGCGATATGTTCCTTTAAGGCGGTCTGGTGCGTGCCGCCCTGCGTGGTGTGCTGCCCGTTTACGAAAGAGTAGTATTCCTCTCCATACTGGTTGGTATGCGTAAAGGCGATTTCGATGTCTTCTCCCTTCAGGTGTACGATGTCATACAGTCCCTCGCTGGTCATGTTGTCTTTCAGAAGATCTTCCAGCCCGTGCCGTGAGATAATCCGCTGTCCGTTGTAGATGAAGGTCAGCCCGGTGTTGAGGTAAGTATAGTTGCGCAGCAGAGTCTCTACAAACTGGTTCTGGAAAGAGTAGTTCAGAAAGAGGGTGTTGTCCGGTTCGAAGAAGATATAAGTACCGTTCTCTTCCGTACTGTCCTGCATGCTGTCGCTCTGCAGTACGCCTTTCTCGAAAATTGCCGTACGTACTTTGCCTTCGCGGTAGCTGCGTACCTCGAAACGGCTGCTGAGTGCGTTCACTGCTTTGATGCCGACACCGTTCAGTCCGACGCTCTTTTTAAAAGCCTTGCTGTCGTATTTGCCGCCGGTGTTCAGTTTGCTGACCGCTTCCACCAGCTTTCCTTGCGGGATGCCCCGTCCATAGTCGCGGACGCTTATGCGGAGATTGTCTTCTATATTGACTTCGATGCGTTTGCCAGCTCCCATCTTGAACTCGTCGATGCTGTTGTCCATTACCTCTTTCAGCAGCACGTAGATACCGTCGTCGTTTTGCGATCCGTCGCCAAGACGGCCTATGTACATGCCCGAACGGACGCGGATATGCTCCATGTCGTCCAGGTGGCGGATATTGTCTTCATTGTATTCAACCCCACTGTTGCCGGTACTTGCACCGGTGGTCTTTTCTTCGTAATCGGCGGGACTTTCCAACGGCAAAGTCATATTATTATCTTCCATAGAAAACATCTTGTATTGTAAGCAGTGATATTCCGCAAAGTTAATAAGAAAATCAATAGCCGGTTAGGGACACCTGTTAATCTTCTGATTTTTTATTAAATTTACTCGGACTTACGTTATAGTATTTCTTAAATACCTCGCGGAAGTATTTGGCGTCTGAGAAGCCGACCATGTCGGCAATCTCCGTTATTGTATACTCGTCTTGTTTCAGCAATTGCACGGCATGCTGCAAGCGTATCATCCGGATATAGTCGGCAGGAGCATAGCCGGTCAGTACCTTCAGTTTGTTGAAGAAGCTTGTACGGCTCATGCGGTGCTGGCTGCTGAGCATGTCTACGTTGAAGTCCGGATTTCCCATGTTCTTCTCTATGCACTCCTTGACGGAAGCTATGAATTTCCAGTCCAGGCTGTCCGTGCAGTTGGCAGGAAGATGCTGCTCCTTGTCTTCGATGCTGTTGTAAATCTGGCGGAGCAAAGTACGGTTTGCAAGTATGTTCTTGACCGTTGCCTTGAGTATTCCCACGCTGAAAGGTTTGGTGATGTAAGCGTCCGCCCCGATTGCCAGCCCTTCGAGCATGTTCTTCTCGTCTCCCAGTGCGGTGAGCAGGATAATCGGGATGTGGGATATCGCGAGGTCGCCTTTTATTGCCGAGCAGAGTTCGTCCCCACTCATTTCGGGCATCATGATATCGGATATGACGAGGTCCGGATTGAACTCGCGTATTATGACAAGCGCTTCTTTGCCGTTGGGGCAGGACTGGATGTTATAATCCGTTCTGAACATATTGGCAAGATAATTACGCAAATCGTCGTTGTCCTCCACTATCAGGATGCGTTGCAAAGGTCCGCTTGCCCGGGGCGTTTCCGCCGGCGGCAGTTCGGGAGCGCCGGTTGGTATGATAGTTTCCGGAAGGTTATCCGTTGTCTTGGGAGAGATGAACTTTGCCTTGTGGAGGTGGCTGTTTCCTTTCGGGAAGGTGACCAGCACGGAAGTGCCTTGGCTCTCGGTACTTTGAATCTGAATGTTGCCTTTATGCAGTTTCACCAGTTTGTATACCAGCATCAGCCCGATGCCGCTGCCTGTCACTTTCAGATTGACGACATTGCTTCCCCGGAAATAATTCTTGAACAGTTTCTTCTGTTCGGAAGAGGGAATGCCGATGCCGGTATCCTTCACCTCAATGCTCCAGGTGTTTCCTTCCTCGCTGGCATAGATGCGTACGCTGCCGCCTTTTGCCGTGTACTTCAGTGCATTCGACAGGATGTTCTTCAGGATGGAGGTCATCTTGTCGCTGTCGAACCACACATTCAGGTAGTCGAAATTGCTTTCGTAAACGAAGTTGACATGCTTCATTTCGGCATATTTGCGGAAAGTCGTACAGATGTTGTTCATGTAGGTGTTCAGCTCGTATTCGGAGACATACAGGGCGGAGGAGTAGATGTCTATCCGTTCGAAGTTTATCAGGTTGGTTGTCAGCTGAAGCAGTGCGTTTACATTCTTAAGCGCCATGTTCATGTGCGGCAACACCTGTTCGGATACCATGCGGTTCTCCACGACTTCTTCCAGCGGAGCCTTTATCAATGTAAGCGGGGTGCGTATGTCGTGGGCGGTATTGATGAAGAACCGCGTCCTCTCGTCCGATACCTTCTTCTGCCTGTGCAGCATGATGATGCGGAATATGATGCCCATGACAATAATCAGCAGGATGGCATATCCTATCATGGCCCATGCGCTCGCCCATGCCGGAGGCGTTATGACAATCTGGATGTTTCTTGTCTCATAGGTCTTGTACCTCTCCTCGTTGGATATGGCACGGATTTGTAATGTATAGCTGCCGGGCGGCAGGTTTCTCACAATAATCCTGCCGTCCGGGCTCGGACGGCTCCACTCTTTATGAAAACCGTCAATCTTCCATGAATAAAGGATGTTCGAAGGATAATCGTAATTGATGGAAGCCACATCAAGGGAAAAGGAGTTCTGCTCGTGCGCCAGTTCCAGCCGGTCGGTTTCGTCGATGTCTTTTTTCAGCGGAGAGTCTTCGTCGCCCGGGTAAACGGGATGATAGGCTATCATGAAATCGCGCAGCAGCAAGCGCGAATAGCCCGGCTCCGGTATCTGTATGTCTATCGGGAACTTGACAACGCCGTCGTTGCCGCCGAAAACAACCGAATTTTTGCTGTAGGTGGTGGCGGAGCCGGCGTTGAAATTGACGCTTATCAAGCCTTGTTCCCGCGTCCAGTTGCGGAAGGTGTGTTCTTCGGGCGAGTAAATGGTAATCCCGTTTTCCGTGCCCATGATGAGATTCTCGTCCTGGCGCGGAAGGATTGTATAGATGTTGTCGGAAATCAACGCGCAGTTGTCCGTACGATACTGGTAGATGAACTTCTCCGTGTTGAGGTCGTATACAAGCAGTCCGGCTCCGCGGGTACCGATATACAGCCGCCCGTCTTCTTTCTGGTACAACGCGCATATATAGGGAGACTCGACAGGCAGGTCCATATACCGGTAAGCCCCGGTTTTCTTGTCGAGCAGGTATAGCCCCATTCTCGTGCCTATCCACATGTGCCGGCGGTCCTTCTCCTGAATGATTGTGATGGAGTTTACGCCCGGATACAGGCGCACCTCTTTGGTCTCGAGATTGATGCGTTTCAGATGATAATACCCGCCGGACCATACATTGCCTTCCGAATCTTTCTTGATGTCATATATGTACTGGTCGGGGCGTACTCCTGCCATGACGACAGGTGAAAGGTAACTTGTCTTGAAGCCGTCCTTCTTTTCTATCTTGTATATGCCCGACGTGTAGCCGCCCGCCCATATCACACCGGGAGAGACTTCGCACAACGCCAGGAAGATGTGGTTTTCATCGTCCGGCACAAGGTCGAAGGAGCTGAAGAAGGAACGCCACTCTTTCGTGGCTGTCCGATAAAGGCTGATGCCGTTGCTGGTTGCGAACCAGAGGTCGCCGTCGCTGTCTTCTATCACATCGTGGACCTGGTTATTCACAAGCGAACGGTGGTTGCCCAGGGAATGCTTTATCAGGCTGTAACTTCCGTAATGGTTGTTGCGGATTGTGATGCCGGTAGGATAGTTGGCAAGCCAGATGCGTTCGTCCTCGTCTACGTAGATGTCATTGATGTTGTTTCCGTTCATCGCGTTGTATCTGCCGTAGTCCGCCGTTATATAGGGTTCGCACACGTATGTGTCCACATCCAGCTTGTACACGCCTTTCCCGCCTGTGGCAATCAGAAGCTCCCGGTCGTTCAAGGCGGTAATCTGGTTTATCTTTGCATTGTTGGGCGCCTGGCAGGGTTTGATTTCCCCTGCTCCGTTCATGTCGTATACGAATATTCCCGCTTCATAGTTTCCCACGAACAGTTGTTTGGAAGCGCTGTGATAATAGAGTTTGTGTACCGGCGTATCGATGCTTCCCGCCGTTTCGTCGGGGAGCACTTGCAGCTCTCCCTTCTTTGCTTCGGCATGAAACAGCCCGCTTCCCGTGCCGATGAAGAAACGGTTGCCGCTTGTCTGTTCGATGGAGGCAATCTCACCGTCGACCGGTGCCGGTATATGCAGGGTGGCTCCGGTGCGGGTGTCATACCATGTGATGCTGTCTTTGCTGCATAGCCAGATGCGGTCGTTCTTGTCCAGATAGCCGTAGCTCAGGAGCGCCTGCGACTTGTTACGGATCAGTTCCGGATGCACGTAGGCAAGCTCGAACCTGTCATGCCGCGAATCGTATTTGAAAATACGCCCTTTCTGCCCGATTACCCATAGCACATGCCCGTTGTCCATATACAGCCAGCTCAGGGCGATGCGGGAGTCCAGTTTCATGCTCTCGTCCGAAAAACTGTAGTGCTTGATTTGCTTCCCGTCATACCGGTCTATGCCTTCCTGGGTCAGAAACCACATATATCCCTGCTGGTCTTTCTGTATGTGGTATATTTTCTGGTTGTTCAGCCCGTCTTCCAGCCCTATGTATTTATAAATCTGGCACCTGCCTGCGGTGCTTCCGATGAAGAGGATAACAAGGAGGAAGATTAGCCTGATGTCTGAATGTATTTTCATGTTTGTCATAGAAGATTCAAGAATTCAGAGTGCCGTTTCTCACTTTATAGCCTTGACAAAAGCCCTCCGGCGCTTGTGCTGCTCGGTTTTGAAATACTCCCACTGCGCCTGCACCTTGCCGTTCATCTCCAGTTCGGGATTGCTTTCCGCAAAGACAAAGCCCAGCTTCTGATACACGGGAATCAGGTCGGAGAAAAGCAGCGCGTTTATGCCCTTGTTCTGGTATTCGGGCTTCACCGCCACCAGCAGCAGGTCCAGCATTTTGGCGCGGCGTTTCATGAACAGGGCTTTCAGCAAGTGATACCAGCCGAAGGGCAACAGGCGCCCGCGCGATTTCTGCAAGGCTTCCGACAGGGAAGGCATGGAGATGCCCACGGCTATCAGTTTGTCTTCGGCATCTGTCACCAAGGTCACCATGCGCAGGTCCAGGATGGGCAGGTACATCTTCACATACTGGTCGATCTGGCGTTGCGACAGGGCTGAGTAGCCGTACAGCGGGCTGTATGCCTCGTTCATCAGTTCGAAGATGGCTTGCCCGTAGTCGCAGGCAATCTTCTTGGCAGAGGAATACTTCTTGATTTTGAGGTTGTACTTACGCTGTATCAGTTCTGAAATGCGCTTGTGCTTGTCGGGTATGGCGTCCGGAATGTAAATCTTGTATTCCACCCAGTCGGCATCTTTCTCGAAGCCCATGCGCTCCATGTGTTGCGGATAGTAAGGATAGTTGTAGATGGTTGCCATTGTGCCGAGCTGGTCGTACCCCTCCACAAGCATGCCTTCCGCATCGAAGTCGGTGAAGCCCAACGGACCCTGTATGTGGGTCATGCCCCGTTTCTTGCCCCACTCCTCGACGGCGTGTATGAGCGCTTCCGACACTTCGGGGTCGTCGATGAAGTCAATCCAGCCGAAGCGTACCTCTTTTTTATTCCAGGTTTGGTTGGCTTTATGGTTGACGATGGCGGCCACGCGCCCTGCTATTTTACCGTCCTTGTAGGCAAGGAAGTAATCGGCTTCGCAAAACTCGAAGGCGGCGTTCTTCTTCTTGTTGAAGGTGTTGAGCATGTCATCGTAAAGGTCGGGCACCGAATACGGGTTGTTTTTATATAGCGTGTAGTTGAAACGGATAAACTGTTTGAGTTCCTTTTTTGTAGAGACCTTTTTAATAGTAATTGCCATAGTAGTATGTTGTTATGAGTGGGCAAAGATACATGAAAAACTTTAAAAAGCAGTGCCTTACAGGCTATAAATGAGGAATGCCGTGTATGCGATGTAGCAAAGCGCCAGGATGCTTCCCTCGATGCGGGTGATGGTGCGCTTGGCAAAGAACAGCCCGAAGAGCCAAAGCAGGACGCTCGAGCCTGCCAGCACCCATAGGTCCAGGTTGGTGATGCCCGTCAGGTGCAGCGGGGTGATGGACGCGCTGCATCCCAACACAAGGAATACGTTGAACAGGTTGCTGCCCACCACGTTGCCGATGGCTATCTCCGGGTTTTTCTTCAAAGCCGCCACAATGGAGGTGGCGAGTTCGGGCAGTGACGTGCCGCCTGCCACCAGCGTTAGGCCGATGACGGATTCGCTCACTCCCAGGCTGCGTGCAATGCCGCTTGCGCCGTCCACAAAGAAGCTTCCTCCGGCAATGAGCGCGCCCAGTCCGCCCAGGATGTAGAGTACGGACTTCCAGAGCGGCAGTTGCCTGATGTGCTCCTCGCCGCCTGCCGTTGCTTCCGGGGAGTCGTGCGAGGCGATGGCAAAGGTGTAGCTCAGGAAGATGGCGAAGAAACAGAGCAGCAACAGCCCGTCGGTGGTGCTGAGCACGTTGGCTTCGTCTCCGTTCAGGAATACGTCGTTGGCGCAGACCAGCAAGGCTATGGAGGAGAGGATGCACAGGGGGATTTCTTTCTGCAAGGTGTTGCGACCCACCACAATCGGGGCGAACAGTGCGGTGCATCCCACAATCATCAGCGTGTTGAACAGGTTGCTGCCCACCACGTTGCCTACGGCGATGTCCGCGCTTCCTTTCAGTGCGGAAGACACGCTGACCGCCAGTTCCGGGGCAGAGGTGCCGAAAGCAACGATGGTCAGCCCGATAACGATGTTGGGGATGCGGAAGCGTTTGGCAACGGATGCCGCTCCGTCTGTCAGTCCGTTTGCGCCCGACAGGATAAGGAGAAGTCCTCCTACGAGTAACAGGATGTTCATGGAGTATGTTGTTTTACGGGCAAAGATAATGGAAAAATTCGCGTCATCCGCATCATCCGCGCCTAAAAGATGGTGCATAGGCGCGGATGATGCGTTTAATAAGGAGCTAAGGGTATTAAAAGGAGTTAAAGGGAGTTATCAGCCGCCAAGCCGGCTTAGAAGTCAGAGCCGATACTTCTGCAACGATGTCATACACAAGCGTATCGGTTCCGACTCCTTTAATTCCTGACGAGGCAATGCGAAGTGATAACTCCTTTGACTTCTGACGGAGCGGAGCGATAACTCTCTCGTAACTCTTCGGCTTCGTTTCGTGGCAAAAAGACGGCAAAACCGCCGTTTTGCTTACTCCCGCTCCTGCGCCTTGCTTCCGATATAGAAGCGCCTTGCATAAAACGCGGATGGATATGCTTCTTTTTCCGATAAAAATGCGCCGTTTATGCGGAAAACGGTTTTTTCTCCCGTTGGACACAACCATTTCGGCCGATAGATGTTAGCATCTGTGGCGAGGGACATTAGTGTTTGTCACGGTAGACACTAATGTCTGTCACGATAGACTCTATTGTCCATCACGAGCGGCATTAATGTCCCTCGCCACAGACACTGATATCGGACCAACGGGGTGCTCGTACAAAGCGTTTCCGGTGCTTTTCCGCGCCGGTTGGTTTGTAAGGATTTCGCTATCGCGCTGTATGTGTGCGAGATAAGCGTTCGCCGTTTCGTTTTTTCCGGCAGGCGGCACATCGGGGCGGAAACAGGCGATTCTGCGGCGCCGGGAAATACAGATTGTCAGAAAGACAGGTTGTGCTGGTTTTTCCGTTTCAAGGAGCCGGAGGGAGCTGTCGGGAGTCTCACAGGGAGTTGTCGGGAGCCGGAGGGAATTATATGGGAGGGTGTCGAAACGATAAAAGGCTTATATAATCACGTTTTTTCATTCGCAGATGATACGGATGCCGCTGATAAATCAAGAGAAAATCTGCGTTATCCGTATCATCTGCAACTGAAAGATGGTATATAAGTTGTTTCGGCATACGTTCTTTTAACTCTCAGCCCGAAGGGCGATAACTCCTTCCTGTTCTCTCCGGTTCTTGGGGATGAAGGCGCCGTGCCGGTAGTATGAACAAAGCGGCAAAAAAGTTTTTTTTCAGCCGTTTTTAGTATCTTTGCGCATGCGGTTCGATATGCGGTACGCTGTGTGGTGACGAATGAAAAAGGGTGGCAGCCCGGAAAGGAACTTGGGCGGCAGCCGTGCAGAACAGGCTTTTAACTGTATTAGGAATGACCGATAAATATTTTTGTAGGATGAGAGGTATTCGCGTTTTGTGCATCATGCTGATGCTGCTGGCGGCAAACGGGGCTTCTGCCCAATTGGTGGAGCAGGTCCTTCGTGCCATAGAAGGAGACAGCTTGGCTCCGGTTTCGACGGTAAAGGCGGATTCGGACTCGGCGGCGGCGCTGTCGGCGATAAAGCAGGAGTTGGAAGCCGCCCGGCTGAATGAGGCGAACTTGCGTATGGAAGTGGAGCAGCTCAGGCTTGCCAGCTATGCGGCGGACTCCGTGAAACAGGTGCGGCAGAAGCAGCGCATCGACTCGCTGCGCAAGGTGACTCCCGGCGTCCCCGTGGTGGTGGAGGGGGACACGCTGTTCTATCTCTATGCCAAACGTGGCGGGCACACCCCCCAGCAACGTGCCGAAATGGATGCCGCCGCTATCCTGGAGTTGGGCAAGCGCTTCAACCTGCGCCCCGATTCGCTCTATATGGAGAGCAGCGACATTGTCACCGACCTTATGTACGGCAATAAGGTCATCGCTTCCTTTATCGACCGGGATGGCTTGTGGGAGAACTGTACGCGCAACCAGCTGGCGGCGCATAACCGTGGCATCATTGTGGGCAAGCTGAAAAAGATGAAAGACGAGCACAGCCTTTGGCGGCTGGGCAAGCGTGTCCTGTTCTTTGTGTTGGTGCTTGTGGGGCAATATTTTCTTTTCAGGCTCACCAACTGGCTGTTCAAGAAGCTGAAAGTGCGGATACAAAGGCTGAAGGATACCAGGCTGAAGCCTTTCTCCATTCAGGATTACGAGCTGCTGGATACGCAGAAGCAGGTGAACCTGCTTGTCTTCCTCGCGAACCTGCTGCGCTATGTCATCATGTTCCTTCAGTTGCTGCTGACGGTTCCTCTGTTGTTTTCCATCTTCCCGCAGACCAAGAGCCTGGCATACCGGCTGTTTTCGTATATTTGGATTCCCGTAAAGAGCATCTTTACTTCGGTGGTGGAGTACATCCCCAACCTGTTTACCATCTTTGTGATATGGTACGCGGTGAAGTACCTGGTGCGTTTTGTCCATTACCTTGCCAATGAGGTGAAGTCCGAACGGTTGAAGATAAGCGGTTTCTACTCCGACTGGGCGGAACCGACTTTCCATATTATCCGCTTTCTGCTCTATGCCTTTATGATTGCGATGATTTATCCCTATCTGCCCGGTTCCAAGTCCGGGGTCTTTCAGGGCATATCGGTATTTGTCGGGCTGATAGTCTCGCTGGGGTCAAGCACTGTTATCGGCAATATCATCGCGGGCCTGGTGATTACCTATATGCGCCCTTTCAAGCTGGGCGACCGCATCCGGCTGAATGATACGACCGGCAACGTGATTGAGAAGACTCCGCTTGTCACCCGCATCCGCACGCCGAAGAATGAGGTGGTGACTATCCCGAATTCGTTCATTATGTCTTCCCATACCGTGAATTACAGTGCTTCTGCCCGTGAGTACGGTCTGATTATCCACTCGGAGGTGACAATCGGCTATGATGTCCCGTGGCGGCAGGTGCACCGGTTGCTGGTGGAAGCGGCGCTGAATACGCCGGGGGTGGTGGACGACCCGCGGCCTTTTGTCTTGGAAACCTCGCTTAGCGACTGGTATCCGGTGTATCAGGTAAACGCGTATATAAAGGAAGCCGACCGCTTGGCGCAGATTTATTCCGATTTGCATCAGAATATCCAGGACAGGTTCAATGAGGAGGGCATAGAGATAATGTCGCCGCACTACATGGCTACGCGCGACGGGAGCGAGTGTACGGTTCCGAAGAATGATTTGCGGGAGAAGAAATAGCTGCAAGGCGTTAAGGTTGCTTGCAGGCAATCAGGATTTTCTTCTCGTCGGCAAGTGTGGTGGCAAAAAGGTAGGTGTCTCCGCCTTCTGCCAGCTTCAGCCGCTTCCGGAGTTCGGTTACGCCGGTGGGGAAGTTGCGCACTGTGAGGTTGGCTTTCTTTTCCGCGCCTGTCAGTTCCTTCAGCTCTTTTTTGTTGAGGCTGCCGCTGCCGGTGATGCGGAACTTGCGTCCGGGAAAGTCTGCGATGTATGTGTCGGAAGTATAGAGGTGGCTGTTGGGATGCAATTTCTCCACATTATATATATGTGCAACGCTACGGAACGCTCCGGCTTTCAGGATGGATGCGTTGGGTTCGTATAAATACGTTTTCAGCGTGGAGGTGTACGGACACGGATATTCTTTCTCCTGCTTCCGGGTGAAGAGGAGGCATTGCGTCTCTTGCGATGCCGTGAGGTTGGTGCAACGGACAGGGATATCCTCGGAAGGCACTTCCGTCTCGTGTCCCAATACGAGGAGAAGCTCCTTGCATTCATTGTTGATGGAGACGATATGGGCGGCTTGTACATGCTTTAAATCGTGCAGCGCGAGCGTCAGGTCCAGCATGGGCGACAGTTTGACGAGGACATGCGACGCCTTCTCGAGCAACAGTTCCTCCAGGGCGGAGACATCGGGCTCGCAGTCGCGGATGGCTGTCGTTTTGCCGCCGTGGCCGTTGCGCCGTGCCGGGTCTATGAATATCCAGTCGGCATGCTCCATCGTTTGCAGGTGGCGGATGCTGTCTTCGTGGCAGACCGTGATGTGCTCTAAGCCTAAAAGCGGGAAGTTGTGGGCGGCAATCTTGCACAGCATCTCCTGGCGCTCTACATAAGTGGCGTGCTCGAAGCATGCCGAGAGGAAGGCGCAGTCGATGCCGAAACCTCCTGTGAGGTCGGTAAAGGTGGTGCGGTTGCCGTCTCCTGCTGCCGTGACTATCCCGGCTTTGTAGCGTGCCGTCGCTTCCGAGGAACACTGCTCCATGGAGAGGTGTGCCGGATACAGGATGCCTTCCCGTTTAGCCCAAGTGGGTATCTTCTCCTCTGCCGTCCGGCGTCCGGCGATTTGGATGATGGCGGCAGGTACATCCACCGACGGATATTTGCGTGCTTGCAAGGCAAGGCTGCGCACGTCATCTTTACGGTGTTCGCTGATAAAGCGGAGTGTCTCTTCGGTCAGTGTCATGGGCTTTGTTTGGATAACGCTGCAAAAATAAATGAAAATCGTGGGAATCTCACACCGGCAGGATAAAGAAAATGCTTTTTCTTTAGAGGAAAGATATGGGTTGTCTACGGAATTACCGGATATTTCTTCCTGGCTGTCTGCCGGTCAACGCGGTTGAAGTGCCACCACTCGCTGGGGAGCGGGCGGAACCCCGACTCTCTCATTACTTTGCGCAGAAGCCGGCGGTTCTTCAGCTCTTGCGGGGTGATTTTGCCGGTTTGCACCAACTGTTCTTCTTCGGTGATGTGGGCTTCCTTGCCGAGATAATCTACGGGAGTGCCCATCGGCAGCGGTTCGCCTTGGGCATTGAGGATGCTGACATCGACAGCCATGCCGTAGTTGTGCATGCCGCCGCCCCGTGCGGGGTTGGATACGTATATGTATCGGGGCGTTCCTTTTACCACGTTCCACATTTTCTGCTGGACGGACATGGGGCGTGCCGCATCATAGACGATGAGGCTGTAGCCGGTGTGTGTCTCTTTCAGGAGTTTTTGGGCTTGCAGCAGGCTTTTCATCGCCTCCGGGTGAAGATAGGCTTCGTGCAGGTCTTCATACAGCACCTGCCCTGTGAAATTGTCCGCGCGGGTGTACATCAGGTCTATGGCGATGGTGCTGTCTGCCTCGGCAATGTTGATGAAGCCGAGCGAGTCTAAATAAGCGGCGGTCTTGCTTTTGACCGGATATATAGGGTTTATGGCATCTGCATGGCACTCTTTTGCCACAACAGTTTGTGCAGGAGCCTGTTGGCGGCATCCGCTCATGGTAATGATAAGTATACAGGCAAAAGATAAATATTCTATAGGCTTTATCATATCTCAACTCTTCTTGCAGCGGACAAAGATAAGGGAAATATGATAAAAAGAGCCTTATTGGCGGAAGGGAATTAGGATGGTGCAGATGATGTATGTGTGCGGGGGGATGGCGGGTGCGGTAAGCCTTTACGTTGCCCCCTACTTTCGGGTAGGTTTGAAAGTGATAATTAAAAAAAAGGCTCTATCCCGTTAGGGGATGAGCCTTTTAGTTTGTGGACCAGCCTGGGCTTGAACCAGGGACGTCCAGATTATGAGTCGCAAATAATTGATTATCAATACTTTCTATTTGCTTTCTTGGTTTTTTCTTAAGGCTTGGAAACCAAGCCCTAAGATAGTATTTCTTTTTCAAGTAATATCTCCTCTTTTCCTCTATTTTCCTGAGGTGCGTGCAATTTGTGTGCAATTACGTGATTATATTATATAGTATGATTAAAGAACCAATTATTAAGACTGTGAATAAAATATTTCTTGGATTCCTACAAAAGCTTCCTAATTTCTCATTTTGTGGGATACTTAATATAAATATGATACAACAAAATAAAATCAATAGTAAACCTAAACCGATTAGATTAGTCACTAAAACTTTTATATTGCTATCTTTATTTTCAGAAAAGATATTCACGCATCCAAATAAAAAAGTTATAGCTGCCGTAAAAGCACCTACAATTTCAATATTGTATTACTTTTTTACGTATGGCCTGATAGTTGATAGGCTTATTAAATGATGACGGCATAAATAGAATTACATTATTAATTCTATATCTACACTCTCTATATGGTAGTTGAAATGGATAAAAGCTATTTTCTTCAGACCAACTCAATTTTTCTTCAAGCCTATGGATAAACTCTTCTAGAGAAGCAACCTCTTTTACTATTAATTCAGAATCCGTTTTCTTCTGTTTAATATCATGTCTTATGATACTAAATAGCTTATCTACAACTTTATAGTGTGGGAAAAAGTTCTGCACTCCTGTTAGCTTTTGGATATTGTCAATTTCCGTGTATTTTTCGATTAGTTGGTAGTAAGTAAACTCTTTGTGTTTTAATAAATAAGAAAATCGACAATTATATAAATAGTTTTTAATGGTATTTATGGCAAAAATATTGAATTCTTTTTGATGAGAGTAACTTCGACTGTACCTTTCAAAATTTTCAATTAGATTATCTATTTGAGTTTCGCTTCCATGATTCTTGTATTTGTTCATCAGAAGAATCATCTCGAAAAATTTTGCTTTTCTTTTATTACAAGCATCTTGTAAAGAGAAAATTCTATCACATCGCATTGCTCCTTTTTCATCTTCTCCGTGTAAGAAAAGGAAGTCATCATTTAATGATTGTAACTCTTTAATATCTATACTATTATCATCAATGGTATAAGATTTAAAATTTAAGACGTATTCTGATTTTCCTTTAAAATAAATGAGTTTTTTAAGCAAAAATGAACTTTTATTTAAAGCTATTCTAAAGATGTCTGCTATTTCATCTACATTTTTCTCTATTAACTTTTCTAAGTCAACTCTCATTAAGATGAGATTACGAATTGTTCGCTCATCATATGATAAAGAGTGGTCTATTTTACATAGGCGGAGGATAAATACGATTAAATATTCAAACAGTTCTATTGAAGAAGATTCTTCTTCATCTACAAAATAAGCATTTACAATATATTTATGATTTTCTCCATCTGTTTTTGTATTCATTAATAAAATGAAAGCACGATAATGAATTAGAACCTTAGTT
>NZ_CAJTSC010000060.1 GCF_910578895.1 uncultured Bacteroides sp.
CCGATGTTCCCACTTAATTGGGAACGTGTTCCCTGCACGTTGGGAACGAATTCCCAATGAGGTGGGAACGCGTTCCCGGTAAGCTGGGAATAAAGTTCCACCATGTAGAAAACGAGTGGCACTCGTATGTTGCTGATAATAAGCGTTTGGAGGGGATGTTCCGCCGGTCTGTTCTTATCCGTTTGTTCTTCACCGGTCCGTTTCCGCTTGTCCGCTCCCGCCTGTCTGTTTGCGCGGTCTCTCCGGTCCTGTCTCCCCGGTATAGCTGTCGGCTTTTGATTCCTGTCCCGAGGGAGGTAGCTCCTTCCAACTCCCTTTAACTCCTTTAAATGAAAAAGCCGTGGGAATTATAGATAAAACTTGGGAAAGGGAAACGCATACAATGTCTTCTTTTTTATGGAATTAAAAATAGTTCGTATCTTTGTACGCAGAAAATACATTTGAATCATGAATATAGAACAGAAATTGGCAACGTCCGTAATAAGCGGATTGAAAGCACTGTACGGTCAGGATGTTCCGGCCGCACAGATACAGTTGCAGAAAACCAAGAAAGAATTTGAGGGACACCTCACGTTGGTTGTTTTCCCTTTTCTCCGCATGTCTAAAAAAGGACCGGAGCAGACCGCACAAGAGATTGGCGAATATCTGCAGGCAAACGAGCCTTCGGTTTCGGCATTCAATGTGATTAAAGGTTTTTTGAACCTGACAATCGCTTCCTCGGCATGGATTGAGTTGTTGAACGGGATTCATGCGGATGCGCAGTACGGTATCGTTCCCGCAACCGATGGCTCTCCGTTGGTGATGATTGAGTACTCTTCACCCAATACCAATAAACCGCTCCATTTGGGACATGTTCGTAATAACCTGCTGGGCAACGCATTGGCGAATATCATTGCCGCTAATGGCAACAAGGTGGTAAAGACGAACATCGTGAACGACCGCGGCATTCATATCTGTAAGTCGATGTTGGCTTGGCAGAAGTACGGCAACGGCGAAACTCCTGAGTCTTCCGGCAAGAAAGGCGACCACCTGATAGGAGATTACTATGTGGCTTTCGACAAACATTATAAGGCTGAAGTAAAAGAGCTGACGGCGAAATTTCTGGGTGAAGGCTTGAGCGAGGAAGAAGCTAAAGCCAAGGCGGAAGCCGAATCTCCTTTGATGAAAGAAGCCCGTGAGATGTTGGTGAAGTGGGAAGCCAATGACCCCGAAGTCCGCGCTTTGTGGAAGATGATGAATGACTGGGTATATGCAGGTTTCGATGAGACATACCGCATGATGGGGGTTACTTTCGATAAGATTTATTACGAATCGGAAACCTATCTGGAGGGTAAGGAGAAGGTGATGGAAGGTTTGGAGAAAGGGTTCTTCTATCGCAAGGAAGACGGTTCCGTATGGGCGGACCTGACCGGAGAAGGACTCGACCATAAACTGCTTCTCCGTGCGGACGGAACGTCTGTTTACATGACGCAGGATATAGGTACCGCCAAATTGCGCTTTGCCGATTTCCCTATTGACAAGATGGTATATGTGGTAGGCAATGAACAGAACTATCATTTCCAGGTACTCTCTATTTTGCTTGATAAGTTGGGTTTTGAATGGGGGAAAGGATTGGTTCACTTCTCGTACGGTATGGTGGAGCTGCCCGAAGGCAAAATGAAGAGTCGTGAGGGTACGGTTGTAGATGCTGATGATTTGATGGCCGAAATGATTAATACCGCTAAGGAGACTTCCGGAGAACTGGGTAAGCTGGACGGTCTGACTAAAGCGGAGGCTGATAATATTGCCCGTATTGTCGGTTTGGGTGCCTTGAAATATTTCATATTGAAAGTGGATGCACGCAAGAATATGACGTTCAATCCGAAAGAGTCCATCGACTTCAACGGTAATACGGGACCTTTCATCCAGTATACGTATGCACGTATCCAGTCAGTGCTCCGCAAGGCGAAGGAGGCGGGTATCGCCGTTCCGGCACAACTTCCTTCGGGCATTGAATTGAGTGAGAAGGAAGAGGGGCTGATACAGATGGTTGCGGACTTTGCTGCCATTGTGAAACAGGCGGGTGAGGATTACAGCCCTTCGCTGATTGCCAACTATACTTACGATCTTGTGAAAGAATACAATCAGTTCTACCATGATTTCAGCATATTGCGCGAGGAAAACGAGGCGGTGAAGATATTCCGCCTTGCCCTGTCCGAGAATGTGGCTAAAGTAGTACGTTTGGGAATGGGATTGCTCGGCATTGAGGTGCCCGACAGAATGTAACCGGTTATTCTTAAATAGCAATATAAAATGGGGGTGTGTCAAAGTTCTTTTTGACACACCCCTATGTTTTGTCAAGGTCTTCTCTTGTAAAGTTATACAGGAATATACGGATTACAAGAGCCTGTTTAAATTTGTTTTTGCTCTACAGGCAGTACCTTTTATAGGTACTGATGATATATAAACAGGCTTTCAATATCTGTTCATATCTTTACTTGAACAGTAATTGTGCCATGTGATACAAACTTCTCCGCCAGGTGAGGAACTCGTGTGCAGTGTCGGGAGAAACAAAAGAGGTTGCATTGAAACCGGCAGCCTTGAGGTCTTCTACTGCTTTGATTACTCCGTTCGGATTTTCTTTGCTGCCACAACTGATAAAGATGTTTGCTACCTGATTTTTGTCTTTTATGTCACTTGGCGCATAGACACCGCCGCTCAACAACCCGTAGTAATTGAATGTTTCGGGACGGCGCAGGGTTATCAGTTTGGTTTCAAAACCTCCCATGGAGAGTCCGGCCATGGCACGGTGTTTCTTGTCGGCGAGCGTGCGGAAGTTACTGTCAATGTAAGGTATCAGTTCGTCCACCAGTACTGTTTCGAACTCCTTGGCTGTAAATTTGTTGATATGTCCGTATTTTACGTCATTCGTCATACCGTATGTCATTACGATGATAAAGGGCTTGATTTTCCCTTCGGCAATCAGGTTGTCCATAATCAGGTTTGCATGTCCTTGATTGGACCAGGCGGTTTCGTCTTCTCCCCAGCCGTGTTGCAAGTAGAGAACCGGATATTTCTTTTTGTCTTTGCCGTAAGTGGGTGGGGTGTAGACAAATGCACGACGGTGGGTGTTGGTGCTCTTTGAGTAGAAGTAAACTTGTTGCACATTGCCGTGGGGCACTTCTTTCATGGCATAGAAATCAGCGTCGTGAGCAGGGATTTCAATGCCGCTTTCCCAGCGGCAAGAGCCGTAATAGTTCTTTGTTCCCGGATCGTTGAACACGCCGCCGTCAATGGTGAGGTGGTAGTAATGGAAGCCTTCGTCCATGGGGCCATCTGTCGTGCCTGTCCATACACCTTCTTTATCCTTGCGGAGAACCGTGCCGCCACGACCGCCCAAACCGAGGCTGACGATGACCGATTTGGCTTGAGGGGCAACTATGCGGAAACGGGCATATCCTTGTGAGTTGACCATAGGATATTGTTGTCCGGGCTGATTGAGTGAGGATGGACGGAAGTCTTCTTTCACCACTGCATTGTCCGCCGCAGGATTGAAGTCTTTGATAAGGCTGTAAACGCGTTTCGGCTTGTAGTTTTCATCGTAGGGCAACGGATAGTTGCGTACGCCTACCCATGAGTCGCGGTCGGAAAGGTTCCAGAATGTGACATTGTCCACTACATCCTTATGTTTACGGAGAACCTTGAAAAGACGCGTGTATTGATCTTCCTGAAGCAATTTTACTGTTTGGCTGATATCGCCGGCTTCACGGCTGAAGTTGAGTTGTCCTCCCATTTCCTCATTAGCGCGGATGTCCAGCTCGGTAATATGGATGTGTTTCACTATGGTAGCGTATTTTGTCAAGGCGGCATCCACATCCTCTATGCTTGGGCCATAAATGTTGTAATGTCCCTGCATGCCGATACCGTCAATAGGTATGCCTTCTTCCTTCATGGATTTTACCATATTATAAATGCGGTCGCGCTTTTGAGGGATGACGGCATTGTAATCATTGTAGAAAAGGAGTGCGTTGGGGTCTGCCTCGCGGGCGTAAATAAAGGCTTTTTTGATGAACTCATCTCCTGCTATCTGATAGAGTGGTGAGTTCCGGTAAGGGCTTGCTTTTTCTCCCATGCCCGGTCGGTTGCCATCGGAAATCGCTTCGTTTACCACATCCCAAGCATATACCACATCCTTGTAGCGTTCCATAATGGCGGTGATGTGGTGCTTCATGTTTTGGAACAATTTCTCTTTGGATACAAGATTGCCTTTTTCATCCTGATACATCCATTGGCCAATCTGCGCATGCCATATCAGGCAGTGTCCACGCAGTTTGATTCCGTTGTTGCGGCAGAAGTTGGCGATTTTGTCGGCATTTTCCCAGTTGAATTGTCCATAAGCAGGTTCGGTAGGTTGCGGCTTCATATCGTTTTCTGCCGTAATGCTGTTGAAATCTTTTTTGATAATGGCAATCTGTTCAGGGTTGGTGATGTTCTGCATATTGACAGCCACACCGATAGAGAAGTAATCTTTGTAGGCATCCTTTAATCCTGTTTCACCGTTTTGGGCAAATCCGGTATTTACAGTCATGGCAAAAGCCAATGCACAAAGAGGAAATTTGAGTAAATGTTTCATGTGATAATAAATTAAAGGTTTTTATTTTAAAACTATCACAAAATAATGCCTTTTCGTAGAAAGAAAGGGCATACTCATGTTACATGTTCTTTCCTGTATGATACATGCTTCAATAAAATGAGGAAAAAAGCAGAATTCCGGACGTGGCGGTGTATTTTATCGGGGGGCAATATATAACAAAAGTTGTGTCGGGGTTTTGACACAACTTTTGTTCTTCTTATAGCATTATCATTTTTTCTTCTTGGCATATTTGCCGCGTTTGGCTTTCGGTGCATCCGGATCACTTTGCAATTTGATGATTTCCCTGCATGCAGCCAGATTCAAATCTTGCGGGATAATATCTTTCGGAATCTTATAGTTATTGCCTTTATAGGAAATATAGGGTCCGTAGCGACCGTTCAATATTTCCAGTTCCGGGTCTTCGTCAAATTTCTTAAGATGTTTTTGGGCTTCGGCATCTTTTTTGTTTTGGATAAGCCGGATTGCTTCGTCCAATGTAACTTCCATGGGATCTATTGTTTTCGGGAGTGAGGTGTACATTCCGTTGTTATACACGTAGGGACCGAAACGACCTGTTCCTACTGTCACTGTCTTGCCCTCGTATTCTCCTAAGGTACGGGGCAGTTTAAACAGTTCCAATGCTTCTTCCAGTGTTATCGTTTCAATGGACATCTCTTTTTTGAGCTGGGCAAAACGAGGTTTCTCACTGTCACCCGCCGTACCAATCTGTACAACAGGTCCGAAACGGCCGATTTTTACAGATACCTGTTTGCCACTGCCCGGTTCTTCACCCAAGACGCGTTCTCCGGCTTTGTGGGCATTCTTGGTAGCAAGCGTGCTCTCTACAGAGGGGTGGAAGTCCTTATAGAAATCATTCAGGATAGCCGTCCACTTCTTTTCTCCCTCGGCTATTTCGTCGAATTGCTTTTCAACGCTGGCAGTAAAGTTATAGTTAAGGATGTTTGGGAAATATTCCATTAAGAAGTCGTTGACCACAGTACCTATATCGGTAGGTATCAGTTTGGCTTTCTCGGCTCCTGTAATTTCGGTTTGGATGACATCCGCAATCTTGCTTTCCTGCAATGAAAGTATGTTGTAAGTACGTTCTTCTCCGGCTTTTTCTCCTTTTTCCACGTAACCGCGTTGCTGTATGGTAGAAATAGTGGGAGCGTATGTGGAAGGACGCCCGATGCCCAGTTCTTCCAGTTTGCGTACAAGGCTGGCTTCTGTGTAACGGGAAGGGTGCTGGGTGAAACGCTCCATGGCAAGAATGGTCTGGTATTGCAGAACCTGTCCTTTCTTTAAGGGTGGCAACAGGCGGGTCTCATCTTCTTGCTCTGCGTCATCATCAATCGATTCGCGGTATACATGGAGGAAACCGTCGAATTTTACCACTTCTCCTGTTGCATTGAACGTGTCTGTCTCATTGCTGATATTGATGCTGACGGTCGTTTTTTCAACTTCCGCATCTGCCATCTGAGAGGCTATTGTGCGCTTCCATATCAAGTCGTACAGTTTTCTTTCCTGTGGAGTACCTTCTATCTTGGCATTTTCCATGTAGGTAGGACGAATGGCCTCGTGGGCTTCCTGTGCACCTTTGGTCTTTGTTGCGAAATGGCGCGGGTGTACGTAACGCTCTCCCATCATGCCGGCAATGACCTCTTTGCTGCTGTTTACAGCCAGTTCGGACAGATTGACGGAGTCGGTACGCATATAGGTAATCTTTCCCGATTCGTACAACCGTTGGGCAATCATCATGGTCTGTGCCACTGTAAACCCAAGTTTGCGGGCAGCTTCTTGTTGCAAGGTAGACGTTGTAAAAGGAGCTGAAGGGGTCTTCTTCAACGGACGGGTGGAAATATCACTGATAGTGAAAGTAGCCGATTGGCAACTTTCCAGGAATTTTTGAGCTTCGGCTTTTGTTTTGATGCGGCGCGCCAGTTCGGCTTTCATCTCGACTAACTTGCCTTCGGCATCAGGTACGAGGAATACGGCGGTGACCCGGTATGACGCTTCCGATTGAAAAACCTGTATCTCGCGCTCGCGCTCCACGATAAGGCGGACGGCGACCGATTGGACACGGCCGGCAGAAAGCGCGGGTTTCACCTTCTTCCACAGCACGGGTGAAAGTTCAAAACCTACGATACGGTCCAAAATGCGGCGTGCTTGCTGCGCGTCTACCAGGTTGATGTCAATATTCCGTGGCTGTTCGATAGCCTTCAGAATGGCGCTTTGGGTGATTTCATGGAAAACGATACGCTTGGTATGTTCCGGTTGTAGTTTCAATACTTCGTACAAATGCCATGCAATTGCTTCTCCCTCGCGGTCCTCATCGGATGCCAACCATACGGTTTCCGCTTCTTTGGCTTCGGCTTTCAGTTCTTCTACAACCTTTTTCTTATCTCCCGGAATTTCATAATGCGGTTTGAAATCTTTATCAATATCAATACTGAACTCTTTTTTCTTCAAATCGCGTATATGACCATAACTGGAAAGGACTTTATAATCCTTTCCGAGGAACTTTTCAATGGTTTTCGCTTTTGCCGGAGACTCGACGATGACAAGGTTTTTCTGCATAAATTTCTGTTTAATAGTGGTTACAGCCACTAATTTGCCCGCAAAAGTAGGAAAAAACAAACTTTCCACCTTATAATATAAGGAGAATTTAGCAAAAATGACCTTTTTTACTCGTAATGTCTTTTGTCTTGCCTGTTAGAATTTAAAGCTTACCCCACCGATAAAGTTGATGCCTTCGGCCGGGTATCCCCAATAATATTGATAATTTCGGTTTAATAAATTGTCTATGCGGGCATAAACGGATATTCCTCTTAAAAACTCGTAGCTGCCGCCTAAATAGAGGTTATTGACTGCATCAACTTTGCCCCACTCCACCTTCTCGCGCGAAATATGCCGGTAGCCAAGGTTAAGAAGCAAGTCTGATATAGGGCGCACGTCCATGTGCAGGTTGGCTTCGAATGCCGGTTTGTAGGCAAGTACCCAATCTTTGATGTCGGACTGGCTGTCTGCCTTCGCGCTCCAGTTGCGGTAAATTCCGGCTATGGCGAATGACAGTATGTTTTTATAGTCGTAACGTATCTCTGCACCGGCATGCAGGTTGTTTGTATTCCATTGGTCGATGGAAAGCATCGGGTAATACTCGTTGCCGTCAATGTCTGCCGGTTGGAGGAAAGACACATTATTCAAAAACAAATCATCCTTTAAGTTTTGGTATCCGGCGTACAGGTTCAACCATAATCCGGTTGCCGGACTGGCTTTGAAGCCGATGGCGGCATTTACCTGTTCGTAAGTGGCATCCAATTGCGGCATGATTTGTCCATACGGGCAGAATGCCTCCAAACGGCGGAAATCATTTTGCAATCTTCCGCCTTTTGCCTGTGCATAGAGGACATAGCTGTCCGAGAAGTTATATTCTGCTGCCACATCAGGTGCTGCCCGGAACTTCTTGCCAAAACCGAAGGCCATATCCACCCGGGCGCCGATATGTATTTTCCAGTCATCGTTTTCCAAACGGTAATACGGGTTCAGGTCGAGTGATGTATGGTTTTCAAAATTATTGTTCTTGTACAGCACATTGTCCATTGCAAAACCGATGCCGACAGTCTGTTCGTCCGATATGCTTCCTGCTACCTGTGCTTTGGTACGGATAATATTTTCCCGGTTGTCGAATGAACTGAAATCATATTGGCGCTCATAAAGCATCAGGTTTGTTTCCGCGCTGAACCGGAAGGGCAGTTCCATAGCGGTGGATTTCACTCCGAAATGAATGTCGCCGGAAGTGAACTTTTGTTTTCTGGCGCTTACGCCGGGCAGGAAGTTGAAGTTGCTCAATCCGAAGTTTCCTGCAATATCCAGGTCTACTTTCTTGAAACGGTGCAAATAACCGATGTCGGCATGAGTGCGATAGTAATACGAGTTCCATTTGCCATCATTTTCGGGTAGGTTGAGCTTGCCGTCCCTGCCGTCCAAATGGAAATCCAGATTGATACGGTCTCTGTCGGATAGCGTAAACAGGTAGCTGGCACGTGCATCCAGATTTCCGTAATTGCCATATCCTAAACTGACGTATCCGGGTTGTGCCTTGGCTTGCGTCTCTTTGCCGGTATACGCCTGCATGACGGTTGCCGGAATGGAGTTGGCAGGCATGAGGGTGGCATCGTATTCCACGGTCCTTTTAGTGGCTGTCGGCGGTTCTATTTTCGGGAGTACGTTGATTTTGGATGCGTCCAGAATGTCGGGATTGTATTCCTGTTCCACAACAACCGTCCGGTTTACGGTGGAGTCTTGGGGTTGCTGCTGGGCATGGATGCCTAAAGGCAGGACCATCAGCGTTATTCCGCTGAGGATATATGGTATCTTTCTCATATTCATTATATTCTTTTATTTCAGCTTTTCCAATCTTTCTTGAATCATGCTTTCGATATTGTCATCAGCATGATAGTTTTGTTGCAGGCTCAGCAGGTATTGGCGTGCATCCAGTTTCTTGTCCATAGCGACATATACGTCGGACAGCAGGATGAAACTGCGCGCCAGCCAATAGGCGTGCGGTGTGCTTTGGTCGATGAAGTCCAGCACCTCTTTTTCGGCGGCAGCATAGTCGCCTGTGTCGTACATCAGCTGTGCTATCAGGTATTTGGCTTCCGCACCGTATAATGTACGGGTGTCTTTTGCTAAAACGGTAAGATCATCCGTGGCTTTTTTCACCGCTTTTTGGTTCAGGTAAGCTTTGGCGCGATGGTACAGGGCTTCGTTTTGTAATTCCGGAGCCAGTTTGGCTTCGGCGAGTAAAGCGGTTGCGGCCTGTATCACTTCTATGTCGTCCTTCAACAATGTGCCGCATCGCAATATCCCCGTGGCGCCCAGTTGACGGCGCTCGGCAGTTGTGGCGCGTGCTTGCAGCTGCTTGTAGTCCGCCAAAGCCTGTTCGTATTCCTGGCGGTTGAACAGGATTTCCCCATGCATCAGCAAGGCTTCTTCCGAATACGGGCTGTCCGGATATTCCAGCAGTTTGCCGGTATGCTCCAATACGGCGGGCTCGTCTTTTTGTTCTTTTCCGATGAGGCTCAGGTAATAATGCGCATTCAGGCTGAAAGCTCCGTTCGGATAACTTTGCAGATAGCGGATGAAACTTTCCCTTGCAGGAGTGATTTCCCCTTTCATATACACTTTTTCTGCGGCAATATAAGTCAGAGAGTCTTGCTCGCTGGGCTCAAAGCGGATGCTGCCCGGCATTTGGGCGGCAAGCGCGGCAAACTCATCCACGCGGTTGGCTTCCACATAAATGGATTTCAAGTCGCGCATGGCAAGACGCGCCTCTTCGCTGCCCGGATATTTGGTTATAACGTATTTATAGGCTTCAATGGCGTGGTTGTAATCATCGTTCTGATAATACAGCAGACCGATTTCCGTGGCAGCCTTGCGGCTGATGGGGCTTTCGGGATACTTGCCCAGCAATTCCCGGAAAGTAGCGATTGCTTGATTGCTGTTACGGTTTTGCACATAAGAGCGGCCTTTCTCGTAGAGTGCGTTGACAGCGTAGGGAGAATTGGGATATTTGCTTGCCAGCTGATTCAGCAAAGCGATTTTCTCGTCATAATTTTTTTGCAGACCCGATACCAAAGCCAGCTGATAGTAAGAGTAGTCACCGGCAGGTGTGCCTAAGTTTTCTGCCCGGGTGTAGTACTGTTTGGCTTCGTCAAAGCGGCGGACATGCAAGTGGCAGTCGCCAATACGGTTGTACGCGTCGGCAAGGACGGTGGCTTCCCCGTTCTTTTGCAATTGGATGAATTTCAGGAAACGGTTTTGTGCCGTTGCATAATCCTTCTTGTGGAAAGCTATGTATGCCAGGTTGTAGTAGGCAAGGGCATACATTTCCGTATTCTTCTGCGGAGTGATGGAGAGGTAATCGTTAAAATTGCGGGCGGCTTCCTGCATGCGGTTCAGCCGGTAGTAAGACTCACCTCGCCAATATAGGGCATCGGCCTTGGTTTGCAGATTGTATTGTCCTAAGGCGATACTTTGGCTGAAATGATTGATTGCCTGCTCAAACTGCGTGTTGGCAAATGATTGGGCGCCCAGTTGGAACAGGATTTTCTGCTTGGCTTCCAAGATTGCCTTGCCGGGATGTGCAATGCGTTCGATGGATTTGAGTGCGGCATCATAGCTGCGGGTATTCATGTACACTTCTACAAGATAGCTGCTTACTTGGTCGGTGTATGCGGAATTGGGAAACTCGTTCAGGAAGTTTTCGAAGACCGTAACCGACTCGCCAAAAGCGGAGTAAGCCGTTTCATGGATGCAGAGTGCGTAGTTGTAGGCCGCCTGCTCCTTTATCTTCAAATCGGCATCGGACGTGGCTGCCTGTTCAAAAGCCATACGTGCCTTGTTCTTGTCGGCAAGTTGCAGGTATGCCAATCCCATGTGCAGGTAGGCGTTTTGGGCAAGCGCGTCTTTGGCGGTGGTCACCTCACCCAGGACAACGGGGACTTGCGAATAGACTCCCGTCCGGTAGTAGGACATTCCCAACATGTAGAGCGCGTCTCTTCTCCGGACAGGTTCCGCATTTTCTTTCAGATAGCGGTTGAAGGCTTTCACTGCCTCCTGATATCTGCCGAAACGGTAATCCGCCGTACCTTGTATGCGGTGCATCTCTCCTGTATATTTCTGGTTGGGATAGGCGGACAGGTAGTTTTGCGCAACTATCTCGGCTTTGTCATGATTATTTATAGCCAGGTATATTTCCGCAATATAATAAGGTACGAGCATCTTGTACTTTGCATTGTCCTGTAAACTGAGGAAACCGCTAAGCGCATCGTCATACCGCTGTTGGGAATAACGGATATACGAGAGGTAGTACGTACAGTCTGCCGCATACTTGGAGCCGGTGTTGCGTAATGTCTCGAACCAGATGGCGGCTTCTTTTACATTTCCGGTTTTCAAGTAGCAGGTTGCCAGGCGGTAGGTCATGTCATCCCGTTCTTCGTCACCCAAAAGGTCAAGGCGGGCTGAGTTGAACATTGCCAGCGCATCGTCATATTTTTCTTCGAAGAAGTAGGCGGATGCTATGAGTGCGTAAATGCGGTTGGCATGGGGAGTGTCGGGATGCGTATCAAGATAACCCCGGAGCAGTTCTATGCTGTTGGGACTTCTCAGTTCGTATTCGGCGCATACCAACATGTATTCGGCTTCTTCCCTGTCTCCGATAGCGGACAACGGACTCCCTTCCGCATCGATTTGTTTCACAAAAGCTTGCAACGGAGACATGGCCGCTGCAAAAGCCTTTTGACGGAACAGATGCCGCCCTTCTTCATACAGCTGTTGCGGGGATGTGATTTTTTCGTTCGTTTGTGCGGCGACAAGCAAAGGTGCGCAACAAAGCGCGGTGCATAATATGCGGTAGATTTTATGTTTCATTTTCAATGATTAGAATAGATTCTTTTACAAAAATACAGGTTTTGGTTTGAAAATGTTCTGATTGTTTGTTTTTTTTAGGATATAGTTGCGGCTCTATCGTTTAAAACTATCCGTTTGCGGGATGTATGGATGCTTGGAACCGTGGAGCATATCTGCCAGGAACATTTGCACACCTTTACGGATGGATGCCAGCCCGAAGTCTTCCGGACGTATGTCTTTTAGCGGAAGAAAGAACACTTCCGCCGCATCGTCCATTGCTTTAAAGTGCAGGGTATCGGTTACGGCGCAACGGAAAAACATATCCAGCGTATGTACGGGAAATCCCGAATAGACATAAATATTTGGCAATGAAAACAGGTATTCGGTTGCTGCCACTGTCATGCCTGTCTCTTCCTTCACTTCGCGTGCCACACCTTCTTCGCCGGTTTCCGCCATGTCGATGAAGCCGCCCGGCAGGTCCAGTGTTCCTTTTGCCGGTTCTTTGGCGCGGCGGCACACCAACAGTTCGTTTTGTTCGTTCACAATCAGGGCAACAGTGGCGGAGGAGGGGTTGAAATAATAGGTAAAGCCGCAATCTTTGCACAGCTTTGATTTCTCATCATGAATTTCAAAATGTTCCGAGCCGCATTTCGGGCAATATCTGAATTGGGAGAGGGGATGTTCCATTTTCTTATAACTTTAGTGGTTGCGATAGGCAAAGATAGTAAATAATCCTACACGGGAGATTGAAAAGTCTGCCAATACGCCGGTAAGGTTTTGCCTGTTAAGTGGCAAGAGGGTTTTGACACACTCTCATCGTGATTGCATAGGAAAGGTTGCAAGTGTGTCATCAGTGCCTGAAAAGTGTGGTTACGTGAGTTTTTTGAAGAAAATTTAAACAGGCTCTTAACCACGGTCCTTTCATTTACAGGAATTGAAGGGAGTTGTCGCCCTTCTTCCTCTGACTTCTGATGGATTCCGTGAATAAAAGCCCCGTGGCTGACAGCTTCTTTTTCTTCCGGTATTCCCACCTGGTTGGAAACGTGTTCCCTGCATGTTGGGAACGTATTCCCAATCAGGTGGGAACGCGTTCCCGGCAAGCTGGGAATAAAGTTCCACCTTGCAGAAAACGAGTGGCACTCGTATGTTACTGATAATAAGCATTTGGCGGGGATATTTCGCCCGCCTGCTTTTATCCGTTTGTTCTTCTCCGGTCCGTTTCCGTTTGTCCGCTTCCGCCTGCCTGTCTGTGCGGTCTCCGCAGTCGTATTCTTCGGTGTGGTTGTCGGCTTTTGACTCCTATCCCGAAGGGAGATAGCTCCCTTTAGCTCCTGTAAATGAAAAAACTGTGGTTCTTAATGGGTGTTGTTTCGAAATATTATATCTTTCCTCTAAAGAAAAAACATTTTCTTTATCCCGGCGGTGTGAGATTCCTGCGATTTTCATTTATCTTTGCGGTTATAGTGCGAAGTTATTAACTTCGGATGTAACATGGATTAGTCGTTTCATGGAGAATTTTGCCGCCATAGATTTTGAAACAGCCAACGAGCAGTGCACCAGTGTATGCAGTGTTGGTATAGTCATTGTGCGGGACGGAGAGATTGTAGATAAATACTACAGCTTGATTCGTCCGGAACCTGAATATTATACATATTGGAATACCCGTGTGCATGGGCTGACTTTGGCGGATACTGCCCGTGCGCCTATTTTCCCGACCGTATGGCGGGAGATTACTCCCCGGATTGAGGGGCTGACGCTGGTGGCACATAACAAAGCGTTCGATGAGCGTTGCCTGAAAGCGGTATTCCGAACTTATGGCATGGATTATCCGGAGTATGATTTTCGTTGTACTTTGCAGGCGGCACGCCGTGCCGTTAAGGGGCTTCCCAATTATCAGCTGCATACGGTAGCGGCATGGTGCGGTTACCGGTTAGAGCAACATCACCATGCGCTGGCCGATGCGGAAGCCTGTGCCTGGATAGCCAGGCAGATTATTTAGCACATCTGTTTACCGCAGGAACTCGTAATGTCCGGCAGTGCCTTCAAAAGAAAGGATGCCGTCGTCCGAGCGGACTTCCATAGCGGGAATATACACTTTTCCGTCTTTCTTGATTTGCCATGTTCCCGGAACGAGGTCGGTAACGACGAATTTCAGGGTAGCGTTTCCGTCCACTTTCATATCGACCTTGCCGGACAGGGGGCGGCTGTCTTTGCTGAAAGTAACGATTCGGTCGGCTATCTGCACGCCTACCACTCGTTCGGCATCAATGCGTTTCACGTTGTTCATCTGCTTGCAGGTGTTGTCTGCAACCTGCATTACGTTCAAAAAGTAGTTCTCGGCAGCAGGAACTGCGGGAGAAATTTCCACGCGCCATGCTCCCCGTTCGTTGGCGTCGTCGGGGCGGTTGGGCAGCGCGTCATTGGGATAGTTGGTGCCGAACACCCAGAACTCTTTTCCCTTGCCGCCTACCTTTTCTATTTGCGCGTTGTTGGTTTCGGGCAATAATACATGGTTTTGCAACATTCCCGTATCACCGTTTTTGGTGCGCCGGATTGTGAAGCGGTTCCCTTCTATGGCAGGTTCTTCAACGCTGTGCAGCAGCCAGTATTTTTTGAATTGCGGGTCGGAAGATACCACCTTGTCAAAAACGATTAGTGCGGCAGGCACTTCGGAGGCGTGCAGATTTAGGAATACGAAGGAGCGTTTCACCTCTTTTACCTTATCCGTATAGGCTTGCGTGATGTCTCCTTTCAGATAAGAGTAGTCGGGCTTATGGGCATCGGGACCGAAGCCGTGTGCCAGTGTCCTGCCCGTGGTGTAATCTTTGCTTAACAGTTGTTTGAACGAACGGCAGGTTTCCCAACGGTCGCCGGGCATGCGTTGACCGCCGTCATTGGCGGCAAATTCGGTTTTTCCGCCTCCGCCGTAGTTCCAGCAGGCGAATTTTTCGTCGGGATTGTATATCAGTAACGAGTTATGTGCGATGGTACGTTTGAAGAAATTCTTGTTGTGCGGGCTGTTGTATCCGCCGGAACTTCCTTGATAGGCTCCCGCGTCAATGGCAAGAGGACCTCTGTAATAGAGTTGGAAAGAGCCGCCGTCCATGTGTTGATGGTTGCCGACAAACTGCTCGTTTATTTTCATTTCGGCAATCACGCTGTTCTTGTCCCATGCCGTGCGGGCTATCATCCAACCGAACGGAGTGCCTGAGTAGCGCGTCAGCGGCAGGTCGTCGGGGGCTTTGGCCTTCAGTTCGAAATCTCTCCACAGGATGTCGAAGATAAGGCAATGGCGTTCGATGTTGGGCTTGCGTTCGTACTCGTATGCCAAGTAGCTGTCTTTGTAGAAACTGGATGCAAGCATGGCGGGCAGCGAATAGGACGGCATGTTTTTCCTGATAGGATTGGTGTCTCCTGCCGGCATTACCTGTCCGTCGGGACGGCGGCGATAGATGAAGTCATACAGGACAAACTGCTGTGCCGGGTCGTATATGGCTCCTGCGCCCATGCGTTGCAGAATCCAAAGTGAAAAAAGGTCATTGCTGAAGCGTACGTTTGCGTAGCTTGTCCCCTGATGGTAGTTGTGTCCGGAATAAATATAGTTTCTTACGGGGAGGTAATCTTTGAACATCATCTTTATCACATGGTTGTACATGTCCGGATATTCATCGTAGATGGCTATGCCGGCAGACAACATGTCACGCAATATCATCCACTCGCTGGAGTGTCCGGCAATCGGTTCGTTGTTGCGTGGCGGGTAACCGCATTCCATCGTTTTGGCTATGCGGATAAAGGACTCTATATAAGCCTTTTTTTCAGATTCCTTCATCTGGTCGTAGCACCAGTCGTATACGATGGCGCCGCAGGTCAGCATCACACCGCTGGCGCGGGACAAATCTCCTTTTGTGCCGTAGTTGACGTTCCGGAGCGTGTCAAGCATGGCGGTGATGGCGCTTCGGGCTTGTTTCTTGTCGCCATATACAAGGTAGTCGAGCGCTTGTACCTGTACGCGGCTGGTCACACCGCGCATCTCGAAGTAGTAACGGAAGCCTCTGTCCTTGACTTTGGCTTCTTCTTCGGGTGTGCGGTCCTTGCCTAATTTGTTCAGCGTGGCAATGACTTCCTTTACGTGCGGATGATTCATCCGTTTCTTTAAATCCGGCAGATTGGCGGAACGTACATAGAGCCGTGGATGTACTTGTGGCGGAATGGGCACTGTGACGTCTTCCATCTTTTCCCAGGTAACTTCCCGTCTGGTTTGCTGGGCATTGCTTTTCAGGCAGAAGATACAAAGCAGAAGGCCCGTGATAAATAGGATACTTTTTTTCATGTGTTATAGATTAGTAAAATGATTATGTCGGTTTTCCGGGTGGTAATCCTACGTTTTCCGAGTGTAAATTAAAACATTAAATTTTTTATTTAAACAGTGATGTGTTGATAAAATAAGGGTGATGTCGTATTTTTCAACATCTGTGGTAGTTGGCGAAACAATATTAGGAGTGGTTGTGGCAAGAAACTTTTTTAATTAATGATTTGTTTCTACCTTTGGACATGAAACTCAATTCATTGAATCTGTAGTATGAATATAAAGATGATATCTATGTGCCTGTTATGCGCCGGAACGTTGCTGGCAGGCTGTGCAAGTAACCGCGAAAAGAAAGTTGAAGCTGCCGATAAGACGGAAAAGGCAGGAATGGTAGGAAACGACCGGGACGAGCACGGGTGTATCGCTTCGGCAGGATACACCTGGAGCGAGGTGCAGAAAGATTGCATCCGTCTGTGGGAGAAGGGTGTCCGCTTGAGTGCCGTGGAAGATACGGGGAAGACGTTGTTCCTTGTGTTTAGTCCCGATTCCATGCAAGTGGAGCTGTTCTTTTCCGCAGAGGATGCTCCGAACGAGATTCTTTTCCGTCGCGGCTTGCCTGCCGGCGGATATGCCTGGAATGTTGAGGATGATGATACGAAGAATGTGCGTTTGGAGAATGGGCAATGGACTGTGAGCCAACGTGGAAAGCTTGTTTATAAGCAGGTGGCGGACAAATAGACTGTCGTGATGGGAAACACGTTTAAAAGATGGTTTTTGTCTTTTCTTCATCTGTTTTTTCCTCGTCAGTGCGCCGTGTGTGGCATGCCCTTGCAGGAAGGAGAGGAGGCTATTTGCCTGAAATGCAATATGGATCTGCCCCGTACGAATTATCATCTTCGTGCAGACAATCTGGTGGAACGTATGTTTTGGGGAAAGTTCCCTTTAGGGCGTGCCGCTTCTTATTTCTTTTATCATAAAGGCAGTGATTACTGTCACATCCTGCATCAGTTGAAATATGGCGGTCGTAAGGATTTGGGGGAGACAATGGGACGCTTTATGGCGGCGGAATTGGCTGTTTCGGGATTCTTTCATGAAGTAGATGTCATGATTCCCGTCCCTTTGCATCCCCGCAAACAACAAATGCGCAGGTATAACCAAAGTGAGTGTATAGCTCAAGGCATTGCGGCGGTCACGGGCATTCCTTTGGATGTTTCTTCGGTGGTGCGGAAAAAGCATACGGAGACGCAGACAAGAAAATCTGCCTATGAACGTTGGGAGAATGTGGACGGCATCTTTCATCTGCTCTATCCCGAACGTTTTGTCGGGAAACATATTTTGCTGGTGGATGATGTGCTTACCACAGGAGCCACCACCACGGCATGTGCCGATGCGTTCCGGGATGTGGCAGGCATACGGATTAGCGTGCTGACGCTTGCTGTAGCAAATGATTGATAAATCCCTCCCCAAGTATTCAAACTGAGCCGAACTGACCCGTATTAACATAACATATCCACAGGGTTTTCGGGGTTCAGTTTGAAAACTTGTGGGAATTAGTTAAAACCCCTATCTTTGGTGTATGAAACATAAACTTCCCAACTCC
>NZ_CAJTSC010000061.1 GCF_910578895.1 uncultured Bacteroides sp.
TAATAAGCATTTGGCGGGGATATTTCGCCCGCCTGCTTTTATCCGTTTGTTCTTCACCGGTCCGTTTCCGTTTGTCCGCTTCCGCCTGTCTGTTTGCGCGGTCTCTCCGGTCGTGTCTCCCCGGTATGGCTGTCGGCTTGTAATTCCTGTCACGATAGGGTATCAAAACTCGACTTCCGGAAACAGGAACTTATAATTTGAAATTTGAGCATGTTAAAAGACAAAAGAAAGGGTCGTATCATTACTCAATGCCGAGCTTGATACGACCCTTTTAAGTGTGATGGTTATAATCTGTAATTTTTGGGAGCGGTCATTTTAGTTTTGACACCCTCTTTGGCTCCTGCAAATGAAGAAGCCGTGGGCAAGACCTTGCCGATAGAGTGGCGACAACCGCGTCGTTTCAGGGGACATCCGGTATCCGCTACTTCAGTTTCTTGCCGTAGTCGTCATACAGCATCAGCAAGTGCGATGAACTCCAGCTGAAGTGCGGGGCTTTCAGCCGCTCGCCTGTGTGTGTGCCATAGTTCTCGTGTATCGGAGCATCCTCTTTCAGGCCGTTCAGGCGGTCGAACACCTGCAGGGTGTAGCGGTCTGCCAGTTCGTCGTAGCCGTAGTTGCGCAGCCCGCGGATGGCAAAGTAGGTCTGGTCCAGCCAGATGGGACCTCGCCAATAGCCGCGCGGGTTGTACTTGGGATTGTCTGCCGCGATGGTCGGGAAGGGGATGTACGTAGAGAATTTGGCAGTGTCACGAAGCATGGGCAGCATGCTGTCTACCTGTTCCTGCGTGGCTATCTCCGTCCATAACGGGGTGTAGGCTTCGCATCCGGGCTCTTCGATGAATGAGCCGTCCTTCAAACGGCGGTCGCAGAAGAAGTTTATCTTCGTGTCGAAGAAATAGCCGGCAACCTTGTCGCTGTAGTCGGGACCGTCGAACGCATTGCCCAGCAGCCCGGCAAACTTTTTCAGCAGCCTGCATTCCAGCGCAAGGTAGGCGTTCAGGTCCACGCTCTCCTGGTTCGTGCTCCAGGCATCCTCGTAACCTTCGTTTTTCAGCATGACGGCGTTGTCAAAGCGGATGGCGTTGTCCATGCCGCTTTCCCAGGCGGCAGCTTCCAGAGTGCCGTCGGTGGAGCCGTACTCGCACATGCCGTTGCGGTTGTGGTCGCGTTTCTTGTACCACCATTTGTAGTACGAGAGCAGTTGCGGATACATTTCCGCGACAAAGGCGGTGTCGCCTGTGTGCGTAAAGATTTCGTCTACCGCCCAGCACACCAAAGGCGGTTTGCTGTCGCGCGCGTTGTTTTCCGACGGGTCGGTGTAGATGCAGTCTATAATCATGCCGTCGGGTTGCTGGTAGTCGAACATGGCACGGATGTTATTCTTTGCCAGCTCCGGGTCGAACTTGGCGGTCCCGGCGCTGAAGCGCCAGCTGTCCCATGCCCAAAAGCCTACAAAGTAGCCTACGGCATGGCTGGGGATGATGCCCTCGTGCAGCAGCCCGCCACGGTGTGTCCGCCAGTTGGAGATAAGCGTTGTCACGGCTTTCACGGCAATGCGGTCGTATTCGGGTTTCATGTCGGTGCGCAGGATTTTCTGCAGATAGCCTTCCCAACGTTCGGAGTTGGCATGCAGGGCTTCTTCCGGATTGTTGAGCAGCGTGGTCACGTTCGGTATGCCGGCAGCCAGCTCCTTTTCGGAGGTGAAGAAGGAGATGGCTACGTCGGTTTCTCCTTTCGAAGGACGCAGCGTGGCGGTGTAGTTGCCGTCAAGGCTTGTCGGGGCGATGTCGGGCGTGAATGTCACAACCACGCTTTCGCCGCCGGAATGACGGGCGATGACCGAGTTCTGCTCCACGCTTACCGTGACATTGCTGCCCCATTGGCTGCCTGTAAATACCAGTCCGCCGGCGTGGTCCGTATGGACGCGCAGCAGGGCGGTGGTGGCATTGACGAAGTTGAGGCGCTGGCTGATGGTGCCTTTGCCGGAATGTGCGGACATATAGAGTTCGCCGGGATAATAACACGTGGAGTCGGGAATAAGGCTCTCGTCGGGGGCTTCGGCAAACCCGACCGTCACGGCAGACTGTGCCATCCATTGACGGCGGAACATGTCAAGGCTGAAAGGGCCGCAGAAACCGTTCACCCATTTCTCCTTTTCGGGCAGCGTGAAGCCCATCCATGAACCGGCATCGGTGAACCAGCCGTAGCATCGGTGCAGGGTATCGGGCGTATAGGCTATATCCAGGATATTGTTGAAGGCGTACCTTCTTTCCGTAGCGTTCCGGCTGTCCGGTTGGCAGGCGGTGAGGCCTGCAACCAGCAGCGGAAGGCAGAGTAAAGATTTTACTTTATGTAGCATGGCTTTGAGTTTTGTTTTTAGAACCAACGTTTATGTGCCTGTTCGGCGGCATCCTGTTCCGCGGTGAGCGGCTGCAGGGTGAAGCTGTATTTCCATTCGTGCGGGGTAATGGTGTATTCGGGATGCGTCTGCGCTCCCCAGGTGTTGTCACCGCCCACGCCCATTTGCAGGTGGTCGATGTTGAGCCACACCATGTCCTTCTTCCGGATGCTGCCGCCATGACGGCGCTCTATTTGCGACGGGCGGTATTCGAGGTCTTCCATAGGGAAGTTCCACGCGCTGACGCTGAGCGGCTTGTCTCCGGTGACAAGCAGGCCGTTTCCATTGGCATCGCGCAAGGCAACCCAGCGCACATCGCAGTGGTTGCCCGTCTCCTGGGCACGTACATACGGGTGGAAAGTGTCCCATACCGTTGATTGGTAGCGTCCGATGAGGGTGCCGCTCTTGCGGTCGGCATAGTTCTCCTGCGGTCCGCGTCCCAGCCAGGACATCATTTCATACTCGGCAGGCAGCACCATGCGCATGCCCAGTCGGGGCATTTCGTTCAGCGGTTTCTTGCCGGGCACGAAGTGCATGCTGACGCGGATGGCGCCGTCGGGGCGTATCTCGTAGACTGTCTGCAGGCGGGAGTCTTGCGCTTCCATGCGGTAGGTGGCGGTGAGCACTGCCAGCTGCTTGCCTTCCGTCAGTTCCAGGTTCTCCAGCCGGGCATCCCGTGCGGCTGTCCGCCAGGTGGCGCAACGGTAAAGGTGTCCGTTGGGGATGTCGTTATCGGTCAGCGGACGCCAGAAGTTGGGTTGCAGTCCTTCTTTTACCATCTCCTTTCCGTTGTAGCTGAGGCTTGTCATTTCGCCGTTGCGGGCGGAGAAGCATACCTGGAAGCTGTTGCCTTTCAGCAGGATGGCGCTGTCGCTGCGTTCTGTCGTGAGCATGCCGCCGGCAGGCTCTACGGTCTTGGCAGCCGGAGCGGCGGGCAGCAACCATTGCTCGACGGCTGTTTCATGTCCTGCCGGCACTAACGGCGCTTCGTGTTTGGTGAAGGCGCGCAAGGTGAGGAAATACTCCTTGCCGTCGGCAGGCAATGTCTTGAGCGGGAGTTCTATGGCGGCGGAGCTTCCCGGGGCTATTGCGGGGAAATCCGTTTCGCCGCTCTGCACGGCTTTGCCGTCACACTCCACTGCCCAGCGGAGACGGTAACCTTCCAGTCCGATGAAGTCGTGCCGGTTGGTCACCTTTATCTTGTTCGGTGTGAAGGCGAGGGGTTCGAAGTGGATGTATTGCAACACTTTCTTCACCTCGTAGATATGCGGATGCGGGGTGCGGTCGGCTGCAACCAGGCCGTTGGCGCAGAAGTTGGAGTCGTTTACCACGCCCACGAAACCCATGTCGCCGCCAAACGCCCAGATGTCGCGGCGGTTGTCGTCCTTGATGGCAAAAGTCTGGTCCACCCAGTCCCAGATGAAACCGCCTTGCAGTTGGTCGTACTTGTAAATCAGGTCCCAATAGTCTTGGAAGTTGCCCACGCTGTTGCCCATGGCATGGGCGTACTCGCAGAGTATCATGGGGCGTTTGTCGCGCTGGTTGACGTGCTGGTGCAGCCGCCAGATGCGTGCATACATGGGGCAGTAGATGTCGCTTTTGGCATTGTAGCCGCCGCCTTCGTATTGCACGGGGCGTGTGGGGTCTGCCTGCTTGGTGTAGTCGTAGAGTGTTTCGAAGTGCTTTCCGTAGCCCGACTCGTTGCCCATGGACCATGTGACGATGGCACTGCAATTGCGGTCGCGGGCAATCATGCGGCTCATGCGCTGCATGAACGGCAGTTCCCAGTCGGGATAGTTGGCAAGCGTTTCGTCCTTGTGGAACATCATTCCGTGGCTTTCGATGTTGGCTTCGTCCACCATGTAAAGGCCGAACTCCGTGCACAGCTCGTACCAGGCGTAGTTGTTGGGATAGTGGCAGTTGCGCACGCCGTTCAGGTTGAATTGTTTCATCAGCCGGATGTCTTGTATCATGGAGGCAACGCTCACGGTACGTCCCTTGTACGGGTCGTGTTCGTGGCGGTTCACTCCCTTGAAGAGCACGGGCTGCCCGTTTATCAGCTGCATGCCGTTCGTCATTTCCACGCTGCGGAAACCGAACAGGTGGGTGAACGACTCCAGCGGTTTGCCTTGCGCGTCGTAGGTGCTGACCACCAACGTGTAGGTGTTCGGCGTTTCGGCATTCCAGGGGCGTGCGTCAGGGAAGAGTTGCTGCCGGGCAAACAAGGTGTCTGTGGCGGAAGTTACGGACTTCTTCCGGTCGTAGATAACCCTGTCCTTGTCCATCACCTTCACTTCCACCGTTTCTCCGGCTTTGGGCTGATGAAGGATGACGTCCAGTTTCAGTTCGCCGTCCTTGTAGCCGTTTACCAGTTCCGCCGTCATGCGGAAATCCTTTACGCGGCTCTGCGGACGGGCATAGAGATAGACGCTCCGTTCGATGCCGCTGTATTTCCAGTAGTCCTGCCCTTCCAGGTAAGAGCCGTCGCTGTAACGGAATACTTTTACGGCAAGCTTGTTGCTGCCTTTTTTCAACAGTCGGGTGATGTTGAAGTGCGACGGCAGACGGCTGTCTTCGGCATATCCGGCAAGTTCGCCGTTCACCCATACATAGTAGGCGGACTCCACTCCTTCGAAATCGAGGAAGATGTCCATGCCTGCCCAGCCTGCCGGTACGGTAAACTCGCGGATGTAGGCGCCTACGGGGTTATAGTCGGTAGGCACGTGCGGCGGGTTGGGTTCGAAGGGATAGCGCGTGTCGGTGTAGATGGGGGCATCGAACCCTTGCAGTTCCCAACTGCCGGGAACTTCTATCTTGCTCCATTTGCGGGTGTTGTATCCCGGTTTGTGGAAGTCTTCGGGGCAAAGTCCGTTGTTCTTCGAGAACAGGAATTTCCAGGTGCCGTCCAGGGAGATACGGCGTTCCGTTGCCGGATTTACGTCGAACCGTACGTCGGCAGGCAGCGAGCGTTGCTTCAATGCGTTGGCTTCGCTGGTAAACGGAGTGAAGTATGCGTGCATCGGCTCCCGGTTTATCTCGTTGACTTGCGGGTTTTGCCACGGCTCGTTGTCTGCCAGGGCACCCGTGCAAAGCAGCGAGGAGAGGAAAAGGGTATAAAGTTTGTTTTTCATGGTTTTTCTTGAGTTATGGGTTTATATCGAACAGAACAGGGTCACCAGAAACGGTACGCTGAAATCGACGATGAAGCCGTGGAATATGGAAACCACCACAAATTGCTGTCCTGCCGTGCGGGTAATGATAGGGAGCGTGGTGTCCATAGTCGTGGCACCGCCGGCGGATATAGGCGCCAGGTTGCCGAACCAGCGCACCAGCAGCGGGGCGGCGAGCAGGGTCAGTATCTCGCGGCTGATATTGGCGAGTAGGGCAATGGTTCCCAGCTCGGCTCCCTTGTATTGGGTGATGAAGATGCTGGAAAGCGAGTAGTAGCCGAACCCTGAGCCTACAGCCAGGCAGTCCGTTAGGGAGCGGTGCGTCAAAATCAGGCTGACGGCTGCGGAACCTGCCAGCGTGCCCAATATGGTCATGACGGGCAGAAACACCAACCGCGGATTGAGCGACCGGAAGTTCTTCAGGGTCTGCGGGTCGTTGCCCACGCTCAGCCCTACGCAGAACATCAGTGCGCAAAGGGCATAGAAGCTGATTTGACTCTCCATGATGAAATCGGCGGGTATTAGGCGGAAAACTCCGCAAAGCGTGCCCAGCACGAAGAATCCCACTATGATAAGGCTTCCTTTCATGCCTTGCCTCCTTCCTTCTTATACAAAGCTCTCCACAATGCCCAAGCAGCGATGACGCTTCCCAAAGTGCCGCCCACGGTGAGTATGATTGCCTCGAGTCCTATGGTGTGCAGCCCTTTGATGATTTGCTCGTTTCCGCCTACTTCGATGCCGAGGATAAACAGCAACAGCCAGATGAGCAGGGTGATGATTTGATGGATTTTCTTTAAGTCACGTTTCCGTAAGAGGTAGCCCAGCAGCATACCTGTGAGCATGAGTCCGATAATAGTGAACATATCTATGTCGTTTTTTTAGTGGCAAAGATAAAGCTTTCAAAGTAAACAAGGCGGCATTGCCGGGGCAAATGCCGCCTTGAAGGATTTATATATAGAAAAGGTTATTCTCCTTCTGCCGTTGCATTTAATGCAGAGTTGGCATTTACTTCCCACAAAGGAATGGGGTAGAATTCGTGCTTGCCTTTCACGAAGCCGCGGCTTCCCACTGTCTCTTCTAACTTACCCCAGCGGCGTAGGTCGAAGAAGCGGTACCCTTCCAACGGGAACTCAATGATACGTTCGTGCTCAATCTGTGCCTTTACGTCTGCCTGACTTGTGCCCGTCATGGCAGGCATGTTACCATGTTTCTGTCGTATTTCGTTTATGATGGGAATAGCCAGTTCGGGATGTCCTTGCTCGTTCAGTACTTCGGCTTTCATCAATAGGACATTTACGTAGCGCATCAGCAGGACGTTGGCTCCGTACACATCGTTCTCCAGGTCTGTTATATCATAAGGGGCAATCTTGCGGAAAGAAGGACGGTCGTAATAGTCTTTTACTCCTTTCTCTTCCAATTCGTCTTCTGTAATCACATTTCCGTTGGCATCAACATATTTACCGTCGGTATTTGTCAGCCATTGCCAGTGCAGGTCCGCATAGTCGTTTCCATAGATTTTTCCGGTACCGTCGTTCCAGAAATCATCCTTGAAGAAAAGTGTATTGTACAGACGTTCGTCATACATACCCGAGAGTGAAGTCTTGCCTTCTTTCTTGAATTCGTTCACCAATTTGGCATCGGGCAGGATTTCGTCCCAGCCACCGGTGCGGTTAGAAAGGATGAAGTAGTGCATCTGCGAGTAGTAGCGCGCGCCGTTTTCGGTAGAGCTGCTGAACTGAACCTCAAAGATAGATTCCTTGCAGTTCTTGTTATGACCATTGAACATGTTAACAAGGTCATCTCCGCTTACTAATTCATATCCTTTCACTTCGTTGAGAGCTTTCAGAGATTCCGTCAGGTGCGCATCTTTTGCAGAAGGTTCTTCGTAGGCACGTGTGAGGTAGGCAAATCCTAAGTAGGAGTAAGCAGTGCCTTTCGTGGCACGTCCTGTTTCAGCATTGGTTCTTGTAGCGGGAAGAGCTGTACCTTTTTGCAACTCATCAATCACAAATTCCCAGCAGGCGATACGGTCGCTTAAAGGCTTGTTCAAATCCGCTTGGTCAGAGAGATATTTGTTGCGGATGATAATCTTTTCCCAGTTCATCAGCAACATGAAGTGATAGTAACCGCGCATGAAGTGGGCTTCGGCTATCAGTTCGGCACGCTTCTCTTCGCTGATGTTGCCTTCGGGCACTTGCGGGGCATATTCCAATATTTGATTGGCAAAGTTGATGCCCCGGTATAAGTCTTTATAGTAATAGGAGAATTGGGTGTTTCCGTTCGTATAAGTGAATTTGTAAATGTCAGTCCAATTCTGATAGTTGATGGCGTCTTCACCGGGATAGAATAAATCGGAACGATACTCTTCTACCGGATAGCGTACTTCACTGGTTGCCCAAGCATCGCCGTGATAGAGCTGTGCATATACGGATGCCATAGTGGCTTGTATTTCGCTTTCTGACTTCCAGAAGTTGCCGGTGGTTACTTCATCGGGCGAAGAAACAGTGAGAAAATCATCGCACGAAGTAGCGGTCATTGCGAGGCAGATGCTTACCAAATATATTAATTTCTTCATGTCTTTTGTTTTTTAGTATTAAGTATAAGATTTAGAATGTAAGTTGTGCGCCTACGGTAAATGAACGGGTAAACGGATAGATGTGGCGGTCTATACCGGTATTCAGCGGACTGCTCGTTGAGAATTCCGGGTCTACACCGTTGTACTTGGTGATGGTGAACAGGTTATCTCCGCTTACGTAGAAACGCAGTTTCTCGATATAGGCTTTTTTCAACAATGATTGTGGCAGGGAATAGCCGATTTGTGCTTGGCGCAGACGTACGAAATTACCATTCTCTAAGAAACGCTCGCTTTCGCGTGAGTTACCGTTGGGGTCATTGTAGATGGCGCGCGGCACATTGGTGTGCGGATTTTCCGGAGTCCATGCGTTTGTCACGGTAGCCAGCATATTGGAAGGTGCGCTCATGGATTCGTAGAAATAACGGTTACCATTGTAGAGCTTGTGACCGAACATGCCGCCGAAACTGAATGAGAGGTCGAAGCCTTTATAGGCACCCGAGAAGTTCAGGTTGGCTTCTACTTTGGGGATGCCGGTGCCGCAGTATTCTTTGTCATTTTCATCGATGACGCCGTCGTTGTTCACGTCCAAGAAGCGGATATCACCGGCTTTAGCATTGGGCAAGAGACGTTTGCCGTCCTTGTTGACGTAAGCAGCAGCTTCTTCATCGCTCTGGAAGATACCACCTGTGCGATACAGGTAGAAACCGCTGATGGGTTTACCCTCTTTGGCGTATGCCGGAATATGGTCGGTGTCCCAAAGCAGACCCGTGGAGGGCAGTGATTGACCTTGATCTGCCAATTCCACTACTTTGTTCTTGGTGGTAGAGAAATTGAAACCTACATTGTATTCGAAGTCTTTCACTTTGTCGCTCCAGTTCAATTCCAACTCTATACCGTTGTTACGTATTTTGCCTACGTTCAGGATAGGGTTCTCGTAACCTGCGGATGGAGAGAGTCGCTTGGTGATAAGCAAGTCTTCCGTTTGGTTGACATAGTAGTTGATGCTACCGGTCAGGCGGTTGTTGAACATACCGAGGTCGAAACCAATGTTCTTCGTGTCGGTGGTTTCCCATTTCAGGCTACGGTTTTCCATAGCCCATGAAGCTGCACCTTGCCAAGCACTGTTTCCGCTACCTTGTATGTAGCCTCCTTCCCAGCGGTTACTACGTGAGATAAGTGCCTGAAAGTCGTAGTAGCCTAATGCGTTCTCATTGCCGAGACGTCCCCAGCTGGCGCGGAACTTCAAGTTGTTTATAAAGAAATCTTTCGGGTAGAAAGTCTCTTCACTGATTCTCCAACCAAGTGCTATGGAGGGGAAAGTTCCCCAACGGTTGTTTACACCGAATTTGGAAGAACCGTCACGGCGTACAGTGGCTTGGAACAAATATTTACCGGCAAAAGAATAGTTTACACGACCGAAGAAAGAAGCGCGGTTGTATTTGTAATTGCTGCCGTCACCTGTGAATGTTCCGCCTATACCGGCATCAATGGTGCTGAAAGTAGGATCGAGGAAACCGGCAGGTTCGTCGCGTGAAGCAAGGTTTCCGTTTTCATCTACATAATACTTAGTGCTTTTACCCTCTACACCTACACCGTTATCGGTATATTTGGTGGTGGTAATAGACGAGCCGAGCATAGCCGATACGTTGTGTTTGCCAAATTCTTTGTTAAAGTTCAGTACATTATCTATTACTTGCTCTTCCCAATAATAAGTGCCTTCGTAGCTGTAGGGATAAAGATTGGGGTTTTGGGCATTCGAGATATAGTCCGGGCGATGTGAATTGTAGCGGTAGTGAGTGCCGCGATAGGCATAGCTGGTTTTGAAGTTCAGGTAGTCGGTGATTTTCACTCCTACCGATACATTGGCGTTAGTATAGAACTTTTTGGTGGCTGCATCTTTGAAGTGATGGTCTGCCATTACGTTATTGGCAGCCGGCAGTTTTTGCGTGGCTGTCAGGCCGAAACCGTACTTCTCGTTTTCATCATAAATAGGCAGTAGAGGGGAGCAACCGTACATTTCGCGTAAGCTGTATTGGGTCTGTCTGCTCTTGGTATAGCGCAAGCTTAGGTTGGCATCAATGTCGAAGATGTATTTGCTCATGTGCATCTTCATGCGGGCATTGTCTTGTCGGTAGTCATTACCGAGGAAGATACCTTTGTCATCGGAATGGTTGTAGGATACGGAGTATTGCGCCACATCACTGCCGCCACGTACACTGAACATATAGTTCTGCGAAAGTCCTGTACGCATCATTGCGTCTTGCCAGTCGGTATCCACACCGGTATCGGTGGTGCAATATTCGGGAACAAGCATCGGATTTTGTTCATTCTCTGCGTTGTAGTTGTCAAACATCGCCTTGATAGTACTCTTATACTGCTCTGCATTCACCATTTCCAGTTTGTTGGCTACGGTGGTCATGCTCAGGTAGGTGTTGAAGTCGATGTGCGTTTCGCCCTTCTTGCCGTTTTTGGTGGTGATGATGATTACGCCGTTGGCGGCTACCGAACCGTAGATGGCTGCGGCGGCACCGTCCTTCAATACTTCCATGGACTGGATGTCCTGCGGGTTTACGTTGTCGATGTCGCCGGGGAAGCCGTCGATGATGTAGAGTGGCTCGTTGCTGCCGAAAGACTTCACGCCACGGATTTTTACGGATACGCCCGCACCTGCGTTACCGCCGGACTTCATGATGTTTACACCGGCAATCTTGCCTTGCAAAGCTTCTGCGGGGTTGGTGGTGGCGCGTTTGGTCAGTTCATCGGTGTCTACCGAAGTGATGGCACCCGTCATGTCGCTCTTCTTCATGGTGCCGTAGCCGATAACGACCACTTCGTCCAGCATTTCGTTGTCTTCTGCCAAGACAACTTTCAATGTCTTACGGCCGTTGAGCGGAATTTCCTGTGTTGTATAACCCACATAAGAGATAATGATTGTTGCGTTGGGCGATACGGTTAATGAGAATTTACCGTCGATGTCTGTGATAAGACCGTTGGTAGTTCCTTTTTCCAGTACACTGGCTCCGATCACTGTCTCGCCGGATGTGTCGGTTACTGTACCTGTCAGCTGGATGCTTTGTGCCCATGTACATGCGGGCAACATAAAAGCAAAGAAAAGAAGCAACTGAATCGTTCTTTCTTTAAAAGCATTACTTTTACTCATGTGAATAAGTTTTTAAGGTTAATATGGTTGGTTTTTCGTTGCCAAATTAAGTTGATATTACCCGGCTATGCTAATAAAGATTGTCTACAAGCGGTCTACAGACAGGCTGTTTTTGTCTGTTTTATTATCTACATGCTTGTTTGTAATATGTTGGTAATTAATTGTATTACCGGATATATATATCTACAAAACGGTATGCTCGGTTTTATGGCATATAGTAGAAAATATAGAGAAGGAAAACCGGCGTTATTGTCTCCTATAGTGAGATAGTTGATATTAAGAGCCTGTTTAAATTTTCTTCAAAAAGTTTTTCTTTAGCTTCCTTTGAGCGTTCTTTCCGGTCTGTATTCCTCTTTTTATTCGTCACATAGTCCGCTATGCTCCTCATAAAAAGCAGAAAAACATCCTCGAAAAGAACGCTCAAAATAATGCTGAACAAAATTTAAACAGGCTCTAAAAGAGGGTATAAGATCTGTCCGGTTTGCCTTACGGATGTTCCGCAAAACTCCTTGTGATATATTCCCTTGTTTTTATACGTTTTGCAGATAGTCCGTCAGGTCCTCTTCGGAAGATAAGTTCAGGGATTTGCGCAGGCGATAGCGGTTCATGTTGATGGTTTTGGGAGTGGTGCCCGTCAGCATGGCTATTTCTTTGGTGGAGAGGTTGACGCGCAGGAGGGTGGCAAGATGTTTTTCTCCCTGTGTCAGTTTGGGATGTAGCGTGACGAGCCTTTGCAGGAATTCGTTGTTTTTGTCTTCGATGTTAAGTAGCAGGTTGGTGTTGTCGCCGTTCTGATACTGTTTGATGAATGAATTGATTTTTTTCAGGTGCGAAACCACTGCTTGGGCATCCATTTTATACCCTTCTTTTATCATTTCGCGTATTTTATCCAACAGCTCGTTACGGCTTTTCAGGAATACGGCAAAGCTTGTGGCTTCCTGCTGGCTTGCTTGCAGGGCATGCTGCACGTTTTGCAGTTCCAGTTCCTGCTGGTGCAGTTTCAATTCGGATACTTCGCGTTCGGATAGCTGGAGCTGGTAGCGGGCTTCCACCAGTTGATGGTCTTTCTTGCGTTTATACCATTTATATAGGAAAATCCAGAAAGCGATTCCCAAAATGAGCACGCTGCTCACGAGCCACAGGTTCCGTTTCAGGAGTTCTATCTCGTAGGTCTGCTCTTGCATTTCGGTGGCATATTTCTGGTCTTGGTATCTTTTGTAGGAGATTTCCTGCTCGATGTTGCGCAGTTTGTTGCTGCTTTGGAGCCTTTTGCTCAGGGCGTACATCATGCTGAGGTATTTGAACGCCTGGTCGTAATTGCCGATGGCGGCATACACTTGGGACGAGTATTCGTAATTGTCGCAAATCAGTTCGCGCGCGCCGATGTTGTGGGCATATTCATAGGCTTTCTGCAACGCTTCCAGTGCTTTGGAGTATTGTTCGCCGAAGTAATATTGCTTGCCCATGTTGTTGTAGTTCTCGCCTAAGGACCATTGTGCGTCCAGGTTCTTGTTGATGGTGATGGCTTCGCGTATGAGTTTCAATTTTTCGTCGGTGTCTCCCTGATACAGGCATAGGTTGCTCAGGTTGGTGGCAATGCCTTTCAGGTTGCGCTGTGCGCGGTTGATTACCAAAGCCCGCCGGAAGAACCCTTCGGCAATCAGGAATTCATTGAGCAGATAGTGCATGACGCCGCGCTCGTTGTAACAACCGGCTATGGAGATTGAGTCTCCCAGCACCTTGAAGATGGAGATTGCCTTGTCGTTCAGTTCGATTGCCTTGTTGTAGTCGCCCAATTTGCCGTATACCCGTCCCATGAGCGAGTAGAGTTGCGCATGTTGCGGCTTGTTCGACGGGTGGATGTATTTCTCCGTGTCATACAGGTTCTTGATGCTCATGTCGAAGTTACCCAATAGCTGTTCTGCCTGGCTTTGCAGCAGCATGGCATGTGCGCGTATCTCGTTGGGTTCGTTTTCCGGAAATAAGATTGCCGCCTGTCCTGCATAGTAGGAGGCTTGCTTGGGGGCATTGAACAGGGCTTTTTGTGCTTGCTCGATAAAGTTCCGCGCTTTCTCCAAGTCTTGTGCCTGTAGAAGTATGTTGGGTAAAAAACAGATAAAGAAAACGGCAAAGTGTTTTTTCATAAGGGTTTCTTCTTTTTGCAAATCTAATAATTTTTGTTTAAAACTCTCGTTTGCCTGTGAAAAGATTTATCTTTGTGTCTTTGTCTGTCCTAACGTAGTGATATATGCTGTTACCTTATTTGAATAAAGAACTGATAGAGGCGGGTTGTGATGAGGCGGGGCGCGGTTGCCTTGCCGGTGCGGTCTATGCCGCTGCCGTTATCCTGCCCCGGGATTTCGAGAACGACCTGTTGAATGACTCCAAGCAACTGACCGAGAAACAACGGTATGCCTTGCGTGAGGTCATTGAGAAAGAGGCGCTGGCATGGGCGGTAGGAGTGGTCTCTCCTGCGGAGATTGACAAGATAAATATCCTGAACGCTTCTTTCCTTGCCATGCACCGCGCCGTAGACCGGTTGCAGTTGCGTCCGCAGCATCTGCTTATCGATGGTAACCGCTTCAGGAAGTACCGGGATGTTCCGCACACCACCGTTGTGAAGGGTGACGGCAAGTATCTGTCCATTGCGGCGGCATCCATCCTTGCCAAGACTTATCGTGATGATTATATGAATCGGCTGCACGAGGAGTTTCCCTGTTACGATTGGAACCGGAACAAAGGATATCCCACGAAGAAGCACCGTGCAGCTATTGCCGAACGGGGAACGACTCCTTATCATCGCATGACTTTCAATTTGCTGGGCGACGGGCAGTTGTCGTTGAATTTCGGATAACGGTTGCGCTTCGTGACGCATGCCGTTGGCGGACATTCAAGTCCGCCATAAGTTACATTTACAGTATTCTTTAGTGCCATAATGAAAATGCTTCGAAACAATTTCTTTAGCTTTCGAATGCGATTATCCGCTCATGCGAAACACAAAATGTAGAATACATCCGACCGGGCATTTCCAGCAGTTCATCCCACTTTATCTGAGGGAACAAAGAGAAAACCGCTATCCGATTCATAGCCATTCCGTTACCATTATCCGACACAAGCAGCAGATATAGTTTATCCTCATATATACAAGCATCCTCGCAAATAATTCCATAACTATTGCTATCTTGAACTTTTCTCTCCCATTGTAAAAGTGTCCTCTTTACCATCGGAATGTCAGAATAATCATAAACTTCCACCCGATTCTTTTGCCTGTCATACTTCTCTATTTGCGGCATATTGTCAGACACAGCCACATATCCGTCTGCAGTCTCCAATAAATAACGCCCGTTTCTCAGTTTATCCTGGCTGGTGTATTCAAAGCGATAGCGTTCCCCAAAAAATGAAACATCACCATCCGACAAATCCAGATGGGCGAATGCCCCCGCATCGGCACTCGTTGAAATATCCATCTTGTCTCCGTCACTCAGTAAAAAATGATAACCAATCATCAACCTGCTTTCCAACGGAAGCGGATACTTGGTGCAGATATTTCCTTGCAAATCATACGCCACCAACTTACCGCATCCTCCATCCAATGCATACAAAGTGTCATTCTTTAATGTAAACTGAGACAAATTGCACAATTCATCCGGTCCTTCGCCCGAAGTCCCGATGAATGTTTTCAATTTCCAGCCATCGACATCCATACATACAATGCGATTGCGGTATTTGTCAATAAAGAAAATATCTCCTTCTTTTGATATCATATTCTTCACCTTTGCAAGGAATAGTGTGTCGGATAACTCCGACACACTTGATATACGCGCCACCTTTTTGACCCTGTCTTCTCTATTGCTACAAGAAAACAAAATCAGGAATAAGGTAATTATACCAATTACTCTATACATAATCATTTAGCATTTAACACGACGTTTTTACACCATCGCATTTATGATTATCCACATAACTCCCCACTTTGACTACTGCCATGCTTATTATCCTCTCAAAAGAATAGAGCAAACTATTAAAACAACAATATATTTCATCAATGAATCGGATTTAAGCTATAAAAAACAAGGATAGGATTATTCTCTTCTGATGTGTTATCCAACAAATCCATCAGGCACTTGTCTTTTATCTTTCCCTTGGTTACATCAAACGGATTAATGATACCCACAAACAGGTCGTTAAAAGTTGCTACAGGTAACGGGAAACAGCTGCCAAATCCCAAATCATCCACAATCATATCGCTTTTAACATTAACTGTCTTATTCTCCTTCTTATCCCAAACCGACAAGTATAAATCTCTTTTTATATAATATTTCACAGCTAACGTCCGAGCGGTTTCATAGACATAAATAAGTCTAATCCACTCATTATCGCCTGTTAATATTTCCCTCATCGCTTCCCCCGAATTATCATACTTTTGAAACAGTTCAACAGGGGGGAATCCCAGTTTTCCCCAAGAGAACTCATAACAATTATTCAAAGAATTATCTTTCAATTCATAAATCCGGTTACTAAAATGAGGGTAAGTTCTTACATGCCCATTCAATAAATAAAAATTGGCAGAGTATCCATGAAGAATTTTGCCAGTTGGAGGAGCATCATACAAAGTACGAATTACGGTTCCATCACTGTCAGCCATAATAAATTGCTTCCCTCCAAAAACATCTTTTTGTCTTGAAGGATAATAATATATATATGCTTCTTGACCCGGTATTACTGCAAAGGACAACGGCGAAGGAGCAGGAAGTGTGATGTTGCCTGCAAAATCTAAATTATCCAAACGGTATTTCAACAACCTGTTCAGTTGTCTATCCAAAATCAAAACATATCCACGTTTGTCAATCCAAAAAGAATGAGGAGATATAAACTCTCCCGGTCCATTTCCACTGCCTTCCAACTTCATGACAAATTTTCCATCTATGCCAAACACATTAAACGTATTCATCTTGTCATCAAGTATATATATATGGTCTTCACTAACTTCCATTTGACCTATATGTCCCAATAATGATTTCTCCGAAGATTCCAATGCAACATAAGATTCTACAGACATTAACTTTGTAGCAGCTGTCTGCTTCAAGTTTCCAAAATCAACAAACTCTTCAGCCGTACTTGCTTCATTGGGTTTGCCACAACTTATTAATGAAAATATAAGGCTGACAGAAAAAATGTAAATAAGCGGTCTTATCATCTTTCAATATCCAATTTATATTAATAAAAAGTGTTGATAGCTTAACAATATCTGAAAAGCTATCTCATCATTAGCCAACGCTTCCACATTATCCAACATCAAATCCGACATTACATCCGTTTTCTGATTTGTATCAATTGTTCTATTTCCTCTTTTCTTGTATCCGAACAAGAAGCAAGAAAACACAATAAAGATAAAACATGGAAACATAGCATCCTATTCATAATAACATAGTACCATTAATTTAATAAATCAAAAGCAACCAAAGTAGGTTCCGGCATATTAGAAAAAGCATATAACTTTCCATTGGCAACACTAATATTAGTAACTGGAATGTCCAATAAAAACTTTTGAACCGGCGTTCCATTCCAATCATAAACATAAACAATATTCCCTTCCAATGCTTTCAAACCTTTATCAGAAAAACTATATCCAGCGTATAACAGATAAACAAAATCATCCGTAGCAGATAGACTTATAAATGTCTTTCTATTATCAGGAGCCATTGGAGCAGAACGAGTATCTCCTTTCATGCTTACCTGATATTTCGGGTAATTAAATTCATACTTACATTTTAATGACAGTTCTTTCTGATTTATTTCATAGAAAAAAATTATATCAGCAGAACTTACTGCATAAACAAACTTATCATTGGAAGGATTAATTCCCAACAAGCCCTGATATGCCATGCCACGCATCCTATTTTCAATACTTCTCTCATCTTCATCTTTATACGGATACTCTCCATAAGAACTTACACCATTCCTATCACATAACTTAAACATACAATCCGGATAAAATCCTAATGTAACAAAAGATGTAAATCTTGTAGGAAGAATTTTTATTGTACTCGGCACAGTATCCTTATAAAGTATCGGATAGTCAAGATTGTCCTTATGTTTTAATCTATCCGGGTTTAATAAACACAAACTTTTTTTTGCAAAATCAAAAATAGACAACGCGGTATCACCTACTACTTGAAAATCAAAGGGCATAATAAACTCATTATTACCCTGTCCTTTGTGCCCAAAGTCTATAACTTCATTTTTGTTATGACAATCAACAATATGAAACATTCCATTTTCAAGTTTCTCGTCAAAAACAAAAATCATTGAATCCAAACATTGCATAGCCAACGGATGCCCCCATATATAGTCATCGGCTATAGTAGCCGCATGCCTCAAACTATCACATTTCTGAAAAGCATAATCTATTCCTCTTTCTTGAACTGTAGTTAAAGAACACGATGACACTAACCATAACATCAATATTACTAATATTATATTCACTCTCATCTTTTCAAATAATATTTTATAATAACCGGATTATCATCCTCTTTCAAATGCTCCATAAT
>NZ_CAJTSC010000062.1:0-16437 GCF_910578895.1 uncultured Bacteroides sp.
ATTGTACAAATGTCATGACTGCGGCCGCCAGTTTGTTGGAGGCAAACGCCTTGATACGCAAGATATAATCAAAGACTATGTTGAAGGAAAGCAGACGTTGGCACAACTTGCAGAAAAGTACGGTGTGAACAAGAGCACTATATGGCGCCGGATTGGTTGCATGCGCCATATCCGCGTCATCTCAAGGTACAAGGAGGTGGTGATCAATATGGATACGACTTATTGGGGGCGCGGCTTTGGTCTGATGGTGATCAAGGATGCGTTCCGCAACAAGATTCTGTGGTACAAATTTGTCAGGAATGAGACTGCGGCCGGCTACCTCGAGGGTGTCGGATGGCTCCGGGACAACGGCTTCACGATCCATGGCATAGTCTGCGATGGCCTTGGCGGGCTGTTTTCCGCTTTGGAAAAGTACCGTGTGCAGATGTGCCAGTTCCATCAGGCGATGATTGTGCGCCGTTACCTTACATCAAAGCCTGAACTGCCTGCGGCCATTGAACTTATGGACATCACCAACATGCTTGCACACACCGACAAAGAAAGCTTCATAGGAATGCTCGACGACTGGAGTGAAAGATGGATGCCGTTTATGGGGGAACGCAGCATGGACCTACGCACCGGAAAGACTTCTTACACGCACAAGCGCCTCCGGAGTGCATACCTGAGCCTAAGGCGCAACATGCCGTGGCTGTGGACCCATTACGATTATCCCGAATTACATATACCCAACACGAACAACGCCTTGGAAGGCGTATTCACAGACATAAAGACAAAGTTAAGGGTGCATAGCGGTATCTCAAAACAACGCAGGATTGCTATGATACAGGAACTTATCGCACGAAGATACTAATTTCTTCAACTATCAGTAGCCTGCTTTTTGCATATTAGGACTTTTTCCAGTGTTTTCAGCCTACTTTTTGCATATTAAGCCAAAATTTACCCATAGTGCAACGGATTAAGAAGCGGAAAAAAGAACGGTTCCGCTTTCCCGTTGCATTACATATTCTCAAATAGGAGGATACAGTGAAACCATTAAGCTATCACACGGGGGGGGGCGGAACCGTATATGAATAAGCTACTGGCAAAATCAATCACCAGTAGCTTTATGGTCGGAATATTACTATTCCTCCTATTCAATAAAATATGTAACGCACTGCAAATTATGGAAAAAATATACGAAACAGCGAAAATAATTCATGCAATGTTTGTATAATAACCAAAGGATTATTACATTTGCAATGTCAAATAACAAAAGTAATCAACATGAGTAACGAACAAATTAAAAAGGATTTACTTATACAGAGAGCATTCCTCAAAAAAGAACTGGACCAACTAAGATTTATCGCCGAAGTTACCGGAACAAACCAAGAAAAAGAGATTGACAAAAGGTTAGACCGGTTACTAACAATCGACAAAATCTTAAAAGAGTTAGAAAAAAAGAAGTAAAACAAAGCCCCTCTCTCCGGAGAGGGCACTAAAAATAAATATATGGCACTGAAAGATGAATTACTAGCATTAAAGCCACTACTTGGTACAGACTCTCCAGAGTTCTATACCAAAATGACAGAAATAGCAGCCAAGTACAATTCGGAAGAAGACAAGAAAGCTATTGCCAACTTTGTATCAGAGCGCTTACAGAACATTGATAAGAAACTGGATATTGTAGAAGAGAACGCAATCAAACTACAGCTGCAAGAAGTGGCCGAAATAGTATCTCTAAGCTATCTTGCGAAAAAATACTTTAATAAAAGTAAGTCATGGCTATATCAGAGATTAAATGGTAATCTGGTAAACGGGAAACCGGCACGCTTCACACAAGAAGAATTACAGACATTCAACGATGCCCTGCAGGACATTTCTAAAAAAATAGGCTCACTTAGTATCTCATATTGATACTCTGTTATTTGACACCATCCCCGTAGTTGAGCCGCTACGGGGATTTTTATATCAATTACCCATCATCAATTCCCAATTATCCATAATAGTCATATCCCAGCGCGGTACATCAAATTCATTATTGACCGATACCCCATATACAGAAAGACTCTTGCCGGCATTGTCAAACTCAATCAAAGCCGTTTCCTCTCCTTTCCGGATACGAAGATTCATAAAGTCTGTCATTTGTTCCCAATCGGTAGGACTGATGAATAATGATTCTATGAGACGCCCTTTCACGGGTGCGCCAATGGCGGTATCCTTAATGCGTTCCAAATATAATAAAGCCTCTTTGTAAGTCATGGGGCAAAGATACAAAAATACAGGAAAAGGAGCAGCTTATTCAGCCGCCCCTTCTACAAATTCTTTCAACCGATACAATCAGATAATAGCCGGATTATAAAACTCATCCCAATAGTATTGTTTAATATCGTTGATATTTGACCAAACATACAGATATGTATCGTAGATGTGCTCAGACTTAGATAGTATTATTTCTTTTCGATAACTGTATCGTTTTCATTCAGTACATGATTGCCTGTACATAGACTTCGCTAAACTGGTATTCTTTTTCTTCTACCATAACAATTTAATCCATTCAGAAACAAAGACAAGAATCATCACTGAAACAATCTATATCAGTAAAAATATCCACATCTTCAGCATGATGCGCCACGTAAGCCGCCGGACCTGTATCGCCTGATTTCAGAATGTCATAGACAACATTCGCCTTGTTTTTACCGGTAATCAGAAATACAATCTTCTTGGCGTTGAAAAGCAGGCATCCTGTCATGGCAATACGCGGCTGCCCGTTATAGGGATTCAGACTCTCCTCATACGGATGCAAGGAAGCGAGCAGATGCTCCTGACCGGGGAAAATGGAAGAAGTATGCCCGTCGTCACCCGCCCCCAACAGCACGATATCAAATACCGGGAAGCCACGGTGCAAAGGAAGGGTGCTGAAAACCAATTCCGAATAGCGTTTCGCCTCTTGCGCCGGATAACGGCAGGCGCCCTGAATAGGGAATACAAACTCATTAGGGATGCCTACCTCCCGCAACAGTAACCGCGACATAGTACCGTAATTACTGTCCGAATCGTTAATGGGCACACAACGTTCGTCCACCCAGAAAATCCGCATCCGCATCCAGGGAGTCTCCTCCCTGAACTCATGCGCCCAAATATCGAACATAAGAGAAGGTGTTGTCCCCCCACTGAAAGCTAAATAAAAGATTCGTTCCGGTTCCCGGTCCATCTGTTCGATTATGTACCGGATAAGGGCACGTGAAGTAGAAGTAGCAGTAGGATATATGTAACTTTTCATAATTCGCAATATTCATCAGTATTCGTCAGATTCTTACACGGGTTAGTCCATTCGGCTCCATGTTCGTGCATCATTGCTTCGCTTTCCAAAGGTCCCCAAGTTCCCACCGGATAACCGTAAAGTGGTGCATCGGGATGTTCCTGCCAGAAATTCAATACGGTATCGAAAAAACGCCATGACGCATCCACGGCATCGCTACGTGTAAAGAGAGTCTGGTCTCCCTGTATGCAGTCCTCTATCAGACGGGCATAAGCATCTCCGGTAGGCAGACCGCCTAAATCGGAATAGCTGAAGTCCATCATCACCTGTTTCACATCAAAACCCGATCCCGGCACCTTCATCCCGAATTTCAATACAATCCCCTCATTAGGCTGCAAACGCAGAATCAGTTTGTTGGCACGTGGACAGCGCCCACCCTCGCACCGGAACATCTGGTGAGGAGTCTCACGAAAATGCACTACGATTTCGGTTACTTTGGTCGGCATCTGTTTCCCTGTACGGATATAGAAAGGAACACCACTCCAACGCCAGTTGTCAATACCTATTTTCATAGCAATGTACGTTTCGGTGCGCGAGTCGGGAGCTACGTTTTTCTCTTCGCGATATCCGGGTTTAACGGCAGATGCGGTATATTGTCCGCGAACAATATGCTCGTTCAGATCTTCCTCGATCAGGGGAGAAAGAGACTCATACACTTTTACCACCTCGTTGCGAAAGTTGTCGGCATTGAAAACAGCCGGCGGTTCCATCGCGGTGAGCGCCACCAACTGAATAAGATGATTCTGTACCATATCACGCAATGCGCCAATTCCTTCGTAGAAACCGCCCCGCTGCCCGATTCCTAAATTCTCCACTGCGGTAATTTCCACATAGTCGATATAATTACGGTTCCAAAGCGGTTCGAAGATACCGTTGGCAAAGCGGAAAGCAAGAATATTCTGCGCAGTTTCCTTCCCCAAGAAATGGTCTATGCGGTAAATCTGATGCTCCTTGAACACTGAAGCATATATACGGTTCAGTTCACGGGCGGACTCCAGGTTGTAACCGAAAGGCTTCTCCACAATAATACGCGTATGAGGACGGTTCAGGCGGGCTGTTTTCAGATGAAGGGGAATCACCCCGTACAAGGAAGGCGGAGTGGCGAGATAGTACAGCATGCCGTCCGGTTGCTCTTCGCCCGTCAGTTCCCGAAGACGGATATCCAACTTACCATAATCGGCAGCTTCGGCAGGATTAAGCGCGAGATAGTGCAGATGGCTGCAAAAGTCATCCATATATTCGTGTTCAGGTTCTTCCGGAGCAACAAAACGTTCCAACTCCGTTCGGATATAAACGCGGTAGGTATCGTCCTCGTATCCGGTACGTCCGATACCTAAAACAACAAAATCTTCCGGCAGACGGTTATCCTTATATAAGGCATATAACGCCGGCATCAACTTGCGCTTCGTCAGGTCGCCCGAAGCGCCAAAAATTATCATTACAAATCTACTCATTGTTTATATTTGTTTGAGGGCATCTCAATAATCATTATAAAAGAAGGACCTACACGTTGTAGGTTCCCGATTTCGTGTCTCCGCCATGTCCTGTCCAATTTTCGTGGAAGAATTGTCCGCGTAGCCCATCTACCCGCTCAAAGGTGTGCGCTCCGAAGTAGTCACGCTGTGCCTGAATCATGTTTGCCGGCAATTTGGCTGAAACAAGCGAATAAAAATAATTCAATGCCGATGAGAAAGCGGGCACCGGAAGCTCCTCTTTGGCAGCCTGCGCCACCAGATGTTTCCAACTGGGGAGCAACTGTTTCATCTCATTGCTGAAATATGGAGTAAGAAGAAGATGCTGCGGCTTTTCTTTCTGCTCGAAGGCAACGGCTATATCATTCAGGAAAATGCTGCGGATGATGCAACCGCCACGCCACATACGGGCTATGGAAGCCAGGTCAAGATTCCACCCGAAACTATCCGAAGCGCGTTGCAGCACGGCAAACCCTTGCGCATAAGACACCAGTTTGGACGCATACAAAGCCGAATAAATGTCTTTCACCATTTCGAGTTTGTTGTATACCACATCCGTACGTTGACAGACAAAATGCCTGGCAGCCGATTCTCTCATACCTTTCTGCGCCGACAAGCTACGCTCAAAAACCGCCGTAGCAATCAGCCCCAACGGCATGCCAAGTTCCATTGCATTGACCACCGACCATTTGCCTGTCCCTTTTTGCCCGGCAGTGTCCAAAATTTTATCTATCAGGTAACCGCCCGACTTATCCTTATGTTGCAATATGCGCGCGGTAATCTCAATGAGATAACTGCGCAACTTCCCTTCGTTCCAGTGGGAAAAAACAGAAGCCATTTCTTCATTAGTCAACTTCAGCAGATTTTTCATCACCCAGTATGCTTCCGATATAAGTTGCATATCGCCATATTCAATGCCGTTATGAATCATCTTGACAAAATGTCCCGAACCTGCCGGACCTACCCAACGGCAACACGGCGTGCCGTCGGACGCTTTGGCGGCAATACTTTCCAAGACCGGCTTTACTTCTTCCCAAGCGCTCACGGAACCTCCCGGCATAATGGAAGCACCATTCAATGCTCCCTCTTCGCCACCGGAAATGCCTGCACCCACAAAACGGAATCCTTTCCCTTCGGCAAGTGCCACACGGCGGTTAGTATCTTCATAATTGGAATTACCGCCGTCTATCAATATATCTCCCGGTGACAATAGCGGGAAGAGTTGTTCCATCAGTTCATCTACGGCGCTACCGGCACGAACCATCATCATTATTTTGCGCGGAGGGGCCACTGATCCAACAAAAGAAGCCATATCAGTATAGCCCTCAATCCTTTTTCCATGCGCGCGCCCGGTTACAAAACGTTCCACCACGCCTTCTTCAATCCCCGGAACTGTACGGTTATACACTGAAACCTTCCAACCTTTGTCCGCCATGTTCAAGGCAAGATTTTCACCCATCACGGCAAGCCCTATCAATCCGATGTCTGTTTTATTTAAAATCTCCATATACTTGTAAAATTTATCTTTATAGATACGAACAAAAAACCACCGCCATTTGTTCGTATCTGTTTTGAAATAAAGCAGACGGAAACAACTAATTTATGTCATAAGTATCTGTCAGTCGGAACGTAACGCGAAAGTTCTTCTTTCGCAAAAAGAAAAATCAGGACCTATCAAGTCTTAGGAAACAAAAGGGAAGTTATAGAGATACGAAAGATTTCAAACAGGAAAAAAAGCGGTATGCCTTGTAGTAGACAAAACATCTTCAAAAAGAACATCTTAAATTGGACGAAATTTAAAACAGGTCCTTAACCCTAAAATCATTTACTGCATAGTTTTGTTGTCTCACAATTAATTACGATTTTTGCACACAGCTTTTGCATATCGAAATATGAAATAAATAAAAAAATATAACATCAGAACCAATGAAAAAAGCTCTAATCTCCGGAATCACCGGACAGGACGGTTCGTTCCTTGCAGAATTCTTATTGCAGAAAGGATATGAAGTGCACGGCATCATGCGCCGTTCATCTTCGTTCAATACCGGACGCATCGAGCATTTGTACTTTGACGAATGGGTGCGTGACATGAAGCAGAAACGGACAATCAACCTGCACTATGGAGACATGACGGACAGCAGTTCACTTATACGCATTATCCAGCAGGTGCAGCCGGACGAAATATACAACCTTGCCGCACAAAGCCATGTAAAAGTATCTTTTGATGTGCCTGAATATACCGCCGAGACAGATGCCATAGGCACACTGCGCATGCTTGAGGCGGTACGCATTCTCGGCTTGGAAAAGAAAACAAGAATCTATCAGGCTTCTACATCCGAATTGTTCGGCAAGGTGCAGGAAGTGCCCCAAAAAGAGACGACCCCGTTCTACCCGCGCAGCCCGTACGGAGTAGCCAAGCAATACGGTTTCTGGATTACGAAGAACTACCGTGAAAGCTATGGGATGTTTGCCGTAAACGGCATTCTCTTCAACCACGAAAGCGAACGGCGTGGCGAAACGTTCGTCACCCGCAAGATTACGCTGGCTGCCGCACGCATAGCGCAAGGCTTTCAGGACAAACTCTACCTGGGTAACCTCGATGCACGCCGCGACTGGGGATATGCCCGCGATTATGTAGAGTGCATGTGGCTCATCCTGCAACACGATACGCCCGAAGACTTCGTGATAGCCACCGGAGAGATGCACACCGTGCGCGAGTTTGCCACACTGGCTTTTGAGGAAGCAGGCATACAACTGCGCTGGGAAGGCACAGGCGTAGACGAAAAAGGCATAGACTGCAAAACCGGAAAAGTATTGGTAGAAGTGGATCCCAAATACTTCCGTCCCTGCGAAGTGGAGCAACTGCTGGGAGACCCCGCCAAAGCCAAGACCTTGTTGGGGTGGAATCCGCAACAGACAAGCTTTGAAAAACTGGTGCGCATCATGACAGAACATGACATGAGGTTCGTGAAGAAACTGCATTCGAGAGACAAAGAGAGTGAAAACAGATAATTAACTTTCAGATAACTAAAGAACAAAAGGAGATATACGAGAAAATAAAAGTGTACAAACCGGATATGTTCTTTTGTTCTGCCGTATGAATCCAACCCTTTTGCAACAATGTTAAACAAGGATGCAAAAATATACATCGCAGGACATCGCGGGCTGGTAGGCTCCGCCATTTGGAAAAACCTGCAAGAAAAAGGTTATACCAACCTTGTGGGAAGAACCCATCAAGAACTTGATCTATTGGACGGCGTTTCCGTCCGCCGTTTTTTCGATGAGGAACAACCGGAATATGTATTCCTTGCCGCTGCTTTCGTAGGCGGCATCATGGCAAACAGCATCTACCGTGCCGACTTCATCTACAAAAATCTCCAGATACAGCAAAACGTCATTGGCGAGAGTTTCCGCCACAATGTAAAGAAACTGCTTTTCTTGGGCAGCACTTGTATCTATCCGCGCGATGCCGCGCAACCGATGAAAGAGGACGTGCTTCTCACCTCGCCGTTGGAATATACCAACGAACCTTATGCCATAGCCAAAATTGCCGGACTGAAAATGTGCGAGAGTTTCAACCTGCAATACGGCACAAACTACATTGCCGTCATGCCTACCAACCTTTACGGTCCCAACGATAACTTCGATTTGGAACGCAGCCACGTACTGCCTGCCATGATTCGCAAAGTACACCTGGCGCACTGCCTGCAACAAGGCGATTGGGATGCCGTACGTCGTGACATGGCCTTGCGTCCCGTAGAAGGCATTGATGGCAGCAACAGTAACGGTGAAATACTGAACATACTTGCCAAATACGGCATCAGCGGAGAAGAAGTCAGACTTTGGGGTACGGGAACACCTCTGCGCGAATTTCTTTGGAGCGAGGAAATGGCGGATGCAAGCGTATTCGTCATGCAGCACGTCAACTTCAAGGATACCTGCCAACCTGGTGAAAAGGATATCCGCAACTGCCACATCAACATCGGCACAGGCAAGGAAATCACTATTCGCCGGCTTGCTGAACTGATTGTCAGCACAGTGGGTTATCGCGGAACACTGACCTTCGACAGCACCAAACCCGACGGCACCTTGCGCAAACTCACCGACCCAAGCAAACTTCACGCATTGGGATGGCACCACAAAATAGACATCGAAGAGGGTGTAGAACGGATGTACCGCTGGTATTTGAGCGACGGTAAATAACGATAAAGGAGGAATTTGCATAAAATGCTTTTTCCTCCCAAAAGTTTGCATTCTCTGTATAAACCTTTATATTTGTACAACTTTCAACTAAATGTGCAATATATAATGGAACAAAGTTTTATCTCTTATATAGAGAATAGTATAAAAGAAAACTGGGACTTGGATGCCCTTACCGACTATAAGGGAGCGACCCTGCAATACAAAGACGTAGCCCGCAAGATAGAGAAACTGCATATCATTTTCGAAGCGAGCGGCATCAAGAAAGGCGACAAAATCGCCGTCTGCGGACGCAACAGTTCGCATTGGGGAGTAACGTTTCTCGCCACGCTGACGTATGGCGCGGTCATCGTACCTATTCTTCACGAATTCAAGGCAGACAACGTACACAACATAGTCAATCACTCCGAAGCCAAACTTCTCTTCGTAGGCGACCAAGTATGGGAAAACCTCAATGAAAGCGCCATGCCGTTGCTGGAAGGCATTTTCATGATGACGGACTTCACCTTGTTGGTGTCGCGCAATGAACGGGTTACTTATGCCCGCGACCACCTCAACGAAATGTTCGGCAAGAAATTTCCCAAGAATTTTCGTAAGGAACACGTCGATTATCACAAAGACCAACCCGAAGAGTTGGCGGTCATTAACTATACATCCGGCACAACCAGCTATTCGAAAGGCGTAATGCTGCCCTACCGCTGCCTGTGGTCCAATACCCGTTTCGCCTTTGAAGTGTTACCGTTGAAAGCCGGTGACAAATTAGTGTGTATGTTGCCGATGGCACACATGTACGGGCTTGCCTTCGAGTTCCTCTACGAGTTCTCCGTAGGTTGCCATATCTACTACCTCACCCGCATGCCCAGCCCGAAGATTATCTTCCAGGCTTTTGCCGACATAAAGCCGAACCTCATCGTTGCCGTGCCTCTTATCATCGAAAAGATTATCAAAAAGAGCGTGTTGCCCAAGCTGGAAACGCCCACCATGAAACTGTTACTGAAAGTGCCTATCATCAACGACAAGATAAAGGCGACCGTACGCGAACAGATGATACAGGCATTCGGAGGCAATTTTGTAGAGGTCATCGTAGGAGGAGCGGCTTTCAATCAGGAGGTGGAGCAGTTCCTGCGCATGGTAGATTTCCCTTACACCGTAGGTTACGGCATGACGGAGTGCGGACCTATCATCTGCTACGAAGACTGGGCACGCTTCAAGCCCGGCTCTTGCGGTAAAGCCGCCCCGCGCATGGAAGTAAAAATACTCTCTCCCGATCCGGAGAACATTCCCGGTGAGATTATATGCCGTGGTCCCAACGTTATGCTGGGTTATTACAAGAATGAAGAGGCCACCGCACAGGTAATGGATAAAGAGGGCTGGTTGCACACCGGCGACCTTGCCTTGATGGATGCCGAAGGCAATGTCACCATCAAAGGACGCAGCAAGAACATGCTCCTCGGTCCCAGCGGACAGAATATCTATCCCGAAGAGATAGAGGATAAACTGAATAACCTGCCCTATGTGGCGGAAAGCATCATCGTACAACAAAACGAAAAACTCGTGGGGTTGGTGTATCCCGACTTTGACGAAGCCTTTGCCCACGGTCTCAATAACGATGACATAGAGCGCGTGATGGAAGAAAACCGTGCGGCACTGAATGCCCAACTGCCTGCCTACAGCCAAGTCTCTAAAATGAAGATATATCCCGAAGAGTTTGAAAAGACACCCAAAAAATCCATAAAACGCTTTTTATATCAGGAAGCAAAAGGTTGAGAACGGGCGATCAGTGGTAAATGATTAGTGATTTATGAGAGGGATATGCTTATTTATCTGCTTGTCCTTGCTGTTGGCAGGAACGGTCCATGCCCAAACAGGCAAGCAACAAGGGACGCGTCAGCCGGAAATTCAACGCACGGGAATCAATCTTTCGCTTTGGAAGAACCTTGCCACACAACGCACGGACACGGTAGGTAACACCGCCTTCAACCTCGGCGTTTTCTCAGCCATGAACCGCCTGAACGGTTTAGGAGTGAACATGCTGGCATCGGTAACAGGCAGAGACATGAACGGAATGCAGCTCTCCGGCATATCCAACATGGTGGGTGGAAGCATGCGGGGTGTACAGGTGGCAGGCATCACCAATGTCAATGGCGACCACCTCAGCGGTTTGTCCGTTTCCGGTCTCGTAGGCATTGCCGGTGATTGTGTGCAGGGAGTGGTCTTCTCCGGTCTTGCCAACATCACGGGCAACAACAGCAACGGCGTCGTCGCAGGCGGATTGTTGAATATCACAGGCGAAAAGAGCAACGGCGTACAGTTTTCAGGACTTGCCAATATCTCGAGCGGTGACTTTACAGGTGTCACTATATCCGGTGTATTGAATGTGGTAAGCGACAATATGAAAGGACTCCAGCTTTCCGGTTTAGGAAACATCGCCGGAGGCACATATGTCGGCGTGCAGCTTGCTCCCCTGAATGTGGCTATCCGCGCCAAAGGCCTTCAGATAGGTTTGGTAAACTATTACAGAGATAAGTTAGACGGTTTTCAGTTAGGGCTGGTCAATGCCAATCCGGATACCCGGGTACAACTGATGCTCTTTGGCGGCAATAGTACAAAACTGAACCTTGCAGCACGCTTCAAAAACAACCTGTTTTACACCATTCTTGGCGGCGGCACACATTTTCTTGATTTCAGCGATAAGTTCTCCGGTGCGCTTTTCTACCGTGCCGGACTGGAATTGCCCCTCTGCAAGCAGTTGTTCATCAGCGGAGATTTAGGTTACCGGCACGTAGAGACTTTCAAGAACAAGAACTATGGTTTCCCTGCCCGCCTCTACTCTCTCCAATCCCGCATCAACCTTGAATATCGACCGGCGAAAAACTTAGGAGTATTCGTTACGGGGGGCTACGGTTGGGACAAATACTACAACCGAAGCGCAAACTTCGACAAAGGAGCAATCGTGGAAGGCGGTGTTATATTGTTCTAATCTTTATTTCCCGGCAAGAAATTGTATCAAAACTAAAAACCGGCCATTAGCTTACTTGGTCATTCAAAACGGAGCGAAGCCAATCTGCTCTCTTCATGGATTAGAGAGTAGATTGGCTTCGTTATTGGATTTTCGACATCCGCTTTATTCAGAAAATCTCTTTTTCTTTGATTAATCCCGTCCTGTAGGCTACCAGCAACTTCTTCAAGTCTTGGATTTGCGTCACAAGCAGTCTGCCCTTGTCCGTATCCTTCACCATCATGCGTTGCGAATTGAATTCGATGACAAACGTCGTCGACTTGATATCCTGTCCCTCTTCAATCGCCTTCTGGCTACTTTGAAAAGGTTCGTGCTGCACCAGCTGCATTCCATGCGAATGATACACCAACGTATATCCCGCAATACCCGTTTCCGGCTGGTAAGCCTTGGAGAAGCCGCCGTCAATCACCAACAGTTTGCCGTCCGCCTTTATAGGACGTTCGCCTTTGATTGTCTTTACCGGCACGTGTCCGTTGATGATATGCGAATGAGGTCCCGGCTCCACCCCAAACTCCGCCAAGATATTCTCGCAGATATCGGCACGGTTGCGAAGCGTATAGTAATAACCCTTATTCTCTTTATGCAGTGCCTTGTCGGCTATGAAGTAACGCTCAAAAGTCGCCATCTTGTCTTTATCAAAAGAGGGAGCATCCGGTCCGCACCACATGTACCACATATAGTCCAACGCGAAGTTCTTTTCTTTGGAGCCGTCCTCGTCAAAGTAAGCGGTACGGATAAGCTGGTCGGTCTTCTGCAACAACTTATGTCCCCAATACTCTTTCTTGCCGATACGCACATGTTTGAAACTGCCGTCTTCATTCAAAGGAACGGACGCATGATACAACAGGTTGCTGTTGCACACCAGATACATGCCGCCATACGTAAACAAACAACGCATGTGTTTCTTCAGTTTCTCACTGTTCATGAAGGAGGCATGGATTTTATCTACGAGTTCCCTCTCTTCATCCGTCAGCCGATACGGGTCGGCAGGGTCGATGGTTGGGAAATTGGCATCACGCAGTTCATATTCCTTACCTTCATACACAAACACTCCTCGTGCAAAGTCTATCTGATGCAGTAACTTCCGGTTTGCCATACCAAATTCCGGACGGCGGTCTATGATTTCCGCCTCTAACTTGAGTTGGATAATCGTAATAGCCTTGTGCATCTGCGTAATCAGGCGCAATGTCTTCTCATTGTAATTAGCATCGGCAAAGTTCATCTTCGGAGCAAAGATAGCGCAGGAATCATCCGCATACGTATCCATCGCAAAGGTAGCCAATGGCAACAGGTTGATGCCGTAGCCGTCTTCCAGCGTTGCCAGATTGGCGTAGCGCATCGACATACGGATGACATTGGCTATACACGCATCGTTACCCGATGCGGCACCCATCCAAAGTATGTCGTGGTTACCCCACTGGATGTCGAAGTTGTGATAGTCGCAAAGCGTGTCCATAATGATGTGCGCACCCGGACCGCGGTCGTAGATATCTCCTACAATGTGCAGGGAGTCGATCGTAAGCCGTTGGATAAGGTTGCACATGGCGATGATAAAGTCGTCCGCACGCTTGGTCGAGATAATCGTACTGATAATAACGTTGATATATGCGTGCTTGTTGGGTTCTACGCTGGACTCGTGCAGCAACTCCTGGATAATGTATGAAAACTCTGCCGGCAACGCCTTGCGCACCTTCGAACGGGTGTATTTGGAAGATACATTCTGGCAGACTTTCACCAACTGGTTCAGCGTAATGAGATACCAGTCATCCAAGTCCGTCTCCTGTTCCTTTATCAGTTGCAACTTCTCTTCCGGATAATAAATCAGCGTACAAATCTCCTTCTTCTCGCTTTCGCGCAGCGTATGTCCGAAGATTTCATTCACTTTCCGTTTCACCGCTCCCGAAGCATTCTTCAGCACGTGCTGGAAAGCCTCGTATTCGCCGTGAATATCCGTAAGGAAATGCTCCGTGCCCTTAGGCAAATTCAGGATAGCTTCCAGATTTATGATTTCCGTACTGGCATCGGCTATGGTAGGAAAACTGCGCGACAACAATTGCAGATAGCGCAAGTCACTGATTATACTTTCCGGAGTAATAGTTCCCATGTTATAATTTTAATTTTAGATTTTATATTCAATTCTCAGTTCAACAAAAACATCAACAGCACTTGCGCTATGATTACCCGCACGAACATGCACATCGGGTATACCGTTGCATAGGCAACCGACGGATTATCGCCCGGAATGGTGTCGTTGGCATAGTTCAACGCCATCGGATTCGCCATACTTCCGCACAACATGCCTGCTACGGAACCGAAGTCCACTTTCATCCATTTAAAGGCAATCACACCCACTATCAGCACCGGGACAACGGTCAGCACAAATCCCGTGACAATCCACAACACGCCTTCCGGACGGAACACCGTATCGAAAAAGTGCGCGCCGGCATCCAATCCCAAACATGCCAGGTAGAGCGACAGTCCCAACGCGCGAAGCATCAGGTTGGCACTGCGCGTGGTATAGGTTATCATGTGCATCCTCGGTCCGAAAGTACCGATCAGGATACCTACGATAATCGGTCCGCCTGCCAGTCCCAACTTCACCGGCGCACTGATACCCGGCAGGGAAATAGGCACCGCGCCCAAAGCCAGTCCCAAGATTATTCCGATAAACACCGCTACCAAGTTCGGCTCTTTCAAGCTCTTGATGGCGTTACCCAGCACTTTCTCCACGTTATGAATAGCCGCAGCCTCGCCCACTACCGTCAGACGGTCACCCAACTGCAAAGTCAGCTCTGCCGTGGCAAGCAACTGCACCCCACTGCGATACACACGGCTGATGTTGATGCCGTAATGATTGCGCAAGTGGAGCGAACCCAACTTCTTGCCGTTCAATTCGGGGCGTGTCACCACGATACGCTGCGAAATGAGCTGGCTGTCTATAGCGTTCCAGTCGATATCTTCTTTATTCCAATCAGTATGTTCCTGCTCACCGAACAGTACGGTCAGTGCCGGAGCATATTTTTCCGAAGTCACCACCAGCAAGCGGTCTCCTTCCTTGATTATCTTCTCGGAAGTAGGAATGCTTACGTTACCGTTGCGCCACAAACGAGAAATGACAAACTTCGGATAGTTCAGCCCGCCTATCTCTTTGATACTTTTATCGAAGATGGCAGGGTTGTGTACTTGAAACGCCGCAATATAGGTTTTGTTCGCATCGTCTTTCTCTTTCAGTTCCAAATCTTCCTTTCGCACCAGCGCTTTCCGTATTACCAACACGGCAAGGATAACGCCCACCACGCCCAACGGATATGCCACCGCACATCCAAGTGCGGGTGTACTTGCCACCAACCCCAATTGTTTCAGTGTCTGCTGCGCCGCACCCAATGCCGGCGTATTGGTGGTAGCGCCGCAGAAAATGCCTATCATGTCCGGCAGCGAGATATTCAGGGCATAACTGCCCAACACCGCCATCAAAGTACCGACAAGCACCACAGCCAACGCCAGCATATTCAGTTGCACACCTCCTTTGCGGAAAGAGCTGAAAAAGCCCGGCCCCACCTGCAAACCCAGCGCGTATACAAATATCACCAATCCGAAACTTTCCGCATAATTCAACATCTGCGGGTCGATAGACAGTCCGAAATGCCCGGCAAGAATACCGGCAAAGAAAACAAACGTCACGCCGAGGGAAATACCGCATACATGTATCTTCCCCAGTCCTAACCCGATAGCGGAAATCAACGAGAGCACCACCACAGCCTGTAAGGCGGAGTGTTCGACAAACAAACTATATAGCCATTCCAAAGTGTTACGGTTTTATCTATGATTTAGGGGTGCAAAGATAGGAAGTTCCGCGAAGCCTAAAAAAAGAAATGCAGGAAATTCGTGTAAAGCCACCCATTTCCTGCATTTACATTGATCCGTTTTTACATCAATCCCCTTTCATCTTATACAAGAAGTATGTTTTCGACCATAAAAAAACGGTGCCATTTCCGACAACCGTTTTCCATAAAAATATACATAAAAAAATACACCCTCAGGGAGTATAACTGATATTTAAACTAATAATATTAAATACTTAACAATACTAAATATCAGCATATTATATATCATATTACATATTCACGAAACCTTAATAAATAGTATCAAAAAGAGGGATAAAAGGAGAAATAGACTTTTACATTGGTTACTACGGCAACGAGACTAAATGGGACAAAGCAAACCAATTACCGCTAAGGAATACGACCCATACGGTAGGGAAGCATAAAGCGTTTGGAATCCCTCATACAGTCGTAATGAAATGGACAGGGCATCGTGATTATGCCTCAATGAAACCACACATTGAGATTTCGGACAAGACGAAGGCTGCATATATGGGAAAATGGAATTTCTAATAGATTGATAGTCTGTTATCTTATATAAATATTAGGCAGGAATATAATCTGATG
>NZ_CAJTSC010000062.1:16447-17304 GCF_910578895.1 uncultured Bacteroides sp.
AGATAAGGTATTATGACCGTGTAAAATCTCTGGTTTTTTCTTGGCTGATTAGCTTTAATAAAGTATTTTTGCATTGTATTTCGTTTACGAGGTGCAGACATATTATAATAAAAGAGCGTTTAAGATATTATCCCTTATTGAAATCTCGACAATTTCATGCACAAGGATAATAAGCAAGAACGCTCACGCTGATGTTATATATCTGTCTCTTATTTAGAGCAGCTTATATACCGTTTGGCGTGGGCTTTGTTTATTACTTGTGCTGGGCAGTCGAGAGCCTCAATAAGGTAATATTCAATGTTCCCACGCCTCTTCATTTTTAATAGCTTACAAAGGGAGCAGGTAAGCAACAATCTATTAATAAAATGAAAACATTAAGATTAATTGGAATGGCTTTGATAGCCGTAGTTATGTGTGTGAACTTCGCAGCTTGCAGTGATGATGATGAAGATGAAAGCGGTAACGCTGCAAGTCTTATTGGAACATGGAAGATTGTGAAGACAGTGTACGATGACGGAGAAATCACAGAGCATGATTATCCTTACTGGGTTATAGATTCAAGCACAATCTATTATACTGATGAAGTAGGAGAAGAAAAAAGTGATTATTGTAAATATACCTACGATGCAGAAAAGAAAGTGATTCGACTAACCTATATAGATGACGGACGTGACGGAGGAACATTAACGGTTCTTAAACTGACTTCCGATGAATTAGTATGTCACGATGATGATGAAGGTCGGACAGAACACTGCAAAAGGGTAAAATGATACAAAACAGTCATAATCAATATATGAAAAAGATGGCTCAGTTGTAATTCTTGGGGGATTAACCTTTGTTAATTCCCCTTTATGCAT
>NZ_CAJTSC010000063.1 GCF_910578895.1 uncultured Bacteroides sp.
TTGCTGATTTTCAGCGTTTATTGCGGAGAGACAGGGATTCGAACCCCGGGTGCCTCGCAGCACAACGGTTTTCAAGACCGCCGCAATCGACCACTCTGCCACCTCTCCAAAACTTCTCTTTCAAAAAAGTACTTTTCTCTTAAAGCGGTGCAAAGATAACGCTTCTTTTTTAATCTGCAAATAAATTTGAAAAAAAACAGCGTATGTTTCATTAAACAAGTCATTCGTGGTTATTTCATGTTCTGCAGCATAAAAACTATTCATTTTATTATGTAATTACGGAAATATTTCCGTAATTTTGCACGCACTAAAGGATAACATATCTAAATCACCTTTTTAAACAAAAAAATATTTATGGAATTAAACAAAACCTTTATTGACGGGCTTTGGAGTAAAGAAATCAATGTCAGTGATTTCGTTAGTAAAAACCTCACATCCTACACCGGAGACGCATCTTTCTTACAAGGACCTACGGAACGCACCAAACGCATTTGGAACCTCTGTCTGGAAGCTTTGGAAGAAGAAAGAGCCAATAACGGTGTCCGCTCATTAGACCATATCACAGTATCTACCATCACTTCCCACAAAGCAGGCTATATAGATAAGGAAAACGAACTTATCGTAGGCTTGCAAACGGACGAACTGCTGAAACGTGCCATTAAGCCCTTCGGCGGTATCAATGTCGTGGCAAAAGCATGCCATGAAAACGGGGTGGAAGTGGACGATAAAGTAAAAGATATCTTTACGCACTACCGTAAAACACATAACGATGGCGTATTCGATGTATATACCGAAGAAATCCGTTCTTTCCGTTCATTAGGTTTCCTTACCGGACTTCCCGACAACTACGCCCGCGGACGTATCATCGGTGATTACCGTCGTCTGGCATTGTACGGAATTGACCGTCTCATCGAAGCCAAAAAGGAAGATTTGCGTAACCTGACCGGTCCTATGACCGAAGCACGCATCCGCCTGCGCGAAGAAGTGGCAGAGCAAATCAAGGCTTTAAAGGACATCAAGATTATGGGTGAATATTACGGTCTCGACCTCAGCCATCCCGCTACATCTGCCCAAGAAGCCGTACAGTGGGTATATATGGCATATCTTGCTGCCGTAAAAGAGCAAGACGGTGCAGCCATGTCATTGGGTAATGTGTCTTCTTTCCTTGATATCTTCATCGAATACGATCTCGCCCACGGTAACATCGACGAGACATTCGCACAGGAACTGATCGACCAGTTCATCATCAAACTGCGCATGGTACGCCATCTGCGTATGCAGTCTTACAACGATATCTTTGCCGGAGACCCCACTTGGGTGACCGAAGCCATCGGCGGACGTTTCAACGACGGACGCGTGAAAGTAACGAAGACCTCTTTCCGCTTCCTGCAAACTTTGTACAACCTCGGTCCTTCTCCCGAGCCTAACATGACCGTACTGTGGAGTCCCGAACTGCCGGAAGGTTTCAAGGACTTCTGTGCCAAAGTATCCGTAGACACCAGTTCCATCCAATACGAAAACGACAACCTGATGCGTGAAGTGCGCAACTGCGATGATTACGGTATCGCCTGCTGTGTATCTTACCAAGCCATCGGTAAGCAAATCCAGTTCTTCGGTGCACGTGCCAACCTTGCCAAAGCATTGTTGCTTGCCATCAACGGCGGACGTTGCGAGAATACCGGAACCGTAATGGTGAAAGGCATCCCCGTGCTGACTCAAGACACGCTGAACTTCGAAGAAGTAATGAACAATTATAAGAAAGTGCTGACGGAAATTGCCCGTGTATACAATGAGGCAATGAACATCATCCACTACATGCACGACAAGTATTATTACGAAAAAGCCCAGATGGCATTCGTTGATACCGACCCGCGCATCAACCTTGCTTACGGTGTAGCCGGTCTTTCCATTGCCATTGACTCGCTGTCTGCCATTAAATATGCCAAAGTAACGGCACGCCGCAACGATATCGGACTGACAGAAGGCTTTGACATCGAGGGTTCTTTCCCTTGCTTCGGCAACAACGACGACCGCGTAGACCACCTCGGCGTAGACTTGGTATACTACTTCAGCGAAGAGTTGAAGAAACTGCCCGTTTACAAGAACGCCCGTCCTACCCTGTCATTGCTGACTATCACCTCCAACGTGATGTACGGAAAGAAAACCGGTGCCACTCCCGACGGCCGTGCCAAAGGTGTTGCTTTCGCTCCGGGAGCCAACCCGATGCACGGACGCGACAAGAACGGTGCCATCGCCTCTTTGAGTTCTGTAGCCAAACTGCGTTATCGTGACTCCCAAGACGGTATCAGCAACACATTCTCCATCGTTCCGAAATCATTAGGTCCTACTGCCGAAGAACGTGTCGAGAACCTGGTTACGATGATGGACGGTTACTTCACCAAAGGTGCGCACCACCTGAATGTGAACGTACTGAACCGCGAAATGCTGGAAGATGCCATGGAACATCCCGAAAAGTATCCGCAACTCACCATCCGTGTTTCCGGTTATGCCGTAAATTTCGTGAAGTTGAGCCGCGAACACCAGTTGGAAGTTATCAGCCGCAGTTTCCATGAAAGAATGTAATCGATAAATCGAACCTATAACTTCTTTAAGGCACGGATTAGACGGATTTCACGGATTAGACAAAAATCCGAAATAACAATCCTGTAATCCGTGCCTTCTTTTCATTACGTTTTTACTTAGAGCCTGTTTAAATTTCGTTTGGTATTGTCTTGAGGGTTCTTTCCGAAAATGTTTTCCGTCCGCCCTAAAAGAACACAGCAGGGCATGTAATGAAGAAAACGGAAAAAACAACCTCTTCGCGAAAAGCCGATGGAATATTTTAAAGGAAAATTTAAACAGGCTCTTAAACAAACTCTCATCAATAGACGATTATGATCAATGTTCATTCATACGAATCAATGGGCACATTCGATGGTCCGGGACTACGGCTTGTCGTATTCCTTCAGGGCTGTCCGTTCCGTTGCCTGTATTGTGCCAACCCCGATACGATAGACGTAAAAGGAGGTACTCCCACCCCTGCTGACGAAATCCTGCAAATGGCGGTCAGCCAAAAAGCTTTTTTTGGAAAGAAAGGGGGCATTACTTTTTCCGGTGGCGAACCGACCTTGCAGGCAGAGGAATTGATACCTCTGTTCAAGGAGTTGAAAGCCAACGGCATCCACATCTGTCTCGACACCAATGGCGGTATTTGGAATGAGAAGGTAGAAGAGTTGTTAAACCTGACGGACCTGGTACTATTGGATATCAAAGAGTTCAACCCCATACGCCACCGCACACTGACCGGACGCAGCAATGAGCAAACCCTACGTACCGCCGCCTGGTTGGAACAACAAGGACACCCGTTCTGGCTACGCTATGTCTTAGTGCCCGGATACAGTGATTTCGAGGAAGACATACGCGGCATGGGCGAGCTGTTCGGCAGATACCAAAGCATACAACGGGTAGAAATACTCCCCTACCACCGCTTAGGAGTACATAAATATGAAGCTATGGGATGGGATTATCAATTAAAAGAAGTAGTAGAGAACTCTCCCGAGCAATTGGAACGAGCCGAAAATCTTTTTAAAACATACTTTACCACAGTCGTGGTAAATTGATGAAAGTATGTCAAAACAAAAACCCACTTACTCTTTGTTTCTTTTCAAATGCTGATTAGGGACATTTACTGAATATCCCTGATTACGCGGATTTCACAGAAAAAGAATAAAGAAAACCTATGAAATCCGCGTAATCAGTATCTGAAAGAAACCTTCACGTGTATTTTGATATGTCTCGTTTAATCAGTAGGTCAACCGTATCCCTCCCTGTAACGTAAAGTTGCAGGGATTTTCTTTTCTTATTGTCTGAACATCGGACCCGTCATCGAAGAAATGAGACACTCCCGGCTCCACATAGATGCCTACCCTGCCATTGATATTATACTGCGCACCTACAGCCCCCATCACCGAGAATTGCAGCGGCTTCACCGTTTCGCTTTTACTTCCGAGTTTTCCGTAAACACATTTTTCCATAGCACCACCGGCAGAAACATACATGATGAAAGACTTCTTATCCACAAAGTTCCAGTTTGCCCGCACAGGAATGCCCAAGTAGTGCAACTTTTGGCTGACCTTCTCCGAATTTCCGGCAAATTTCACATCCGAAGCAAGATACGTGTATGTCAATCCGGTCTCTACAGAGAACCCTTTCGCCAGTCCTTTACGTACCGAAAAGCCAAAAGACAAAGGCTGCTTGTGGCTGATATCCGTTATCTGTTCCGCCTCTCTCAACAAGTAAGGCATACCATCCCTGAAAACGAGTTCCTGCCCCTCCGGCACTTCCATTATTCCATTAGCCACCGTAGAAAGGTCAACCTTTCCGCCGAAAGTCGGACCGGCTTGCAACAAACCGCTTTCATCCATACCGTTTCCCGAAATCAATCCGCCGGTATTTCCGACGGAGAGCCCTACCGACCAGTTCTGCGATTTCTCCCGCTTCGTTTCCCCTACCGGCAAGTGCAACTTATCCCTGCCGGACGGACGATGGCGTTCCACCTGTTGCTTCTCCGACCGTTCCTCTCCGATTGCCTCAACCGCTGCCTCCTGATACACCGTTTCCGATTGTTCACGCATATTCTCTTCCCGAATTTCCTGCCCGACATCCAAACGCTGCGTCTCCTCTTCTCCTTCCGTCTTATCCGCAACAAGCAGTTGCTGCGCCAGCAAAGAGTGCCTGTTTGTACCCGTCATCGATACTTGTTCCTGCCCACGACAGCCGGGTTCCGCTACCTCCATCCGTATCTCCGGTAACCGCTGCTCGGGCAGTCTGTCCGGAACAACTGTTGCCAATACCGGTGTAGCCGTATTCCGCACTTCCTCTCCCACAGGGCTTTGTAGCAACCATACACTGACCGACGACACGGCAACAAGCAGCACCGCAGCCGCAGCTACAGCCCAGCGGCGGAAAGGAATCCTCCGCCATCCGGCAACTACCGGTGTTACCGGATGTTCCGAAGCCGCCAAATCCCTTTCAATCCGTTCCCAACCGGAAACGGATAGCGGTTCGGCATAATCGTCCAACCGCTCCTTTATCTTTCGCATCCACAATTCATCTTCCATACCTCTCTCCTTTTTATGCGTTTTTTTCCATCCACTTCTTCACTTTACCCGCCAAAGCCGCTTTAGCACGTACCAACTGCGAAGCCGATGATTTTTCATTAATGCCCAGCAACCGGGCTATTTCCTTATGAGATTTATCTTCAAAAACAAATAAGTTGAATACGGTACGGTAGCCGGCAGGAAGCTCGCTTATAAATTGCATCAACACCTTTTGGGGAATAGTATCCACCGCCAAAGCATCCGGTTCATCATACACCTCCGGCACATTGTCCAGCGCAGCAGACTGGTTCATCACATCATTCTTCCGCAGATATTGCAACACCGTATTCACCATCACACGCTCCATCCATGCCCGCAAAGAACCCTCTCCGCGCCAAGTGAACTTATCGAAAGAGTCGAATAGTTTCAGAAAGCCGTCGTGCATCAGGTCCTGTGCGGTCTCCCGGTCACCGGCATAACGCAAACATACGCCGAGCATCCGCCCCGCATACCGTTCGTACAGTTCCTTGCGGGCAAGATTATCTCCTTGCCTACAGCGTTCTGCCAATGCCTGTTCTTCCATTCTCTCTTAACACGTGTTTATCTTATAAATACAACAATCGCAAAAATACTGCATCCGGCAGATACGGAATTCATTCTTTATCTTCTTTAACAAACCAGCAAGCAGTATTTGTGCTGTTCCGGTATTTTCCGAATATAAAATCCAAATTACAAAACCAATAAAAAGACCTCTACTTATGAAAAAGTCAAGAACTACATTAGCCGCATTTCTGTTGCTGCTCATCGCCACTCCCGTACTGCAATCCTGCTTAGACGACTGGGACGACAGTGAACGCTCGTCGCTCACCATCGGCACCGTGCGAATCATCGATGGAAAAGATTATTACTTCGCGCTTGATGAGGGCACCAAAATGTTTCCCGGCGACACCGCCCAAATCAACAATTACACACTGATAGAAGGGCAACGCGCTTTTGTATATTTCAACCTATTGGACGAGAAAGCAGACGGTTACGATTATAATGCCAAAATCAACCACATAGAGAATATCCTTACCAAAGACATCTACTTCATGCCTGCCGAAAAGGCCGACAGCATTGGCGACGACCGTATCAACATCACCAACATGTGGATTACGGACAATTATCTGAACATCCAATACCAGCTATACCACAGCGGAGACAAAGAGAAGAAACACATGCTGAATCTGGTAGTCAACGAAGCGTCCGACAATAAGCACGACAAAGAAGGCTACATCACGCTGGAGTTCCGCCAAAACGCCCACGGTGATGAGCCACGTGTGCCGGGACAAGGACTCGTCTCCTTCAAGTTGGACAAGATAGCCGATCAAATGACAGGAAAAACCGGTCTCAATATCCGTGTAAAAAGCATGTACGACGGTGAACGCTATATGACCATCGACTTCGGCAAAGAGAAGGACTGACCTGTTCTTTGCCCCCTTTGCTTGTTCCGAAGATTTCTATATCGTATCTTTGCAGCCTATTTCATAAACAACTTTCTACAATCATGAAAAAAGGACTGCTATACGCCATATTGGCATCTGTGCTATGGGCCATCGTAAATCCGTTTATCAAGCAAGGGCTTAGTTATGACTTCACTCCTATGAATTTCGCCGGCCTGCGTTTCACCAGTGTCGGCGTTTTACTTTTCGCTTACACCTGGCACAAAGGGATGTGGCAGGAAATCAGGCAGCACGGCAAACTGTTCCTCAACCTGATACTCATCAATATGCTGATGGGCTATACGGCTTTCTATTTCGGCGTGGACTTCGTCAGCGGAGCCATATCGTCCATCATCATGGGCATGACACCGCTTATCAACGTACTGCTTGCCCACCTGCTGGCAAGCAACGACAAATTGAACGGTTATAAGATAACCAGCCTCATCATCAGCCTTGCAGGACTCCTGCTGATTGTGGGCATGGGCAGCGATGGCGAACCGCTGAGCTGGAAAGGCATTGCAGGCATCGTGCTGTTGCTGCTCAGCATCATCTTCCAGGGCTATTCCGCTATCTCCGTCTCCGAAGAAAAAGGCAAGATAGACCCTATCTTCCTGAATGCCGTGCAGATGTTTTTCGGCGGTGCCCTTATCTATGCCATAGGGCTGGGCACGGAAGGATACCACTCTTTCATCGGCAAGCCTGCCGGATTTTATCTCAGTCTGGGCATCCTCGTATTCATATCCGTCTTTGCGTTCAGTTTCTGGTTCATGGCGTTGCAAAGCAAAGACGCCAAAGTCAGCGACATCAACATGTGCCGCCTCATCAATCCCATTCTGGGAGCTGTATTAAGCTGGATAATGCTTACGGGAGAACACCCTGCATTCAGCACGGTAGCTGGCATGCTGATTATCGTCAGTTCACTTATTATCTACTTCAAAGGGGCGGAAATCGTAAAGTATATCGGTACAAGAAGAAGAACGAAATGAGGCAAATAAAGTGATATCTTCTGCCCTATTAAACGAAGCTCCCGGTTCCAGTTAACAGGAACCGGGAGTTTCAAAGCATAAGAACCTGATGTTATTCTACGCAACGTATGAAGCAGGCATCGCTTTCATTTTTCCTACCATCTTCAAGTATACTATTGAGTAGTCCTATGGCGTTGAAGTCGAATGAAAAATAGTTGATATCAAGGCATACTTTGGGCTCATCCTTACCATTCTCCTGAACTACATGCTGTTTTTCCAACCAATACACCGCTCCGGGACGCATGAACAAGTCATAGAAAAGCGGCCTGTCTGCCAAACCTGATGTAGGATAGTAACTCGTACGATTGCCATAACGATGCACACATTTCGCATTACCAGTGTAACTAATCGGTCTTTCCAAATCTATATCCCTACGACGTCCGTAGCCTGAAGCGCCAATCGGGAAAAACAAGTTGTTTCCCGTACTGGAGTTGTAGACAAAGCACCCACGCATGCCACGTCCCTTTTCCGTGTCCGGATTTCCGGAACGGTAACCGTAAACATCCTCAAGCGATGATGCCGTTTCGGAAGCGTCATCATCGTAAAGCACTCCGTAATTAAACTGAATGTCATCATTGATAAACATGACATGATAATCGTTGTAGCTGGCTATGCGTCCTACGGCAGGCATTCTTTTGCTCCACTTCGGCTCAGGTGTCGTATATTCCTCGTATGATATGTCTGCCCATTTCGATGAATCACCATCCACAATCGCGAATTTCAGATTCTCATCGCTCTCAAAAAACTTAGGTTCTACATGTATCCACGGATTACGTTTATTCTTTTGGTTGGATGCGGCAATGGGCTGATCCAGGTTTCCGAACTTAAAAAGCGAACCCTCATCACACGGAGATGCCACCTCGCTATCCTTTGTCAGCAAATTAAATGTATGCCACTTTACTCCGCCCGGAATCATCTGAATCGGCGCATACCCCTGCCGCACGAATATAAGATGCTGGCAGGAATAATAGTTGTAGTCGACACGAATCACCGCACACCGCGACTTGTTCGCATCACACGTGCTCGTGAATCCTACGGTAAAATCTATCTGCGAACCCGAAAATCCCGATACCTCCTTGCCACCATCCACTGTAACAAAATCTTCGCCACCCAACGACAACACCTCCGCTTTCCACGGACCATAAGAGGTCAGTGAGATGAATTCCGTAGCATTCTCTTTGGGCAATACCTTTAAGTTGACATGAAAAGGTGTCGTTTTATCGTGGCTGCGATATATGCCTTTCGGATTTACCACTCTACGCATCTGGAATATCTCACAAGTATCCCGCAACAGCTTTGTTTCTGTGCCTCCCCCTTCGGCGGAGAACTCCAATTCCGCACTTACCTCTACCGTGGCACGGCGGCGGTATGCCACATACGGGTTGTTGCCGGTATAGCCGGTACTGATAATCAATTGTTTTGCCCGGGTGTAAAACGGAAGTTGTATATCGATGGTTTCATCATCATTGTATTTCAACGTATAATCACCGTCCTCCGCATCGCTATGCACTCCGTCAGCCACTTCATATTCGCGTGCTCCCAAGTTTCTGTCCGGATTGCTGTAATACGATTTATTATCGGTAATCTTGTGTATTCCTTCCGACTCGTCCCCTTTTCCGGTATCCAAAATCTTGTATTTTGTCTTGCGCAAAGAGAGGAAACCGTTCCACGGAGCATTAAGGGCAGGATTATCGGGATTTACATCATAATCGTATTGCTTGGCATAATCCAAATCGTTGTTGTAAGGAGCCCAGTTGTTGGTAATAATGTTCGCTTTCAATGATTTGAGCGTACCTCCACCGGTATTTATCTTTATCGGCAGATTCATCGTACGGTTATACAGGTAAGAGATGTAGTATTCATCGGGCACGATAATACTCGGCGGTATCTCCTTGTACTCGATATGCCAGTCGGCATCGTTGGCAAATTTATTGAAAACCAACGTCAGCTTATAGTGGTAATTGCGTTCGGCATCATAGTCGGTCTTGATGTCCTTGCCCAACATAAAGCGGAATTTGATAGGACCGTTGCCCACCTTGTCGGGATTGATGGAACGGTAATATCCCGTGACTTCAATATATGTGCCATACGGTTTATCATCTTTGGGTTTCGAATTATCACCCATGTTTTCCCTGTCTTGTGCCTTATCTTTCCCCTCACCCTGCATGTTCTCGTAAAAGAACAGGGCTTCCGCCGATTCGGAATGGGCATTACTGCTGATTTTTTCAGGATTCCCTTCCTCATACGGATAGTAGGGACGCCCTTTGGCTATAATCACTTCACAGCTATCGCTTGGCGTGTCGGTGGCAGAATAGGCTATCTTCTCACCGTCCGCAATAAGCCCGGCTTTGTCTTTCACCGTATTCGTATCCCCCAAAAGACAGGTCGAAGGGATGTCTTTAATCTGCACGGAGTTAATGTATACGAACACACCCTCCGCAAGCCGCGAACCGTCGTAAGCCACCGTCACCTTCGACGCCGCACGGCGTATGTCGGCATGTAGTGCCATGCTCTTCCGGTTGATAACCAGCAGGGGGGCAACTCCGGGTTTCGTGCCGTCCGCTTTGGCTTCCGCGCTTTTCACATCGAAATGGCCGAACATCTGGTTGTTGGCGGCAATGTCATCCGCATTCCAACTGAGCGATATTGCTTTCAGCCCGTCTACCGTCTTTATCGCATCGTCATAGGCAGTAAGTTCTCCCATGTTTGCCACGGCATAGATGTAATAGCGTCCATAAGGGACTGCCAGCGAAAACGTAGCACGGGGATTGGGGTCCGAGCTTTCCTTATAGTTGTTTATCACATCTTTCTTCACCAGTTTCTTGTCGCTGTCATACCGCAATACGCAAAGGCTCTTGATGCTGTTTATCGCATTGCCGGCAGTACGTGTTTCCCCGTTCAGTGCAGGCATCATAGGGCGAAAAGCCATGGTGCATTCCACACGGCTTTCTCCCTTGCCAACCGATTCGTCCGTAAACAATTCATCGTCCTTGCAGGCAGTGAAACATACCGCAAAGAGGGATAATAGAACATATAGTATTATATCACGTTTCATATCGTCCGTTATTTCCCGTTACAATTCTTCTTCCTATTCCTGTTACAATTCTTTATTTTCTGTTCCTGCTCACATGCTTCCGGCGTCCAATCACGGTTCCGGCTCCTCTTCATCCAGTCCGAACACCGGTTCGAGCACCGCCTCGGTGTAAGGAAGTATTTCTACCGTCCACGCAATGGCGCTCTCCTTGCCTATCACAGCGATGACCTTCACGTGCGTGTTGCGCGGCAACTGCGTCAGATTCGGGAAATACTGCCATTCCAGCCACATGTCGGGCAGCTCCGCCAACTGTATTCTGGTCGAATAGTTGCGGCGACCATTCTCGCCGTCTGTTCCGGCATCGTCGGCGTACTTACCTTCCAGCAGATAAATGGGCGGCAAGGCTATTTCTTTGTCCGTCGGCAAGTCGATGTTTTCACCAAAATACCGTTTGAAAGTATAGTAGCCGTTGTTGGAGTCTTCCCACGATGGCACTTCGAAGGAGGTGATATCCCGCACTCCGTCGGCATCCGGTTCCCCATAGACCGCGTTTCGCGGCAGGTAATATTCCGTACGGAGCAGTTTGTTTATTTCCAAGCCCGCCAATGTCCGTTTTTCCCCGCTTTGATTGTCGAAGACAAACGAGAATTTCACGGCAGCTCTCGTTATAAAGAGGTTGCAGGCATAGTCTTCCTGTTCCGGCACCCATACGCTGTGGCACTCGCTCATGGGTAACGGTCCTGCCAACTCCTCCGTGGCTCCGCCAAGTGTGAACTTATACTCTGCCAGCTCCTTGACAGGAAAAGGCTTGCCCGCCTCTATGGTGCTGAAATCGTATGTCTTCAACTCCGAGGTCCCGTTATCCGGCTCCTTGTTTTTGACCTTGGTAAGCCCCTCGTTGGCAAACAGATATATCTTCTTCTCCTCGTTTGCCACAACCCGGAAGTCCACATCCCCCACCTTCTTGACAAAATTGTTTTCGAAGTTGAGCAACCGGTTGTGCTCCACCGTTCCGTCAGGGCGTACTATGATGATGCGCAGGCACTTCATGTACTCGTCATCATAATCACCTTCCGGCGCGGGCGTAATGCTGTAGCCGTCTGCCGCCCTGCCGGAGAATGCCACGCTGATATCGAGATTTGCCGTGACGGGCATCGGCGATACCGGCTCTTCGTCACATGTCCGCGAACATCCGGCGGCAAACAGTGCCGCACAGCATAGCAGGATGATATATGCGTAGTGTTTCTTCATCTTACAATTCAGTATCGTTCAGTCGAACCGTCCAGTCATTGATTTTTATGGAAGTCTTGATCCACACGTTTTTCTCGTCAAGGAAGAAGACCAGCGACCATTCGCTCTCCCGGTCGAGAAATTCCTGTTTGCCCATTTTTCCATACAACTCGCTTTTGAGCAGCAACAGGTAGTTGTTCAGCGGAATGTCCACTACCTCTTTCCCGCCCGCCGTGCGGATGAGAAGCTTCGGCGAGTTTCCTGTCCAAAGGCGGGAAGTGGAAAATTCCGCGTATGCCACCACCATTTCTTTGTCATTGTCCATAATGCCCGTCGATGCTTCGCCGCTTGCCCACGGCAGATAAGTGACCGTGCCGTTGGGCAACGGGACGTTGTTCCATGCAAAGCGCGTGTTGTCGTCGGTAATGCGGAAATCGAAGTTCCTGGCATACACCGGCTCGCCGTTCAACTGCTGCAACACGATACGGATGTTGTTCGTATTCTTCATCATTTCCACCGTGCCATCCGTATAAAAGTCGGTGGTTGTAAGCGTGAGTTCTCCCCAAAAGTGGTCGTGCAGCCTTTTCTGCACGGGCATCGTGAGGTCGGCATCCATCATTACTTCCTCCTGTTCCATCGGCACGTCCTCACCCGGTGCAGGCGTGAAAGCAAACGAACTTTCCTTACATTCCATTCCACCGTATGCGATGAAACGGTAGGTTCCTTCTTCGAGATCCAAACGCATCCGATACGCTTCGTCCTGCAATTCCGGTCCTGCCACGGTACGTGTACCGATGTAATGCCCGTCCTCGCCGTAAATCAGCACGGTGAGGCAGTCCACTTTCTTGGGAAAGGCATTGGCATATTCCATGTTGTAGTCATAGACGAAGCGCAAGGAAACACCGTGCGGACAAGGTTCGAGATCTTCGAAAAAACTTTCGCACGATGAGCCGGAAAGGGCAAGCAACAGGGCACAGAACACCCTGCCTGCAAGCCTTGAAATCCTATTTCGTCTAAGTTTTCGCATTCTTTAAAATTCTATTTTGTTTTCACATACAACCCACGGCAATACTTCTACTGCCACGGAGATATACAATTCACTGTCCTCGTCCGGATCCTCAGGATCCAAAGGATCGGGATTATTGTCCTGAATACGGGGATATCCGATTTTTGAAATCTTGGTGACGGACAACTTGTAAACATGGTTGCGCACCGTGGCAAACTCCATCGGTCCCATTTCGCCCGGCTTATTGTTGTCTCTATGACGATTCCAATAGTAGTAATAGAAATAATATCCAAGACCGGCATTATCATCCTTACTCGCCTGATATAGCGTGAAACCGGCAGCCGTGGCGGCTTCACGGAAAGCAGCAAGGGCATCGGTATCGTCAGTATTTTTCAACAATGCCTGATAGAGTTCGTCCGGCGATTTTGTTGCTCCTGCCGCTGCCGTTGTAGCCGCTTTATAAAGAGACGAATTTACATCCTTGTACTCTTCGCTTTCCTTTATACCGCAGTTCCAACCTACATAAAGGTTGTTCTGGAACAGGTATAAAACGGGCAACAGGTGTTCACCGAGAAAATCCCGTCCATTTCCGGGAAACTGGTATGTTCCGTTAATGGCTTTGTAAAGATCGCCATTCGTATCCAAACCCTCTCCCGCAAGCAATTTGCCTTTGAACACAACGCCGGTAGAGAGCCCCGCCACCTGGCTGTTAACCTCGGGCAGTGTATTTTCGGTGACATAACGCCATATATGATAGTCTGCCGGAGCATAATCGGCATTATCTTCCTCCTTTCCGAGGACATCGGTTATGAGATAGTTGTCCCACTGTGTCCGCGTATTATCATTGATTTTTCCGGCTTTATTGAAAAGCGGATAGTGAAACAATGTATGTAAAGCGCCGAAATCGGAACTGTTCATAAACTCTTTCTTTTTATCCGCATCCGTGTCTACCACAAAATTCGTTGCATTCTCTTCGGTAAGCAACGTTGTGTTCGCCCTCTGGTCGTCGGCAGACATGTGGCGCAGATAATAGAACTCCTTACTCATGTTGACAAGCCCCATTCTGACCAACTGCACTTTCAGCTGGTTGGCATCGTTCACACCAATGTCGTATGTGCAATTCTTGCCGCTTCCGTCTTTAAAGTCGAAACGTGCCACGGAGCGTTCCACCTTAACCGGACCACGACCTGTAAGATTATCCACATATCCTCCGTTTGCTCCGCTAAGGTCGAAAGCCCTGTCCGCCGAGGCATAGAGCGATGTCCATTGAGAGAACTGTGAGGGCAATTGCCTTTCGGCAATCACATAATTGGACATCAGAAACTCGTCATCCTTCCAAACCGCATCCGTACCTTTATTTTCATCTTTTATTTGATACACAAGATCCACCCAACTGTCTTTTTTCTCTACACTACCGTTCTCATGATATTTTATTTCCTGAAGGAGTTCTTCGGTGGGGTTGCAGAAAACAAATACACGGATTGTCTGATATTCGTCTTTTAAGGTGCCGTCTGCATTATAAAACTTTCCGATGCTGGTTTGATTGAACTCTGCGGCAACGCTTAAACTTGCCCCGGTCGATTTCAAACCGTCCACAATTCCCGATGCACAGTAATTGTTCTTATTGTCGGCAAGAACCAACAGTATTTTTTTTACCGTATTTTCACGTTCCAAACCTACCTCCTTATCGGTAACAGCGCGCGATTCCGCTTCGCTGCCGACACGGCTCTTCGCACCGCCTGCCGAAGGCAAAGACACATTGATACTCATATAAGCAACCTTACCGGGTTCGCCGGGAGAACCATTGTCCGGTAATCGCGCAAGATCGTCCGATTGGCATCCTGCCATCAGACCGGTCACAGCTATAAACGCCCCAATCTTCACTAATCTTTTGAAAATCATAATTTTCCTTTTAATTAATTTATATTGTTCTTTACTTATTCCTTAATTATTGCGCCTGCCACTCCTTGCATTCCGCTATCCGGCGCAACGCTTCTTCCGCTTCGGCTATACCTCGTTGTCCGGCTTCGCCGAAACACAGTTCCGCCTGTTCATAGTTGCCCGAAAGTGCGGCATGTACTCCTCTCGCATATACCGCCTCAGGAGCATTGCCTGCCTTGGCAAGGTAACGTTGGGCAGCGGTCAAATCCCCTTTGCTCATGGCGATATTGGCGGCATTCAGATTGGCGGTGGCATCGTCCGGAAACATCCGTACGGCTATTTCGAATGCTTCGTTGTAGTCGTCACTGCCTGCCGGCGTGTGTTGTGCTACAAGAAACAGTTCCTGTAGGCTGAGTTTCTGCGGAGCGGTTTTCATCACACGGCGGATTTCATCCACATCGACATACGCACGTACTTCATACTTCACCGCATAGTCGGAGTGGCGTAGCCCGGGGTACACCTCCTTCAAGAGGAAAGCGTAATCTTTAGGATAGGAACTCTTTATTTTCCACTCCTTGGCATCCGGCGCCAGACCACCACGGATGATGTCAAGAATAGCCTCCCGATGTTGGAGTTGCGAACCTTGCACATAGCGTTCGAGTCCCGCCCAGTCTTCCGGTTCACAGTCGGTAGCGAGCAACGTGTCGGGAAAAGCGTAAATGCCTTGCACATAGCGCCGCAGGGTCTCGGTTCTTCCCTTTGCCAACCGTTCGTTGTTGGTATAAGAGCCTTCGGGCGAGGCATAACCCTTGATGGTTACCGAAAGTATACGTGTGTCGGCGTCATTCCGGATTGCGTCTATCGTGGCGCGTATCTTGGCAAGTTCCGCAGGGTTACGGCGGTAATCCTCGTAGAGTTCCGTTTTGTTCACCGGGAAGTCAATGTATGCCGTACCTCCCGCCACACTGATTTTATGAACGGTAGCTTCCGGCTTGAGATAAACGAACTGCGGAACGAAAACTTTCGGTTCGAACTTGAAACTGTACAGCGAAACGGCATCTTCGGCAAGCGTTTTGCTGAAACAACCACAGGTCTCCTTGCCGAGTTTCAGTTCCGCACCGTTCATCCACGGCTCATAACGGAGCGATTGGCGGTATTCCACCGTCTTCACCTTGCCGTAACGGTATAGGGGCATGTCATCGGACAAATGCCCGTCGCGCAGGTGATGATAATAGCGGGAACGTCCGGCAACCAGTATCGGCTGAAGCGCAAGGGAATCCTGCTTTCCGCTAATCCACGGGGTAAGCAATAATTCACGATTGCTCTCCACATCCGCGGACGAAACATTAATATCCATAGAGATAAACAGCTGGTCTTTGTCGCGTGATACCGCAAGGTTGGCAACGGAGACTTTCTCTCCCCTACCCTTTTGTGCACCTGCCTCCGGAATGCAAATCAGGAAGCACACAGTGATGCAAAGTATGGTCTTTATGATGTTCATAGCCTACGTATGTTAGAATAGATATACAAGATTGATTGCGGCCTTTGTGGGACCGAGGTAATGATGCGGTTTGTTATCTTCGAGCTTTTTGCCGCAAGTGGCACATGGATAACTGTCGTAACGGGTATAGACATAGCCGATACCCAGTTCGGCTTCCAGGTTCCAATGGCGGTTCAATATCCACGCATAGCCGTAGGCCACACCGGCTCCGATAAACCATCCCTGATAACGGCGTTTGGAAAACTCCGGGTCTACCTTGCCAAGAAAATTAAAACTCGTGCCGACTCCTCCGATGTTATACTGCCCGCCCAAAGCGTGAACAGCCATAAAGTGTCCTCCAAATCGGTCGCAAAACCAGTAGCGCGCTTCGGGTTGCAACAACCAATGTTTCCACTTGCGGTCATCAGACATCGTCCAACCGTTATAATTGACGGAAAAGTCCATCGTCCAACGGGGAGAAAGACCGGCTTCCACTCCAACATTCATTGTAGCGGCAGCATCATACAGCAGGTTACTCTTGACCGCTACCTCCTGAGCGGAAACCTTACCTGCCGAAAGCCCAGCAAACAGGGCAAAACCTCCTATTATATGCCTTATATTCATATTATATAGCGTTTATTTATGTTTAAAGGGAATGCGCACCGGCAACATTCAGCACACGAAATGTCATGCTGAGCGTTGCCGATGTATATGACAAGGTCCTCCTTCGTTTCTTTCAACAAAAGGGACAAATAATAAGCAATGTCGTAAATATAACCTGTGAAGAGAAAGACAGGAAAGAATAAAATCTTCCCTAAATATAAATTTATACTTATCAGATAATCTGTAAATATATGTAAGGAACGTGTGTGTGTGTGTGTGTGTGTGTGTGTGTGTTATACAAAAATCCCACACC
>NZ_CAJTSC010000064.1 GCF_910578895.1 uncultured Bacteroides sp.
GTTACGGGGGAAGGGCTTGCGGGAGCCGGAGAGAGTCATCACCCTTCGGGACAGGAATTGAAAGCCGATACTTCCATAAACACATACGCAAGAGTATCGGCTCCAACTTCTCTGACTTCTTTAACTTCTCTAACTCCTGTAAATGAAAGAGCCGTGCAAGGGAATCAGAGGAGCTATCGGGAATTAGAATGAGCCGACTATGCTCCCAACCTGCAGATAACGTATGATAACCAATCATTTATATTTAAAAATATAAGAGTTATATCTAAAAGTATAAGGAGACAAGAGGGCAACCGCGCTACATTTGCGGTGCACAACAATTATAATATTATGAAAAAACAACTCCTTTTACTCTTGGCGGCAATTGGCATTATAAGTACGCTCAAGGCGCAGAACCCGGTCATCAGAGACCAATTTACCGCCGACCCTACGGCGCGCGTGTTCAACGGTAAGGTATATATTTATCCCTCACACGATATCCCCAGTCCTGTGGACCGTCTGAAAGAATGGTTCTGCATGGCAGACTATCACGTATTTTCCTCGACCAACCTGACCGACTGGACAGACCACGGTGTCATCCTCACACAAAACAACGTGCCTTGGGTACAGCCCGACTCTTACTCCATGTGGGCACCCGACTGTGTATGCAAAGACGGAAAATACTACTTCTATTTCCCCAGTACCCCCAAAGGTGAAGGCAGACGCGGATTCAATGTCGGCGTTGCCGTTGCGGATACCCCCACAGGACCGTTCATCCCCGAAGCAGAACCCATCAAGGGTATATCCGGCATTGACCCCTGTGTACTGATAGACACCAACGGAGAGTCATACATCTACTGGTCGGGACGCGGCATATCGGTAGCAAAACTGAAACCGAACATGTTGGAGCTGGCTTCCGAACCGATAACGGTCCAGGGGCTTCCCGAAGGATTCAAGGAAGGTCCTTACGCTTTCAAGCGCAACGACAAATACTACCTGACCTTCCCGTGGGTACAGGACAAGACCGAAACATTGGCTTATGCCATGTCGGACAACCCGATGGGTCCCTTCACTTTTAAAGGGATAATCATGGACGAATCGCCCTCGGGCTGCTGGACCAACCATCACTCCATCACGGAGTACAACGGGCAGTGGTATCTCTTCTATCATCACAATGACTACTCCCCGAATTTCGACAAGAACCGTTCGGCACGCATCGACTCACTTTCTTTCAACACGGACGGTACTATCAAGAAAGTGAGACCGACACTGCGCGGCGTAGGCATAACCGATGCGCGCGGCAAGATTCAAATAGACCGCTACTCGGCAATAAGCCCTTACGGCGCATCTATCGACTACCTTAATCCGTCCAATACATTCGAAGGGTGGCAGACCTTGTTCCACCGCGCAGACACATGGGTGGCATACAACGGAGTGGATTTCGGAACCGCTCCCGTAAAACGGCTCAAAGCACGCGTACGCTCGGAAAAAGGCGGAGTGATAACCGTGCGGACCTCGGGTGACAAAGGAGTGACCATTGCCGAACTGCCCATAAAGGCAACCGAACGATGGGCGGAAATCAGTACAAGCGTACGCAACGCCCCCGCAGGCATGCAAGACTTGGTTGTCACACAGACCGGAGGAAATCCGGTAGCCGTAGACTGGATAAGCTTCGAATAATCCGTTCAGCCCCGGTCTGCCAACCATAGAAACATTCTATTATCAACAATACATCAATCAGTTATACCCTTTAACAACATATCGCGTATGAAGAAAAATCTATTATTTCCCGTTTTTTGCATCATTCTCCTGTGTATGGGATGTATGCAACACCCGCAGCCGAAAACTTTCCGCAACACGGGCAATCCGCTTATCAAGGATAAATTTACCGCCGACCCTGCCCCGCTGGTGCACGACGGAACGCTCTATCTCTACGTAGGACACGATGAGTATTACGAAGGTCAGGACACCGCTCACGGCGGCAAAGAGTTCAACATCACCGAGTGGCTCTGCTACTCCACGCAAGACATGCAGACATGGACCGACCACGGTGCCGTGCTGAAACCCGCAGACTTCCAATGGGCGGTAGGCGAGGCATGGGCATCGCAGGTGATAGAACACAACGGCAAGTTCTATTACTACACCACCGTACAGGCGGGCGAACCCTATAACAGCAAAGCTGTCGGCGTAGCGGTCAGCAACTCTCCTATCGGTCCTTTCACCGATGCAATCGGCAAACCCCTCGTTACCGATGACATGACTCCCAACGGCACACGCGGCTGGTGGAACGATATAGACCCCACCGCCCTGATTGACGACAACGGACAGGCTTGGCTCTGCTGGGGAAACGGCACCTGTTTCCTTGCCAAACTGAAACCCAATCTCACCGAGATTGACGGTGATATCCAAACGGTAGACCTGCCCCGCTATGTCGAAGGTCCCTGGTTGCATAAACATGGAGAACTGTATTATCTTACATACGCCTCTTTCGGACAGGGACGTGAGAATATATCTTATGCCACTGCCCCCTCCATGGAAGGTCCCTGGACTCCGCAAGGCGAATTAACCGGCATGGCGGAAAACAGTTTCACGATCCATCCGGGAATTGCCGAATTCAAAGGCAAATGGTACCTGTTCTATCACAATGCAACTCTGACAATCGACGGCCATGCCGGAGCGATAGGACGGCGCAGTGTGTGTGTAGACGAATTGCATTACAATCCGGACGGCACGATGCAGAAAGTGATACAGACAAAGCAAGGCACGGCGGAATAATCGACAAAAAACGGTTTAAACCTTCTCCCGCATGCTTTGGAAGGTCTTTTGAAAATATCCCCTGTGTCTGCCATGCTTTTCATGGCAGACACAGGGTCGGATAGAACCCTTTCAAGTAAAGTTTAAACTTCCCTTGAAACAATGCAATACTTTAATTATCCTTATGTTAAACCAAAATTAATCCGCCTATGATAAAAATCTAAAAAGAAGAACACATACCGCAAAAAAAGAGGTTATATAGCATTTGTTTATGTCATATATTTCTTATATACAAATCTAACTACTAATAATAAATCATTTATTAAAAATTACCAATCTATGCTTATGAAAACAAGAATTTTGTTTTTACTGGTGTTTGCTGCTTTTTGCTCTACTATGGCAATGGCACAAATCCAAATCAAGGGTACTGTTGTCTCAGACGCCGGTTCCGAACCAATGATTGGTGTTGCCATTCTGGAGAATGGAACTACCAACGGTTGCATCACCGATCTCGATGGTAACTACTCGCTTCAGGTGAACAGCAATGCAACACTTACCGTTTCTTTTGTAGGTTATAAGACACAGACCATTAAGGTCAACGGCCGTAACAGAATCGACATCCGTATGCAGGAAGACTTAAAGGTGCTCGATGAAGTGGTGGTGGTAGGTTATGGCGTTCAGCGCAAGAGTGACCTTACAGGAGCCATCGCTTCGGTCAACGGAGACGATATCAAGAACCTTGCGACAGTCGATGCCGGTGCCGCCCTCCAAGGAAAGGCTGCCGGTGTGCAGATTTTGAACACATCCGGCGCTCCGGGCGAAGGAGCGAAAATCCGTATCCGCGGTTATTCGTCAAACTCCGACCAACTCGGTCCGCTATTGATTGTCGATGGTCTGAAGGTCGACAACATCCAATACCTCGACCCCTCCATGATTGAATCTATGGAAGTCCTGAAAGATGCCGCTTCGGCTGCAATCTACGGTGCCCAGGCAGGTAACGGTGTTGTCCTCATCACGACAAAGACCGGCAGCAGCGCAAACGGACGTCCCAAAGTGACATACGCCTTTAAGGCTATCAACCAACGTCTTGGCAAGACACCCGAACTGTTCGGTGCAAAAGACTGGATTAAGTACAAAGAGATGTCGGGCTATGACATGAAGACCATGTGCGAAGCCAACGGCGTTGACTACAACAACCCGCAGGAAACGGACTGGATTAAGGAAGTGTTCGACACAAGCTGGGCAACCCAGCACTCCGTCACTTTCCAGGACGGCAACGACAAGGGACATTTCTTCACTTCCGTCAACTACCTGGACAATGACGGTATCGTACGCGGGAAGAAAGACACCTATACCCGCCTCTCTGCCCAGCTCAATGCCGATTACCAACTCTACAAGTGGATAAAGGTAGGCACCAACACTTCTATTGAAAAGTGGGCAACCCGCAGCATCACTCACCAGAGCGCTTACGGTTCCATGCTTACACCAGCTCTCCTGCTCGACCCGCTGACTCCGGTGTATTGGGACAGCACCGATGACTTTACGACAGGCATGAAAGAGGTCTATGCCACCAATCCCGAGAAAATCCTCGTTGCGCCGAACGGCAAGTACTATGCCACTTCCAAGTTCCAAATGGATGACAACGGCAACCCGCTCCTCCAGCGCGACCGCCGCAACTACAAGAACTCCGGATTCACCGTCCGCGGAACGGCTTTCGTAGACCTTACCCCGATTGACGGCCTTGTGATGACCTCGCGCTTTTCTTACCGCATCGCACAAAGCAACAGCCACGACTATGCCGAACCCTACTACATGAACGGACAGGCAAAAGCCGATGACTACTCCATCTCTGCCAGTGCCAACAACAACCACTACTACCAATGGGAAAACTTCGCCAACTTCAACAAGACGCTGTTTGGCAAGCACAATGTGGGCGCCATGATTGGTATGTCTTATACGGAATACCGTTCGGACAACGTGTCGGGTTCGGCCACCGGTACGGGCGGCAACAAGATTCTCTCCGGCGATGCCGACAACTTCAAGTATCTGGATTACGTAAACTCGGCATCGACCACCACCAAGAGCATCGGAAACCTTCCGGGACTTTCCACCAGCCTCTCCTACTTCGGCCGTCTGCTCTATACGTTCGATAACCGCTACAGCTTCCAGTTCAACTACCGTGCCGATGCTTTTGACACTTCCAAACTTCCGGCAGACAAACGTTGGGGCAAGTTCCCGTCAGTGGCCGTAGGCTGGAACATCAGCAATGAGAAGTTCTTCAAAGACAATGTCAGCAGCGATGTTATGTCATTCCTGAAGTTCCGCGCCTCTTGGGGCCGTAACGGTAATGTGAACGTGCTCAGCAACTACCCGTACACCGCACCCATCAGCTACAATGCCGCCTGGTATCAGTACGGAGACGATCCCAGCCAACACTACGGCTCGTATCCTTCCGGCCTTGCCAACCCGAACCTGAAATGGGAGACATCCGAACAGCTGGACCTCGGTCTTGACATGCGTTTCCTAAACGACCGTCTGACAGTCAGCCTGGACTACTACAACAAGAACACAAAAGACCTTCTTGTAAGAATCAACCCGGTTCCCGAAGTCTACACCAACCAGACTACCGTGAACGCCGGTGAAATCAACAACAAAGGTTTTGAGTTCGAAGCCAGTTGGAAAGACCATATCGGCAACCTTTCCTACAATGTCAACGCCAACTTCTCGACCTTGAAGAACGAAGTGACTTACCTGTATGACGACCTCACACGCATCACAGCCAGCAAAGGCGGTGTAGACGGTACCAACAACAAAGTTCATACCGCATTCGAGGAGGGCCACTCCATCTGGTATTTCCGCGCGTTCGACTATGCTGGTGTAGACAGCGAGACAGGTGCTCCCTTGTTCCGCAACCGCGACGGCAACATCGTAGGCTCTTCGGAACTGACCGACGAGGACATGACGGACATCGGCAGCGCCATTCCGAAATTCACTTACGGCATCACCCTCAACCTCGAATACAAAGGCATTGACTTCACGGCATTCGGAACGGGTGTGGCAGGCAACAAGATTTTCAACATCCTCTACCGTGCAGACACCCCGTTGCGCAACTCTCTGAGATACTATATGGACAATGCCTGGACACCGGAGAACAAGGGAGCCTCCATGCCGGCACCCGACCAAGTGGCCACCGACCTTAATTTCTGGGGGTCGAGCGCCTCTATGTTCAACGGCTCTTACTTCAAAATCAAGCAACTCCAGCTCGGCTACACCTTGCCCAAGCGGCTCACTCAGAAAGCAGCAATCAAAAACCTCCGCTTCTTTGTCTCCTTGGACGACTTCTTCACATTCTCCAAGTATCCGGGCATGGATCCCGAAACCGCAACCACCGGCAGAAACGGCGGCGCAGGCTTCGACATCGGCTCTTACCCCACCATGAAGAAGTGCTCCTTCGGTGCAAGCTTCGCATTTTGACCGAGATTAGTTTTACTTGAAAAACCTCAAAAAAAAGTATATTCATTATGAAAAAGATTATATATCCGCTTTTAGGTGCCGCATTGGTCTTCAGTGCTTGTGAGGACCGCCTCAACATCGAGCAGAAAGGTGTCATCTCATTCGACAGCTTCTACCGGACCGATGACGATGCACAAAATGCGCTCAACAACCTCTATCAGTCATTCTGCCTGAACATTGCCGGCAATGAGGGTACTTACATCGCCCTTCCCGTACTGTTCAATGAAGCCGGCGACGACATGCTGGCGGCAGGAAACAACTATGGAGACAACGACTTCGGCGCGCAAATCAACGAGTTCCGCTACGACTCACAGAACGAAGTCATCAAGAATGCCTATTGGGGACTTTACGGTGTGATATACGACACCAACATCATTCTTGACAACATAGAGCCTACTACCGACGTGAAGAAACGTGTATGCGCCGAGGCCCGCGCACTCCGTGCCTGGGCACACTTCATACTTGCCATCGGATGGAATTGCCCTCCATTGGTAGACCATGTTCTCCCGCCGGATACCAAACCCTCCAACTATGAAGGCGGCCATGACAAACTCCTTGAATGGTGCGCGTTGGAAGCGGAAGCTGCCGTAAATGACCTTGACGAACGTACAAGCCCTACAGACAAAGTAGGTGCTTCAAAGGTAACCAAAGGTTTCGCCCTCACGCTGGCAGGCAAGGCCCGCCTTTTCATGGGCGACTATGCAGGTGCGAAAGCCGACCTCAAGCAGGTTATCGAATCGAAGAAGTACGAACTTGTGCCCACCGAACGTTGGGCAAACCTCTTCCACGCATCGGGCGACCTCTGCGAAGAGATGATTTTCCAGGCAAACGCTCTTGAGAACGCAAATATCGGCGACTGGAGCAACAAAATCCAGCGCACCTCCTGGATGTTCATCCAGTTCTGGAACTGGCGCACCGACAAGCTCGCCTCCATGCCTTCGTTCATCGGGGTAGACGGTTGGGGCGGCCACTCCATCCGTGCAGATTTCGCCGAACGCATGTTGCAGAACGACGGCGACTCTCCCCGCCGCAAGGCAACTTTCCTTACCTCTGATGAGTTCCTCTACGAAATGGAATGGAACGGTACAAAGGATAAGAATCTGACCCGTGCGGAACTTGAGACTTCCAAAGAAATAGGTATCAAGAACCCGACAGGCCTCTATGGTTTCGCCGGCTATTTCGCCAACAAGTTTGTCGCTTGGCCGGAGGACAACGAGAAAGGCTGGTATGGCTTCAAGAACCTCACCATCTTCCGTTATGCCGAAGTACTACTGATGTATGCCGAAGCCTGCGCACAAACGGACGATGCGGACGGACTTGGACTTAAATGCCTTCAGGAGATTCAGAACCGCGCAGGTTCAGACCACGTTTCCACACAGCTCACACTGGACGAAGTCAAGAACGAGAAGGGCTTCGAAATGTGGCTCGAAGGAGTCCGCTTCCCGGACATGGTACGTTGGGGAGATACAGACGGCGTAAAAGACAATGGGAAAAACATTCCTACCACTTACGATGCCCTCTTTACAAAGAAAGAAGATAAACATCGTATCTATGTCGAGTACTCAAATCCCAACAAGGGAACTACAGGTTTTGTAAAGGGCAAACACGAATACTTCGCATTCCCGTTTGATGCGGTTTCCATCAACCCGAACTTGAAACAAAACCCAAGCGGTGAATAAACAATAAATACAAGGAGGATGTGTCCAAATTCCCGGGAGTCAACTTCACAGGTTTCGACACATCCTCCCTATTTTATCTCCACAAGCAATTGCATATTCTGCCAAACCGGCTCTTGCTCTTACATAACCTCCGTAGGTGTCTTCCCGAAATATTCCTTAAAGACTTTACTGAAGTAGGCAGGTGTGCTGAATCCGCACATTTCACTCACCTCTGTCACATTGTATTTTCCCGAACGCAGCTTTTCCATCGCATAGTTCAAGCGGATTGAGCGAATGAACTCCACTACCGACAAATTGGTAAGCGCCTTTATTTTCTTATAAAGCAACGACTGGCTCATGGCAAGCGCGGAAGCAAACTCCTCCTTACCGAAGTTCTCGTTGGCAATATTGGCACGTACACATTCAATGGCTTTCTTTATAAACTCATCATTCATCTGATTTGCCACAATGGAGCGCGCATCATCCTGTTTCGCTTCAATGGCTTTTTGAAGTACAATGCGCCTGTTACGGATGATAGAGGTTATACGGCTTATCAGCAATGCCATATCAAACGGTTTGACCAGGTAGTTGTCCGCCCCCAATCCCAACCCATGCAACTGGTTGGTTTTGTCGGAAAGGGCGGTAAGCAAAATCACGGGGATATGAGAAGTCTCGTAAGCAGACTTGACCCTGCGGCAAAGTTCAAAACCATCCATGCGCGGCATCACGATATCCGAAACAATGAGGTCGGGCTGCACGTCATTCATCATTTCCCAAGCCTCTTGCCCGTCCCGGGCGGTTGTTACCCGGAAATACTCACGCAACGGATGCACCATGAACTCGCATAAGGAGTGATTGTCCTCCACGACCAGAATATGCATGTCGTGTACTTCCACATCGCCACTTGCCGCAACATCCACTTTATCAGCCGCCGGACTATCGGCGGTTCTCGCCGGGGAAGCCGCCCGCAACGGCACGGTCACATCGAAAGTAGTTCCCACGCCAAGCTCGCTTGCCACGGCAATCTTTCCGTTATGGATGGAAACATATTTCTTAGCCATCAGCAAGCCGATGCCCGAGCCTACAACCTGGGCGTTTACGGCATTGTCGCTCCGATAAAACTCACGAAACAGCTTACGTTGCGCCGCCTTGCTGATGCCCATCCCGTAATCCTTGACACGCAGCGTCCATTCGGCAGCCGTCCCGGCAAAAGCCACTTCAACGCGCCCCCCCGAGGCAGAGTACTTCACCGCATTGGAAAGCAGGTTGTCCACCACCCTTTCCAACATGCGCGCATCGGCTTGCACCCAATACTCTTCCGGCATAATGTCCACCGCCACCTCTATCTGTTTGCCGGCGGCATACGATACATAAATTGCCGTGCGCCGCCTGATCAAATCGGCAAGATTAAGAGCAGCAAACACCGGTTGTTCGCACCCGATATCCAGTTTTTCAAAATCGAGCAACTGCGTAGCCGTATCAGACAACCGTGTAGTCTGCTCGGATGCCAGTGCGACGCACCTGGCTCCCCACGATGAGAGATTGTTCTCTTTATTCAACTCCTCTATAGGTGCTTTGATAAGCATCAGCGAGGTACGTATGTCGTGTGCCATGCGTGTGAAGAAGCGTATCTTCTCCTCCGAGTAGCGGCGGTGCAAATGCTGTATATAATAACGGATGGCAAGAAACAATAGCCCCGCCACTACCGCCAGCACCAGCAGCCGGAACCAGACTGTCTGCCAAAAGGGAGGGTCTATGACAACAGACATCTGGCGTTCCGACAGGAGAGTGCCGTCATACATCCGGATACACAGCGTATAATTTCCTGCCCGCAAATTGGTGTAATTGATGAACCGGTTTGTGGTATAGGCAGACCATTCGTCATCCTGCCCCACCAGCTTCCAGGAAAAAGCGACGGATTTGCTGACATATCCCAACGGAAGCACCGATAGTGTAAAAGAAGTTTGCGGATAACTTAAATGCAAGGTGGAAAGGCTGTCGATAGGAACTTCCAGCCCGAAGTCCGCCATTTCCCGGATGGAGCGGCCGGACACGCGTATATCCGAAAAATAGATACGTCCCGAAGCACTGATGGAATCAACTTTGTCGGGATAAAACAGCACCGCTCCATTGTTGCTGCCGAAAGCCACTCTTCCATCGGGCAACCTGCATGCCGCATTGACGCTGAATGAGGTATTCGCCAGTTGCCGCTGGGTTCCAAATGTCCGTATTTGTTTGTGCGAAAGGTCATAGCAACATAATCCGTCGTTCGTACCTATCCACAGATTATCATCCAGCAGCAACGCGCTTTTCGTATAGTTGCAGGGCAATCCTTGCTGCGTGGTAACATGCACCTGCCCGGCAGTACGCATATCCAGCCCTATCACCCCGTCGCCCGAGGTACAGACCCATACGGTATGCCCCACTACAACAATGTCATGCACCGTGCAGGCGGATAAAAGCACGTCAAACTTGCCTGTCTCCTTATCCAGCAACAACAGCCCGTAAGCACATCCCAGCAAAATCTGCCCGGGCGAAAGTTCGGCAAAGCAATATACCGGTTGCGCATCATAAGCGCGAAGCCGCCCGTCGGCAGAATGACGGCAATACACACTGCCTTTCACACCCCCCATCCACACATCGCCTTGGCTATCGGTATAAGTGGCAAACACCAAACCGCCCGCGCCAAACAGAGCGCCGTCACGGGCGGTATAATGATGCAGCTCACGCCCTGTAGCTTCGTCCAGCACATACACCCCGCCGCCGTAGGTGCCTGCGTAAATACGCCCTTTCCTATCGGCAGCCAGCGACAGGAACACGCGTTGGGAACCGCCATACAACTGCTTCCACGCATGGGTATGAGCGTCACGCAAAGCGATGCCGTCGTTCGTTGCAAGCCAAAGGTTTCCCCGGCTGTCGGTCAGGATGTGGTTTACCCCGTTGTTATGCAGCGATTGCGGGTTATTGACCTTATGCACCAAGTGTTCCACATCAGAATGCTCTATCTCCGTATATTGCAATCCCCCGCTGTTAGTCGCCGCCCACACCCGCCGGCGACTGTCGGCAAGCAAAGACAAAACCCCGTTGCCGTGCAGGGATGCAGGATTGTCGAAGTCCTCGCGCAGCACCTGCTCCACCCGGCAAGCTTCCGAATCGAGTATCCATATCCCGCCGCCGTCAATGCCCAGCCAAAGCGAAGCGGAATCGGGTATCAGGATATCCCGCACAATAAGTTTCGGCAACCGGGGAAGCGCGGCTTTCCGGACCGCCTGCTCCTTGAGCTCGTACTGCCACAACCCCGCATTATACGTCCCTATCCACACGCGGTTGTTCCGCCCGTCATAGCGAAGGGACGAAATGGCATGGGGAAAATCGCCCTTCAGTTTCTCCTGCGTACATTCGCGGGTGTTTATGCAATATACGGACGATTGTATGAAAGCCAGCGCACGGCAATCGTCCAGCAAGGCAATGTTGGAAAAGCCCGCCATACCGTCAAAGAACCGGACCACCTCGCCGCCCGTCCAATAGAAGATACCGGCACTGGTACTTATCCATACCTTCCCGCCGCCATCTATCAGCAAATTGGTCACCCACTCCTCGTTGCCCAACAATGAAGAGAGTGCAAACCACTGTTCGAACTTGTTCAGAACAGGATTATAACGGAAAACCTGCCCGTTCTGGGTGGCCACCACCAACAAGTTGCCGCGGCATGCCATTTTTACCTGCATCACATCCGTTGTGGCATAAGGGAGTTCGTAAAGCCGGTAATCGTCGGCGGTAACGCGCAGAACGCCCGTACGCGAAGCCGCCCAGACAAATCCGTTGTCATCACGCTCCACGGCAGTTATCTCGCGCATGGAGATGCCGAACAAATCATTGATGCTGTTAAAAGTAAAATCCCGGGAGACGGCTTGATGAAATCCAAATAAGAGAAAAGTGAATATCAATAACAGTGAGTTTTTCATACATCTTATATTTCTTCCTACAAAACACGACAAAGATACTAATATTACTTTTTGGGTGGAATCAAGAGCCTGCTTAAATTTTGTTCCGCACGCGGCTTTTTCATTTGCAGGAGTTATCACATCGTTCCGCTCCGTCGGGAGTTAAAAGCATGTTTTTTCGAGCCTTCTTCCCGAAGGTGCCTTCCTGTTTTCAGGGTCAACCGAAAGCACAGTGCCGCCAACGGGGCTTATTATTTAAAAGTATAAGGAATATATTCAAAAATACAAAGAAGAAAGCCTGCAGCGCGTCTACCTTTGTGAAGTTAACAACTAAAAACACGAATTGCTTTATGAACAAATTCTTCTTTTTCCTGCTACTTCAAGCAGTATGTTCAGGTATTCTCCTGGCACAACCCGGCCGTCCGGCAAAGGATGAATCCACGCTGCCCGGCAAGCGTGGCGAACTCAATGTGCGCAGTGCCGCATATCCGCGCCTTTTGCCCGGCAACCGCATGGAGTTCAAGATAAAAGCGCCCGATGCCAAGAAGGTACAAATCAACTTAGGCCGTATATATGACCTTGTACGCAATGCGGACGGTGAATGGACAGGCATCACAGACCCGCTTACACAAGGCTTCCACTACTATTTCCTTATTATAGACGGCGTATCCGTTGCCGACCCCGCCGGCGAGTCATTCTATGGATGCAGCATGATGGCAAGCGGCGTGGAGATTCCCTATCCCGACGGTGACGTAAGGTTCTATATGGCGGACGTTCCTCACGGAGACATCCGCATGAAACGGTATTTCTCCCAAACCGCCAACGGCTGGAGACGTATGTTCGTATACTGCCCGCCCGGCTACGACACATCCCGCCAGACTTACCCCGTGCTCTACCTGCAACACGGCGGCGGCGAAGATGAACGCGGTTGGTCCAACCAAGGACGCACCGACATCATCATGGACAACCTGATTGCCCAGGGAGAAGCGAAACCGATGATTATCGTCATGACAGACGGCAACACGCACGATTTTGAAAGCGAACTGCTCAAGGAGTGCATCCCGTTCGTGGAGAAGAACTTCCGCGTGAAGACAGACCGCGACAACCGTGCCCTGGCAGGATTGTCCATGGGCGGCATCCAGACCTTGAATACAGGCATCCCCAACCTCGACCGCTTTGCCTATTTAGGCATCTTCAGTTCCGGATGGTGGGCGAAACCGACCCCCTTCGGCGGAAGCAGCGATACCGAGAAGTATTACAAAATGCTGCAAGACAAAAAGAACGATTACAACACGAAGCTGAAGCAATTCTGGATTTCCATGGGCGGCAAGGAAGACATAGCCTACAACAATTGCCAGGTGATGATGAAGCGCTTTGACCAGATAGGCATCAAATACACCTACTTCGAAACCCCGGGCGGCCATACCTGGCCCGTGTGGCGTGAAAGCTTATACCGGTTTGCCCCGCTCCTTTTCAGATGACAACCATGATAAACAATTATACATCATTTAAAACATTCGAATTATGAAAAACGCATTCAAGCTTATTTTCTCATCTTTGCTGGCACTGCCCCTGGCGGTATGTGCCCAACAGCAGAGTTTTCCGGAAGGAACCGTTCCCAACGAACACAACATCAACGGAGCCGAGTATCCGCGCATAGGCAAAGACAGGCGGGTGCACTTCAGGGTATATGCCCCCAACGCCCAAAAGGTGGAAATCAGTTTCCGCGGTGAAATGACGAAAGAGGCAGACGGATATTGGTCGCTCGTATCGAAAGAGCCCGAAGTGGTGGGCTTCCATTATTACCAGTTGATAGTAGACGGCGTAAGTGCCGCCGACCCTAACGGCAAACCGTTTTTCGGCATGGGCAAATGGGTAAGCGGCATCGAGATTCCGGAAGAAGGAGTGGATTATTACGCCATCAAGAATGTGCCCCACGGAGCAATCAGCCAAAGCTGGTACTACTCAAACATCCGCCGGGAATGGCGCAGATGCATCGTCTACACACCTGCCGAATATGACAAGAACCCTTCCAAGAAATATCCGGTGCTGTATCTGCAACACGGAATGGGAGAGAACGAGACAAGCTGGGCAAACCAGGGCAAGATGAACTTCATTATGGACAACCTGATTGCCGAAGGCAAAGCCAAGCCTATGATTGTGGTAATGGACAACGGCAACATCGAGGTGTTCAAGACCAATCCGGGAGAAAGCCCTGCCGACGCCCGGGCAAGATTCGGGGCACAGTTCCCCGCCATCATGGTCAATGAAATCATTCCGCACATCGAATCCAACTTCCGGACACTGACCGACCGCGACAACCGCGCGATGGCAGGACTGTCATGGGGCGGGCTTCTTACATTCAACACCACCCTGAACAACCTGGACAAATTCGCCTACATAGGCGGCTTCAGCGGAGCGGGCAGCATCGACCTGAAAAACATCGACACCACCTACAACGGGGTTTTCAAAGACCGCAAGGCATTCAACAAGAAGGTGCACGCATTCTTCCTAGGCATCGGTTCGGAGGAACATCCCGAAAGGACCAAGAACCTCAGCGACGGACTGAAGGCTGCCGGCATCGACAACACCTACTACGAATCCCCGGGCACAGCCCACGAGTTCCTCACCTGGCGCAGGTGCCTGAAGGAATTCGTTCCGCTCCTGTTCAGAACAAACAATTAATGTGTCATCGAAGAAATACATCGAAATAATGAAAATCCCTCATTGCAAAATATTGTTGGCGGTCTGTTTCACCGCCATAACGAGTGTGCATTCCTTTGCACAGAACAAAGAGTCCGACTCTCCTTTGGCGCCCTACTTTTCACCGGGCGGCACCGACGTCATGTATCCCGACGACGAAGGTTTCATACGCCGTTGGCTACTGCTCGAACCCATAGACAAGCCCAACCGCAGCAATACGGTGTTCACGGACAGCTATATCCGGCAGGCTTTTACGACCGAATATTTCCCCAAGCAGTTCACCATACTGCCCAAAGACGGCGAGAAAGTAAAGGTAGGCAAGCAGAAGCTGACCTGGCACGCACTCGACAGCAACCTGTTCAACGTGAAGCTGTTCCGCTTCGCCTCCAACCTTGAGAAGCAGATATACGGCGTGCTGTTTTGGGCGGTCACGGTCATCAATTGTCCGGAAGACATGCCCGACGTACGGATATCGGTAGGTTCAAACTCCGCTTCCATGTGGTGGCTGAACGGCGAAGAGGCGGTTATCCTGTCCGGCGACCGCCGTATGGTGAAGGACGACTGCCTGTCCAAGCGCCTGACCTTGAAAAAAGGGAAAAACATCCTGCGCGGAGCTGTCATCAACGGTCCCGGCATGAGTGATTTCTGTATCCGTCTCCTCGATGAAAAGGGAGCGCCTGTTAAAAACATTACCATCAGTTACAAATGACCATGAAAACAAAAGCTATATTCTGGGGCGCAACCGCCCTGCTATCTCTGCTGATATCCGAAAAAGCAAACGCACAAATCGGCGAACCGTACATACACGACCCCTCTACCATCATGGAATGCGAAGGGAAATACTACACCTTCGGCACAGGCGGGGGCGGACTTATCTCCGAAGACGGCTGGACGTGGAACGGCGGCGCAGTGCGCCCCGGCAGAGGCGCCGCTCCCGATGCCGTGAAAATAGGCGACCGCTACCTGATTGCCTACAGTTCTACCGGCGGCGGACTTGGCGGCAGCCATCGCGGCACGGTACTGACAATGTGGAACAAGACATTAGACCCCAATTCGCCCGACTTCAAATACACCGAAGCGGTAGTGGTCGCTTCGTCCGAAGACAATGAGGACTGCGATGCCATCGACGCCGGCTTGTTGCTCGACCCCACAGACGGACGGTTGTGGCTCTCTTACGGCACCTACTTCGGCTTCATCCGGCTGGTAGAGCTCGACCCCGCCACCGGCAAACGGATGGAAGGAAACGAACCCATCAACATTGCCATCGACTGCGAGGCTACCGACCTGATATACCGCAACGGCTGGTACTATCTGCTGGGCACGCACGGCACTTGCTGCGACGGCCCTAACTCCACATACAACATCGTGGTAGGCCGCTCGCGCAAAGTCACGGGTCCCTACATCGACAATATGGGCAGGGATATGCTGGAAGGCGGCGGAAAGATGGTGATTGCCGCCGGAAACCGCCAGACGGGACCCGGACACTTCGGCCGCTTCATCGAGACGGAAGGAGTGGAAAAGATGTCGTGCCACTTCGAGGCGGACTTCGACCGGGGCGGCCGCAGCGTGCTTGCCATACGTCCGCTCCTGTGGAAAAACGATTGGCCCGTAGCAGGCGAGGTCTTCAAGGAAGGCACATACGAGATTGAGTCCGAGCGCAGGGGCTACGCCCTTGAACTTGCCGTCGACTTCGTGCGCATGGCAAGCGTAAGGCACCGTTTCTGGGAGAAGAGCGAAGAGCCCGTGGTGCCCTTGAAATCGCAGACCCTGCAAGAGGTCATCGGCACATGGCCGGAAGGCAACATCGACGTAAGAATCGGCGACTATATGTTCCGCCCCCACCAAAGATGGACAATCGCCGCCGTGCCCGATGCCGGAGGCTATCTGGGAGCTCCCTACTACAAAATAGTGATTGAAGGCACACAGCGCGCGCTGGCAGCCACCGCGGATGCCGAAGTGATAGCCGTGCCCGAATTTACGGGAGCACCCGAACAACTTTGGAGAATAGAGCAACTGACCGACGGTACCTACCGCATCATGCCCAAAGAAGTGCCCGGCACGGACGAAGAGCTGGTATTGGTTTCCGTAGGAGACAGCACCCCCTCGCTGGGCAAATTCGACATGAACAGCGATAATTCCAAATGGAACTTCCGCAACCATTAAGAGTTGCCCTGAACAAGGATACGCACCCGCACAAGCAGCCGGCAGACGCCGGAAACGGACCGGCTTCGGCTGTTTGCGCAAAACAAAGTGAAACATCATCCATTCACTTCATGACAAAAAGGCGGTAAAACCGCCTTTTTTCTTACTCCCCTCCCTGCCCCTTTCTGCCGAAACAGGAATCTCGTGCATAAAGCGCGGATAAATATTCCCTTATTTCCGATAGATATGCGCTGTTTATGCAGAAGACGGATATCCCCGCCGTTGGATGCAAGTGTTTCCGGCGTTGGATACAAGTGTTTCAGCCGACAGACATTAACATCTGTCGTGATAGACATTAATGCCGCTCATGACAGACATT
>NZ_CAJTSC010000065.1 GCF_910578895.1 uncultured Bacteroides sp.
TAGCAATGCTATGAATAAGATACACATAGGGATAGCTATAGGCTCAGGTTTATTGTATATCCAAAGTTGAATTTCATCATTAAATAAAGTTAGTAAAATAGAAACAAAAAACAATGCGTATGAGAATTGAAATATCGTAAGAATAACAAACGTACGATCAGGAAATCCTTTTGATGGTACAGAAGTCCAAATCCAATAAAAGATATTATCCGTAAAAGAAATTTTGTTTTTTTCTTTTACGGAAAATTTCTTAAGTTTCGTATTCATCGTGTATAACATTATTTTCCTTGTTTCAATGTGTATTTTCTATAATTAGGACTATACTTCATAGGTTCGCAATAGTAAGGACGCTCAACTCTTGTTGCGTCTGCAGGTGCTATGGTTCCATGTATTTCTTCATAGTTCCGTGAGGGAACATACGAACGTTTTGAAAGACTTGTTATAAACCATAAAATGCCAAGAGCGATTCCAGCCGGAGCAGACGCGAGACCAACAATATAAATGCCAGTGTTTACTCCTGCATTTAATAAAGCTTCAGAAAAAGTCTGTTGACCAGAAATCCATAACGCCGTATCAATGAGAACTCCTGCAAAATAGATTTTCCTACCTACTCCTTTTGCAATATTACCTTTTGTTGTATATACTCTATTGGGATTACGAACTAAAGTACCTTGTCTGTTTATCTGAATATACTTATCTCCAATGATTACAGGAGTTTGGGATAATTGTTCGAAAGAATTTACAATGCCATATAATGACAAGGCCGTGGTTCCACCATCTATTAATCCTTTCAATGGTTTCAATCCACTCTCTGTATTATTCGCATCCTTTATTACTGTTAATTCATAGAAAGGCGTGGAAAATATATCAGTGGATGTTGTATCTGATATAACATAACGAGGTTTCCAATACACATATCCTAAACCTTCCACATAGCCAGTATATAATTGTCTTTTCTGGCACATTGACTCAAATTGTTGCAAAGTAATTCCCATTTCAAACATTTTATTATATGGACGAGTGTACCTTGCCTAAATTAGCAAACAATAACTCTTTGATTTTTATTTATGTTGAATAACACTTTTCTCATGAAACTGTATCCTTGGAATCATTGATATTCAAACCGGTTGATGCCATAATACTGTTTACACTGATATGCGGTACGATTTGAATGTTCATACAGAGAGTCTCTTCTTTCTGACATTCCGTTTTGACTTCTATCTCATATTGGTTGATAGGTTTTCTGGTCCTGTCATACTGTCAAGAAACTTTTTTGTAAAGTCATGTACTTCGGTCTTATTGAAATAACGCTCTTTCTCTTTTTTGGGGGTTCATATCTACCAAATCTTATATAGGTGAAAAGTTTACAGATGGGCATAACCATACCCATCTGTAAATTTAAAACTGTTCAGAAGATTATTCCTGGTGATATTCGCTTTCCCAAATTGCATCTTCGGGACCGTCGCCCTTATGGCCGGCAAGCTGTATCACGAAGCTCTTTGCCGGGAAGTACGGTGTGATATGGATATCAAGAAGCACACGGTCTTTCTGATTCGGGTCTTGCTCGATTTTCATCACCTTGAAGCGTTCGATGAGCTTGTTCGGTCCCATAACGCTGTCGAGGAATTTCACGACCTGACCACGGAGGTCGGCTTCGGTGCGGGTCGTCCAGTTCTCGAACGCACGACGGTTCAAGAAGTCGATCAATACTTTTGTGATATAGTCGAACACACGGACTACGGAGTAGGTCTGCAAGCCGAGGTTGTCGCCGTTGAACAATGTCTTGGCAGAGAAAGCCATCACCTTGCTGTACTCGTTCACCATAGGCACAAGTCCCATACGTTCAAGTTCGGAAATCTCACTCTTGCGAAGGTCGAAGCGTACGCTTTCCACCTCGTTGAGTCCGCCGAACTTCTTACCGGCCACCACCTGAGACATCAGGGTGTTGTATATCTTTCCGGCAAGTGATGAAGATGGCGGAATATAGAGGTTCTCTTCCTCTCCAACGCTCTCTTCTCTCTGGCGACCGAGCAGCCAGTTACAAGTCATAATGGTGTTCGATTTGAACGCATCGCCACCTGTATGGTTTGCATTGAAGAATATATCTACTACATCATCGGGAGATTCAAGGTCTTGGAAGTCTGTGATAAGGAAAGCTTTGTTTTCGTATGCCATCTTGGACCATTTGTCCAAAATCGCATTTGAACCGATATATCCGGGAACGACAAGCAACGAGTAGTTGCGACGCAAGTCGAGACGGTCGAAGTTTTGCTTGAGTTCGTTGCTTATGTGGTCGGCGAAAATGGTATTATCCAAATCCCGAAGTTGTTCCATTGTCGCATTGACGATAGTAACATTCTTAACTTTGTCACTTTCGGTGTTTTTATAGAAGAAAGCGATGGTGCGGTATGCACTTTCGAGTTCCCGTGTTCTGGCAAGCGCATTATTCAGGTTGTGATTGAGAAGATTCTCTGCATTTTCTGCGGTTTCCTTAGCCTTATCCCGCATTTGTTCGACAGTCTCATTCTCGCGTAGGAGTTTTAGCCATACACCTAAGCGGTTGGCCAAGGCTTTACGCTCATTTTCCCACTGCTCATCCGTAAGGAATATGTTGCGGCGTGCCTTTCGTGCCGGATTGAGGTTGGAATACCCGTCTATGATATTTTCAAGGAATGCGAAGCCGCCAAATTCTTTGAGTTTGTCAATTGCCGATGCAGATGATTTTTGCACCTGTGATGCGACTTTCTGTGAAGTCGCCATATTGGCTGTATGTTGTTGCGTTTCCTGCTTCATCTTGCTAAAAGATTAAAGTTCTACCTTCTTTTGATTTGCCAATATTTCCTCGATTGATGCTTCAATCATGTCCATAATGGCCTGTTTGGCCTCCGGCTTTTCAAGTGCTTTCTGCAAGGCGCGGTTAGAGGTGAGCTGGCGGGCTATTCTGAGTCCCTGCTCTTTCTCGATGTCGAGTTTGCTCAGGAAATCGCTTTTCTCTTTAATCTTCTTGGCTCCGAAGTCGCCGAGACCAGTGAATGACATGATTTCCTTGATTTCATTACCTTCCGCATCCACGTGGCACAAGTCAACGGTCGGCTCGAAACGTTGGAACACATCATCAATCGTTTCCAAGCCATACACACTTTCCGGAGCCGCGGGAGCTTCGTCTGTCAGTTTTTGAACTATTAAAGTTCGATTGGAGGGGATGTCCGCGATGGATTCGTTCGCATCGACTTTTACTTCATTGCCTCCAATCCCATAATTGTAGATTGCCATAGCGTTTACTTTTTAAAGTCTTACATATAATGTTGCTATCTCTTTCAATTTTGTTATCGTGCGCAATATATGAATTATTTTTCAAACCATCAAATTTTAATTGCATTTTATTGGTATCTAACAAGGAAAAGAGTATATTTGCGAAAAAATAGAATAAAACGACAGTATGACTTACCTGAAAATGCCCTTACAGTTACAATCGGCTGTCAACAAGAAATTGCAAAGGTGTTCCTATCAGGAATCGATAGCCCAACACATTATGCTGCTGATTCTTTCCCATCATGGAGAGGTTATCGGCCGGGAGGATTTCGGTTCTATGATATGGGATCTTGAGTTCAATCAGCTTGTGAAAATCAGTGATTGGGAAGAGGGGGTGAAAAACTCCTTAATCAATACAATTGAGAAATATGAAAAAAGGTTGCGGAATGTAGATGTGGACGTGACCCTTCTGGAAATAGAAGATGAAAACGTAGACAGAATATCCCATATCCGAAGAAAGGCACAGATAACCGTGGCCGGAATCATGGATAAAACCAGTGAGAAATTCAGTTTTAACACCTCCTTATATATAAGCCCCTTATCACAATAGAATATGGCAGACAAGAAACAGATATTAATAAAGGAACGGATATTGAGGCAGGCTATGGAGCTTTGGGGCGTGTCCGATGCCCGGGATATGGACCCCGTGATAGATTTGCTGCTTGAAGTCTTTGCGTATGAGTCGCACAAGCTGCATCAGGAAATAGAACAATCCGATTCGCGTATTCTTCACCGCCTGTCCCGGATACTCATAGGAAACAAATGGTCGCTGCCAAGGCCGGCCCATGCGTTGATGACCATCACCCCCAACCACGGGGAGTGTTGCGAACTGGATGCCGAGGATCATTTCTATGCCGAGAAAAGCGTATTCGGCAAGGGGGACGTCCAGGTCTTCATAACCCCGTTGTTCTCGTACAAACTTGTTGATGCAAAAGTCTGCGCAATCGCATACGGCGACAGCATGAGGCTTTCGGCCGATGGTTTTGACGCGCCCGTCCGCTTCCTCGGTTCCAAAAACCGGATAGCCGATTATTGCGTATGGGTCGGGATAGCCGTGTCCCAAGAAGTGCTGCAGGAGACGGACTCTGTGATGTTTTGCATCAAGCCTTCGGATATGAGCCTTCTTCCGTTTATGAAGATGGCCTCATTTTATGATTCCAATGGGAACCGGCTCTGTGTGAAAACCGGTCTGGATGTTAAAGACCCCTATGGTAATGCGCACTACTTCGATGAAATCCGGGATTTTTACAATGACCTGTATTTTAATGTAAGTATCGGAAACGGTTCGAAAGAGAAACATACTTGCCAACAGCTATTCCCCGGATGTCTCTCCGACAGTGATGTCCCGGATGATATGGGAAGCCTGTTTTGGGTCAAGATGGTTTTACCTGAGATTTTCACGAAGGAGAGCATCGAGAGCCTGGACGTGTATCTGAACACGTTTCCGGTTGTCAACAGACAACTCGTCTACAAACAGCATAATTTCCGGACTACCGGACGAATCATCCCTCTGAAATGTCCGAACCGCACGCATTTCTTAAATATAAGGTCGTTTCAGGATAACAAAGGGCGGGAGTATGTAAACCGGCTCAATCAATATGAAGAGAATCCGACCGGTATCTTCAGCCTGTATTTCGGAGACCTTGAACGGTTTGATTCGGACAGTGCCCGCTCATTGATTTCAAAAGTGCTGCAATTAGTGAAAGAGGACGGTAACGCGTTTGCTTCCATGAACCCGGATGCGCTTTCCACACAGCTCAAGGATTTGTTCGGCAAGATAACAGAGATAGAGAAAGGATTGGAGACCACACTTAAAGAAGACAACAAAATAAAGGTCTTTGTCTTAAGTGTCCCTCAAAGGGATGCGTCCAATGGTGAAATCAAATATTGGGTAACTTCCGGTTCTCTGGCGAACGGATTCAACGAACGCACGTTGATACAACAGTTCAACATAGAAAAATATGATGCTTCGGGTATCGTGTTGCGTACATTTATGCAAGGCGGTTCGACGCATGACAGCGAACAGGAACTTGTTAACAGCTTGAGATACGGCCTGTTGTCGCGGGAGCGGATTGTATCCAAAGAAGATATCAAGAGCTACTTGTTGCACAAGATGGGCAAATATGTCGATTCGGTCGAGATCGGCAATGGCGTGGCCATATCTCCCGACAGCAAAAAAGGGTTAGTCAGGGTAACAGAGATAAAGATAAAGCTCGGACAATTTGATGGGGATGAAATTCCCAATCTGTCAGAATTGGCCCATTACTTTGAAAGAGATTTGACTGAACGCTCTGTATGTAATTCCAACTATAAAATAAAATTCGTATGAACGACAGTAATTATAGCCCCAGTCTGGTGTCAGCCATGAAGATGGCAAAAGGAATGGCACTTCAAGACAAACACAGTACATTCGGTGTGGCGCATCTTGTCATGGCCATGTTTACAGAAAATACCGGCCTGAAAGAAATCTTATTTTCGATGCAGAAAGATGTTGTCTACATCATGGAGTGGTTTGAAACCCATCGTGAAATGTACAAGTCCAACGGCAATGCCACTGATGATGTCATTCCTGACGAAGAACTGGCAAAGGTATTGGATGAATCCGAACGTTCTAAAATCAAGTTAGGAACGGATTACGTGGATTCCATCTGCGTGTTTACCGCCATATTACGTGAAGGTGTCATCTATTCGCATCAGCAAATAGAGACGCTGGAGATTTCGGAAAGCGACATCTTGTCCTACTATGATGCGCTTACCCCGTTGCATTCGTATCAGGGAGAAGAACTGCAGCTCATAGCGGGCATTCATTATGCCGACAACCTGAAAACCCAAGACACCATTCATGCCGGCGGTTTCGTTGTCGGCAGGGAAAAGGAAGTCCGTACTATCTTGGAGTGCCTTGAACGTTCCGAGAACAAGGGCATATTAATTGTCGGTGAGTCCGGTATCGGCAAAAGTTCCATTATCCATGCCTTTGTCAAGGACATTTGCGAGAATGAGGATGAAATGTTGAAGCAAATATCCATTGTCGGACTCAATACGGCCAAACTGCTTGCTTCGACCTCCTCTGAAACGGAGATTGCGCAGAAAGTAGTCAACCTGATGCACAAGCTGAACCAATTGGAACAAGCCGTGCTGGTGATTGACGATTTGCAGGTTCTTTTGGAAAACGGCGCGTCTGGCAAGGCATCCACGCTTATCAATATATTAAGTGCGCAAATCAGTGAAGGAGCCGCCAATCTTGTGCTGACACTCACGAACGACTCTTACCGGAAGCATATTGAAAAGCATCCGATAGAAGGCCGTCTTGACATTATGAAGATTGAAGAATTGGATGCGACCACGCTGGAAAGTGCCATACAACTGCACAAAAGAAGGATTGAACGGTATTACGAACTGAATATTTCGGACGCTTGTATCAAGGATTCGATAGCCCTTTCCAAACGCTACTTCAAGGAGCGGAGCCTTCCGTCGGCCGCCATAGATCTGCTTGACCGAACTGCCGCCGCTGTCCGGCTTTGCAACAAGAATGCGCGTATCAGTGTGTCCGAGCTGGAAGCGGAACTTGAAAACATTGAGACGCTTGACGAATGTATGTCGGATGCACCCCTCTATCTATTGTACCGTTCCATATTCAGCAAGATCAGTGTCGTGTTGACCACGAAATTGTCGGACAATTATGTGTGGGACAAGGAGGATGACATTGCCACAAAGAGAGGGCGCGTGTGCAGCATCATCAAAGAGTTGGAGACACTTTCGGGGCAGCCCATCGAAGAGATACGCCCGTCGGAGATAGAGGCCATTGTGGCAGAATGCACCAATATCCCCATCGGAAAGATACAAGCGCGAGAGAAAGACCGGCTTTTAAGCATCGAGAGCAAATTGCAGGAACGTGTAAAAGGACAAGGCCGAGCCATCACCACGCTGTCGGATGCCATCATCGAATCGCGCAGCGGATTGAGCGACCCCAAGAAGCCCATCGGCTCGTTCTTTTTCCTCGGCCCGACCGGAACAGGAAAAACAGAACTTACGAAGTCGTTGGCCGAGTTGCTGTTTGATGATGAATCGGCTATGATCCGATTTGATATGTCCGAGTTCAAGGAAGAGCATTCGGCAGCATTGCTGTATGGTGCGCCTCCGGGATACGTAGGATATGAAGAAGGCGGTCTGTTGGTAACCCAAATCAGGCAGAAGCCCTATTCGGTAGTGCTGTTCGATGAAATCGAAAAAGCCCATAGCAGTGTCTATGATGTCTTCCTGCAAATGATGGATGAAGGAAAGATACATGACAAACTCGGCCGTGAGGGGGATTTCTCCAACTCCATCATCATCTTCACTTCCAACATCGGAAGCCAGTGGATTGTGGAGCAGATACAATCCGGGAATACTCCGGATTCCGGAAAGCTCATCGAGGTAATGGCGCAGTATTTCCGTCCGGAGTTCCTGGGACGTCTCACAGAGGTAGTCCCGTTTGCACCGATAGACGAAAATATCGCCAAACAGATATTCAACCTTCATTTCGGCAGGTTGCAGGAACAGTTGATGAAGCAGAAAAACATACAATTGAACCTGTCTGATGAAGCCCTGCAACATCTGGCCAAGAAAGGGTATTCTCCCAAATACGGGGCACGTCCGATTGCGGGAGTCATCAGAACCTATATCAAGAAGTCCGTATCCCGCCTGATTGTTTCCGAAACAATCAAGCCGGGTGACAACATCATCATAAACTATCGAAACGGTGAGTTGGTATGGGAGCAGTGTTAACGCAAAGAAGATCCTTGGAAAGCATCCAGCGGAGCCAGGCCGTAAATTTCATCGCAGAAATTTTCTATGATGAATTGCAGTTTGTTCTTGACCGGCAGCTTTCGGACCATTTCATGGTCAATTGTCATGGCATGAACAGCCGTGTGCAATCCAAGGATGTATTAAGCGTCTCGGAACAGCATATCACGACGGCGAACGCCGACAAAGAATACATTCTGCTGAACCTGGCAAGAAACAGCGTATACCACCAGCTTCCGGAATTGCTGTTTCACCCGTTGGTGCTGAGCACACCGGGCATGAGCAATAAGGAGATTGTCGAAGCCATCAGAGCCAGCGAAAAACAGGATAAGGAGCTTATTCAGTTTTTCGCTCCCTTTGATACCGAGTTTTTTAAAGAAAAAGTCCGTATCAATAACCGTCATCTGAATTTTTTCTCGGACCCGGATTCCAAGAAGAATTTCATCCGGATGGTGGAAGCGATGGAAAATAGCGAGCTGTCCGTCACTTCACATCAGAGATACAAACTGTTCCTGTTCCTCTGCAATGCAGAGCGGTATAAAGAGAACCTGCCCGCCATCGAACAGTTGCTTCATACCGTCCTGGGGATGAAGGTGAAATTACGGCTGAAAGCCCATGAGATTGACGAGACGGTCTATCTCTCTGTCGGCAACGGCTGTGTCGGCCAGACATTGGGCCTTAACGGGCCTATGACGAGTGAAACCGATGATTTGACGGCCACCATCATATTTGACATTCCGCCGGATGATTACGAGGAAGTAAAAACAGACTTATCCAATGTCCGACGGATACTTGAATTTTTCATCCTATCAACAAGAAATATCGAAGTTGACTATCTGGTGTACGGAGAAACGGACTTTATGCTTGGAGAAAACAGATTGGGATATAATACGAACTTGTGAAAAAATAGAAAAACATGAAGATACTGCTATATTTCTTTGCCCGTTATTTATTGGCTCCATTGTTTGTTGCCGTCATGATATTCGTCCTGACCGGAATAAAGACAATCAAGAGCAAACTCAGCCTGAAGAAACTGATTATCTTTATTCTTCTTGCCTCCATTGCCGTTGCGTTGCCCTGCCTGTTCGGCTTCCTGCGTAACGAATATGTCTGGGGAGGGCTGGTATTCACCATCCTGTCTTATATCCTCCTCGGCATCTTATTCTGCAAACTGTCCTCTTCCGATTTGTTCAATATGATCGGAATCGGCGGTTCCAGAACAGCGGTCATCCTCACATTGCTCACAACGTGCGCTTTGGGCGGATGGTGTTACTACCTGTTGTTCGAACTGATAAGCAAGTTGCCTTATTCGCTGTGGAACATGACCAATGTCCTGTGGTTTGCAATCCCTTACCTGATTATGTACAGCAGAACCATGTTCCTGAATATACCGCACCCCATCTATATCCCGTGGGAACTTAGTAACGGAACCTTTGACCGCAAGTATTGGGACAATATAGACAACTTCGGTTTCCGTACCGTGAAAGTGAAGTTGAAGCGGAACATCAAAGACCAGGCATACGCCTCGCTGGTCGCCCGCCTGCCCAATGAAATCTCTCTCGGCAACTGGTTCAACTGGGTTATCGAAGACCAGAACAGGCGTTTCCCGCAAAACAAAATCGAGACAGAGAAAGAGGATATGCGAATCGGCTGGATGTTCTATACCTCCAAATGGTTTAATTTTCCGTTGTTCGTCAGAATACTCGACCCCAACCTGACCAGTAAGGACAACCGTATCAGGAACAACCAGACGATATATATCAGACGCGTACAAATAGAGAAAAAATCATAATATATGAAGACACTGACATATTTGCCCGTAAACTGGGTCAATGGTCTGAAACTGACCAGCCGGCACTTCTTTGCCAACCAATATAGCCAGACAGAAGCTCTCAACCGCGAAGCGGAAAGAAGTCTGACAAGTTATAACTACGGCCTCGGAGAAGCCCTTGAAGGGATAGGAGACAATCTTGAGATTGAGATTTCGGGTGACACTATGACTACCTTGTGCGTGCGCCTGAAGAACTGTAACGCAATCACCAAAGGCGGCCTGCCCATCATTTATTACGAAGGCTTGTATGGGGATGAGATTCCCCAAGCAACCATTTCGGAGTCCGGCCTGCAGGCCGAGGACAGCGAGTATATGGTACTTGTATCCGTAGATCCGTATCACCCGGTTCCTGTCGGTGAGCCGGACCCGGAAGAGGTGCCTTTGCACCATCCGTATGTATTGCCGAGCATCAAACTCCACATCGTGCCCAAAAGCCAAGTCAACCAACCTTTCTACAGCCAAAATTTTCTGTTGGTGGCAGAAGTATGCAGGCACGGGAATACCTACAAAATCAACTACCAATACATACCGCCGGTACAGCACTCCTCCTGCCATGAAGGAATCAAGACATTCATCACCCAACTGGGGCGCACCCTGCGGTCGATAAAGGAGGACGTGAAACTCATTTACAGCCGGAATGTCGCCGACAAACGCAGAGACACGCTTGCGAACAACACATTTGAATTGTGCAAGGCTTTTTCCGCTTTCTACAATTCAAAAATCTTTTTTATCGAACAAATCGCTTTGGAGCAACCGCCAATCTATCTCGTGCAAGCGGTGAATGAACTTGCGAACGGGCTGAACACCGCGCTTCAGGCCCTTTCCGAAACGGAAAGAGAACAACTCCTCCAATACTTCTATGAGTGGACGAACGTCACACCTTCCGAATTTATCACGAAGATAGAGAGTGTGACCGGGCTAATATACGACCATACACATATCAACCAATCGCTGCAGACAGTGGGGGCACTTGTAACACTCCTGAGCAAGATGTTCCACAAGATGAGCGAACTGGAATACATCGGTATGGTCAGGGAGAACATCATCGTGGGCGACGAAAGCCGCGAAGCAACAGAATCCCAGAAGAAACGGTCATGGTCATTCATAGGTTGAACGGATAAATCGTAAGAATATGGACGCAGAGAACAAAAAAGCCCGCTTTCAGGCCAAGCTCCGATTTGCCGCAGTGTTCGTCATCGCCCTTGTCGTGACCACCGCCGGAGGTGTCATGACGATTGTGACCGCACAAAAAGGGATATCCCTTCTTGAAAGCAAGAAAACCGAATATGACGACGTGTTCAAGAAACAGGCGGAACTCAACTTCCAGATAGAAGAACTGTTCAGAGACTTGAACAACCTGAAGACCAAACGGCGAAATTCGAGTGAGCATAAGCATATGCAAAAACTGATAACCAAGAAACGGTTGTTGATGGAAAACGATATTGCGATGCAGGCTGACAAGAACAAGTACGAGGTGTACAAGGTCATGCTTGAACAGGCCCGTGTCATCCAGTCATCTATGGATGAGCTTGACCGCGAGAGCAAAAAGCGCGAAAGCAATATGGAACAACTTGAAAAGTGCAGAATCAAATACCAGGAATTAAACAAAAATAAAGTGCAGAAACCATGACAAAAGACGAAGTGCTGTGGGGAAACATCCGTTTCTTTCTGCTACTGGTCTTTTCAGTAGCGGTAATCTATATCATACTTTGCCGGTACATACTCAACGTACCGACGGAGGACAGTTCGGAACTGATAAACGACATCAACCACTCCGAGCGCATATTTGAAATCCAGCGTACCTATGCGCAGCGTTCAAACAACATCTGGAATGCGGTCGACTCCTTGGACTTCAACGTACATCAGGTGCAACGGATGGACGAGGTAAAGGACGCGATTTACCAATTGCAGTATGTGTACAAGGAAAACAACATGAATACGAAATATTTTTTCGGCGTGTTGTCTTCCAGAATGCTGAAATTCCAGTTCGACACCAAAGAGGAACTGAACAGCCTGGTACATAACAACGCGCTTATCGAGCGGGACCTGGAAGAATGTAAAGCCAACCTATAAAACGTTCGCACATGGATAATAAGAAAACGATAACCATCATCCTATTGGGACTGTTCGCCGTGACAGGTGTTCTTCTGTTTCTGTTCCTGCCTTCGAAGTCGCACCTTGCCAACATTGACTTTTACGTGTATGACACCAATGACAATTTCCATTATGAGGTCAATGAGAGGCTGGAACTGCTGGTCAATGATACGGCTGCAATCAAAGGGAAACGGCTTGTCTGGGAAATGGGCAACGGTGACACACTGATGAGAAATGCGGACGTGGCATACACCTACCGGAAACCCGGCAAATATCTTATCACATTGAGAATAGACGATAAGCATACAGTCAACAAGTATATCAAGGTGATATCGGGGCTGGAACGCGAAGCCATTGACTCCATTCCCCGCATCTATGGCGTGTCGGAAGGCTATCAAGGCGAAGATCTGGTCTTTTCGGCAGAAGGTGACGGTATGGATACCTGGCAATGGGAATTTGGCGAAAGCGGCACTGTCGACGCATACGAGCAACAGGTCGTGTATTCGTATGATTTGCCGGGAGAGTACATAATCTCGTTGCAGACCAATACGACCAAATACCCGGTGAAACACCGTGTAACCATTCTTCCGCGCTTTGAGAAAGCGGAAGAGCTGGTTACCGTGGATTCGTTGGCTCTGGCGCAGAATGACATAAAGAGGCACCTGCAAGCCATTGCCGATGCCAAAGTATCACAAAAATCGGTCTATTACGAACACACCAATTATATCCGGAACAAATACTTCTGTATTGATGCGGACCAAGTGGTGGTAATCGTCAACGATGAAAAATACAATGACTTCAACGGCTATTGCCAAGGGCTGCATTTCCTTGAGAGCAACAGGAAAAAGCGTGTGAGTATCGACGATGTGAAGATTGACGATTTGAATTGCGTCAAATCCATCTATGTGACACAAAGCTATATTGAAAAATGAAACAACCGAATCTCCTACGAACCCTGTTTTCTGTGGCGGTGACGGTTGCCTTTGCGTGCAACACGTCTGCCCAGGTGTCCGTCTGTGACAGAATACGAATAACGGACAAGGACATATTCAACTACCCGCCATCCGCGGAACCGCCTGTGAAGACGAAGAAAAACAAGACAAACCGGATAGTCTATTCGGACAGGACGGGAAACCAAAGCTATGAGGACCCGTACTTCCAGCGCAAGCGGTCATCCTGCGGGATAGGCACGCCTTACTATATAGTGGGCGAGAAGAACGGGACATACAAGCTCGTCCAAGCCGATCCTGACATTACCGGCAAGCCCAAGTCGATAATCGGCTTCCTGTATAACAGCAAGAGACACTTCAAGGAACCCGGCAAAGTCAATTATGCCGGCTGGATTCCGGCAGACAACATACTGATGTACGATCATGCCTATCTCAATCCCCGCAACAACCGGCCGATAAGATATCGCATCGGCATAAACAGCATCGGAAAGCTGTTCGACATTCATCAATTCTTTCGCGGGGACACGCTGAACATATACGGAGAACCGTTTTTGAAGACCCGAACGGAGGCCGGAGTTGTCAGCGGAGAGATTGTCTACTTGTACAAGGTGGATAAAAGCGGTAAATCCGCGCTGATATCCAATGCACCCGCCTTGTCGGACAGCACCAGACGCTTTCTGGGCTGGATTCCTGCAGACCTTCTTGCGGAAGCCGGACAGAATGAAGCATATACCCTTGATTACCCACAGTATCGAGATTCGTTGCTGTGTACCGTCAATCTGACGTATCCCGATACGCTGGCACTGCACCATGCGAATATCCAGGGAATAGTCTTGTTCGATTTAGACGGCAATGCGGAAAGTCCCACTATGGACGGGGATGTCCGTTTGAACTATCCGTTGTCCGTGTGGGATAGGAACTGGAACAAAATCATCAATATCAAAGGCGGGGATATCATGGTCTCCGACGTCCGGAGGATGGAGGCAGAGAACAAGAGCGTACACATACATATTTTGTTCCATGATTCAGACCGCCCTTATCTGTCACCTTATATCAATGTGCTGCAGAACCTGAAGCTGAAAATGAAGCCCGGATATAGCTACACTTTCTCGGCCACCTGCATATCTGCCGACGGACAGAATATCCACCTGCCTCCGACGAAGGATTTTGCGGCATGGCTCGATCATGTCAAACAAACCATTTCCGACAAACAGAAAAACGAGCCGGTGGAAGAACAGCCGTCTTACGGCTTTGACGGAGCGATAAAGCAGCTCTCCTGTCATGACAATGGAATCCGCTTCGGCAACAACATCGTAGTCGTTTTAGGGACGAAACAAACCTTGTCCCTGAACAAGCAACAGCTCTCGTGGTTAGCCAGTCAACCGGTAAGACTACTGTTTGCCCAAGTAGACAGAGCGTCAGGGATACCCTATCAGGATTATCTGTTGCAGGCCAAATCCATTTTGGACAGCCATTCCAACCAATACATAGACCATATCTCCAATTATATCGCGGATAACGGACTGGTAAAGATGGAACTGTTCAAGAACATAGAATCCACGGAGGCCAACGTGTATCTGTATGACGCACCACAGAACAGCCTTACGGTAGGAGGACTCATCTTTCCCAAAGGACGGAACAGGCTGGAACGCAATGCCTTTGAGACCGCTTTGGATTCCGTGCTATGTCAGTCCATTGAGACAGACAGCATACTGTTGCATTCCCTAAAGGAGTATGAGCGTAACATCGGTGTCCTCAGAAGTCGTCCGACATCCGAGCTGGCATACCTGTTCCATCATACGGAAAATCCGGACAGCGCACGTCTTGACGACATAGACAGGAACAGTGTGAATGACACATATTACGTCGAAGCCACGGTGCCGGACAGTATCATGAACGGATACGAATACGGCTATCTGCTCGATGATATGGAGATGACAGACCTGTTGCAAAGCTATCGCGGACTGCTTCCGGAATTTTCGGACAGCATCCAGAAGAAAGAACTGAAGGTACTCCGCAAGCAATTCAAACGGCAAAAGAAAAGCATCAACCGAAGTTTCTATCGAAAAATTTTGCCAAAGAATCCCTATTTGGCCCAAATCTTCTACTATAAGACCGGAATCATGGCCAATGACACCCTTCTGCATTCGACAACGGTGAACGAACTGAAAAGAAGGAAGGTCGAATTGACGGACTTCAATGAAGACTATGCCACTCTCATCTTGAAGATGAAGCGGTTGGAGGACCTATATCAACGCAACCTTTTCGAACCTGTATTCATAGGTGGAAAGAAATATCACTTTATCCCGAAACAATTAATACTGTAACAATAAAATGGAACCAACAAGAGAGCAGCTACAGGCCGAGATACTTGAAATCTTGTATCAGAAATGCCTTCAGAAGCCAATATGGGTGTCTTGTACCGAGATATTCTGGAGTATCAGCAATCTCAAAGTATCGGAACGAAGTGTCAAGGATGTCCTTGATTGGCTGGTAAAAAACGATCTTGTACTTTATCAGGCAGATAAATACCAGATTGCGAAACGTGAGTTCATAGACATATCAAGACGCAAGGCTTTGGAGAAAAAAGAGACCGAAGGAGAGGCCGATGCCAGAGTTATGGACTATGGGACGGCAACCGTGCCGCTTCACCCGATGCACCCGCATCCCTGGCTCGACCGTCCATACCCGCAACCCGTTGGGAAATCGTCAAACACACTGTTTGCCATCATCGCATTGGTCGCTTTCCTTATCAGCGGCACACTTGTAGGCATACTCCTGTTCAACAACTTTGCAACGGACGCACGCGGTACTACGGAACTGGCGTATCTGCCGGACAGCATACAAATCCGGCAAATGGAGGTAAGCACACCCGGACACATCCGCGACGCGTATACCACCAACCGGAACTTCAAGAGCATTCAAGCCTCGTTGGAAGCGCAGCAACGCATCAACACCGAGCTTGCGGACATCTGCAAGGCGCAGCAATCCCAAATCAATATACTGACCGCTTGCGCCAAACAACAGGCTGCGGATATCGAACATCTGGAGAAAGAGCGGAAAATCTACACATGGATGATTGCCCTTGCGCTCTTGGTATTGAGTTCGCTGCTCATCTGCCGATACGGACGTAAGAATTAAGATATGTGTCCGCAATCGGGCCTTATCGTCCATCTGTCCCATGTCATCTGCCGCTTGCCGTGCGACGGATGACATTTTTGTTTTCGGGATTATGTTAATTATTTGTTAAATCTTATTCGATTGAATAAAAAAC
>NZ_CAJTSC010000066.1 GCF_910578895.1 uncultured Bacteroides sp.
CTCCTCATCAATACACTTCACCTCGCCCGTAGCAAGAAACTTCTCATAATAAGAACTCAATGAATTTGTAAATACCATACATTATTAATGATAGTGAATTGTTTAACTAATAATGTATCAGACATGAACATTGAAAATTTTGGAACGTATCTTCGTCAAGGGAATATGGCGGAGAACACGATTGCGGCTTATCTATATGCCGTAAAAGAGTATTATTCCCGACATAAGGAACTGAACAAGCGCAACCTGCTTGTTTATAAGACTTATCTCATTGAAAAATTCAAGCCTAAAACCGTAAATCTACGTATTCAGGCAATGAACAAGTATCTTGACTATATGAATAAATCTCGTTTGAGATTAAAATCCGTCAAGGTACAACAGCGTAGTTATCTGGAAAATGTAATCAGCAATGCCGACTACGCTTTTCTGAAAAACAAACTAAAAAAGGAAGAAAACCAAGAATGGTATTTCGTAGTTCGTTTTCTCGCAGCCACAGGTGCAAGAGTCAGTGAACTTATACAAATGAAGGTGGAACACGTGCAGATAGGATATTTTGACATCTATACCAAAGGTGGCAAGATACGCCGTATCTATATTCCTAAATCACTCCGCAAGGAAGCTACGGAGTGGCTCAATAGTACCAATCGTACAAGTGGTTATCTATTCCTCAATCGCTTTGGCGAGCGTATCACCACCAGAGGTATTGCCCAGCAGTTAAAAAATTATGCCACAAAATATGGTTTGAATGAGAAGGTGGTTTATCCTCATTCGTTCCGCCATCGCTTTGCCAAGAATTTCTTGGAGAAGTTCAACGATATTTCTTTACTTGCTGACCTGATGGGGCATGAGAGCATTGAGACCACTCGTATTTATTTGAGGCGTAGTAGTGCCGAGCAACAGGAGATTGTGGATAAGATTATAACTTGGTAAAAGCAATTTATCTGCGTCGCTGTGAGTTTTTCGTCTTCTGTTCTCCCCAAGGGAGTTCAGAAGATGAAACTCCGCTGCCTGTTCCGACATGGACTTGTGCCTGACCACCTATGGCTAGTTCAAAAGCCACTCCAAGCAGGTTGGCTTGTGCTTCATTGACTTGTTCCTGAGGCTCAAACACATCATTTATCAATTCATAGATGGTAGCTTCGTCTTTGGTGAAACTTTCCCATATTGGATTGAACCAATCAACATATTTTATAGTATCGTATTCCTCATTACCTACCTGTGTCCAAATATGCAGACTTGGATTATTATAATTAGGGATGAAATGGTGGACAAGTTCCGCTCCAGATGACAGACTGTAACGCTGAGGATTAGCCTTACGGTCGAGCTGGGCAATGCGTAAATTCAACTTATCTATAACAGATTCCTTTTCTTTGGATTGTCGGTCGGCTTTTTCTGCCATACGTATAACCTTGTCTATCTCTTTTTGATAGCCGTTCCTTAATTGTTCAATCTCTCCCCTGTGCTTTTCTTTCAGTTGAGACTTTTCAGCTATGAGGTTTTTAATCTGATTTTTGAGTTTGACAATCTGCTCATCCCTATTCGCAAGTTCTTTTTTCGCTTTAGCCAAATCCCCCTTGCCGAACCACGAAAGAATTGTGTTTTTTCCATCTTGTGCTTTTTCAATGTCTGCCTGCAATTTAGCGATGTCTTCCTCATACCGATTTATCTGCTGCTTATAGTATTCCAAGTTTGTCAAATGTTTTGCTGTAGACCCTACAATGCCACGCTGCAATCCGAATGGTTTCATGGCTGCTGCATAACTGTTCTGGTATTCGTGCAGCTTGCTACGTCGCATCACATCATCTGCCGATAGGCGTGCCCCGGACTTCGTTGCATATTTCTTCTCACCCTCACGCTTCTTGCGAAGCCGTTCTGTTGTTACAATAGGTACGATTGTGGCGTGCAGGTGCGGAGTTTTCTCGTCCATGTGCAATACACAGGAAACAAGATTTTCACTTTCGAAAGTATCTTTAAGCCATTTCAGATTGGCATCTATCCAATTATCCAACTTGCCTTCTTTGGCAATCTTCATCATCTGTTCATGTGTTCCGGTTAGGATGATGCGGATGGCTTTTGTCTGATTCTTGCCGACCTTGCGATGTAGTCCAGCATGGTCTATTCGATGTTGTACGGCATCCGTCCTGTTCTTCACTCCAGTAGGAAATGCAACCAGTTCCCGATTGAGGTGTGTCCTGTTTGCATCAGCATTGACTGGTACATATTTTTTCCCCTTGGCATCCTTCCTTTCTATATGGCATGACATACCGGAATCATTACCACTGCCACGTTGAAGGTGGCAGACTGCGTATTGCGTATTACTCATATCTTATTTCCTTTTATTGTTATACATTGATTCTTTGGTTGTAAAATCCCACCTTATGTGCCACAGGCAGCCGGGCGTCGAGAGGGCATCCCTCCGCTTATGGGCTTTTTTACTGCCACTAGGAGAGTGAAAGCGGTGAAAATGCCCTAATAAGCTACGGGATTTTACAAACCCTTTTTCAAGGACAGCGAGCTGTCCAATCCATTATTTTATCATATCTGTCTTGCATCCATCAGTTCCAACCCCAATTTATCAATGAGCGTCTGTAAAGCTGGATTGCGCTGTATCATTTTATCAAGAATCATTTGTGGAGTGTCGGTCATCAATAAAAAATCTGCAATATCCAGTCCGTTCTTGCGCTGTTCGTCTGTAGCGCATTGTTCCAGACTATCACTCAATACAACTTTAGAACATACGGAAGTGAGTAAAGCCATCTTGGTTTGCCAAACCTCTCTTGCACCCAAATCCGGGCATAGCATAACCGACCGACCTTTCAATACACTTACCACGTCAGACTTGAAGCATCCATGCATTCCACCTGTTGCCAACCATATAAATTCCGGCATATAATGGGTAGCTATCAAAGCGGATTTTTCGCTTTCCACAATAGCAACAGGTTTGGTCGGATTCTCAGATAACAGATGTTCGCCAAACAAACATTGCTTCAAATTGTAGTTTAGGAGATTCAGTTCTGTATGTACCCAACTAACATAACTTCTTGGCTCTTTTGTCCGATGTCCTGTTTCTGCATCATACAACATTATCTTCCCTGTTCGTACATTACCTTGCCAATCAATTTGCCAATAGACAGTAGAACCGCCCCACTTCTTTGATGTGCCAACATGATATAGTTGGAATATCCGAGAAGTCTCATCTTTACCCAACATCCCAGACAGGTAGATGTACAATGGATTCATACCGTAGTTAGTAAGAGTACGTTCCATTAGTTCTTTATCAATAAAAGAAGTGGGAGGTGGCAAGTATGGTTTGGATTTGCGAACTTCAACAAAACTATTCTTATTACTGTCCGCCAACATTGGATTATCATGAAAATAATCTGATGGGGTGTAATGGTATTGGCAAGATTGCTCATGGTCACATCTACCTACATAATCAGGAAAGGTTATTTCTCCTTGACTATCTATATACCTGACAAAGCATTGCTTCTTTCCACATTTCGGGCATGATTGCTTTGTACCTCGTTTATATTTTTGAAGAGAAAATCTATATTCAGTCATACTTCATCGTTTTGTTATTGCAGTTGTTGCAGTTTGCACTTTTTGCAGTTTTGCAGAAAGTTTATATGAGAGAATGTGCAAACTGCAACAACTGCAAAGTGCAAAAGGGATCGTTTATTGCAGTTTCTCATATTCACCTCGCCTTACCTTCTTGATAATTTTATTTGTAGCAAGGTTAACTAATGAATACATTACCGACCGTTCAGACAGTCCCACTTCTTTCCCTGCTTGAAGAGCATCGGCAGTAGTAAAATTTGCGGAAAGACAATCAAGCAATTCTCTCTTTTGTGGTTCAACGCTCTCTCTCAACATATATTTCTGAATGTTGATATAACAGTTCTCAAAGTATTCACTCAATGCAGTAGCTGATTTGGTTGAGTCTATATCCACAAAATCCTTGTGGACTTCATTGCAAGCCCAGCGAAGAATTTGCAAGACTAAAGCCAAACGAGCAGTAATCATAGGAGCCTTAATCACTCTGCTATCCACGAGTCCATCATCTTGGATTTGATTGACAGCTCGAATCGCCTCGTTACGCCAGTTTGTAAAATATGCTTTGGCTTCCGAAGAAAAGTCCAATATCTTTTGTGCTAACCCATTGTCTTCTGTCTCTGTAAAAGGTAAGCTAATTACCTTGTTAATGATAGATTCCCACATAGCAGAATATTTATCAAAAGATGCAGAGGATGAATCTTCATCTAATTGCCAATCAGAAATTTCTTGAGAAGATGGATATACAAAGATTATTCTATCTATCAATCCATTGTCTTTATAACCTTTCTCTATTAGTTCATGCATACGAGTTGTTTGCATCGTACCGACTATATTTATAAAGGGGTGTTCAATATGGATGGGGACAGGAATACTACACCTTGAAATATCCAGCGGTTTTCCGCTGAAGGCGGTCAATAGTTGTTCAATAAGTTGTCCTTTACTATATTGATTCACGGCATTAAACATTCCCATGATTTCATCTACATATACCACGATACCTCGTTGATTATCATCAAGCGCACGCATTAAAGCCTCCGGAGTAAAATCGGATATGATAGTTCTTCGTAAAATAGGTTTGTCTGGTAGTGGAGAGGAGTTGTCTTTTTTAGCCTTACTGTTTTCAACCAAGCTATTATAATGTTCCATATCCAATTTGAATTGTTTGATGATTTTAGCATCATGTTTTCGGATGGGACGGAATGCAAAATCTAAAGGTGGAGTTTTGCCCATTCCGGGACGACCTACCAATATCATATAAAGGGCAGAATTACTAATCCATCCACCACGAATACGGATATTGACAGCGTTGCCAATAGCGGTTGACACTGCCACCAAAAGAGAAGCCATCATGTACTCAATGGAATAATTTTCTTGCCGTGCTAAAGCCAATATCATATCTTGAATTTTGGCAGGAAAAGCATCCAAAGGAATCTTGCTTTCAAAGACCCCTTCAAATTCCATTCTGAGTGCATTGCATAAATTGGTTGAATCCATTAGAACCTGGTATTTCTTTTTGACTTTATGAATTGGGCGGCTTCATCCGCCAGTTCCTTCTGCGATTTCCGTTTGCCGTCATGAAGCCATGCGTCAATCTCCGATTTGAGAAACATGATACGCTTCCCTCTCTTATGAAACGGAATCTGGTGGCAACTCGTCCATCCGTAAACGGTCTGTTCCGCCGGATGGCTGGGTAGGTATTCGCACAGTTCTTTCAGGTTCATCCACTGGTCGGCAGGCCGTACTTGTGGGATGTTGTTCAGACTGTCAATCTTGGAATCAAGTTTATTGAGCTTGTCCATCATCCATGACATTGCCTTAGGCAAATCTTCAAATGTAATGTTCATGTCTTCCATATCGTTATTAGTTGATTTTGCTGCAAAGTAATGGCAAATTTCAATACTGATTTATGGATGGCAAATATCACATAAAGAAACATCAGCAGGTCATAAGAATCATAAACTATATGCACTGATTATCAGTGCATATAATGACAAATTCCATTATTAGATTTTTTCGTTTATGCCTCTCGACATAAGGGAATCATCATCGAATCATAAGGTTGTGAAGATAAAAATGTATAGAAACAGAAAGCCACCCACATGAAAGATGCAGATGGCTTACAGAATAAGAAATCAATGTCGCTTTCTATACTTAGCGTAAATTATTTTTTAGAAATTTCTTAAGCGAGATTGTAGTTATACCCAATAGCTTAGACTTAAGTTGTAGCCCATTGTCTGATGTAAGCATAATTGGATTCTGTTCTTTATACTTTAATGCGACTGATAATATCATATTGTCAGGTGAACGTTTATCAAAGTCATCTGGCAATAAAGAAGTATCTGCGAACTCGTATAAAATCTCATGCTGTGACTCATTATTAAGATTACGTAAAGCCTTCTCCGCGTTTTGTCTTCGTTCTTCAGTTAATTTGATTTTCATCTTATCGAGCTCATCCGTCACCTTTGCAGACAAGATGATAGGATACTTTCTGTCAATCTTAGAAATAATATCGGGATAGTCCACAAAAACATTAGTATCAATGATATAATAGTTTTTCTTTGTTATACTTAATTCCTTCTTTTTCCGTTCAAATTGAGAAAGGTCAATTTTACCTACAACTCTCAACCCTATTGTGGAGGAGACCGTTGATACTGTTTTTTCTTCAGATATAGGTTGGACTATAGGGGCTGATGATTCTGACTCTTGCAAATTAGTTCTCCATACATTTGTTTTACCATCAAACTTATCACAATTATCTATAAACTGTAATACTGTAGGTGATACAGTGTGAAATTCGTTAAGAGGCATATCTGAAATAATGAGAGTCGTACTAAGCGAACGGCTTGTTGCTACATTAAAACGTCGATCTTCTAGTGCGAAACCCGGATTCCTTCCAGGAATGTATAGAATAGCATAATCAACAGTCATACCTTGGATTCTATCTATCGTTTCGATAGTTATATCCAGTTCAAGGTCAGACGTACAGAAACGTTTCTGCAGTTCCTTTACAGAATCTCTAAAAGGTGTTATGATAGCTAAAGAACGATCAGGGTAAAATTTTTCCAGCTTTTCAATCACATCTCGTATAACAGCATCTGCTTTATCTGAATAAACTCCATTGCGGACATCTAGTGTACAATGGTAAAGTACACCGCCATCTTGTGGAAATAAGACACTATTCGCTTTGGTAAAATCTAAATAGTCTTGCTTCACAGACACAAAACGATTTCCGTAAAAGCATTTTGTAAGGGAGGCTGATCGACTCGTGAGACGGAAAGTGGTTACTATACGATAAGATTTTATCGATGTCCCCAGCACCATAGACTTCAATCCTTCAACTTGTGTTGCCACATTCCACGAATTATATTGTGGATTGTTAAGTTTCACGATAGGTGGCAACTGCATAGGATCACCTACAATTAGGCAATCAATCCCCAACTGCTTAAACGCAACTATAGCCGTGAGAAAAGCCTGAGAAGCTTCTTCTATGACTACCAAATCGTATTGTGGCAAACCATACAGAGTCATCTTCTTTTCGCTAAAAACACTTGACAACTGATAGTTTGTCGCACAGAGCATTTCGCCACCAGGAACCTGCAAGTCGGCAGAGGCAGCTTTTACACCAGACACCTGTTTGCGTTCGTCAATAGAGAGATTTGTCTTGCTGACACGACCTTCCTTCACATACTTCTGCAAAGGCTTCTGCTTTATCAACTCGATAAGACCCTTGTTCGCCATGGTGGTGACGCAGACGGTTTTGCCAGCATCAAGATACGGTGAAATCACAGAAGCGATGGTGTAACTCTTACCAGTTCCCGGAGGACCTTGTACGATACAACAATGTTCATTAGCGAGCGTGTCTATGATTGTGTCAGAAATGCCTGTTGGCTTCTGTTCATCAAATGCGAGTTCCTCGGGTGTCCATTCCTCATAATCTATAGTCGGTTCAAGGTTCAATTCATCGTTTGAAGAGAATGCATCCATATAGCTGGCAAGGTTGCGGAAATACTCTACAGGAGGAAATGGATTATGGACGATAAGTGAAAGACTTTTGCCATCAACCAACGCCTTTGACAAGATATCGTACAACTTAAAACTGAATCCAGAGCATGCAACATAGTCATAGTTGGAATCACCAGTATGAACATAGTACATTGGAGTCATGTCAGAACCAGGAGAATGAAAATCCTTATTGTCAACGAACTCATCCCAACGGCAGATCCACTCCGTAACGTGTTCACCTAATGCTTGCTTAGCACCTTTCTTAATTATGCACACGCCCTTCAGAACTTTCAAGCGTGGAGCCATACGACGAGGGCATTTGAGGATAATCATGCCTGTCTCATGCTGAATGGAATCAACATAAGCAAGCGATAATTCACCTGTCTTAAATAAGTTCCGCATCTGCGAGCGATTGATCTTTTGTTGCTCGTCGATAGCCTCTTTCACTTGGTCAGCAAAGAATGACTTATAGTTTGCAAGTTTGATATTGTCAATCATAATCAATAGTCGTTATCGTTGTAATCATCGTTACCATCTTCCGCTTCTGCCATAGCACCAACATAGTGAGCGAATACGGCATCCATATTTGTACGAGCAGCCACACGAATCAAGGTGTATGCAGTACCTTTGGCATCTTCAAGTATGCCTGTATAAAGAGCCCTTACTACATCAACCTTCTCCTTGCCGGTAATCTTGATAACAACATCGTCTTTTTCTACGAGTTTCAGAAATTCCTCGGCGTTGTTAATGTAATGGAAGTTCTTGCCTTGTCCATCAAGATAAACGCAAATCTTCCACTTGTCATCAACCATCTTATTCCATACAGAAGGAGAAATATACATCACGCCACGAGCAGCACTACAAGCATGAATGTATCTGCCATCTTTAAGTTTGTGTACAGTTACATCACTCGCATTACGCACGAACTCTTCCATTGTTTCCTCAGGCTCTGCGTGCATCTCATTTCTGAGGTTCTGGTACAGACGCAACTGAGCAAGATAGTTGGTGTCGGCAATCTGCTCTGGCTTGATGTTACATTGAGCTAAGAGGTCTATTTCCTCCCTCGTTGGTGGTAATGATTCCAGTTCAAGAGGCGTTCCATGTGAGCGAAGGCGTTCTAATTCCTTTTTGGTGAAAATCTTCGGATGCTTACGTGTACGAGGTTTGTAAGGTCTGTCACCAACAGGTTGATAATTCTTGTCCTTATCAACAGATCCCATGTACCCATTACTGTCAGGATCATAATCCTTATGAGGCTTGTTTGATGAAGCGTGAGACGTGTTAGACATATGAGTATTAGAAGACGTTGTGCTGGCATTATCCGTTGTGTCAACATCTTCATCAACGTCAGCCTCTACATCGTCTGTTTCATCTGTGTCATCGTAGTCTTCACTATCCTCTTCATCAACCTGTTCATATGTGTCATACTGACCAAGGTCATCTTCTGACTCTTCCTCTGCTGTAGATGACGTTGCTTGACCAACTAGTGATTCAGTTTGTTGCGACTGCTGTTGTGGACGAGAGTCAGAAGTTGACTGCTGCGATGCGGTTTGAATAGGTTCTTTTGGTGATGTCTCTGATTCTTCCCCAACTTCAAGTTCGTTAACAGGTCTTGACGTTACATCTTTATTTGGTGCACCAGGCTTGTCATCCTCGCAAATAGTTTTCGTATCGTCAACATGCTGATTTTCTGTTGATGTCTCTGTAGTTGCTTCAGTAGCAGAATCTGTTGGTTCATTCGTAGCATTGCTATAGTAATCGTTTTCTGTTTCGATAGGTTCTTCTTCCTCTGGCTCAACGTTGATGGTCAAATCCAACGATCTGAGATAAGCGCGGAACTTTTCATCGTATGCAAGTGAAGAGCAATACTTTTCGATGCACGCTTCTACAGAAACGCTATCATCAAGAACGTCTTCACATACATTATCATACACGTCAAAACCTACCAGTCGCTTCAATCTACTACAGAACTTTGTAAAGGTACGATTATGCTTCCATGAGCTTACATAATAAAGGTGGTTGTCATCGTTATAGATACGCTCCACATCATTATGTATAGTGTCATAACCGAGGTCTATCTTTTCACATACAACAAAATGATACTGCGACAGCTTTGTATTATAGCGTTCGTAGAGTTCTTGGAATCGATCTGGGTTCTCGATAGCCGACAAGATAAGCAGACGAGGTCTGAGTATGGCAACCATATCAGCTGTTTCATCTTGTTTGCCTATAGGTGTTGCCACAAAATCAGAACTTGTCAGACATTTTATCTTCAGCATGTTGCAGACCTTGACAAACGAATCTGTATCATAAGGGAAAGCACTTGTCTGCATAACAAACTCATCGCCACGGAAGATATTCCTTTCCTGTGTCGCATCTGGATGGATAGCATAAAGTTCCGTAATATGCTTCTTCTGCCCCTTACCATTACGCCATTCTGCAGTTGGCGTTTTACGATAGTTGTCAACCAAAGTCTCATCTTGAATAGGCGAAGACAGCATCCAATTAATCACTATACTGCGGAAATTAGTTTCTTCCTCTCTTGGATGCGTAACACGAGCAAGGTAATAAAGGCAATCTTCAAAAGAGAGAGCTTTACAGAAGTTGATCTTCTCAAATAATTCACGAGCATCACGATTGTCAATAGAGTCAACAATAGCTTTGCAAGGAACCTTCTCTTGCCATTGAGGTACCTTGGCACGAACAGCATAACCAGCTATGTGAGGTGTATACAACAACTCCGGCTTTTGAACAGAATTCTCTGTTGGTATGCACACGCGGTTATTGAAACATCCATCTTCTACCCAGGATTCATATTCGACCAAGCGACGAGAGAAACATTTCGACCAGAAATAACAAGCAAATGTGCGGTTTGCGAGATACTTCAAGTCCTCTCGCGTCATATTCTGATGCACGTTCTCCGCCTTGAAATATTGTTTGATGATATCCTTGTTGCCTTCGAAAATGTAAGTGTCTGAAAGATACGACAATTCAGACACACCATTTGCCTCAAAGTCGCACGTTGGAGAATATTCTGTTCCAAGTGTCAGCTCATGAGCAAACTTGTATGTCGTTTCATTCGACTTGACCAGATACTTTATCTGCTTACGAAGTGTGTCATTTATGTCATACTCACTCTGTATCTTGGCTACTTCACGTACAAACTGAATGTGAATGTCTGCAACGCTATTCTCATCAGCAGTAAACTTTGCAAGATAATCCTTAACCTTTGCGTCAATCCACATTTGCTTTGTGGTAATGAGATTGCGATTACCGTACTCTTCAGAGATAGCATGAAGCAAGTCCTTATTTGCCTTTAGAATATCGGGATGAACCTCGTTGGCAAGAGTGATGTACTTGAATGGCTCAGATACAGAATCCTCATCCATATTGACGATTATTACCTGATCAAGAGTCTTATAACCAGCATATTGAGTGCGAACTCTCAACTGCATAATTTGGTATTTCCTTTCTGCCCATTTATCCTTCAGGTCTTTAAGGTACTTGGTCATCATCGCTACAACAGAATCCAAAGACTCTACTTCAATAGTTGAAAGCTTAGGCAAGATGTCTGAGAAAAGAATATCCTTGTTATCGGACTTAAGACCGAGTTTCCTGAACAATTTCATCCACTCTGACTTCTCGTTCTCATTGGCGGTTTCGATGTAAGACGAAGACACAAACTGCGCCTCCTTTACATACTTAGTTACCAGCGCCTCAATTTGTTCTTGCTGATAGGTGTCAGAAATGTAAAGCGATACACAATTGATAAGCGCGTTGTTATTGTCAAGCAACGGAATAGTCTTAAACTTATCAACAGATGCAATTTGCTTCTGGTTTACCTTTACCCATCGCCAGAAATCAACGTTATTGTTTATAACATTAACCGATTGACGCAAGTTTGCGTTCTGAGCAAGAATGTCAGTTGTAGTATTGATGTCAAACTTCACAATCTTGAACAGCTGACGCATATCCTGAGAGAAATAATCGGTATATTTCTGTGAGAGCACAACATACATCTTCGGACACCATGCTTTCTCGCACAGAATCTTTGCGTCCTCGTTGTATTCGATATACTGGATATTCAGTTCCCTTGCTCTTACTATGGTTCCGTCATAGGCAAGTAAAGGCATATCCTTGATGTCGTTGAAACTCATAGTATCATCAAAGAGTCTGTCTGCGTCACGCTTCAGGTATTCCAAGAATGTGAGCATAGTTGCCTCGTCAACAAGACCGGCATAGATAACTGCCTTGTTCTTGATTACAACATCTGTGAAGAACGACTTGTCTGTGAAGGTCTTAACGCCAAACTGCTGACGCAAGAACGATTCCAGTTTCTTTACCTCTTCCTTCTCACGACCTTCAAAGTAATCATTCGATAGAGCATACATCATGCTATCCTGCAACCAAGCATGATTGATATTGTCAGCATAGGTGCTGTTCTGAGCATACGCATCCTGATTGAAGTATCGCACGTCATCGTTGCAAAGATATACCTCATTTTTGTGGATGTCAACACAACGCAAGACATAATCCTTGAAAACGTTTTCCTTCAACTGCGCTTCACAACCGTACACATATTCAACAAATGCTTTGTTGGCGGCATAATTGTTTTCTATGGCAGCGTTTACTTTTGCTCGGAAATCGGCATCGCCAACTATGACAGTCGTGATGAAGGAGTCCTTGGTAAATTCGTTGAATCCAAGGTTAGCAAATATTGCAGTTATATTATCTTTCTCGTCATCAGCCAGGCTGTCAAAATAGATATGCGATAGTACGTTGATAACATTCTCGCCCAACCATTTCTCACGTATTAAGCCATGAGCTTCTTCGTTGAAGAAGTAGTGATAATTGGTATAGTCGGTACTTGCACCACCATCCTCGGTAATGTACGGAATCTTTGTCTTGTTAGCCTTTAAATCAACTTCCTTTACTGCAAGATAACGATAGAATGCAACAGAATTGCTTGGTACGTTAAGCAACACCATAGCATCCTCATTGGATAGAATGTAATCTGTAATCATAGACGCAGCAGAGAAAGACAGGAAATACTTGTCTGCAAATGATTTCCAATTTTCATCTCCCTCAAAATTTGATCTTGATGCCTCGCAAAGATGCGGTACAAATCTACGCAAGAATCCTATTCCATTACAATTCGTGTCAAAATCATAGTAGAGACTTCCTGCTGTAAACAAATCGCCTTTGTATTCAATAAATATATTTTTCTTCGCAAACTCGTTTAGTTCATCCTCACTCAACCAATGTCTAATAAATCGTGTATTGTTTTCGGGAACTTTCAACCATGTCTGGAAATCAGTTTCCTCACATTTCTTTACAACAGCATCAACCTTTACACCAAGGCTCGAAGGAGAATGCTTGTACAAGAAATCCATGAATGCCTCCGATTGTCTTAACTCGTCAATTGGCAAGGAGTAGTCACCCAACTCCATAAGAATTATGAAGTCTTTGTCTGAAATGACTCCGTTCGCTGTCATGCCAGTCATGTCGTTAATAATATTGTCGATGCATTCAAATGTTTGTTCACCATCCTTATCCACGCATGGAACAAAGGACTCTTCTTTTATGAGCTTTTCAAATTCTTCCTGGAATTCCTCTATAAACGTCTTATACACGCGTCTCTTCTTGCACTCATCAAAGTCTGGGATAAGTGCAAAGATAGAGTCAAGGTCGTATTTTTTGCTTTCAATAAGCTGCTTGATCCAATAAAAGAACTGTTTACCTGCAATACGAGCAATAACGTGATTGAGTTCGATATCCTCAATATCATCACGCTGTCCGTTGGGCACCATATCGGTGTTCATTAGGAAATTGAAGCCCCAATCAGCCCGCTTTGCTGGCAGATAGCAATAAAGCATGGCATCATCAACTGGCATCAACTTTCTTTCAGCTTTCTTGCACGCAAACTTTACCGCAGTCTTACGGAAGTTCATGTACTTCTCAGGTATTTTCTCATAACCATCCGAACGAAGAGAGTCTGAATTTTCCAAGACATCGTTTATCTTATCTGTAATGTCCTCAGGAATATCATCTACAAGAGAATCTGATACACACCAGTCTTTATTGTCTTTCTCACGAACAATAGGTTCATCCTGACCATCAATAAAGATGCTAACCTTCTTGATGTTCGGGATAAACAATATGACGCGCTCTGATTCAAACACATCGGTAAACAAATCGATGTAGTTATCATCTCTGTCTTCGTCGGTAAGAATTTCCTTATCTCGTGGTTGGAGAGCGAACTTTACTCTGAACTCTTCGTTAGGATGCTGACAGAATACAGACTTGATTTCATTATTGATCTCATTATGTTCCGTCCAGATTGGCAATATCTGCCATGGTGTATTGATTACATCCGTAGCAGACTTGTCGAACCTGAATGTGTAATTACCAGTATTTAGGAGAACATAGTCGTTGTCAAGGAAAACTGTCTTAAAACCAATACCTTTGTAGCCGATGGCTTCGGTATTGTCAGACTTCTCGCCATCATTTATATCACAAATAGCTGCAATATTCTTCGGATTGAAATATTCACCTGTATGCTCGAATGTTAAGTAGTTCTCGGTAATATGGAACTCTACATCAACAGGCAAAGGTTGAATCTTACCATCAATTTTTGTACGACGAGGATAGTCGTTAGCATTCTGCAGCAACTCATAGATGAATACTTCCTTACCGCTTTGTGTAAGTTGTTTTTTGAGAGTATCAAGCGAACGAGCAATCTTCTTTGCAGCACCTGCAGGATAACGCATAATGCCCTCGTAAAGACTGCTCACAATGTCTTTGGGGTAAATTGGTGTTATTTCCTCATGCAAGTCAATACTGAACTTGAGAGGATCGGTTTCAAGCAATACCCAAGTGAACTTGTAGTATGCATAGCGGTTGAACTCCTTGTTGCTTCTGAATGAGATAGACAGATTCTTTATACCACGTTCCTTATCTTCAATCTTTGTAAAATCAGTATTACGGATATCTGTTATCGTAAACCAACCTTCATTTCTTTGAGGCGCAAACTGACCAATAAACTGATTGTTCTCAAGACGCAATCTGCGTTTGATTTTAACGACCTCCTCGGAATCTACGCATTGGGTTGCTGCACGATTGTATTGTGGTCTTCTTTGCTCTTCGTGAGATTTTGGCTTAGCTTTTTCAATTACATACCTTGTAGGTTTTTCTCCCGAGGAATCTGTCCAGAATGAAAACAATCCAGAATCTGTTAAAAATTCATAGAAATAATTGTACCCCAGATTCTTATAATTGATACCTACTTTTCCAACAGCACGTAAGAAATCATATTGGTTCACCCATTCATCACCCTTGTCAACCAGTTCAACCTTAGGCAAAGATTGATATATCTCACGTAATTTTTCTATTATTGATTTGCTGACCATATTCTATTAGATTTAGTTATTACAAGATCGTCATCATAATTTTCTGATTGTCTGTAGGTACGAGCAACTCCCGAATATCAACTTCAAGTATTCTTGTAATTTCTACTAGAGTTTCAAGAGTGGGTTGAGTTGTGTTAGTACACCATTTGCTCACTGTAGCCTGATCTTTACCTATTTGGTCAGCAAGCCACTTGTTCGTTTTCTTCTTTTCTACGAGAACTACTTTGATACGATTAATGTTTTTATTTGTTGCCATATAATTACACTCTATTGTCTTATACCTTCAAAGATACAAAATTATTTCGAAAAACAACAATATATTTATTGTGACATAAAACTATTTACGTATTTACCTAATAATTTGATTTAGAATATAAAATTATAGTCAACAATACGGTAAATCAAGCTTAATCGTCTTAGTAGCCTCTTCCTTTTTAGCATCAACAACCTTTGCATACACTTGAGTTGTACGGACATTCGTATGACCAAGCATTTTGCTAACAGTATAAATGTCTGTTCCTCCGGCGAGTTGCAGGGTTGCATACGAGTGCCTAAAACAATGAAAAGTGATAGGCTATGCAAAGAAACACAGAGAGGTAAAGATTAAACGTAAGTCGTTTGAAATGAACGGTATTTCAGCATTCTGCCAAGTAGAGAAAATGCAAACAGCAACAGAATATTGAGGTTGTTCAGTTACCAAACCGTTAGCCGGGCAGTTACCGAAACGGGAATAGGTAACGGCAGGCAATGAAAAGAAACCCTCACCGTTTTGTTGGCGCTCATACACAGTGTTTTGCATATCAAGGAACGCTTATACGGCAAGTAATTTTGCACTAAAAAATATAAGCGTATGAAAGTAGAAAAATTCAAGGTGTTGCTCTACCTCAAAAAGAGCGGACTGGACAAGTCGGGCAAGGCTCCCATCATGGGACGCATAACCGTGAACCGCACGATGGCACAGTTCGGATCTAAGCTATCCTGCAC
>NZ_CAJTSC010000067.1 GCF_910578895.1 uncultured Bacteroides sp.
ATTTTTACGATGGGATATGCTAATTGTAATTATCTTATGAATTTCCATAAATTTACAATAGAACTTGAATACCCAACATAATAGCGTGTTCTTGGCTATATAATTCAAGGACAAAATATAGGAGGTTTAATATGGCAACAAATCCACCGTCAGGAGACGGACATCGCAATGGTGCAGTGAGAAAACGTTCTCAGGTTTTTAATCCCAAAACAGAACAATGGGTAAAACGGGATAAAGATACAGGACGCTTTATTGATGTAAAACAGGATGGCACACCATTTAAGGGTGTAACTAAAGAAAAGTAATTTTTTACGAGGGCAAGAGACGATGATACTTGCCCTCTTTTATTTACATTGGCTTTATCATTGATTCTATAAAGGATATTTCATCTTCTGATAGACCGTATTTTGCATAGAGTTGAGTATCTATTTCAGATATGCTCCTACTCCAATTTATGTCGCTGTTGGAAGTGAAATCTTGTAATGGAATAAATTGAAATTTTTCTGAGGATAAGTTTATAGATGATACAGAGAGCATTAGTAAGAAACGTAAAAAGCGTGTTTGGATATATTTATATTCGTTTTCAACAACTAACTTACTCTCGGAAGCCCCAACAATAAGGTAGGAATCTGTACACACATCATTAGGTCCAATAATCTCTGTTCTGGAGATTATCTTAAATTGTCCTTTTTTATCTGGTTCTCCTGCATGTTCAGCAGTAACCTTACTCATCAAAATTTTATATTTTGAAAGAAGATGATTAGTAGAATCAATTGCAGATTTTGGAAGCCATGATATTCCTGCACTTGTTATTAAACGAATTTCCCCCGTTTTTTCACCACGAATATTAGATGATAGTCCGAAGGGATTACGAGAGTTGACTATTGATGCAAAAGAATTATCAGATTGACATTTATGTACTATGTGAATAGCCGAATTGTAGCGAATAAATACTGAAAATTGGTCTAATGGACGCTGTTCCATGTCTCGTTGTGTTCCTTGAATAGTCGTAATACTACAATTGCCTTTGTAGTTTACATCCCATAAAATATAGTTGACACCACCGCCAATGCTTGCTGTAGGAAAACAATCTTTGGCATTTACATAGTCAAAAATATGGCTAATTCTTTTATCAGATAACATACTTTCTCTAAAAGAGTCCAGTCCTTTCCCTCCTGCAAACCAACGAGAAGGCATAATCATAGAGATATAGTTAGGGGCTATTTGTTTTGCTATTTCAATAAATAAGTTATATACAGGTTTTGCACTAACTCCAGCACCGCCATCCATAATCTGATACGGAGGATTCCCAACTATCGCATTGATTTTCATGTTCTTTATTCCTGTTCTGTCCGTAATAAATTTATCTACCTGCTTGATAAAATGTTCCGGTTTGTTTTTGATTTGATTGATTAAGTCCTCGAAATATCGGGTGTTTACCTTTGCTTTACGGAAGCCTATAAGTGTGCGTTTGGTGATGCTCTTTGCCATCGGAGTTTTGCAGATGACAAAGATGTTTTCAGCCACGATCTTGTCCCATATACGCTGTTCATCCTCAATACTTGACACCGAAAACAAGGAGTTCTTTAGCCTTGCGCGGTAAATGCTGTATGCCATGTATAAAGGGTATAATCCGGATTTGGAATTGATTTCAAGAATTCGTGAATCCGGGGCAAACACATTGGCAGTCACTTCGCCCCGGTCAATGAAACGAGGTTCGGACAAAGTGGTTTCATAACCCTTTTCAAAGAAGTTATATCCGCCTAAACAATCGCCAAGGTGCATATTCACCACACGCCAAGGCGTGAGTACCGTTTCTTTGTCAGGATTGCGGAATGTGCTGAATATATCCGTTATACGCTCGATGCGTTCTTCCACGCTCAGTTTGTCCGCAGCACGAGCCATGGCACGGATGCGCTTGCCTGCCGCACAGAATATTTCCGGGTCATAGTATTTCTTGATGCTGTTGAACTTCTGTTTGGTAACACCCTTGGGCATGAACTCCTCCCACGATTGCGGATCAATGAGTGAAGCGAAGTTGTCAATCGTAATCTCTTGACTCTCATCACTCAACTCTGCTCCGTAGATAAGCAATGGCATACGGATGGAGATACCCCGAAGAATAGAAATAGCGGCCTCGCGGTTGTTCTTTTTCTTTTTCAATTCTTCAAGGCGTTTCTTCTCCTCTTCCGTCAAAGGTTGCTTGTCCTTGCCTCTCTTCTTGGATTTCTTTTCAAGGTCTTCAAGTTCCTCGTATTGTTCATCGGTCAGCCCCTGATTATTGATGTCCACCTGATTAGTCTTTGGCATTGCCTTGGTCTGGCCGATAATCTTTTTCAGGTCGTCAAATTCTTGCAATTCCAAGTCGTTGAGCTTCATCAACTCGTCATTATACAGACTCTTGTCTTCAAAACCGTTGCGGACTACACGTTCCACATACACACGTTTGAGCTGCTCCAACATCTTGGGTACATCGAACCGGCTCATTCTGGAGCCTTCGATGGAGATAATCGGACAGAAGTTCAGAAACTCGCCCATAATCTTGCGGTCGTTGCCGCTGGTCTTTCCTGCCTTTGCAGAAATCTTTGCTGTCTCGGCAATGACTTTCAATGTCCTGTCAGGAGCGAAGTCAAACACATAACACTGTTCCTTGACGCGTCCGTTGATGGTGGCAGGCGTCTGCACGCGAAAGATGGTCTGCATATAACCTGATGCGGCGGTATTATAAGAGCCTGACAACATGAATACGCCCGTCCATGCCTTGACACTGACGCCAGTCGTCAATCGTCCGCAGGACAAGGTAATGGTACGAGTGGCATCGGGGTCTTTGCCGATGGCTTCTTCCACCGCTTCAAGCGCATCCTTGCTCTCTTCGTCCTCGTCACCGTCTCCTGCCACATTCACCACCTTGAAATACCGGAATACAGGATGTGATTGTAGTAAAGCACTCATGGCACGAGCCTCCTTCACACCCGGCAACATCCATAGCGTATGACGGAAGATGTTGCGGTATTCCTCGTTGGCAAACGGATAGCAACTGTCCTTGTCCTCTTCGGTCAAAAGGTTTAAGAAAGCGCTGACATCCTTTTCATGGATAAAGTTTCCGGCTTCATTTACCCGGAAAAACTCGCGGAAATTGAAAGCCACGTCTTCATCCACGAACTCATGGAGTAACCGTCCGAGGTCGTAGGTATAGATGTTCATCGTGGGCAGGGAGGCGTACGGATTCGGATCACCGAAATGGGTCAAATCCCATGAGGCCTTTGCCCGCTGCTCCATCACATAGTCCCAGGTATAAATCTCGTCCTCCTTGAAGTCGTCCAACAGGTTGAATGGTGTGCCGGAAAGTCGCAGTATCTTGGTATTTGCTTTTGTCAGTTCCTGCATGACAGCCTTGCCTAGCTCCGTCTGTGTCCCTTCGTGCGCCTCGTCCACGATGATGCAATCCCAAGCGGTGACAAACACATCATTGTTCTTGTCAAAATTGCCGCCCACAAGTTCAGAACCGCGTAAATCCTGCATGGAAGCGAAATACACATATTGGCATTTGCCTTGCTTTGCTCTCGCTTCAAGCGATATATGGCTGTCACCGTTGTTCTTTGAGCCATACGCAAAACCGGGACTGTCATAGAATATCTTGCCGAAATCCTCGAACCAGCCGCTGTCCACCACGGGGCGATGTGTAAGAATCAAAGTACGGTTGAAATCCATGTCTTTCACCACCTGCAATGCCGACAACGTCTTGCCGAAACGCATCTTGGCATTCCAGAGCATTTGGTTGCTTTTCTTGAATTGTTTCTTGGTCTTTTCAATGGCCTCCCGTTGTTCCGGGCGGAATACAATCGGAGTCTGGTCGTGTGAAACTTCGGCGGAAGAGAGCGATTCCCGTCCCTCCTTTACGGCAACTATTGCCCGTTTGACAGTCTCAAGGTCGGTAATAAACCACTCGTTGGCCTTGTTCTCGGTATCGAATATCTTTTTTCTGATGCCGGAACGTTCCAGAACGCTATGCACTTCCTTGTCGTTGAAAGAACACAAGCCTTTTCTGCTGTTGTATATGGTAAGTTCCGTATATAATAGGTCGTACGCGATACCTGCCGTTTGCGTATATTGGTTGATGCGTTTCTTCGCGGACTCGTTGAGAGCCTTGCTGTTCGGAGCAAGACCGAAAACATTGTCATTGTCACAAGTGGCCTCGCCCACTTTCAGGCATCCCCTATGTGCGGCATCATTGATGCGGAACACATATATCAGTTTTAATTTTAGTGAAGATGTGAATTTCATGCTGCACTATTTTTAACTTTGTTAAGAATCACTCTCGTCTCGGCATAGCTGGAACAAGTTCCGCTCTACTCTCGACTTAACCGTTTATTTTATAAGGTCGATAAATCGGATTCGTTTTCCCATTTTTCCCGTTTCAGGGTCTTTGGCCCGCCAGTCCTTGATTTGGCAATAGATGCCGTTGTGCCTTCGGATGTCATCTTTCTGACAGCCTTCGCATTGACTGACTTCTTCCCTTGTTCCGAACAAGTCGGCTACAACAGTCCGGCGTTCACCGCAGCTGTTCGGCACGACACCTTTAAGCCCGTCCATCTGCCAGACGTTCCATGAAATGATGTAAGCGATATAATTGATGGATTTCAACAAGGGTCGCTTGCCGAACTTTTGTTGATAGTATTCGATAAAGGAGATAAGCATGGATTCACGGGCAATCAACAAATTGTCGCCTTGCCATTCGTAGGCGTAAATGCTCTTATACGCTTCCTGTACCCATTCCAACCATTCGCCGGAAGTTTCCGTATTTTCGCCTACAACCCGCAACTTGCGGTCAAGCAAACCGATGCGTTCCTTAATAGGAATGGTCTCTCCCGTTGTGGTGTCATAGCGACTGACGATATAAGGGGCTTCCCCGCAGGTTATCTCCAGTCGGTTGTCACGTACATAATCTTTCCAAGTCTTACCTTCCGGAAATTGAATTTTCTCTGAGTTGGGTCTCCACCGATGACAACCCTGTTCATCGGTGTACTCCGTATTGAACACATCCTTTCTTCCAAACCATGCTTCATCGATCAGGTTGTTCTGCGCATTGCATATCCATGACGGAGTGAACACCTCTGCCATTTCTCGCGAACGTGCGGTTTGGGTGTCACGACTTTTGAGGATACGCGGCATGATGACATGCCCGTTATCTCCGGTAATAAGACAGGAAAGAATTGGCGAATCATATTGATACCCTTCGCCCAGATATTCATAATCGGAAGTAGCCCAAAAGATATTGCGCTGAATATCCTCCTTGCTCGTTGTATGGTCTTTGAGCAGGATATTCAACAGTTCGGGCGAAAGCCGAAAGATACTATCTTCCAATATATCAACTTCAACAGGCATTTTATATCGGGTTTATGAGTATCTCTTGATAAGAGAGCCATCCCGAAGAAATAAGCACTAATAATCAGTGTTATAGGAACTCGATTTGACGGATTTACAAAACAGATTCTCACAAAATGCCTTTCATATATCATTATAAATGAGGATTAAACACGGAATTTGAAATATTATGCGTACCTTTGCGAAATAAACTATATCTCTTATCAAGAGATTCGTCTTTTCGCTCAACACATTTCACCATAAATATCCGGTCAAAAATCTTTCAGTATAAGGCTGTTTGCCTTGTCCACCACGCTTGTGTCAAGCGATGCGAGATAGATGCGCGTAGTCTCTTCCGAATCATGTCCCATGCCCTCGCTGATGACAGAAAGAGGGATGTTCTTGCTCTTGGCAACGCTCGCCCAACAATGGCGGGCAACGTGCATAGTCAGCGGTATGTTCAATCCTGCCAGACCGGCAACTTCCTTCAACGCCACATTGATGCGGCAGATGGCATTACGGTATTGTGTCCGTTCATCGGAACAGGGGTTTGTAATTATCGGCAGGAGGTAACGGGTGGCCGTATTCTCTCCATACTTGGCGATGATGTCTTCCATGCACTTCTCCCACTTGACGGTGAGCTGCTGCCCGGTCTTTCTTCTCCGGTACGTGATGGTTCCGTTCTTCAAGTCCGATTTTTTCAGATAGGCCATATCAATGAATGACATGCCACGGGTATAAAAGGAGAAGAGGAACATATCCCTTGCATAGTCCAGATGCAGTTTCAGGGTCAGGTCAAGTTCCTTGATATGTTTGATGGCTTTCAACGGGATGGCGCGTTTCACCGTCTTCCCGATGCCCGTGTAAACGTGTTTGAATGGGTGTTTCTGTTCCGTCAGTTCCTTTTCCACGGCACGGTTGTAAACGGCACGGAGTATGCGCATATAAAAGGAAACCGTGTTGGGACAAATGCCCTTTCCTTTGAGCCAGGCTTCGTAAAGCATCATAATGTTGCCGTCTATTTCGCACAAGAGTATATCCTGTCCCTCACGGAACTTCATAAAACTGGCCAATGCCGCCGTATAGGTTTCTGATGTGCGGACTTTGCCAAGCTGCTTCAACTGTCCTATGATGCCCTGCATGAAACGGAACAGCGATTGTTCTCCCGTTTGCCTGTTGAATTTCTCGATGATACTATCAACGGAATAAATTCCTCCTTGCCTATCGCATTGGGAGACTATGGCTTTCAACCGTCTGGTGTCCCAGTCGATATGTTCCGCCACTTCTCGGAGATACCGTTTCCTGTTTTCGCCGATTTCGGGCAGGATTTTCACAGAGGAAGTTTTCTTGTCCCATTCCGTGTCAAATATGCGGTAGTCCGTCTTGACTTGGCGGACTATGCGCCCGTGGATTACCTGATAATATATGCTGCCTTCCCTGCCGCTCGCGGTGGAAGGACGAAATTTCACTTTTATGGATGCCATTCACTTTATTTTTGTTGTTTGGATTGTTTTTCTTCCTCTCTCACTGTCTTGACCTGCCGGTTGAATATAGCCAGCGTGGAGTCCACACCGACAACATCTACCAGTTTCTCGTAAGCCCCGACAGTTACTGCCAGTTCCGGGTACAGTTCGTTGAGCATGACCGTGGTCACATGGTGTTTGTCTGCAACCGTTCTCAACCGTCTGTTTTCCTCCCGGTATTCATGCCATTGTACCCAACTGACGGCAAACAGGGCAAAGAATACGAACGTACAGCCTATGCCAGTCCATACATAAGGATTCTTATGCCAGCCATCGGGAACTTTGCTCCATAGTCGTCTTGTTGTGTTTATCACCTTGTCCGGCCGGATTGCCTGCCACAGTTCCGGTATGACACCTTGCTTTTGCCGCACCTGTTCCGAAGCCTGCTTGTCTTTCTCCACATGGGCAGTCAGCAGATCCAGTATCTTGTTAAGTTGTTCCTTGATAGTGGGAACTCCATGCTTGCGCATATCCTTCTCGTTGGCTTCGGTGTATAACCGCAGACTTGCTACCGCTTCATCACCTATTGATTGCTTGTATTCCTCGATGGCTTCCTTGCTTCCGAAAATGGCATTGACATTTTCCGGTGCATTGCCATTGAAGAACCGTATAACAGGCTCCAGCTTCGCTTCCAGCCTTTTCAATGCCTCGTTCTTGTCCGAACTGTCTTTTGCGTCCAGTTTTTTCTTGACTTCCTCGATGTCCACTGCCAATGCTCCGATAAGGTCGGTTAAGTTCTGCTTGTTGTCCTTCATCTTTTTCTCCTCTTTGGTTTATGTTTGTCCTTTTCGTTGTCATTCTCACCCCAGCCGCTTTCGTTTCCTCCACCTCCGCCACCGGATGAGACCTTGGCTTGGTGCGGTTGTACGCACAACTCCATGAGTGTGCCGATGGTCACTTGAACGATATTTGAACCGGGTTCAGCAGGGATGCTTCCGTTGCCGTCCGCTTCCGCTTTGGCCGGTGACGGCTCTTTTATAAAAGTATCAGCCGTATTGTTGTGGAATCCCACATCCTGCCGGGTCGGTTGTGGCTGTTCTTGCACACGGGGCTGCCATACCATACCCTCGGAAATTTGGTTCCCGAAGAGCCTGTCCAGCTTATAAAAACTCATGCTCCGGTCTATTCGTGAGCCGCTGAACGAGATTTCATTCTTCGTGAACGATACTCCGATGATTTTACCTTTGCTCTTGTCATATTTGAAATTCGCCACGATTCCTTGCTTTGCCAGCCTGTCGCACAAATCCGACCAGCAGTTACAACAGGGTAATGCCGCCTTGATAGCGTCATAGATTTGGTATTTCACCTTGTCCTTACCACGCAGGCGGTCACGCTTCACGTTCATCTTGCCCTTGGAGAAGTGCAGTCCGTATTCTCTCGTGAGAGCTTTGCATACTTTTACATTACGCACATTATCGTTGCTGTCGCTGATGGTGTTCCCGTCATTGTCCACCCTGTTGGCCACGATATGCAGATGCTGATGTTCCCTGTCGGTATGGCGGCACACGATGTACTGGATGTTCGTTATCCCCATGCGCCGCATATACTCACGGGCGATTTCGACCATCAGGTCATCTGTCAGCTTGGATGTGTCCTCGTGTGCGAAGTCCAGCGAGATATGATACACCGGATTTTTCAGCTTGTGCCCCGGCTTGTCGTCTGCCTGTCCCTGCATACTCCTTGCGATGGTGGCGTTGTCATCCAGCCTCACGTCCTTGCTGTCGATAAGCCTTGCCTTCTTCGGGTTGTTCACGTAGTTCACCACTTTGGCGAAACTCGCCCGCTTTTTCAAATCGCCCATCATATCCTCTCTATGATTTTATTGAACTCGTCCAGCAAGTCCATGATTTTGCCTTTCAAAAGAAAAAAGCCCTGCTGGTGCGCCATCTTCGTCAGTTGGTTCAAGTTGTTGCATCCTCCCTCCAGCATCCTTATCTGCTGCCTGTCCTCCTGTGTCCGTGCCGCCACGACTTTGCCGTGCAGTAACAGTTCGCGCAGAAAGTGCGACGGTTTCTTGCCTGCATCGGTAATCCGTTTCATGACCGCTTTCCATTCGGCAAGCGTGAGCCGTGTGGATATGGTCTTTGTCCGCGCCTTGCCTTTTACCGTTTTGGGGCGGCCTCCCTTGTTCCTGTTCTCCTGATATGTCATATCCGTTTTCTTTTATTCGTTAAACCGTTCTGTTTTTTAGGGCTGTAATCCGGGCTTGCCGTTTCCTGTGTGGCCGGGTCGCCGTTTGTGGCGTGGTTTTCGTGGACGAAAACATTAACTTGCCAGCCCTAAAAAATATCCCTTCTAAAACGCTGTCGCTTGCCATCCCTGCCGCTTCATTCCTGTGGCTGTTTCCATTCCAGTGAGCCGGACAGCGTATTGCTATCCTCTAAAACAGGTGTGTTGTCGGCATCCACGATAGCATTTCCGCAGTGCCTTCCACTTCGCTTTCGGTTGTTGCAGCCGTTTCGGTTTCCGCTGTTCCTATACCTTCTATAATAGGATTGGAACCGATCGGATTCATGGAAGGCAAGCCATCTGTTCCCTTAGCCGTTTCTTCTATCGGTTTTTCTTTCTTCTTCCTTGCCGAACTGCGGCGCAACGTCTCTAATTGTTGCCCGTTGAAAAGGAATACCCGTACCCCTTCGTATGCCTTGACTGTCTGGCGGTATGTCGGATTCTCGATGAGCCGCCCTGCTATCATCCACGACTTCACGCACACCATGTCTATGATGGAAGTCACGGGATTGGAATCAACACGGATTAGCCCGCGTTCCGAGAAATCCTCCAACAGACGGGACACCGCCTTGCGACCGATACCCCATTCCTTGGCCAATACCAGCATGGAGCCGTCCACCTGTCCGGAATGGACGGCATAGCCCAATCCCCGTTTGGTGTTCTGCACTTCCGAAACCGCCATCTTCGACAAAAGGGAAAGAAGATAGGTAAGGTTGCATATTCCGTCCGTGCTCCCGTGCAGGAAGTACCATGCCTCCACAGGCATTGCCATCTCCAATTTGTAGCACGGCAAAACAAGCTGTTTCAAATTCTTCATAAGCCTTGATTTTTTTGTTGTGCGTCTTACAAATTATCCCTTGGCGTTCTTGTCAGCCTTCCTGTTGGTGGCTTTCAGGCTCTTGATGCGGTCTATCTGTTCCTTGGGAAACAGGACACGCCGTCCTATCCGCTGCCCCTTGATGTGTCCTAACTTCTCGTGCCGCCAGATGGTCGCTATGCTCACGCCCCATTTCTCCGCCAGTTGCCGGATGGTGTAATACTCCGATGTGTCCTGTGGTGCCTGTTCCTGCCGGTATTCCTCAAACGCGCACCTCACGCTTGCGCCGATAAGCTGTTGAAGCTCGTCGCGCGATACCAGTACCATTTCTGTCTTATCTGTCATAATTCACTGATTTTAAGTTCATGGCGGCAAAGGTATGGCAATAATAAAACCTGTGAATTTGTGGTATTCTGTGAAATGACACCGCATGAAAAAAGCCGTCAAACAACTGGTGCTTAACGGCTTGTGGAAGTCTGTGGGTTGTGGTGAATTGTAGCCACCTGTGGGTTATGTCACTATTTTATCATGGGAAGCAGTTCTTTGAGCTTCGCTATAAAGGTTTTCTCCACATTATACTTGGCGAGGCTTTCGGGTGTCAGACCCATAGAACGGGCTGCGGCTTCCCTGTAACCTTTCCAGTCCTTGAAGTAGGCTTTGGACAGCAGGATGGCGACACAGCGCATCTTGCCTTTCACGCAACTGCCGTATATCGTGGAATAGTCGGCACGCATGACGGCACGGAGAAAGTCCCGGTCGGAAACGGCATTGCCGTCCAATAACGGCTTGCCCTTGTCGGGGCCGCTCTGCACGGTGAAAGTGGAAAGGAAACGGTACAGCCTTAAAACGGGAACTTGCGCGGTCGTACTGAACGCGCCGCCTTGCATTGTATCTGTGGCGATAAAACCGGATGACGCTTCTTCCGTACAAGAGGGTATTGTTTTGGATGTTGCCGACTTGGACTCGTTCTCATGCAGCACGTTTCTTTTGACATATCCCATCGTCATGGCGATATGGAACATCTTTATTCCGGCAGACTGTGCTTTCACATCATCATTTTGGGGCAGCATGGAAAGGTGGATGGCTTCCGCAAAATATTCCGTGAAGAGTTGCGCCAAATCCTTGTCGTTGGCATTGACAATATACTCCTTGACGGCTTGGATTTTCACCTTATCCACTTTGGCAAGTGAGGCATACATTTCTTTCCCTCTGTTCCCGTCTGAATCCTTTGCACACTTCCGTATGGCGGCACGGATAGTGTCGATGCAGTCGGTGGCTTCGGTACGTGTCATTGGCTTGGGAGAAATATCAGAACCTTCCGGCGATACTTTCTCCTGTTCTTTTTCGGGAAAGAAGTATTGACTTATGACTTCCATGCTCAGGTAAGCTACCCCTGTACGGAAAGCCGCCTTGTTCAAGTCCGCATATTTGGAGCAGATGCCATGAAGCATTTTCGTGTCATCGTGAAGTTCGACAAACTTCCGTGCCAGCTCCTTGTCCTCGTGTTCGGTGATATATTCCCTGATGCCGGCCAAAAGAAAAGGCAGGGGCTTCAGGCTGTATCTGATGTTCCGGCAAATCTCCTTGCAATCCGTTTCGCCACTGCCTGAAGACTTGCCGGCAAGCGATTCCGCAAGTTTCAGGCTCTCACTGATTACGTTGGACAGTTTGAACAGGTCGCTAATGATGTCAAACCTTGATTTTTCCATAAGCACCTCCTTATATTTCGATGATACCCTTGAAATCCTTTAACGCTATGACGGCCTTTTCCTCCGCGTCCAGTTTCAGGTAGCGGCGCAGTTGCGCCTCGCTGCTGTGTCCCGTGATGGCTTGGATGGAAGGCAGAGGGACGCCAGCCTTGTATGCGTTGGTGGCGAAACTTCTCCGGGCTGTATGGGAAAGAAGCATATCGCAGAACCTCCTTCCACGTTTGGGGTTGAGCCGCTTCTCGTCAAAGCCGCAGTCATGTATCCAGCCGAGCAACAGGCCGATGGTCTTCACCAGCTTGTTCATTTCATTGGGATGAACCGGAGGTAACTTACCGTCATACTTGGCAAGTATGGCTCTTACTCGCCTGTCAACGGGGATATAGACTTTCTTTTCCGTCTTCTGCTGGGTGATGAGTATGAACTCCGTGCCGCCGATTTCCGTTATCATGTCCTCGCATATCCTTGAATAGTCGGAAACACGCTGCCCGGTCAGACAGCCCACGATGAAAATGTCCCTCACGTGCTCCAGCGTCCTGATATGGGTAATCCTGCATTTGGAAAGTTGTGCCAATTTTTCGTCCTCGCTGATGTCAAGTGATTCCAGTCTCTTTTTCACAGCCTCCTTGGTGGAAAGGTCGAGGTCGAGCATTTCCTGTATCTGTTCCGGCGTGAGGTAGATGTTGTCCACCTCCTCCTTTTTCGGCACGAAGTCGGAATGACGGAAATCATCGCATTTGGTCAGCTTGTCCTCGTAGGCCGCCTTTGCCACCGTGCGGACATCGGTCATATACGAGTTGATGGCGTTGGGCATCAAGCCCCGTTCTTTCCAGTAACCGACAAGGCTGTTGCGTGTCTCCATCGTCATGTCATCCAGTCCGAGTTTGCGGTGTGTTTCCTTTTGGTAGTTGCGAATCTGTTTTTGGATAATGCGCAGACCTTTTATATAGGCAGGTGATACTTTCACGGTACGGCCTTTCTTGGTGCGCCGTCCGATTTCCATGTCTTCTATATAAGAGGTGAGGAAATCCTCAAACAGCATCCGGCCTTTGGGCTTGACCTCCACAATCTGCATCATACCGTTGAGCACGTCGTGTTTCACGCTCTCGATGATGTTCTTGGCCTCCTTGGGATTGAAGCCGTCCGCCTCGAATGCCGCCTTTATCCTCGCGAGGACTTGGGCGAACTGCCCGTACTTTATCCCGATGCTTGACATCAGGGCTGACGAGGTGTATTGCAGGCTGCGGTACTTTTCCCATTCAAGTTGCTTGATGGTGAAGCCCGTTACGACTTTCATGTTCGCCTTTCCGCTGCGCACACGGGCATAGATGGAACCGTAGTCCTCCTTTCCTGCCTTGGATGATTTGATGAAGATGAAATCCATACGCGATATATCCTTTGGTTACATGATGCAAAGGTACAAAATATATCCCGAAATATAGTATCAAACAGTACCAATATTTTCTAAAACCGTGAAATTTCGTGAGTATTCAAACCAAATGAAAATATCTGCAAATAACTGATATACAAAGATAACCTATAAAACGGAATTTCACTGAATATATTTAGTGGATAGTGGACTACTACACCAAACTGTCCGACTTCCACGCCCAGTTCCGTGCCATCGGTACGAACTACAATCAGGTCGTTAAAGAGTTGCGCATCCACTTTTCGGAGAAGAAGGCGATGGCGTTGCTCTACAAGTTGGAGAAACATACCATCGACCTTGTGAAACTGAGTCGGGAGATTGTGGAACTTTCAAGGGAGATGTATGCCAAGTGGGAACAACAGAAGGAATAATTCCATAACATATTGAAGAAACTTAGCTGATTTCCAGTATCGTTGATAAACTCAGGCTGCCAAACAATATTATTGCTGACCATATCCCAATTGGGTATCTGAAACTTTACTTAAGAATAAAATCCATCAAAAGAATTTATAAAAGAGCCGTATCATTGCTTATGAGTGGCATGATACGGCTTTTTGATGTACCTATTCAAAAAGTTTGTGCCAAATGCTATTCATTTGATGTCTGCAATATTTATCAGATTATTGGCGATTGCATAAATCACAAGACCTGCCGAAGAATGTATCTGTAATTTATTTGAAATGTTTCTACGGTGGGTCGTAACTGTATTTACAGATATACACAATTCTTCCGCAATTTCTTTATTACTCTTGCCTTTGGTTAAACAAACAAGAATATCTTTCTCTCGGTCACTCAATTCTTCCACTTTTTCGTTTCCAGTGAAATTGTTTTGTACATCATCGGTATAAACAATTTTTCCACTTCTATGTAGTTGCTGTTCTACAAGTTTAACGGCAGGAACAAATAGTTTGTCTTCAATCTTGCAATGGGATGTTAAATCCTGTTCGCAAAATAAGATTTCCAACAAAACTGCATTTAGCAAATAGTTATTCTTTTCAGGATAATAGCGTATGATTATATCTTTCAATTCTTTAAGTTTATAACCAATAGGAGTATGTTTTCCTGCAAACGCTGAAATATTATAGTTACGATTAAGAAAACCCTGTAACAGTTGTTCGACATAGGTAAAAACAACTTGATTTTCATACTCCATATGCTTTTTTACCTCCGCTACATATTCGTCATAGAAACGAATAATTAGTACGGCTATATCATTGTTGCCAGAACAGTCTATGGCTTCAATGAGTTTCCGGCGGATATTAGGCAGATTGAATCCCAAATAATATTCGTGAGCCTGTTTCAAATATCCCATAAGAGAAGACAAAGAGAGTGTGTCATAATTACAGATTCCCTTTACTACAAAGTTCACAACTGCTAAAAATGTCCTTTCATCTACATTGTGCGCACGACATACCTCCCCGACAGATTTGTCTCCAAATCCCAAAGGTAGCCCAAACCGTCCCATTACAAGGATGAGCGAATTGTGTTTCTTGACAATATCCCGCATTTTTTCATTGGGTTTATATCCTATGTCATTATTACTCATAATACAGTTTTATCGAATTGTTTGATGCTGCAAAATTACTCATATAATATATAACTGACAATACTTAAAAAGCATGATAACAGCGTATCATGTAGTCCCAAAATACTAAAATGAGAGTATTGTTCACCCTGAGATTCCGGGGTAATTTTGCAGCCGGAAAAAATAAACAAATAAAAAATAGCAGATATGAAATTGAAAACGATTTTAGCAGTTGCTGTCGTGGCGCTCAGCTCGGCAGCGTGCAGCGACGATGAGAAACAACCGGCCGTAGCCGATATCGCCGGCAGTTACGAGGGTTACACACTGGCAGGTTGCGCCTATTTCCAGAGCACCTGTACGGCCGGCGAAACCGTCGTCGTGACCGAAAACACCGACGGCACGGCCCGCGTTACCTTCATCTCCGACTCGTGGGGCGAGTTTACCATCCCCGGTGCGCAAATGAGCGAGAACGGCGGCACCTGCACCCTCACGGGCAGCGGTCAGACAAAAATGGGTCTGGGCGGCAACGTCTCTTCCTACGATTGCACATACACCGCAGTGATCCATTCACGCGAAAAGGCACAGATGCAGTTCAAGGTCGCCGGTGTCATGGGAGGCCTGACCCTCGACTTCACCACAGGCGAGGCTCCCGCCGACCTGCTGCTGGCCGGGACTTACAAAGGCTATACCGATGCCGACTGTACCTATTTTCAGGACCGCTATACCGACGATGAAAGCCTGAAGGTGACGGCCAACGGCGACGGAACCCTTGCGGTCCTCTTCGAATCGGCGGCGTGGGGCACATTCAAGGTCGACAAAGCCACCGTCAGGAAGAACGGCGACAATTATACGTTCACGGGCGAAGGGACGGTGTCGATGAGCATGGGAGACAACGTAAAGGACTATGCCTTCACCATGACGGGAGAGAGCAACGCCGCAAAGGACGACTATTTCATCGCATTCAACGTACCTGCCGTAATGGGCGGACTTACCGTCACGCTGCTGCCGGGCAAGGCTCCCGCCACCGCAGAGTAATCACCTAATAAGAATAGAGATGTCAGTAAGCCATAAAATAACATCTATTCTGTCGGGAGTGATAGCCATGCTATCGCTCTCGGCTTGTAACGGCATATTGGAGGATATCTATGACGCGCCCCGACCCGAAGATACCCGGACCTACGGTTTCATCGCCGTCGATGACAATACGCACACGGGCCGCATATACCTCGACGCGACGGACTACACCGAGTGGCACTACAT
>NZ_CAJTSC010000068.1 GCF_910578895.1 uncultured Bacteroides sp.
GGCGTAAGCCAGCAGATTTACAGTCTGCCCCATTTGGCCACTCTGGTATTTGCCCAAACTGAAAAGAGCTCCTTTCTTCCGAAACCGCCACAAGGCATTTCAATCTCCGGCGATTATCCGCCCTCTTTCTTTCGAGCCTCTTGTCGGATTCGAACCAACGACCCCGAGATTACAAATCACGTGCTCTGGCCAACTGAGCTAAAGAGGCGGGGTGGGTAAGCAATCTACATCGCGCCGCTACAACCAACTACCTTTGCTGCGATCAAGCCCTGGAGGATTCGAAGGGAGCTGGCCGTATAGGACTTACCCGTTTTGCGAGTGCAAAGGTAGATAAAAATTTTAATCCTGCAATACTTCACCCCAACTTTTTTCAACTTTAACAAGAATACAGGGGCTACAACCAATATTATTTATAACTTTGCACCATATTTCTAAGAAAAATGGCAGAAAATAAAGGTTACATGCAATATGCAATGTTATTCGGTACCTACTTGGGTGGATATTGGATTTTAAAATTCACGCTTTTTCCCTTAGGGCTGACAATCCCGTTTTTATCTTTCCTTTTCGCTGGGCTCACGTTGTGTGTCCCTTTTATGGGATATTATTATGTACGAATGTACCGTAACGCGGTATGCGACGGTGCCATTGGTTTCCTGCACGCATGGATATTCACTGTTTTTATGTACATGTTTGCCGCATTGCTGACAGCAGTGGCACACTACATTTACTTCCGTTTCATAGACCACGGCTTTGTTATCAATGCCTATGAAACACAAATAGACATTCTAAACCAAAGTGGCGTGCCGGGCATAGAAGCCTATACAGATATGTTTCAAGCCACATTAGATACTGTAAAATCGCTCACTCCCATAGATATTACCATGCAATTGGTGTCATGGAATGTATTTTGCGGTTCATTGCTTGCCTTTCCTACCGCCTTATTTGCAACAAGACGCAAGAAGGAATGATAAGAAAGGACAGATTTCGGATAAATCAAGATACAGAGTAAATAATAAAATAGTAAATAATAAAATGGATATTTCAGTTGTCGTTCCTTTATATAATGAAGAAGAGTCTCTTCCGGAATTGTTTGCATGGATTGAACGGGTAATGAAAACCCATGACTTTTCTTATGAAGTTATTTTCGTCAATGACGGAAGCACCGACCACTCCTGGCAGATAATAGAGCAGTTACAGGCAAAGTCTGATAAAGTACGCGGAATAAAGTTCCGTCGTAATTACGGTAAATCGCCGGCACTCTATTGCGGTTTTGAACAAGCCCAAGGAGATGTCGTGATTACAATGGATGCCGATTTACAGGATAGCCCCGATGAAATACCGGAACTGTATCGCATGGTTACGGAAGAAGGTTACGACCTTGTATCCGGCTGGAAACAAAAGAGATACGATCCATTATCAAAAACCATGCCGACAAAACTGTTCAACGCTACGGCACGCAAGGTTTCCGGCATAAAGAACCTGCATGACTTCAACTGCGGATTGAAAGCCTATCGCAAAGATGTCATAAAAAACATAGAAGTGTATGGAGAAATGCACCGTTACATCCCCTATCTCGCCAAAAATGCCGGCTTCAAGAAGATTGGCGAGAAAGTGGTGCACCATCAGGCACGCAAATTCGGCAAGACAAAGTTTGGCGGATGGAATCGTTTCTTCAACGGATACCTGGATTTGATTTCCCTCTGGTTTCTCTCCACTTTCGGTATCAAGCCCATGCACTTCTTCGGCATATTGGGTTCGCTGATGTTCTTTATCGGATTCGTAGCCGTAATCATTGTCGGAGCCAGTAAACTGTATTACATGAGCCACGGCATGCCATACCGCCTTGTGACGGATTCTCCTTATTTCTATCTGTCACTAACATCCATGATTATCGGTACGCAGCTATTTGTGGCAGGATTCCTCGGCGAACTGATATCCCGCAATGCACCGGAACGTAATAAATATCAAATAGAGAAAATGATTTAACTATGAAAGCTTTAATCAAATTCATCATATTCGGAACTATTCTTTTACCTGTTCTCAGTATAACAATATCTTGTTCGGAAGAGGCGGACTGCTCCATGGCGACACGCGCCATGATGCAATGCTACTTATATACATTGGATCCCGAAACCAATGTCGTATCCAATGACACTTTAGATTCGTTGACAGTTACCGCCCTGGGCACGGATTCCATCATTATCAACAACCAGAAAAAAGTGCACGACCTCTCCTTGCCGTTGAGATATACCGCCGACTCTACCGTGCTTGTGTTTCGCTACAGCAAGACATTGACAGACACGGTTGTCATCCGTCAGAGTAATACGCCTTATTTCCTGTCGATGGATTGCGGTTATCAGATGAAACAAGCCATAACCGGGGTTCGCTACAGCCGTCACAGCCTTGATTCTATTCGCATTGCAAATAAAGAAGCCGGAATTTATGGAACAGAAAATCTTAAATTATTCTATTAGTCTGGCACTCTGTTTGCTGTTGTCATTGCCATTACAGGCACAGACAGGCAATATCTCCACCCCACCGGTAAATACCCCTCCCAAAAAGGAGAAAAAGGAAATCAAAGAGGAAGTGCATTATCCGTTATATAATGGTATCTCTGTCAGCGCAGACCTGTGGGGACCCGGGAGCAAACTCCTTGGAAGCGATTTTTTCAGTGGTGAAGTGGCTGTTGATGTCAACCTCAAGAACCGCTTTTTTCCAATTGTCGAATTAGGATATGGCAGCACTGACACCTGGGGAGACAAAGGAATACATTACAAGACCAATGCCCCCTATTTCCGCATTGGCATGGACTACAACGCGCTTTATAACAAGAAACACGGGCACATGATACTCGTCGGGCTGCGCTATGCGGCAACCGGCTTCAAATATGATGTCGCAGCATTAGCGGTCAACGATCCCGAATACGGCGGCAGCTTAGGCAACCCGAATTTGGAAGACGACATTTGGGGGAGTAGCCTGCCGTTTAATTATAAAGGAATGAAAGGTTCGATGCAGTGGGCGGAATTCTGCGCCGGCATACGGGCGCATGTGTGGAAAAACCTGTACATGAGCTGGGCGATACGCTTCAAATTCCGCCTGAGTTCTTCCGTTGCCGAATATGGAGAGCCGTGGTACGTACCCGGTTACGGCAAATACAACGGAAACACCACCGGTGTCACCTATACAATAATCTATAAATTACCGTTCTGACAACAATGACAGGATTAGAAGTCTGGTTACTTGCCATAGGGCTTGCCATGGACTGCTTCGCCGTATCCATAGCAAGCGGCATCATACTGAAACGTGTCCGGTTGCGTCCGATGTTGATAATGGCATCGGCTTTCGGATTCTTTCAGGCACTCATGCCTTTGCTGGGCTGGATAGGCGCCAGTTTCTTCAGCCACCTCATCGAAAGCATTGACCATTGGATGGCATTTGCCATCCTTGCCTTCCTCGGCGGACGCATGGTTATGGAGTCCTTCAAAGATGAGGACTGCAGACAAGAATTTGACCCCACCTGCCTGAAAGTAGTAGCGGCATTAGCCGTAGCCACCAGCATTGATGCATTGGCAGTAGGCATTTCATTCGCTTTTCTCGGAGTTCAGAATCTTACATCCATTCTCTCCCCCATCAGTGTCATAGGACTTGTGTCATTTATACTGTCGCTTGTCGGACTGATGTTCGGCATCCGCTTCGGAAGTGGCATTGCCCGCAAACTGCGCGCGGAACTTCTGGGAGGTGTTATTCTTATCATTATCGGTACCAAAATATTGATAGAACATCTTTTCCTGAATTAAGAATTAAAGAAATCGAGAACTAAAGAATTAAACTATGGAAAAAAAAGCACAACGAAACTTCTTATGGGTTGCCCTGTTCGCATTGGGTACTATCGGAATACTCGCACGCCACAACCGTACCATCCCTTACCAAACCGCCACCGGGCTGATTTTCGGAACCGTCTACAACATAACCTATCAGTATGACGGCGACTTGAAGGCAGAAATAGAGACAGAACTCAAGCGGTTCGACGGTTCACTGTCCCCGTTTAATGATACAGCCACCATTACACGCATCAACCGGAATGAAAATATCATCCCCGACACCTTCTTCACCAACGTATTCCGTCGCAGCATGGAAATCTCCGAAGAGACCCAAGGAGCTTTTGACATCACGGTAGCCCCACTTGCCAATGCCTGGGGGTTCGGTTTTAAGAAAGGAACATTCCCCGACTCTATCATGGTAGACAGTTTATTAGACATCACCGGCTATCCGAAAGTCGCATTGTCTGCCGATGGCAAGATAAGCAAGAAAGACCCGCGCATCATGCTTTCGTGCAGCGCCGTAGCCAAAGGTTATGCTGTGGATGTCATTGCACAGCTCTTGGAAAAAAAAGGTATTGCCAACTTTATGGTAGACATAGGCGGAGAGGTAGTAGTCCGTGGAACAAACCCCAAAAACAGTTTATGGCGTATCGGAATCAACAAACCGATAGACGACTCACTTGCCGTAAACAGGGAGTTACAAACCATATTGCAAGTTACCAACGTAGGCATAGCGACTTCGGGAAATTACCGCAACTATTACTACAAAAACGGAAAGAAATATGCCCACACCATAGACCCGCGCACAGGCTATCCGGTACAGCACAATATCTTGTCCGCCACTGTGATTACCCGCGACTGCATGAGCGCCGATGCCTACGCCACCGCTTTCATGGTAATGGGACTGGAAGAAGCCGAACGCTTTGCCGATGCACATCCCGGACTTGATGCCTGTTTCATATATACGGATGAGAAAGGAGAATTCCAAATGTTCTATACGAAAGGGATGCATAAATACATAAAGGAGAAATAGTAAGAGCCCAGGCATGTCTTTGGGGAGAAGAATCTCCCCCACTTTTCCAGCATAAACAGTTTATTGCCATTTACTCCCAATAAAGTAGTACTTTAGCGACACAAAGTGCCACTTTACCCATAGTAAAGTACTACTTTATCGGGAGTATACCGGCACAGTATCGCCAATGCACTGAAAGTGTAAACACGATAAACTAAAAACAAACTGCCAAGCGGAGAAATTCAATCTGAAAGGTTATCTCAACATCTTTATTTTTACATCATTACTTATAGAACACGAAATATACCGCCAACACCAAGCAGGCGAAAGCAGCGAAATGGTTCCAATGCAAAGACTCCCCCTTAAACAGCACGGTAGTGAATATCGTAAAGACAATAAGCGTCACCACTTCCTGAATAACCTTCAACTGCATCAGCGAAAAAGGACCGCCATTGCCTATGAACCCGATACGGTTTGCCGGAATTTGAAAGGAATATTCTGCCAACGCTATCATCCATGAGAACAGGATAACGGCATAAAGCGGCCAATTGGAGATAACCTTCATTTCTTGCAGTTTCAAATGCCCGTACCAGGCAAATGTCATAAACACATTAGATACAATCAACAATAAGATAGTGTAAAAAGCTTTCATATAGTACTATAATGATTAGTTATTTAGCAGCTGAGATTATCTACCGGCGACTTACCTCTTCTCTTTTTTGTGGGGCAACAGTTCTTCCTGCACATTACTCATGCTCCCCCATAGGCTGTAGCGCGCTTCGGGATTCATCATTTCCAACTGATGCAGAACGCTTTTCATCGTGCTCCGACTTGACTGCGACTCGTAAGGACAGTTCTTCATCTGCTTCCGATAGGTCCGTATCTCCGCCAGTTCCACCAAATCTGCCTCATGCACAAGGCACATCGGACGGATAATCGTCATATCAAACTTCTTCATTACCAATCGTGGCGGCATCGAACTGAATGCTCCTTGATAAGTGATATTCATCAACAAGGTTTCCAGAATATCATCCATGTGATGTCCCAACGCGATTTTATTGCATCCCTGCTCTTTTGCGACAGTGAACAAAGCTTTACGCCGGTTCCAGGAACACAGGAAACAAGGAGACTTACGGGTATCCGTACTTGCGTCAAACTCCGTTTCATATAACACAAAAGGCACTCCCCAAGTTTCCACATAATTTCTGAGATAGTCCACATCGCTTTGATAAGGGATATTCTTCATCACCACATGAACGGCGACTACGGAAAACTTCGGTTTGAGTATCCGGGCACGACGCGCCAGCAACTCTACCAACGCCAAGGAATCCTTGCCACCGGAAAGCCCGATAAGAATTTTATCTCCTTCCTCTATCAGGCCATATTCCACCACCCCCTTGGCAAAACGCTTCTCAATGCGCCGCAATGTCTTCTCTTCCTCTGTAAATCGTGCCATAAAAATCAGTTAAAAACTGGCTGCAAAAGTAGCTGAAAAGAATGATTTAAAGAAGAATTAACATAATAGAATCACGGAAAACCGCTTTATTCCGGATTAATTCGTATTTTTGAACTCATTAAAAAGATTTTTAGCATGAGGAATAAATATATACTGTTTCTGTTATCTGGTCTCTTGGGTATGCATCTCTCGGCGCAAACACTCGCCCAAGCCAAAGCATTCTATGCGGAAGGCCGATACGAACAGGCGAAACCTGCCTTCAAAAAGTTAGTAAAAACACAACCCAACAACGGAAGTTACAACTTGTGGTATGGTGTATGTTGCCTAAATACAGGAGAATCGGAGGAGGCTGTAAAGTATCTGGAGACGGCTGTAAAGCGCCGAGCTACCGGTGGACAGTTCTATTTGGGACAGGCATACAATGCCACTTATCGATTTGAAGAGGCCGTGGATACGTACGAAGATTATATCGCTGAACTGGCAAAACGAAAACGTTCCACCACCGAAGCGGAAAAGCTTCTGGAAAAGAGCAAAGCCAACCTTCGCATGTTGAAAGGTGTGGAAGAGGTTTGTTTCATCGACAGTTTTGTCGTAGACAAGAAGGACTTTCTTAAAGCTTACAAAATCAGTCCCGAATCCGGCAAACTGTTTATGTACGATGCCTATTTTGATAACTCCCACAACAAAGGTGGCATCGTATATGAAACAGAATTGGGCAATAAGGTATATTATAGCGAATTACAACCGGATAGTATGTTCAATATCCTGTCGCGCAACAAGATGATGGACGAATGGGGACAAGGCAATATGCTTCCCGGCAATATCAATGAGCCGATGAATGCCAATTACCCGTATGTATTGGCGGACGGTATTACCATCTACTATGCGGCAGACGGCGATGCCTCAATGGGCGGATATGATATTTTCGTAACGCGCTACAACACAAATACGGACACTTACCTGACCCCGGAAAATGTAGGTATGCCTTTCAACTCTCCTTACAATGATTATATGTATGTCATAGACGAATTCAACAATCTGGGTTGGTTTGCATCCGACCGTTATCAACCGGAAGGTAAAGTCTGCATATATGTATTCATTCCTACCTCATCGAAACAGGTATACAACTATGAAAGCATAGACAGAGATAAACTGATAAAACTTGCCCGTATCCACTCCATCAAGGATACCTGGACAGATGAAGGTTTGGTAGCAGATGCAAGAAAACGCCTGCAAGAAACAATGCAGGAAAAACCGGCAGTAAAGGAACGATATGAATTTGAGTTCGTGATTGATGATAACCGTATTTATCATTATACCACCGATTTTCGCTCTCCACAGGCAAAAGTGCAATTCAAGAAATATCTTCAACTGAAAGAAGCCTATAATCAGCAACTAAGCAAACTGGAAAACATGCGTCCCCAATATGCACATGCCGATCAGAACAAAAAAAGCAGAATGGCACCTGCCATACTTGATTTGGAAAAACGCGTACAACAATTGGCGACCGAAATAGACCGCGCCATCATCCAAGTACGCAAATCGGAAAAGCAAACCCTTAAATAGAACAGTTTATGGATATCTTCATCATCGCAGTTTTAATCGTTGCAGCAGTTATACTGTTTCTCGTTGAGCTATTTATAGTACCAGGAATCAGCATTGCCGGCTTTTTGGCAGGTGGTTGCATCATTTACGCCAACTACTACGCATTTGCCAATTTAGGAACAACGGCAGGATTTATCACACTCATCATATCTGCCGTAGCCTGTATCGGTTCATTGATATGGTTCATGCGCTCCAAAACTTTAGATAAGATAGCTTTGAAAAAGAATATTACCTCGAAAGTAGACCGCAGTGCCGAGGAGAGAGTAAAGATAGGTGATACCGGTATTGCCACCACCCGTCTCGCACTTATCGGGTATGCCGAGATAAACGGAGATATCGTAGAAGTAAAATCCATGGACGGATTCTTGGATGAAAAAACGACTATTATAGTAAGCCGCATCACAAACGGGGTAATACTTGTAGAAAGAGAATTAAAACATAAAATATAAATCACTGATAAATAACCATTAATAACACTAAAAGCATGGATCCAAGTTCAATGTATCTTACCGCATTCATCGTCATTGGCGGTATCATTTTTCTGGTACTGTTTTTTCATTATGTACCTTTTTTCCTATGGCTGTCCGCTAAAGTTTCAGGAGTCAATATCTCATTAGTGCAATTATTCTTGATGCGCATCCGTAATGTCCCCCCCTACATCATTGTGCCGGGCATGATTGAAGCACATAAAGCCGGATTGAGCAACATCACCCGTGATGAATTGGAAGCGCACTACCTTGCCGGCGGACATGTCGAGAAAGTAGTACACGCATTGGTATCCGCATCTAAGGCTAACATTGAGCTGCCATTTCAAATGGCAACTGCCATCGACCTTGCCGGACGCGATGTGTTCGAAGCTGTTCAAATGTCTGTAAACCCGAAAGTTATTGATACTCCTCCCGTTACAGCCGTAGCAAAAGACGGTATCCAATTGATTGCCAAAGCTCGTGTAACCGTACGCGCCAATATCCGCCAGTTGGTGGGTGGAGCCGGAGAAGATACCATTCTTGCCCGCGTAGGCGAAGGTATCGTATCGTCCATCGGTTCTTCCGAAAATCATAAGTCGGTACTCGAAAACCCCGACTCTATCTCTAAATTAGTGCTTCGCAAAGGATTGGATGCCGGTACAGCATTCGAAATTCTTTCTATTGACATTGCCGACATTGACATAGGCAAGAACATTGGTGCAGCCTTGCAGATAGACCAAGCAAATGCAGACAAGAATATCGCTCAGGCAAAAGCCGAGGAACGTCGTGCCATGGCGGTTGCCAGCGAGCAGGAAATGAAAGCCAAAGCGCAGGAAGCTCGTGCCAAAGTAATTGAAGCCGAAGCCGAAGTGCCCAAAGCCATGGCAGAAGCATTCCGTAGCGGTAATTTGGGAATAATGGATTATTACCGTATGAAAAACATTGAGGCCGACACTTCAATGCGTGAAAATATAGCCAAACCGGCAACCGGCACATCCAATCAGCCGCTAAGTAAATAAAACCGGTAAAATCAATATAAACGTCGGAACCGGTGAACAGAGACCGGTTACCGGCGTTTTCTTTTTATAAACCCATAATATCCTGAAACATGAAAAAGTATTTTGCATCTTCCGAACTTATTATCAACGAAGACGGTTCCGTTTTCCATCTACACGTAAAGCCCGAATGGCTGGCAGATAAAGTAATCCTCGTTGGCGACCCCGGTCGAGTGGCATTGGTCGCCTCTCATTTCGACAACAAGGAATATGAAGTGGAAAGCCGTGAATTTAAAACAATTACAGGTACTTATAAAGGTAAGCGCATCACCGTTGTTTCTACCGGTATCGGGTGTGACAATATTGACATAGTCATGAACGAATTGGATGCCCTTGCCAATATCGATTTCCAAACACGGGAAGAAAAGCCTCAACTACGCCAATTGGAGTTAGTGCGCATCGGTACTTGCGGTGGCCTGCAGCCTAATACTCCCGTAGGAACATTCGTCTGTTCCGCCAAATCTATCGGTTTCGACGGTCTACTGAATTTCTATGCCGGACGCAATTCCGTTTGCGACTTGCCGTTCGAACGTGCTTTTCTCAACCACATGGGGTGGTCGGGTAATATGTGTGCTCCTGCCCCCTACGTAATTGATGCAAATGCAGAATTGATAGAGCGCATAGCCGGAGATGATATGGTACGAGGTGTCACCATTGCCGCAGGCGGTTTCTTCGGTCCGCAAGGTCGGGAATTGCGTGTACCGTTGGCAGATCCGCATCAAAACGAAAAAATAGAGCAATTCGAATACAATGGCTATAAGATAACTAATTTCGAGATGGAAAGTTCCGCATTGGCCGGACTTAGCCGCTTAATGGGACATAAGGCGATGACTGTCTGCATGGTCATAGCCAACAGGTTAATTAAAGAAGCCAATACGGGATATAAAAATACAATTGACAGCCTTATCCTTAAAGTACTTGAGCGCATCTAAGTATTTTTAGCGATATCCGGTCTTCATAGATATCTCGTCTGTAATCATTGGTTCATGCAAAGCATGATAAAACTCAATAACTTACATCATGATATCATTTTTTGTGAGGAAACTGCTATCTTTGTCCAATAAAACAAACAGGAATTCATGAACCAAGATACCATCTGTGCCATAGCTACCGCTCAGGGAGGGGCTATTGGATGTATTCGTGTCTCCGGTCCGGCGGCTATCGAAATCACATCACGCATATTTGCCCCTGCCATTACCAATAAAAAGTTGGAAGAAAACAAACCTTATACACTTACTTTTGGACGGATATATGATGGGCATGAAGTTATAGACGAAGTACTTGTAAGCCTATTTCGTGCCCCTCATTCCTATACTGGTGAAGACAGTACGGAAATTACTTGCCACGGTTCCTCCTATATTCTGCAGAAAGTATTGCAATTGCTCATCAAGAACGGTTGCCGCATGGCAAACCCAGGAGAATATACCCAACGTGCATTCTTAAACGGAAAAATGGATTTAAGCCAAGCAGAAGCTGTTGCAGATTTGATTGCTTCATCTTCCGCAGCTGCCCATCGTCTTGCCATGAACCAGATGCGGGGCGGTTTCAGCAAAGAACTTGCCGCTTTACGTAGCCAGTTGCTCCATTTCACCTCGCTCATCGAATTGGAATTGGATTTCAGTGATCACGAGGAACTGGAATTTGCCGACCGTTCCGAACTTTGCCAATTAGCGGATAACATTGAAAAGGTCATAGCGCGTTTGGTGAACTCCTTCAGTGTAGGCAACGCCATTAAAAGTGGTATTCCAGTAGCCATTATTGGTGAAACAAATGCAGGAAAATCTACATTACTTAATGTTTTGCTTAATGAAGAAAAAGCTATTGTAAGTGACATTCATGGTACCACGCGAGATGTTATAGAAGATACTGTTAATATAGGCGGCATTACTTTCCGATTCATTGATACTGCAGGTATTCGCGAGACCAACGACACGATTGAAAACCTCGGCATCGAACGTACTTTCCAAAAACTGGATCAAGCAGAAATAGTTCTTTGGATGATTGATGCTACGGATGCTCAAACTCAAATAACACAATTGTCCAAGCAACTTCTTCCCCGTTGTGAAAATAAACAAGTAATCCTCGTTTATAATAAAGCTGATTTAGTGGTAAATATACCAAACAGTATTCCTGCCAATTTTCCTAACAATGTAAAATCAATTACCATATCTGCTAAAACAAGAGAACATATTGAAGAACTTCAACAAATGTTGATAACCTCTGCCCATCTTCCTGCAATCACTCAAAATGATGTTATAGTTACCAATACACGTCACTATGAAGCATTAAACAATGCGTTGGAAGCCATCCACCGAGTGCAAGAAAACTTAACAAATAATATTTCCGGTGATTTCATATCACAAGATATCCGAGAATGTATTTTCTATTTAAGCGATATTGCAGGAGAAGTAACGACTGATATGGTATTACAGAATATATTTCAGCATTTTTGCATCGGCAAGTGATGGCTTAGAAACTGCCATAACTAACTATAACCATTTAGAATAAAGTCGCTGTATTTCAGCGACTTTTCTGTTTTAACACTTTCCAGTCCATATTTGGAGGTAACGGTTTTTATCCATATTTTTCTATCATATTTCTACCGTGACACAAATTCACGATTACCCCGAATGTCACAGTGACGCATTAGTTGACGTGTGTTGACAATGGTTTACATGTGTTGACAAAATCCGGGAGAAATAAGGAGAAATTATCCCCAATGTAAACAAGGAAAATATGGAAGTAAGAAAGATTTGTCAATGGTGTGGAAAGCCATTCATAGCTCAAAAGACAACGACCTGCTATTGTAGCCACCAATGTTCCAATCTTGGCTACAAGGAACGTATTCGGGAACGCAAGCGGCAGTTGAAACGCTCGCAAGAGTTGCTACAACCTCGACAAGCCGCCGAGGGACAGGATTTCTTCTCTTTTGCCCAAGCAGCAAAGTTGATGGGCGTAACCAGACAATACATATATAAATTAGTAAAGGAATCCAAACTTCGGGCTTCACGCATCAGTGGTAAGAAGTCGCTCATTCGCCGTGCTGACATCGAACTAATGATGAAAACCAAACCGTATGAGCGCATCATGCCTAAAGAGGACTTCGACATCACTGAGTATTACACAGCTGAAGAAATTGCAGAGAAATATAAGGTCAACGCCAAATGGGTGTGGACTTATACACGGCAGCACAAAGTTCCGAAAGTGAGAATCCGCCAGTTCAACTATTACAGCAAGAAACATATTGATGCCGCCTTTGCCAAATACGAAGTAGATTCCGACCTGACCGAATGGTACACACCGGAAGAGATTCAGGAAAAATACGGCATGACACGCGTTGCCATCCGTTCGCAGGTGTATCGAAACAATATCCCATCCAAGAAAGAACACGGACAAATCTATTATTCCAAACTCCATTTCGACCTATCCAAAACATCGGAACAGGAAAGCAAAGCGGAATATTACACCGTCAAGGAGGCTATGGAAAAATTCAAACTCTCCCGCGACTCTGTTTACGGCATTCTGCAATTCCATCAGATCAACCGCGAGAAGAACGGACGGTTCGTCCGATTCCTAAAAGTAGAGTTTGGCAGGGTTATGGGTGTTCACAAATAATCTAATTTGTCGCTATCCATTAATTATTCAAAAATTAATCTCTGCTGTAGGTAATCTGCATGATTACATTACAGAGTTTTGCCAGCGAATTAATAATAACCATAAAATATATTAGTATGCATGAATGTAAAACAGTAACGTTGAGAACACGTCCGTTAAAAGGTAGAATGATGTCTTTCTATCTAGATTATTATCCTGGGTATCGAGACAAAGAGACTATGAAAGTTATCCGTCATGAATCGCTTGGCATTTATGTCTATGCCAATCCGAGAAACAAACGAGAACAGAATTTCAACGAGGTAATGACCGAGAAAGCCGAAGCCATCCGTTGCCGTAGATTCGAGTCGGTTGTCAATGAACGGTATGACTTCTTTGACAAGTACAAACTCAAGGCAGACTTCTTGGAGCATTATCGCAAACAACTCCGTAAGCATGACCAGAAATGGGAGTTTGTCTATCTACATTTCAACAACTTCGTACATGGTAAATGTACTTTTGAAGAGATTGACATAGACCTTTGCAACAAGTTTCGGGAATATCTGCTCACGGCTAAGAAACTGAGACGTAACGGACGCATAACACGAAATTCCGCATCGGGATACTGGTCTACCTTCAGGGGATTCCTGAAAATACTCTACCGCAATGGAATGATAAAGACCAATGTCAATGATTTTTTGGATAAGATTGAAACGGAGGATGTTGTTAAAGAGTATCTGTCTGTAGATGAACTGTACAAGTTGGCTGAGACACCATGCAAGAAGCCCATTCTGAAAATAGCATCGCTGTTTTCATGTATGACCAGTTTACGTATCAGTGATATTCTCGCACTATGCTGGGAAGATATTGTAGACTACTCAGCCGGAGGGAAATGCGTACATATCATCACACAAAAAAACAAAGCGGAAGACATCATTCCTATTAGTGAAGAAGCGTTGGGATTGATAGGCTATAGTTCAGAAAAGAAAGGTTTAGTATTCAAGGGACTTATGCGTAGTTGGACGCAAATTCCGATGAAAGAGTGGATTCGTTCTGCCGGAATCACCAAAAATATAACCTTCCATTCCTATCGTAGAACATTTGCAACGCTACAAGCAGCTGCCGGAACGGACATCCGCACCATACAGAGCATTATGGCTCACAAGAGTATTACCACCACTCAAAGGTATATCAAAGTCGTGGATGCCAACAAACGTGAAGCCAGCAAGAAGATTACCTTGACACGGAAGGACTGACAGCCACTTGTCCCTATTTTAAGCGGTTAGAGTATGATTTTTAGTCTGAAATCATACTCTAACCGTTATTTTTTACAAATATTGAGCGATTCGTCGTCACTAATTATATATATCTGGAATATAGCACATAACTTTGCCATATAACCATTTCAAATACTTGCAGTAGATGACAAATAATACTCAAATTCGGACCAAGAGGATAAGTTTTATTCTTGCATTATTGGTAATTGCCTATGTGGCAGTAGACACTTACCTATTCACTTATCACAAAATCAATACCACAACAATAACGACTTCAGTTATAATCGGCCTTGTGGTTACAATCCTATTGTGTGGTCTACTGCAACGATTTTTCTACACATAGTTGACGAAGAATCCAATCAATTTTTCTTTTGACCGGCAATCTCCTATTATTACTGACTCTGGTTTCGAAATAAATACCGATTGTGCAGATGAAACTCAAACTATTGAACAGCCCAATAATTCAGTTATAGATAATTATGATACAATACGAGAGAACATCAAAAAGAAAGAAGCAGAAAAACAAGTAGAAGTCATGAATGCTATTCGTGAATATGTAACTATTAAAACCGCACCTTATCTGTCTAAAGAAGCTATTGTAATCCTCATTTCTAATATTGAGTATATGGCCTGTGATAGATCTGATTTATACAAGCCCATTCGCTCCAATATAGATAATCCGCTGAGATCACCGGGACTTCGCCATCTGGCATGGAATGTAGGTGAACGCTTGGGAGTATCATTGGCAAAAAGAGCCGTTTTTATCAAGTCTTCATTTCCTCACGAACTCGAAAATGCGACTCTTGAATATCTCAAACTTAATTTGCGGGATCAAGTTCCTAGTCAGATTCCTATTGACGTGCCCGATAAAGGCGATTATCGCTTCCATTTAGAAACAGATAATAGTAATTCAGATTAAAAAAACGTATGCAGACGAAATAATTAATCCGGTCTGTATTGTTCTGCAAGGTTTCATTGAGTTGGTTCGCAGCATATTAAACAATCAAAAGAGTATAATATGGAAAAAGACCAACTGACATTCAACGACCTACCGACTGTGGTAGGCGAACTATGCGACAGAATCGCAAGTATGGAAAATCTGCTAACGGAAAAACTTTCCAAGC
>NZ_CAJTSC010000069.1 GCF_910578895.1 uncultured Bacteroides sp.
AAATTGAAGTATGAAAACTAAAGTTTTATTCGCTGCCGTGGCAGTGGTGTTTTCTTTCGCTGTTACATCATGTTGTAATAAAAAAGCTGCTGATGCAGTTTCTACCGAAGCTAATTCTTGTTGCGCTGCACAGACAGAACAAGTATGTGATTCTGTAAATGCGTGTTGCCAAGCTGCTTCTGCTGTTTGTCCGAAGTCTAACTGTTCGCAAACAAATTGCCCAAAGACAGCTTGCGATAGTGCCAAGTGCAATAAACCTTGTCAAAAGAAGTAATTCAAAATTTGTATTGAATTGAAGTATAAAAGAAAGGCGTACCTTACGGATACGTCTTTTTTGTGATATATCAGAGTAAGTAATACGAAATAATCTATACCTTTGCATTATTAAACAAACAAGATAAGATGATTTGGAGTTTTACATATATTCTATCGTGTGGTATTATTATTCTACTGGCAAAGTTTAGTGGAAGTGGGTGCTGTGCATAAATATATGTAGGATATAATAATATATGAAAGCCTTTCTCACTTCTTAGTGCGAAAGGCTTTTTTTATGGAATATGAATTTATAAATGCAATAAAGCGATGAGTGATAAATTATTTATTTTTGATACAACGCTCCGCGATGGTGAACAAGTTCCGGGATGCCAGTTGAATACAGTGGAAAAGATTCAGGTAGCCAAGCAGCTGGAAATATTGGGGGTAGATGTTATTGAAGCCGGCTTTCCGGTTTCAAGTCCGGGAGATTTCAACTCAGTGATTGAGATATCGAAGGCTGTGACGTGGCCAACAATTTGTGCTTTGACGCGTGCCGTGCAAAAAGATATTGATGTTGCGGCAGAGGCGTTGCAATTTGCTAAACATAAACGTATTCACACCGGTATTGGAACTTCCGATTCGCACATCAAATATAAATTCAACTCTAATCGTGATGAAATTATCGAGCGTGCCGTAGCAGCTGTGAAGTATGCCCGTCGTTATGTAGAAGATGTTGAATTCTATGCGGAAGATGCCGGACGTACCGATAACGAATATTTGGTGCGTGTGGTGGAAGCCGTTATTAAGGCAGGTGCTACGGTGGTGAATATTCCTGATACTACCGGATATTGCCTTCCCGGCGAATATGGCGCGAAGATTAAATATCTGATGGAACATGTGGATGGTATTCATAAGGCTATTATCTCTACTCATTGTCACAATGATTTGGGCATGGCCACTGCCAATACGATGGCAGGCGTGCTTAACGGAGCCCGCCAGGTGGAGGTTACTATCAATGGCATCGGTGAACGTGCGGGAAATACTTCACTTGAAGAAGTTGCGATGATTATCAAGTGTCATAAAGACATTGATATTGATACCAATATCAATACGCAGAAGATTTATCCTACCAGCCGTATGGTATCCAGTCTGATGAATATGCCGGTGCAACCTAATAAGGCGATCGTAGGTCGCAATGCTTTTGCCCACTCATCGGGTATCCATCAGGACGGTGTGTTGAAGAATGTGCAGACTTATGAAATTATTGATCCGCACGATGTAGGCATTGATGATAATTCCATCGTATTGACTGCCCGCAGCGGGCGTGCTGCATTGAAGAATCGTTTGCAGGTATTGGGCGTATCTTTGGAGCAGCAGAAGTTGGATAAGATTTATGAAGAGTTCTTGAAACTTGCCGACAAGAAGAAAGACATTAACGATGATGATATTTTAGTATTGGCAGGTGCAGACCGTTCGCAGAATCATCGCATCAAACTGGAGTACTTGCAGGTGACGAGTGGGGTAGGTGTCCGTTCCGTTGCCAGTATAGGGCTGAATATCGCCGGTGAAAAGTTTGAGGCTGCTGCCAGTGGGAATGGTCCGGTAGATGCTGCTATCAAAGCCTTGAAAAAGATAATAGACCGCCACATGATTCTGAAAGAGTTTACCATTCAAGCCATCAGTAAGGGTAGCGATGATATGGGCAAGGTACACATGCAGGTAGAATATGATAACTGTATCTACTATGGTTTCGGTGCCAATACGGATATCATAGCGGCATCGGTAGAAGCTTATATAGACTGTATCAATAAATTCAAGACGGTTTCAGATTTATGATTAAAAAACTCAATTCAGATGAATACATTATTTGATAAAATATGGGATGCCCATGTTGTGCAGAAAGTTGAAGACGGACCTACACAACTTTATATAGACAGGCTTTATTGCCATGAAGTAACCAGCCCGCAGGCTTTTGCCGGACTGCGTGCCCGAGGGCTTAAATGCTTTCGTCCGGAGAAGATATTTTGTATGCCCGACCATAATACACCGACACACGATCAGGATAAGCCTATCGAAGATCCTGTTTCAAAGACTCAGGTAGATACGCTGGCCAAGAATGCGGAAGACTTCGGTCTGGAACATTTTGGCATGATGAATAAGAAGAACGGCATCATCCATGTGGTGGGACCGGAACGCGGACTGACTCTGCCGGGCATGACGATTGTGTGCGGCGACTCGCATACGTCCACTCACGGTGCTATGGGAGCGGTAGCTTTCGGTATCGGTACAAGCGAAGTGGAAATGGTGATGGCTTCGCAGTGCATTCTGCAAACCCGTCCTAAAACAATGCGTATCACTGTAGATGGCAAACTGGGCAAGGGAGTGACTGCCAAAGATGTGGCACTCTATATGATGTCCCGAATGACAACCAGCGGCGCTACGGGCTACTTTGTGGAGTATGCCGGAGAAGCTGTGCGCAGTTTGTCTATGGAAGGACGTCTCACGCTGTGCAACCTCAGCATCGAAATGGGTGCTCGCGGTGGTATGGTGGCACCGGACGAGACCACTTTCGAGTATATCAAAGGGCGCGAATATGCTCCGAAAGGCGAAGCATGGGATAAGGCGTTGGCATACTGGAATACGCTGAAAAGCGATGATGATGCCCGTTTCGACAAGGAAGTGCACTTTGATGCTGCTGATATTGAGCCGATGATTACCTATGGCACCAACCCGGGCATGGGTATGGGCATCACGCAACACATCCCCGGGACCGGAGATATGAGTGAGGCAGCCAAAGCCTCTTTCATGAAGTCTATGGAGTATATGGATTTCCGTCCAGGCGAGTCGTTGCTGGGCAAGAAGATAGACTATGTGTTCTTGGGCGCTTGCACTAACGGTCGTATCGAAGATTTTCGCGCCTTTGCTTCTATTGTAAAGGGGCGTAAGAAAGCAGCGGATGTAGTGGCATGGCTGGTGCCCGGTTCGTGGATGGTAGATGCACAGATACGTGAGGAGGGGTTGGATAAGATATTGGAAGAGGCGGGATTTGCTATCCGTCAGCCGGGATGTTCGGCTTGTCTGGCGATGAACGATGATAAAGTACCTGCCGGAAAGTATGCTGTGTCCACCAGTAACCGTAACTTCGAAGGACGCCAGGGACCGGGTGCGCGAACCCTGCTTGCCAGTCCGCTGGTGGCTGCTGCTGCAGCAGTGACAGGGGTGATTACAGACCCGAGAGAATTTATCTAAATCAAGGTTCACTGCAGAAGTTCATATTTGGTACATAAGAATAAAAGGACGTAAGAAGAACCAAAGGGCATAAGGACAAAAGAATAAATTTGGATGCCATCCGTATTTCTCCGCATCGTTTATATCCTAATGCTCTTTTATCTCAAAATAAGATGAAAGAAGAAGGAAACTTTGTAAGATTTAGTGCCTTTTGCAGTGAATAAAGAACAATCTAATAACAGCAACAATGAAACAGAAATTCAATATCATCAACAGCACTTGCGTCCCCCTTCCTTTGGAGAACGTAGATACCGACCAAATCATTCCGGCGCGTTTTTTAAAAGCCACCACCAAAGAAGGCTTTGGCGCGAACCTCTTCCGTGACTGGCGTTACGATAAGCAAGGCAATAAAATAGCGTCTTTCGTGCTGAACGACCCTACGTATGGCGGACAAATCCTTGTTGCCGGCAAGAACTTCGGTTCCGGGAGCAGCCGCGAACATGCGGCATGGGCGATAGCCGACTATGGTTTCCGCGTGGTGGTCAGCAGTTTCTTTGCAGATATCCACAAGAACAACGAGTTGAATAACTTCGTGTTGCCTGTAGTGGTGAGCGAACCGTTCCTGAAAGAACTTTTCGATTCAATTTTTGCCAATCCCAAGACGGAAGTAGAAATAGACCTGCCCCAACAGACCATCACCAACAAAGCGACAGGCAGGAGCGAACACTTCGAAATCAATGCCTATAAAAAACATTGCCTGATGAACGGTCTGGACGACATCGACTTCCTTGTAGAGAGTAGAAATAAGATAGAATGCTGGGAGAAGAGCCATGAAGCATAATCATCCGAAGATAGAAGTCATGGACACCACGCTCCGCGACGGCGAACAGACCGGCGGAGTATCTTTCGTGCCCCACGAGAAGCTGATGATAGCCCGCTTGCTGCTTGAAGAGTTGAAAGTAGACCGGGTGGAAGTGGCTTCCGCACGGGTATCCGAAGGAGAGTTTGACGCAGTGAAAATGATATGCGACTGGGCAGCCCGCCGCGACATGTTGTCCAGGGTCGAAGTGCTCGGCTTCGTAGACGGGCATACATCGGTCGATTGGATACACGCCGCCGGCTGCCGCGTCATCAACCTGCTCTGCAAAGGCTCGTTGAAACACTGCTCTTGCCAGTTGAAGAAATCGCCCGAAGAACATATCGCGGACATTCAGGCAGCAGTGGGTTACGCTAATAAGACAGGCATGGAAGTGAACGTCTACCTGGAAGATTGGAGCAACGGCATGAAAGAGTCGCCCGAATATGTTTTCCAACTTATGGACGCATTGGTGCAGACCGGCATCAAGCGGTATATGTTGCCCGACACGCTGGGTGTGCTGAACCCGCTGCAAGTCATTGAGTTTATGCGGAAAATGGTGAAACGCTATCCGTACGCCCATTTTGACTTCCATGCTCACAATGATTACGACCTTGCCGTGAGCAATGTGCTTGCTGCCGTGCTCAGCGGTTGCAAGGGGTTGCACACCACCATCAACGGTCTGGGCGAGCGTGCCGGAAATGCTCCTCTTGCCAGCGTGCAGGCAATTCTGAAAGACCATTTCAGCGCCGTCACCAACATTGACGAAAGCCGTCTGAACGATGTGAGTCGCGTGGTAGAGTCCTATTCGGGCATTGTCATCCCCGCCAATAAGCCCATTGTGGGCGAGAATGTGTTTACGCAGGTAGCGGGCGTGCATGCCGATGGCGACAACAAGAGCAATCTCTATTGCAACGACCTCTTGCCCGAACGTTTCGGTCGTAAACGCGAGTATGCTTTAGGCAAGACCAGTGGAAAAGCGAATATCCGTAAAAACCTGGAAGACTTGGGGCTTGATCTGGATGAAGAATCCATGCGCAAGGTCACCGAGCGTATTATCGAATTGGGCGACAAGAAAGAACAGGTGACGCAGGAAGATCTGCCCTACATCGTTTCCGACGTATTGAAACACGGCATTGCGGACGAGCGGGTAAAGCTGAAAAGCTATATCGTGAACCTTGCCTACGGGTTGAAGCCGATGGCCACGCTGAAGATAGAAATCAACGGCAGGGAATATGAGGAGAGTTCCGGTGGTGACGGTCAGTATGATGCTTTTGTCCGTGCTTTGCGCAAGATATACAAGCAGACTTTGGGACGGAAGTTTCCCATGCTGACAAACTATGCGGTGACCATCCCCCCCGGCGGCCGTACCGATGCCTTTGTGCAGACCGTAATCACTTGGAGCTTCGAAGATAAGGTATTCCGCACCCGAGGGCTGGATGCCGACCAGACGGAAGCGGCAATCAAGGCTACGGTGAAGATGTTGAACATCATCGAGAAGGAGTACGAAGTATGATGCTTGATGATATGAGGAACTTCTTTGAAAAGCATCCCGGGGCAAGTTACTTGTCTTTTGCTTGTATGATATTGCTGTTTCGTATCTTTCTGCATTGGTATCATAATGAAGCGCAGCTTGTAGAAGTTTGGGATGTGATATGTGTATTACTTCTTACAGCCGGCTTTATGGCAGGCAACCGCAGGCGCCGGAAGAACAAGAAATGTAAAGATAAAGTAGAAGAATTATTAAAAGATAATGAAGATTGAAGAAGACAATGGACTTTAAAATTGCAGTATTGGCCGGCGATGGTATCGGCCCCGAAATCTCTGCCGTAGGTGTGGACGTGATGACCGCCGTGTGCGAGAAGTTCGGTCATGAAGTGAGTTACGAATATGCCATCTGCGGTGCGGATGCGATAGACAAAGTGGGCGACCCTTTTCCCGAAACCACCTATCAGGCTTGTAAGAATGCCGATGCGGTGCTTTTCTCTGCCGTAGGCGACCCGAAATTCGACAACGACCCCACCGCAAAGATACGCCCCGAACAAGGGTTACTGGCTATGCGTAAAAGGTTGGGACTGTTTGCCAACGTCCGTCCGGTACAGACGTTCAAGTGCCTTTTGCACAAATCCCCCCTCCGTGCCGAGCTGGTGGACGGTGCCGATTTTCTCTGCATCCGAGAACTGACCGGCGGTATGTATTTTGGTGAGAAATACCAGGACAACGATAAGGCGTACGACACCAACATGTACACCCGTCCGGAGATTGAACGCATCCTGAAAGTCGGTTTCGAGTATGCCATGAAGCGCCGCAAGCACCTGACGGTGGTAGACAAGGCGAACGTGCTTGCCTCTTCGCGCCTGTGGCGTCAGATAGCTCAGGAGATGGCTCCCCGCTATCCCGAAGTCACCACCGACTATATGTACGTGGACAACGCCGCCATGCGCATGATTCAAGAACCCAAGTTCTTCGACGTGATGGTGACGGAAAATACCTTCGGCGATATCCTGACCGATGAAGGTTCCTGCATCAGCGGTTCCATGGGGTTGCTCCCTTCGGCTTCCACCGGCGAAAGCACTCCCGTATTCGAGCCTATCCACGGTTCATGGCCGCAGGCAAAGGGGCTGAACATAGCCAATCCGTTGGCTCAGATACTTTCCGTAGCCATGCTGTTCGAGTACTTCGACCTGAAAGAGGAGGGCGCGCTTATCCGCAAAGCGGTAGATGCTTCGCTCGATGCAAACATCCGTACGCCGGAAATCCAGGTGGAAGGTGCTGCCGGATACGGTACGAAAGAGGTGGGTGCGTGGATTGTCGACTACATCAAACACTAATCTTTATTAAGGAAATAAAGGAACAAACGCTTTTTTCCTACCTTTGTGGGGAGATATATCAAGAGTATAATGCGCCTGTCGGTGATAATGAGTTTACTTTTGATGTATCTCCCCATTTGTATATTATGTGTTATATAAACTCTGGCAGTTATGGCAAAAATAGCAAAGAACCTGACGGAACTTATCGGACATACTCCCTTGTTGGAACTGTCCGCCTACAGTCGCAAGTATGGACTGAAGAGTAATATAGTCGTCAAATTGGAGTCTTTCAATCCGGCGGGCAGCGTAAAGGACCGCGTAGGGCTGGCGATGATTGAGGATGCCGAAGCACGTGGGATATTGAAACCCGGTGCCACTATCGTAGAACCTACCAGCGGCAATACGGGAATAGGGCTGGCAATGGTCGCAACCATCAAAGGCTATCGCCTGATACTGACCATGCCCGAGACAATGAGTATCGAACGCCGTAACTTGCTGAAAGCCCGCGGAGCGGAAATCGTGTTGACAGATGGCGCGGCGGGTATGGCGGGTGCCGTTGCCAAAGCGCAGGAACTGAGGGACAAGATACCCGGTGCCGTCATTCTGCAACAGTTTGAAAACCCTGCCAATGCCAGGGCGCACGAACTCACCACAGGCGAGGAAATCTGGGCGGACACGGACGGGCAGGTGGATGTGTTTGTTGCCGGAGTAGGTACGGGCGGCACGGTTTCCGGTGTGGCACGTGCTTTGAAAAGGCACAATCCGGATATTTATATTGTTGCCGTCGAGCCCGCTTCGTCTCCTGTGCTCGAGGGGGGAAAGGCTGCCCCGCACCGCATACAGGGCATCGGGGCGAATTTCGTTCCACCTCTTTATGATGATGCGATGGTGGACGAGGTGATTCCCGTGCCGGACGATGAAGCCATCCGTGCCGGACGCGAACTGGCGTCCGCCGAGGGGGTACTGGCGGGAATCTCTTCCGGTGCGGCACTCTACGCGGCGCGCTTGCTGGCGGAACGTCCCGGGTTTGCCCGCAAGATGGTGGTTGCCTTGCTGCCTGATACGGGAGAAAGATACCTGTCTACGGAACTGTTTGTTTAAGAGATTGTGCATTCTATGTTTTTATGCACACCTTTATCCAGTTCCCTTTAAATTCCTTTCCGCCCTATAAATGAAATTTCAATATCTGCTTAAAAACAAGAAGTATGAAGAAACGTCTTTTTCTCATTATATGCTCATTGGCAGGCTGCATGCCTGTGTTTTCGCAAACCTATCAGGAACTTTGCGACCGTGCCGTAGCTTATACGGAACAGGACAGCCTGCCGCAAGCGGAAACGTATATCCGCCAAGCCTTGAAACAGGAACCGGCAAATCCGCATAATGCCCTTCTGTTTTCCAATCTCGGAACCATACAACGGCGCCGGCGGCAATACGAAAGGGCTTTGGAGTCCTATCACTTTGCTTTGAATATCGCTCCGCGGGCAGTCCCTATTTTGCTGAACCGTGCGGCTCTCTATATGGAGTTAGGGCGTAACAACCTGGCTCAAGCCGATTATTCGCTGGTGCTGGATTTGGAGAACAACAATGCGGAGGCTTTGCTGATGCGTGCCTATATTTATATGCAGCAACGTGAGTATAAGATGGCAAAGGCGGATTATGAACGCTTGTTGAAGGCGGAGCCTGCCAGCTACAACGGTGGTCTCGGCCTCGCCACTTTGGAACAAAAAGAGGGAAAATACGAAGAAGCGTTGCGCATACTGAACAGTATGATTGCAACCGGCGCCGAATCTCCCCGGTTCTCCGCTGCCCAATATGCCATGCTCTATGTGGCTCGTGCCGGAGTGGAGAAAGACCTGCACCATGCGGACATGGCGTTGGTCGACTTGGAGGAGGCGATAAGGCTTGACGGCTCGCAACCCGAGATATACCTGATGCGCGGCGAGGTATATCTTGCCCAAAAGAAAAAAGAGCTGGCGAGACGCGATTTCGAGAAAGCCATGTCTCTGGGCGTTCCGCATGCCGACTTGCGCCACTTGCTGAAACAGGCGAAATAAGAAGGGGATTTAGCGTCTGTTTTAAATTCCCTTCAAAAAGTTCTCTTGCGCTTCTTCCCAAATCCTTTTCCGGGGATGTTTTCCTCTTTTTATCCGTCACACAGCCCGTTATGCTCCTCATAAAAACAGGAAAACATCCTCGGAAAGAACTATCAGGATGATGCAGGACAAAATTTAAGCCATGCTCTAAGAAGAGGATTCAGAATGCGTCCCCGTCGTATTTCCGTATCAAATCCACAAACTCCTTTCCATACTTTCTCTTCTTATACTCCCCGATGCCGCTGATGTTTCCGAACTCCTCGATTGTTGTGGGGCGTGAGGTGCTGAGCAGATGAAGCACCTTGTCCGACAAGACGATATAGGCAGGCAATGCCTCTTCGTCGGCAAGGCGTTTTCGCAGTTCCCGCAGGGCTTCGAAGAGGTCGCTGTTCTCCGTATTGGGCAGTCCCAAGGGTAACTCCCTGGCAGTGACGGCGGTTTTCCGCTTTCTGCCCCGTTTGTTTTCAGCCGTTTCTTCCCGGCGTATCACTACCAGCTGGGCGGTGGCTCTGCCGAAAAGGACATCGCTGCCCGTAGAGGTTATTTTCAGATGGTTGTTTTCATTGTAGGCAATCTCGAAATACCCCAGTTGCAACATTTGCAGCAGATAATCGTGCCAGTCGCGCGCCGGGATTTCGCGTCCGGCGGCAAATGTTTTCAGCTGCTGGTAGCCTTTGTTCACCACTTCGGCAGACATGTTCCCTCTTAGGATATCCACCAGCACGCCTGTGCCCGCCTGCTGGTCCGTGCGGATAATGGCGCTTAAGGCTTTTTGCACGATGACAGTCCCGTCGAAGCGTTCCGGCGGGTTCTTGCATACATCGCAGTTGCCGCAGTCGCGGTCCGCCTTCTCTCCGAAATAGCTTAACAATATGCGGCGTCGGCAGATGTCGGATTCGGCGTATTGCTGCATGCGTTGCAGCTTCTCCAGGTTGATGCCCTGCTGCCCGCTTTCGGTGGCGAATTTGGTGAGCAAAATCAAGTCTGCCAGCGAGTAAAACAGCAGCGTGTCGCTTGGAAGCCCGTCTCTTCCGGCACGCCCTATCTCCTGATAGAAACTCTCGATGCTTTTGGGCAGATTATAGTGAATGACCCAGCGCACGTTGCTCTTGTCTATCCCCATGCCGAAAGCGATGGTGGCGCACACCACTTGCACGCGGTCGTTGATGAAGTCGTCTTGCGCTTCGTCCCTGCGGGCGGGGGAGAGCCCGGCATGGTAGACGGCGGTGCGGATGCCTTGCTTCTGGAGCATCTGTGCGACAGTCTCCGTCTTGCTGCGGCTCATGCAATATATAATGCCGCTTTCTCCGGGATGACGGGCTATGAAGTCGAGGATTGCTTTGGATTTCTCTTTCTGCTGGTAACCCCGCTTCACGGTGAGGCTCAGGTTGGGGCGGTCGAAAGAGGAGATGAATATCCGGGGATGGTCCAGATGGAGCTGCCTGACGATGTCTTCGCGCGTAATCTTGTCCGCGGTGGCGGTCAGGGCAACGACAGGCACTTGCGGAAACTGTTGGCGCAGGATGCCCATTTGCGCGTATTCCGGACGGAAATCATGTCCCCATTGCGAAATGCAATGTGCCTCGTCGATGGCGAAAAGCGACACGTGCATGTCCCGCAGCAGGTAGTTGGTCTCTGCCAGCAGCTTCTCCGGCGATATATACAGCAGTTTCAGTTTGCCTTCCGTGCAGGCGCGGCGCAGGGCGGCGTTCTCCGTTTCGTCATTGCTGCTGTTCAGCGCTCCGGCGTTGATGCCGTTAGCGCATAATGCCTCCACCTGGTCTTTCATCAGGGAGATAAGCGGGGAGACAACTACCGCAGTGCCTTCACGGAGCAGTGCGGGCAGCTGGTAGCAGATTGATTTTCCGCCGCCCGTAGGCATTAGCACAAGTGCGTCGTTTCCGCTCAGGATGTGACGGATAATCTCCTCTTGCAGAGGACGGAAACTGTCGTAGCCGAAGTAGGTTTTAAGCGTTTGTAGCATAAGCGGGGTCGATGTTTTTAGGACCACAAAGTTACATTAATTATTGCATAAAACACAAACCGGCTCCGCTTTATGCTCCGCTTTTGCATTTAGGGGGAGTTAGAGGAGTTACAGTAGTTAGAGTAGTTAAAGGAGTTAAAGTAGTTAGAGCCGATACTTTTGTGTATGACATTGTTACAAAAGTATCGGCTTCTAACGAAGTGATAACTCCCTTTAACTCCCTAAGCCGGCTTGGCGGCTGATAACTCCTTTTAACTCCTCTAATTCCTGTAAATGAAAAAGCCGTGCGCTTTATGGCAAAAAGTCGGCAAAAACCTCTTTTTGCTTACTTCCGTTCCTGCGCCTTTCCTCCGGAATAGGGGAGACTTGCATAAAACGCGGATGGATATGCTTCTTTTTTCGATAAAAATGCACCGTTTATGCGGGAAAAGGGTTTTTCTTCCGTTGGACACGGGTGTTTCAGCCGAGCGGCATTAATGTCTGTGGCGAGGGACATTAATGTCTGTCGCGATAGACACTAATGTTCATCACGAGCGGCATTAATGCCGCTCATCGCAAACACCAATATCGGGCAAACGGGATGCCCGCACGGGGCGTTTCCGGCGTTTTTCCGCGCTGGTTTGTTTGTAAGGATTTCGCTATTGCGCTGGTTATGTGTCAGATGCCCGGTTTTCGTTCCGTTTTTTCCGACCGACAGCACATCGGGAGGGAAACAGGCGATTCTACGGCATTGGAAAATACAGTTTGTCAGGAAACCGCAGGCAGTATGGACAAAAAGACATTTTCCCGTTTTGCCCGCAGGGCATGGTCCGCTATATGGCGGGAAAAGGCGGGCAAGCGGGTCTGAAGGAAGCTCGGGCGGGAGCCGGTAAAACCTTTTTAGTTGAAAACCGGAACAGGCTTCCGGCGGACGCCTGATAGTAAAGTTAAATAATCTTATTATTGAACGTACTCCCTTTCTTTTCAGTGGCTTTCATTGTTTATGTATCAAAAATATACATGGGAAAGTTGCGTATTAGAAAAAAATATCGGACTTTTGTGTAATCTAAGGGAGATTCTCTTGGATGCCCATATTTAAACAACCCCTAACCAGTTAATTCAATGAGTGATTTAGAAAACAAAGTACAGGAAGAGGCTGCGAAGAAGCAGCCCTACAACCTGCGCGAAAAGAAAGAAAAGAAGGCCGCCTACCGTTCCCTGATTCGTCCGGAACTGGCAGACGAACTGTATGACAAGATATTGAACATCATCGTTGTGCAAAAGAAGTACAGAGACCCCAATTATTCTGCAAAGGATTTGGCAAGAGAGTTGCAGACCAACACACGCTATTTGTCGGCGGTTGTAAACTCCCGTTTCGGCATGAATTATTCATGTCTGCTGAATGAGTACAGGGTGAAAGACGCCTTGCATTTATTGGTCGATAAGCGGTATGCCGACAAAAATGTGGAAGAAATCAGCACGATGGTCGGTTTCGCCAACCGCCAGTCTTTCTACGCCGCGTTCTACAAGAATGTAGGAGAGACGCCTAACGGTTATCGTAAGAAGCATGCGATGAAAAATAAATAATGCAGTAAAACGGTTTCTAAAGGAAATATTCCGGGAAGTGTGTGTTCCGGAATACTTCCTTTTGTCATTTTAATACTAACTATCCCCCTTCCGAACACATGAAAAAACAACTGATTTCCGCGGTGGCCGCCGTGTCTTTGCTGACAGCTTGCGGCGGAGCGCCGAAAACTACTGCCGAGGCAGAAAAATTTGATTATACAGTGGAACAATTTGCAGACTTACAGATTTTACGCTACCGCGTACCGGAATTTGAGAATTTGTCTCTCAAGCAGAAAGAATTAGTTTATTACCTCACCGAAGCCGCTTTGCAGGGACGTGACATTTTGTTCGACCAGAACGGAAAATACAACCTCACAATCCGCCGCATGCTGGAAGCCGTCTATACAGGCTATGCCGGAGACAAGGCTTCGGCAGATTTCAAGGCGATGGAGGTGTACTTGAAACGGGTATGGTTCTCCAACGGCATTCACCATCATTATGGCAGCGAGAAGTTTGTGCCGGGTTTCTCTCCCGAATTTCTGCGGCAGGCTCTGCTGAGCGTGGACGCCGCTGCACTTCCGCTTGCCGACGGGCAGACGGCGGAACAGCTTTACGAGGAGGTGGCTCCCGTCATCTTCGACCCCGAGGTGATGCCGAAACGCGTGAACCAGGCGGCGGGCGAAGACCTGGTGCTGACTTCCGCATGTAATTATTATGACGGGGTGACGCAGCAGGAAGCTGAGGCTTTTTACAATGCCATGAAAGACCCCAAGGATGAAACGCCGGTTTCTTACGGGCTGAACAGCCGTCTGGTGAAGGAAGACGGCAAGGTCTTCGAAAAGGTGTGGAAAGCGGGCGGCCTGTACGGTCCGGCTATCGAAAAGATTGTATATTGGCTGAAGAAGGCGGAAACCGTTGCCGAAACTCCGGAACAGCAGGCGGTTATAGCCAAGCTGGTCGAATTCTACGAGACGGGCGACCTGAAAACCTTTGACGACTATGCCATCCTTTGGGTGAAGGACTTGAATTCACGCATCGACTTCGTGAACGGATTTACCGAAAGTTATGGCGACCCGTTGGGCATGAAAGCCAGTTGGGAGTCTTTGGTGAACTTCAAGGACCTGGAGGCTACCCGCCGCACGGAGCTTATCAGCGACAACGCGCAGTGGTTCGAAGACCATTCTCCGGTGGAGAAGCAGTTCAAGAAGGAAGAGGTGAAAGGGGTTTCCGCAAAGGTCATCACTGCCGCCATCCTGGCGGGCGACCTTTATCCGGCAACGGCTATCGGCATCAACCTGCCCAATGCGAACTGGATACGCAGCCATCACGGCTCCAAGTCCGTTACGATTGGCAACATCACGGATGCCTACAGCAAGGCGGCTCATGGCAACGGCTTCAACGAGGAGTTTGTGTATAGCGATGCCGAGTTGCAGCTGATAGACAAATATGCCGATGTCACCGATAACCTGCATACCGACCTGCACGAGTGTTTGGGACACGGTTCCGGCAAACTGCTTCCGGGCGTGGACCCCGATGCGCTGAAGGCCTACGGCTCTACCGTCGAAGAGGCGCGTGCCGACCTGTTCGGGCTTTACTATGTGGCAGACCCGAAGCTGGTGGAGCTGGGTTTGACTCCGAGTGCGGATGCCTACAAGGCGCAGTTCTATACCTACCTGATGAACGGTCTGATGACCCAGCTTGTGCGTATCGAACCGGGAAATAATGTGGAGGAAGCCCACATGCGCAACCGCCAGCTCATAGCCCGTTGGGTATATGAGAAGGGTGCTGCCGACAAGGTGGTGGAACTGGTGAAGAAGGACGGAAAGACATACGTCGTAATCAACGATTATGAAAAAGTGCGCGGCTTGTTCGGCGAGTTGCTTGCCGAGATACAGCGCATCAAGTCGACCGGTGACTATGACGCCGCCCGTGAACTGGTAGAGGCATACGCCGTAAAGGTAGACCCGCAGCTGCATGCCGAGGTACTGGAGCGCTACAAGAAGCTGAACCTTGCCCCTTACAAAGGCTTCGTCAATCCGAAGTATGAGGCTGTGACGGATGCGGACGGCAATATAACCGATGTAACCGTGACTTATGACGAGGGGTATGCGGAGCAGATGTTGCGTTACAGCAAGGATTATTCGGTGTTGCCTTCGGTAAACAATTAGAGCCTGTTTAAATTTTCTTCAAAAAGTTTTTCTTCAGCTTCTTTTGATAGTTCTTTCAGGTCTGTTTTCCTCTTTTTATTCGTCACATAGCCCGCTATGCTCCTC
>NZ_CAJTSC010000070.1 GCF_910578895.1 uncultured Bacteroides sp.
GATAGACATTAATGTCTGTCATGAGCGGCATTAATGTCTATCACGACAGATGTTAGTGTCTGTCGGCTGAAACACCTGTATCCAACGCCGGAAACACTTGCATCCAACAGCGGGAATACCCGGTTTTTGCATAAGCAACGCATATCCATCGGAAATCAGGGTATATCTATCCGCACTTTATGCAGCATGTTCCTGTTTTGGCAGAAAGCGGCAGAGAGGGGAGTAAGCAAAAGGGCTGTTTTGCCGACTTTTTGTCGTGAAACGAACGGGCGGCGCTTCACTTTGCACCCGTGCCAACCGCCGTGTCCGGTTCGTTTCCGGCATCCGTCCGGCTGCTTGCGCGGGTACGTTTCCCGTATATGCAAGCGCCGTACTTAAATGCGCGGCTCTTTCATTCAAGGCTTGTCTTTATCTTCCAGACAAGGATTTGGCGGATAAAGTGGATTTTATTTCTATCTGCCAAATAAGTAATCCGCCGAATCCGCCAAATCCGCTTCTGAAAAATGAGTGTGGTGCTTAAATGAAAGAGCCGTATGCTTAAATATTCTTTTTTTCTTCTATTATTTTGTAATCGAACAGATTATTTATATCTTTGCAACCGAAACGGATGAAAGGTGGAGGGGCGATTGAGCTCCTCTTTTTTGTTCTTAATGGTTAATCTATGATAGAAAAGAAAACAGTTTGTCAGCTTGTAGACGAGTGGCTGGAAGATAAAGACTACTTCCTGGTGGAGGTTACAATCAGCCCGGATGACAAGATTGTGGTGGAGATAGACCACAAGGAAGGTGTTTGGATTGAGGATTGCGTGGAACTGAGCCGCTACATCGAATCCCGGCTCAACCGCGAGGAGGAGGATTACGAACTGGAAGTCGGTTCTGCCGGTATCGGGCAGCCGTTTAAGGTGCTGCAACAATACATTAACCACATAGGCAAGGATGTGGAAGTGTTGGCGAAAGACGGGCGCAAGCATTGCGGCATCCTGAAAGACGCCGGCCAAGAGCGGTTCACGGTTACCATTCAAAAGAAAGTGAAGGAAGAGGGTGCCAAGCGTCCTAAAATGGTGGATGAGGACCTGACCTTCGCATACGAAGACATTAAATATACTAAATACTTAATTAGTTTTAAATAAGACTATGGCCAAGAAAGAAGAAACTATCAGCTTGATAGACACCTTTTCGGAATTTAAAGAACTGAAGAATATTGATAGAACCACTATGGTGAGCGTGCTCGAAGAGTCGTTCCGCAGTGTGATTGCAAAGATGTTCGGTACGGATGAGAATTACGATGTTATTGTGAACCCGGACAAGGGCGATTTCGAAATATGGCGTAACCGTGAAGTGGTGGCAGATGAAGACCTTGAGAACCCGAACCTGCAGATTTCTTTGAGCGAAGCCCGGAAGATTGACGCTTCGTACGAGGAGGGAGAGGAAGTGACGGACGAGGTGAATTTTGCGAAGTTCGGCCGCCGTGCTATCCTGAACTTGCGCCAGACGTTGGCTTCCAAGATTTTGGAACTGGAAAAAGACAGTATTTACAATAAATATATTGATAAGGTAGGCAACATTATCAACGCAGAGGTTTACCAGATTTGGAAAAAGGAGATGCTGCTGCTCGACGACGAGGGCAACGAACTGCTGTTGCCCAAGACCGAACAGATACCGAGCGATTTCTACCGCAAGGGTGAGACGGCACGCGCCGTAGTGGCGCGTGTGGACAACAGGAATAACAATCCGAAGATTATCCTGAGCCGTACGTCGCCTGTCTTCCTGCAACGTCTGTTCGAAATGGAAGTGCCCGAAATCAATGACGGACTGATTACCATCAAGAAAATCGCCCGTATCCCCGGCGAGCGTGCCAAGATTGCCGTTGAGTCTTACGACGACCGCATCGACCCTGTAGGCGCTTGTGTGGGTGTGAAGGGTAGCCGCATTCATGGTATTGTCCGCGAGCTTCGCAACGAAAATATCGATGTTATCAACTATACGTCGAATATCCAGTTGTTCATACAGCGTGCCCTCAGCCCTGCCAAAATCTCTTCCATCCGTCTGAACGAGGAAGAGCGTAAGGCGGAAGTTTTCCTGAAACCGGAAGAGGTGTCGCTGGCTATCGGTAAAGGCGGTTTGAACATCAAACTTGCCAGTATGTTGACTGAGTACACTATTGATGTATTCCGCGAGTTGGATGAGACGGTAGAAGACGAAGACATCTACTTGGATGAGTTCCGCGACGAGATTGACGGTTGGGTGATTGATGCCATCAAGGCAATCGGTATCGACACCGCCAAGGCTGTGCTGAATGCTCCGCGCGAGATGTTGATTGAAAAGACCGACTTGGAAGAGGAGACGGTGGACGAGGTATTGCGCATTTTGAAATCGGAGTTTGAAGAAGAGAATGATTAGTGATAAGTCACTCTAATCATTCATCACTAATCACTAAATTATGACGATAAGGTTAAATAAAGTAACAAGAGATTTAAACGTAGGAATCACGACGGTAGTTGAGTTCTTGCAAAAGAAGGGACATGCCATTGAGGCAAATCCCAACACGAAAATTACCGATGAGCAGTATGATCTGCTTGTGAAAGAGTTTAGTACAGATAAGGATCTGAAGTTGAAAACGGAACGTTTCATCCAGGAACGCCAGAGTAAAGAACGCAATAAGGCGTCGGTGGCTATCGACGGCTATGATAAGGAGGCACAGGAGAAACCGAAGGCCGAGGAGGTTGTTAAGGCTGTGATTCCGGAAGATGTACGTCCGAAGTTCAAGCCTGTCGGCAAAATTGATTTGGATAAACTGAATCGTAAACATACAGTGGAAAAAGAGAAAGAAGCAGAACCGGAACAGAAGGTTGTTGAAGAAATCAAGGCAGAGGAACCTGCACCGGTTGTTGAGGCTCCGAAGCCGGAACCGGTTCCCGAACCTCAGCCCGAGCCTGCTCCGGTTGTTGAAACGGCTCCGGTAGTGGAAGAAGAACCTGCGCCGGTTGCTTCCGAACCTGTATCGGTGCCCAAGGAGGAATCTACACCGGTTGCGGCCGAAGCGCCGGGTACGGAAGATAAGGAAGAGATATTTAAAATACATCAGCCTGAGTTCGTATCGAAGATTAACGTTATCGGACAGATAGACCTTGCTGCGTTGAACCAATCTACGCGCCCCAAGAAGAAATCGAAAGAGGAAAAGCGCAAAGAGCGTGAAGAAAAGGAAAAGCAACGCCAGGATCAGAAGAAACTGATGAAAGAAGCCATTATCAAGGAAATCCGTCGTGACGACGGCAAGATGAAAGACTTGAAGGATGGTAACGATGCTAATGCCAAGAAGAAACGTGTCCGCATCAATAAGGAGAAGGTGGACATTAATAATGCGTCCAACTTCCAACGCGGCGGAAACGACCGTCCGAAGGGTGGCGGCCAGCAAGGCGGCAACAACCAGCAGGGTGGCAAGAACAAGGACCGCTTTAAGAAACCTGTCATCAAGCAGGAAGTAAGCGAGGAGGACGTGGCAAAGCAAGTAAAGGAAACCTTGGCACGCCTGACTTCCAAAGGCAAGAACAAGGGAGCGAAATACCGCAAGGAAAAGCGCGACCTGGCATCCAACCGTATGCAGGAGCTGGAAAATCAGGAAATGGCGGAAAGCAAAATCCTGAAACTGACCGAATTTGTGACCGCCAACGAGTTGGCAAGCATGATGGATATCTCCGTTACGCAGGTCATCGCTACTTGTATGAGTATCGGTATGATGGTGTCGATTAACCAACGTCTGGATGCCGAGACAATCAACCTGGTGGCGGAAGAATTCGGCTTCAAGACGGAATATGTAAGTGCGGAAGTGGCTCAGGCAATCGTTGAGGAAGAGGATGCCGAAGAAGATTTGCAGCCTCGTGCTCCGATTGTAACGGTAATGGGTCACGTAGACCACGGTAAGACCTCATTGCTCGACTATATCCGTAAGGCGAATGTTATCGCCGGCGAAGCGGGTGGTATCACGCAGCACATCGGCGCCTACCACGTGACATTGGAAGACGGACGTAAGATTACGTTCCTTGATACTCCGGGACATGAGGCGTTTACCGCCATGCGTGCTCGTGGTGCGAAGGCTACGGACATCGCCATCATCATTGTGGCTGCCGATGACAACGTGATGCCGCAGACCAAAGAGGCTATCAACCATGCTATGGCTGCCGGTGTGCCTATCGTGTTTGCCATCAATAAGATTGATAAGCCGACTGCCAACCCCGATAAGATTAAAGAGGAACTGGCTGCCATGAACTTTCTTGTTGAGGAATGGGGTGGCAAGTACCAGTCTCAGGATATTTCCGCCAAGAAAGGTATCGGCGTAAGCGATTTGATGGAGAAGGTATTGTTGGAAGCCGAAATGCTGGATTTGAAGGCAAATCCGGATCGTCGTGCCACCGGTTCCATCATCGAATCCTCATTGGATAAGGGCCGTGGTTATGTAGCTACGGTACTGGTGTCCAACGGTACGTTGAAAATGGGCGATATTGTGCTGGCAGGTACAAGCTACGGTAAGGTGAAAGCCATGTTCAACGAACGCAACCAGCGCATGAAAGAGGCTGGTCCTTCGGAACCGGCATTGATTCTGGGCTTGAACGGTGCGCCGGCTGCCGGTGATACGTTCCACGTAATTGAGACCGAACAGGAAGCCCGTGAGATTGCCAACAAGCGCGAACAGTTGCAACGCGAACAAGGGTTGCGCACACAGAAGATGCTGACGCTGGATGAAGTAGGCCGTCGTTTGGCATTGGGCGACTTCCACGAGTTGAACATCATCGTGAAGGGTGATGTGGACGGTTCTGTCGAAGCGTTGAGCGACTCGTTAATCAAGTTGTCTACCGAACAGGTGCAGGTGAACGTTATCCACAAGGGTGTCGGCCAGATTTCCGAGTCGGATGTATCGCTGGCTGCCGCTTCGGATGCGATTATCGTCGGTTTCCAGGTGCGTCCTTCGGGTGCCGCCGCCAAACTGGCGGAACAGGAAGGTGTGGATATCCGCAAATACTCTGTCATCTACGATGCCATTGAAGAGGTGAAAGCCGCTATGGAGGGCATGTTGGCGCCGACTTTGAAGGAACAGGTTACGGCTACTATCGAAGTACGCGAGGTGTTCAACATCACCAAGGTGGGCTTGGTTGCCGGTGCCATGGTGAAGACCGGAAAGGTGAAACGCAGCGACAAGGCTCGTCTTATCCGCGACGGTATCGTTGTCTTCACCGGAAACATCAATGCCCTGAAACGCTTCAAGGATGATGTGAAGGAGGTAGGTACTAACTTCGAGTGCGGTATCAGCCTGACAAACTGCAACGATATCAAGGTAGGCGATATCATCGAATCATACGAAGAAGTGGAAGTAAAGCAAACGTTATGATAGTTCAAGATTGGCAATTAACAATTGGCGATTGACAATTATAATTATAAATGATGGATAATTGATGGTTGATGATATGAGAAATTGTCAATTGTCAGTTATCCATTATCAATTTATAGAGGTATGGCAACCATAGATATAGTCATATTGGTCGTGATTGGTGCGGGAGCGGTAGTCGGTTTCATGAAAGGCTTTGTGAAACAGTTGGCCACTCTGTCGGGACTGATTGCCGGCTTGTTGGCGGCAAAGGCGCTGTACGCTTCTGTGGCCGAAAAAGTGTTTTCTAAGGTTACCGATTCGATGACGGTGGCACAGCTCTTGGCATTCGTTGTGATATGGATAGCCGTACCGCTGTGTTTTACGTTGACAGCCTCGTTGCTGACAAAGGCGATGGAGGCGATTTCGCTCGGATGGCTGAACCGTTGGCTGGGCTCCGGCTTGGGGGCGTTGAAGTCTCTTTTATTAGTGAGCCTGCTGGTCGGTGTCATTGAGTTTATAGATGCGGACAACACGCTGCTCGGTCAAACAAAGAAGGAGGAGTCGGTGTTATACTATCCCATGCAGTCGTTTGCCGGAATATTCTTTCCCGTAGCCAAGCATGTTACAGAACAATATATATTGAATGAATAATGCAACAAGAAGAACCCAATAAATATGTAAAGGAACTCACTCAGGAGAAGTACAAGTACGGCTTCACCACCGATGTGCACACAGACATCATTGAGCGTGGCTTGAATGAAGATGTGGTGCGGCTGATTTCCGAGAAAAAAGGAGAACCCGAGTGGTTGCTGGAGTTCCGGCTGAAAGCGTACCGCCATTGGCTGACGCTGGAGATGCCTACATGGGCGCATCTCCGTATCCCTGAAATAGATTATCAGGCTATCTCGTACTATGCCGACCCTACCAAGAAGAAAGAGGGACCCAAAAGTATGGATGAGGTGGATCCGGAGCTGGTCAAAACCTTCAATAAACTGGGCATCCCCCTGGAAGAGCAGATGGCGCTTAGCGGCATGGCAGTGGATGCCGTGATGGACTCGGTGTCTGTGAAGACCACTTTCAAGGAGACGCTGATGGAGAAGGGGATTATTTTCTGTTCGTTCAGCGAAGCCGTGCGCGAGCATCCCGATCTGGTTCAGAAGTACCTGGGCTCTGTGGTGGGTTATCGTGACAACTTCTTTGCAGCACTGAATTCGGCGGTCTTCTCCGACGGTTCTTTCGTTTATATCCCGAAAGGAGTGCGTTGCCCGATGGAGCTTTCCACTTACTTCCGTATCAATGCCCGCAATACCGGGCAGTTTGAAAGAACGCTGATTGTGGCGGACGATGACTCGTATGTCTCCTACCTGGAAGGATGTACGGCGCCGATGCGCGATGAAAACCAGTTGCATGCCGCCATTGTGGAGATTGTGGTGCACGACCGTGCGGAGGTGAAGTACAGCACCGTGCAGAATTGGTATCCGGGCGATGCCGAAGGCAAGGGTGGTGTCTATAACTTCGTAACGAAACGCGGACACTGCAAGGGCATCGGCAGCAAGTTGTCGTGGACACAGGTGGAAACCGGTTCGGCAATCACCTGGAAATATCCGTCCTGCATTCTTTCCGGCGACAACTCTACGGCAGAGTTCTACAGTGTGGCGGTGACCAACAACTACCAGCAGGCGGATACCGGTACGAAGATGATTCATCTTGGAAAGAATACCCGCAGCACCATCGTCAGCAAAGGTATCTCTGCCGGACGGAGCGAGAATTCTTACCGCGGTTTGGTGCGTGTGGCCCAGAAAGCGGACAATGCCCGTAATTACAGCCAGTGCGACTCCCTGCTGTTGGGCAACAAGTGTGGTGCGCATACTTTCCCCTACATGGATATCCATAACGAGACAGCCGTTGTAGAGCACGAGGCAACCACCAGCAAGATTAGTGAGGACCAGATATTCTATTGCAACCAGCGTGGCATTTCCACGGAAGACGCGGTAGGTTTGATTGTGAACGGCTATGCAAAGGAAGTGCTCAACAAATTGCCCATGGAATTTGCCGTAGAAGCCCAGAAACTGTTAGCTATCTCGCTTGAAGGAAGCGTGGGATAATTGTTGGAATTGTGGATTATAAAATTATGAATTTTGAATTATGAATTTTGAATTGGCTGCGCTGTTACGCCGCAGGGTAATTCAAACTTCATAATTCACCATTCACCATTCAAAATTAAATATCATGTTAGAGATAAAAGACCTGCATGCCAGCATCAATGGCAAAGAGATATTAAAAGGCATCAACCTCACTATCCGCGATGGCGAGGTGCATGCCCTGATGGGACAGAACGGAGCCGGAAAGAGCACACTGAGCAATGTGCTGGTGGGACATCCTGCATACGAGGTGACGCGAGGCAGTGTGACCTTCAACGGTAAAGACCTGCTTGCCATGAGTCCCGAGGACCGTGCCCACGAGGGTGTTTTCCTCTCATTTCAGACACCGGTGGAGATACCGGGCGTTTCTATGGTGAATTTCATGCGTGCGGCGGTCAACGAGCAGCGCAAGTACCGCCATCTGCCTGCACTCTCTGCCAGTGAATTTCTGAAACTGATGCGTGAGAAACGTGCCATTGTGGAGCTGGACAACAAACTTGCCAACCGCAGCGTGAACGAGGGTTTCAGCGGTGGCGAGAAGAAACGCAACGAAATCTTCCAGATGGCCATGCTGGAGCCGACTTTCGCCATTCTCGATGAAACGGACTCCGGACTTGACGTGGATGCTTTGCGCATTGTTGCCGATGGTTTCAACAAACTGAAAACTCCCCAGACCAGCGCAATGGTTATCACCCACTACCAACGCCTGCTTGACTATTTGAAGCCGGACACCGTACATGTGCTGCTTGGCGGACGCATCGTAAAGACCGGCGGTCCTGAACTGGCGAAGGAGATTGAAACGCGCGGTTTCGACTGGATAAAGAAGGAAACGGAGGAATTATAAATTTTGAATTGTGAATTATGAATTTTGAATGGGCTGCGCTGTTACACCGCAAGGTAGTTCAAACTTCACCATTCACCATTCAAAATTCAAAATTAAACACCATGACTGTAGAACAACAATACATAGACCTTTTCTCCCAAACGGAAGCGATGATATGCCGTCATAGCGCCGAGGTGCTGAACGCTCCGCGTGCCGCTGCCTTTGCCGACTTCGAACGGCTGGGCTTTCCTACCTGTAAAACGGAGAAATATAAATATACCGATGTCAGCAAGTTCTTTGAGCCAGACTATGGCCTGAACCTGAATCGGCTGGATATTCCCGTCAATCCTTACGAAGTATTCAAGTGCGATGTGCCGAATATGAGCACTTCGCTATACTTTGTGGTGAACGATGCTTTCTATAAGGGGATAAAGGGCCCGGGCGATAAGGAGAAGGATTCCTTGTCTTCACGCCCTCTCGTCCCTCCGTCTCCTAAACTGCCCGAAGGTGTCCTGTTCGGTAGTCTCAAGGATATGTCGGAACAGCATCCGGAGCTGGTGAGGAAATACTACGGCAAGCTGGCGGACACTTCCAAAGACGGATTGACGGCATTCAATACAGCCTTTGCCCAAGACGGTGTGTTGCTGTATGTTCCTAAGAATGTAGTGATGGAGAAACCTATCCAGTTGGTGAATATCCTGCGTGGCGATGTCAACTTCATGGTGAACCGCCGTGTGCTTATCATCCTGGAAGAGGGTGCGCAAGCCCGTCTGCTGGCATGCGACCACGCCATGGACAATGTGAATTTCCTTGCCACGCAAGTGGTGGAGGCATTCATTGGCGAGAATGCCACCTTCGATTTCTATGAACTGGAAGAGACGCATACCGCTACGGTACGTATCAGCAACCTGTACGTCAAGCAAGAAGCCAACAGCAATGTCTTGCTGAATGGAATGACGCTGCACAACGGCACTACCCGCAATACAACCGAGGTGACGCTTGCCGGCGAAGGTGCCGAACTGAACCTTTGCGGCATGGCGATTACCGATAAAAACCAGCATGTAGACAATAACACTACGATAGACCATGCCGTGCCCCGCTGTACCAGTAACGAACTCTTCAAGTACGTGCTCGATGACCAGTCTGTCGGTGCGTTTGCCGGCTTGGTATTGGTACGTCCCGATGCACAGCATACAAGCTCGCAGCAAACCAACCGCAATCTTTGCGCCACCCGCGAAGCACGCATGTATACCCAGCCGCAACTGGAAATCTATGCCGATGACGTAAAGTGCAGCCATGGCGCCACGGTAGGACAGCTCGATGAAAGTGCCCTGTTCTATATGCGGCAGCGTGGCATTTCCCTGCGTGAAGCCCGTCTGCTGCTGATGTTCGCTTTCGTCAATGAGGTAATCGATACAATCCGTCTCGATGCCCTGAAAGACCGTCTGCACCTGTTGGTAGAGAAGCGCTTCCGTGGCGAACTGAACAAATGCCAGGGCTGTGCCATTTGCAAGTAACTCCTTTCCCCTATATGCAGGGGGTGAGAGACCGACCAACCAACTTTTAATTCAACCCCATATTTATGAATAAAGATACCAGCAATGCCGTCTTCTCCTCCCTCCCTGTCGGGGAGGGGTTGGGGGATAGGCTCTCCGACTTTCCGATTCTTTCCCGTAAGATATACGGCAAACCCCTCATTTACCTGGACAACGGCGCCACCACCCAGAAACCCCGTTGTGTGGTAGACGCCATTACGGACGAATACTATTCGGTGAATGCCAACGTGCACCGTGGCGTGCATTTCCTTTCCCAGCGGGCAACGGAGTTGCACGAGGCATCCCGCGAGACAGTGCGGAAGTTCATCAATGCCGGCAGTACGGATGAAATCATCTTTACCCGCGGCACAACGGAAAGCATCAATCTGCTTGTGTCCAGCTTCGGCGAGGAGTTCATGCAGGCGGGAGACGAGGTCATCCTCTCCGTCATGGAACATCACAGCAACATCGTCCCCTGGCAATTGCTGGCGGCAAAGAAAGGCATTGCCATCAAGGTCATTCCGATGAACGACAACGGCGAACTGCTGTTGGACGAGTACAAGCAACTCTTCTCCGAACGCACCAAGATTGTCAGCGTAGCGCATGTATCCAATGTGCTGGGCACGGTAAATCCCGTCAAGGAAATGATTGCGTTTGCCCACGGGCAAGGCGTTCCCGTGCTTGTAGACGGCGCCCAGTCCATTCCCCACATGCCGGTGGATGTGCAGGACCTCGATGCCGATTTCTACGTGTTCTCCGGCCATAAGGTGTACGGACCTACCGGTGTGGGCGTGCTTTACGGCAAGGAGTCGTGGCTCGACAAGATGCCGCCCTATCAGGGTGGCGGCGAAATGATACAGCACGTATCGTTTGAGCGGACCACCTTCAACGAGCTTCCTTTCAAGTTCGAGGCAGGGACGCCCGATTACGTGGGTACTACCGGGCTTGCCAAGGCACTGGACTACGTCTCCGCCATCGGCATGGAGAATATTGCCGCCTACGAGCACGAACTGACCACGTATGCCACGAGCCGCCTGAAAGAGATTCCCGGCATGCGCATCTTCGGCGAGGCGAAAGAGAAAGGCAGTGTCATTTCCTTTCTTGTAGGCGATATCCATCATTTCGATATGGGCACCTTGCTCGACCGTCTCGGTATTGCCGTGCGCACGGGACACCACTGCGCACAGCCGCTGATGCAACGTCTCGGCATCGAAGGAACGGTGCGTGCCTCCTTCGGCTTGTATAATACGAAAGAGGAGATAGACGCGTTGGCGGCAGGCATTGAGCGTGTCAGCAGGATGTTCTGAGACTTTGCCTTCTTGCGACTCTCTTAAGGATGTGCCAAGGTGCTGCAGCATGATACGGTTGCCGGCGCCTTGTCACATCCTCAATTTCTATTAATCCGTTCCTTCCTGAAGATGATTTTCCCGTCATACGTCACTCCTTGCATGATGACCGTATAGCTTGTATGCTTGTCTGCTGTATAGAACTCAAACTGCCCTTCTCCCGCATTCGAGAGTTTGACACACGGATTCCAATACAGCGTTTTCCGGTTGTCCCGGCCGGCAGGCACAGACCCTTGTGCAGGAGAGTACTTAGGCGAGTAGAACTCTGCGGGAATCTGATATCCCAACGGACGGATAGAGGTTACATTGGGCTTTCTCGGCATTTTGAAGTTCCCGTCCCCCGTTTTTGTAGTGATTAGAATTGCCCCGCCTGCCCCTCTCGAACCGAATATGGCGGCGGAAGCATCTTTCATCAGCTCTATTTCGGCTATATCGTCGGGTTGCAGGTCCATGACCGCCCCGTATTCCATCTCCACATCATCCACCAATATCAAGGGTGTGTTGCTTCGCAAGGTGATGGAACCGCCCCTTACCATGATGCCCGGCAGGCGGGCCAGCATATCTGCCATCGTGTTGGGGCGGGGGTGCATCAGCTTTTCCGTATCGTATACCGAACCGTTGATGGAATGATACATGGACTTGCCCTGCTTCTCTTTCGGCTTGGCTTTGATGACCACCTCGTCCAGGCGGATTGCCTGCATGCCGCTATTGTCCGGCAGGTCCGTGTCCTGTGCTTCGGCGACAGACTTTTTCTTATATAAATCTTCTATGGATGGCTGCTTGCCGAAGGGATAGAAACTCTCCCGGTCCAGTTCCAGCATTACGTTGTGGTCGCCCCCTTTTTTATTCACTCCTTTGACGATGAAGTTGGTGCTGTCCGGAAATTCGAAATGGGTAAACCGGAACACCCCGGCAGAGTCCGATACGGTTTCGTCGGAAAACGGATACTCCAAGGTGATTAGTGATATCGGAGCGCCGGCACGGGGTTTTGAGTTAAACTCGCTGAATACCTTTCCCGAAATCTCCTGATACCTTTCCGGTAGTATGGACGGCTGTTCGTAGTGTCCTTGAAGCATGCCGGGTATATTGTATCTTCTCCATCCTTGTGTCATCATCAACACGTCCAATTCGCGGTCGGCTTCTTTGCGCGACATGTCAAAATAGGTTTCGGGAAATTCGATGGTCCCTTTCAGTTCCGAGGCCAGCAGCAGGTAGGAGAGGATAGAGGAGCCGTTACGGGTGTTGACGGACGCATCGTCTGTGACCGATACGGAAAAATCTCCTTCCAGCGGCATGCCTTCGTGGTCCGTCAGGGTGATTTTCGTTTTTACCGCTTCCCGCTTCCCATAAGACGGCTTGTCTGTGGCGAAGCCCATCTTCACGTCTTCGTAATGTTTGTTGAACACCAACCGTTCGCTCAGAGGGCGGTTCTCTTCATCAAGCAGCAACAGCTGGATGACTCCTGCGGGAAGTTCCCGGGCATCGAATGTCAGTATCCGTTGTTTCGGTTGCCATAGTTCGGAGTAAAAGACGATTCCTCTGCTTTGCACTACCAGGCGGCGGGGAGCGGTGACGGGATGTGACAAGGCTATCATCAGCGAGTTCTTGCGCCAAGTGGCGGTGACTGCCTGCGCTTGCGGCGTTGCCTGCGGCAACTCAAACTCCAGGAAGCGGTTTTGCGAATCGGTACACTCCGCCACATATTGCCTTCCTGCTTCCGGTACGAAAGTGACAAAACCCATTCCCAGATACGTGGCAGGCAGGGTAGCCACCATTTCTCCGCTTTCCTTATCCTTAATCGCTCCCTGTATCTCCTCGTGCCATCCATCCTTTCCGATTGCCTTGAACGCCACTCGCCACGGAATGCCTGCAGGCAGGTATCCCCCTTCCGGGAAGAACTTGACGTCGAACGGCGCTTCCTCCGGTTGCGGCGTTTCCTTTTTTCCCTCTTCCTGTCCTCTTCTTTTTCCCGTTCCGGGTTTATCGCTTTCCCCGAACCCGGATGTAGGGTTTACGATGGAAAGCGTATGCTTGAACAGGTATTCTTCCGGCAGGTTCTTCATGAATCCGGTATAGGCTCTTAGCGTGTAATGGCCTTGGGGGGTTAAATGGTCCAGCGGTATTTGCCCCCGGTAGATGGAGTCGTTCACCCTTATCTTGATTCGGTTGAAGATGGAGTCGGAGCCGTCTGCCAGCTCCACATACACATAACGGCTGACGGGAGAAGGAATATGCGTTGCCGCATCTACCAGATGTGCGCGAAGCCAGATGGTGTCTCCTGCCGCATAGCCCGGCTTGTCGGTATGTACATAGATTTTTTCTTGCGGGAAGAGGTTCAGTTGTTTCAGGAACCGCAGGGAGACGGACTCCGTCTCTTTATTGTTTTGGGCAAATGCCGTGAAGGCATAGACGAGGGAAATCAGCAGAAGGCATACGTGTGTTTTCATGGGTTTGCGTGTTTTGTCATTGTATATGACAATTATCAGCCGCAATAGTTTAATCGTTGCCACTTAACAGGCAAAGTATTGCCACTCTATTGGCAACGTTTTGCCTGTTAGGTGGCAAACCCCGCGGCTTTCATTTACAGGAGTTAGAGGAGTTAAAGAAGTTACAGAAGTTAGAGCCGATGCTCTTGCGTATGTGTTTACGGAAGTATCGGCTTTTAATTCCTGTCCCGAAGGGTG
>NZ_CAJTSC010000071.1 GCF_910578895.1 uncultured Bacteroides sp.
TCACTTTTGTAATGGCAATACTTAAAAATATACCAAATGCAATCATACAAAGTAATGGTTCTCTTAATCCTAATACTGTTCCGATACCGATTCCTGTTAAAGCACTATGTCCCAATGCATCAGAAAAAAAAGCCATATTGTTGTTTACTGCCATAGTACCAAGTAATGCAAACAAAGGTGCTAAAAATAGTATTGCTAATAAAGCATTTTTCATAAAATCATACTGCAAAAATGAAAAGGGGATTTTTTCTAATAAATCATATATTAATTCCATATTTTCTCCTCCCCTGCAAAATATCCAAATGTCTGTTGAAATGCTTTTGTTTGAAAAACATCTTCTGCATCTCCCTGCTCTGCAACTGTTTTATCTAACAATACTACTTTATCCGCATAACGGCGTATTAAAGCCAAATCATGAGATACAAGAAGTACAGCAATATGATATGTGTTTCTTAAATAGGTTACTTTTTTATAAAATAAATACTCTGAGAAACAACAATGCATTACTTTTGCAACGGTAAAAAGTTTGTTTCACAGGTTCTGTTTTTTCAAATGAAGAAGAGTCTTATTGCTTTAGCGTTCGGAACGTTAGGATTGGGCATTGCCGAGTTTACGATGATGGGCATCTTGCCCTATGTTGCCGCTGATTTGAATATCAGCATTCCGGTTGCGGGACATTTTATTTCCGCCTACGCGCTGGGAGTATGCGCCGGTGCTCCTATGTTGATTTTGACACGTAAACGTCCATTAAAACATATTCTGCTGGTACTGATGGCTTTGATGCTGGCGGGTAATTTGAGTGCTGCGATGGCTTCCGGCTACTGGTCGCTGTTGGCAGCGCGCTTTATTTCGGGCTTGCCACATGGGGCATATTTCGGAGTGGCTTCCATTGTGGCAGGCAAATTGGCGGACGAGGGGAAAAGTTCCGAGGCGGTATCCATTATGATAGCGGGTATGACGGTTGCCAATTTGTTTGGCGTTCCGTTGGGCACTTCCTTGAGCCACATGCTTTCCTGGCGGGTTACATTCTTATTGGTAGGCTGCTGGGGAGTGATAGTCCTCTATTATATATGGCGGTGGGTTCCTGCGGTAGAAGGTTTGAAAGATACCGGCTTCAAAGGACAATTCCGTTTTCTGAAGAAGCCTGCTCCCTGGTTGATATTGGGTGCGACGGCTTTGGGCAATGGCGGCGTATTTTGTTGGTATAGCTACATCACACCGCTGCTGACGGATGTTTCGGGTTTTAGCGTGGAGAGCATTACGGCATTGATGGTTTGGGCAGGTTTCGGCATGGTGGTGGGCAATCTGGTGAGTGGACGGTTGTCCGACAGATACACGCCAGGCAGGGTTGGCACAGTGGTGCAGGGCATGATTTGCGTTGTACTGTTGATGATATTTTTCCTTTCGCCCAATCCGTGGTGCTCTGCTGTATTGATGGCGCTTTGTACGGCAGGTCTGTTTGCAGTCTCCACTCCCGAACAGGTACTGATTATCCGCGTGGCTCCCGGTGGAGAGATGTTGGGCGGCGCCTGTGTGCAAATAGCATTCAATTTGGGCAATGCCGTCGGGGCATACGTCGGTGGTCTGGCGCTTGGTGGCGGATATCGTTATCCGGCTTTGGCGGGTGTGCCTTTTGCATTGATGGGTTTTATCTTATTTGCCGTCTTCTATAAGAAGTTCCAGTCTGAATATTAGAGCCTGTTTAAATTTTCTTCAAAAAGTTTTTCTTCAGCTTCTTCCCAAGTTTCTTTCCGGCCTGTTTTTTTGTTTTTATAAGGAACATAGCCTGCTATGCTCCTCATAAAAACTGAAAAACATCCTCGCAAGGAACGCTCAAAATAATGCTGAACACACGGCTTTTTCATTTACAGGAGTTAGAGTGGTTAAAAGCAGTTATCAACTGCCAAGTCGGCTTAGTCGTTAAAGCCGATACTTTTGTAACAATGTCATACACAAGAGTATCGGCTCTAACCCTTTAACGACTCCTGACGAAGCGATGTGAAGGGATAATTCCTCTAACTCCCCTAAATGCAAAAGCCGTAATGCTGAATAAAATTTAAACAGGCTTTTTGGCGTTTCGTTATTTTTGTATATGTTTGCTTTTGGAAAGTGAGAATATCGGATATCCAATTTCGGGAATTTTGAGTTTGGATTACAATATTCCGGAAAACATTATCCCTCGTCAATCTGTTAATTGGATTTGATATGTATGAGGATTTTGTTCTTGGTAAAAATCGTGGGTGCTGAACTATATGGTTAATCAAAATTGAAAAACAAGAAAGATGAGAAAATATTTGAATTTACTGTTTCTGTGTACTCTCGTTGTAGGACTGGTTTCGTGTGAGCCGGATGATGGCGAGGATTATTACATCTATGACACTTTGATAGATGGCATTTGGGTAGGAGATTTGGGTTTCGCCGATAAATATGATTCGGCATTGGAGAGCGGGCTTGAGTTCGAAGGTAATGGATATGGCAGGGATGAACAAGTCTATTATAATGACCCCTATGGAGAAGTTGCATTCAGCTTGCCTTTCCGTTGGGATGTTCACGGCAGAATTTTAAGGTTGGATTATGGTTATGATTATCCTTTATTGGAAATCTATGATGTATATATTGCCGGGGATAGGCTGTCCGGTGTCTTATATGTGGACGGGTATAGGGATGGACCTGTTATGTTGAAAAGGCATTATTGAACGTACGGAGACGAAGAGAGTGTGCCGAAACCATGAAAAGTGTGATTATACAAGCTTTTCATGGTTTCGGCACACTCTCTTCATGCTTTTATTGTTTCTTCAGAAATAATTTCTTGAACTCTCCCGGATAGGGCGTTTCAAACTGCATCAGTTCTCCGGTCACGGGATGATAAAAGCAAAGTTTGAAGGCATGCAACGCCAGCCGTCCGATAGGGTTTACCTCTTCCAGCCCATAGCGTCCATCGCCTACGATGGGATGTCCCAAATCTTGCATGTGCACACGGATTTGATTTTTGCGTCCCGTCTCCAGTATCAGTTCTACGAGAGAGAAACCATTGGCGCGTTTGATGGTGCGGTAGTGCGTAATGGCCTCTTTGCCGCCATCATCCGTAGGGCTGGAGTATACATAAAGTTTGCGGTCGGTAAGCCACGACCTTACCATGCCGGCATTGTTTTCCATTTCGCCCGCAACGACGGCTACGTAGCGGCGGTCGGTCACGATGTTCTGCCAGTTGTCGCGTAGCGTGTTCTGCGTCTTTTCATCTTTGGCAAACATCAGCAATCCCGAGGTGTCGCGATCCAGGCGATGAACGATGTATACACGGTGCTGCCTGCCCGACCGTCGGACATATTCGTTCAGTATGGTGTAGGCAGTGCGTTCTTTCTGCCGTTCCGTATTGACGGACAGCAAACCCTGCATCTTTTCGACAACGATGATGTAGGCATCCTCATATACGATTTTCAGCAGTTTGTTACTGAACTCTTTGCGTCCTTTCTCACGGCTGATTTGGACTTTCATACCCGGTTTCAAAGGGAAATTGTATTGGGTGGTGATAACACTGTCCACGTATACAACCCGTTTGCTCAACAATGCCTTCAGCTTGGTGCGGCTGGCGTCGGGCATTCTGGCGGCAAGGAATTCCATCAGTTCCATCGGTTCCTTTACCATATAGTCCGTATATTGCGTACGGGCTCTTGCTATGTTTTTTTCTTTTGCCACGAAGATGATAATTTATGGTTGGTATGGTAGGAATTGTCGGCAATCACTCTTTTCATTCCTACTGATACACACAAAGTTCTACATTAATTTTCTAAAGTTCTACGTTAGGTTTCCAAAGTTCCACGTTAGATTTCCAAAGTTCCACGTTAGATTTCTAAACCTCAACTTTTAATTCGAGCAGTACCACATTCTCCACATGATGTGTATGCGGGAACATGTCTACCGGCTGGACTGCCTTCACCTTGTATTTCGCATCGAGCAACTGCAAGTCCCTTGCCTGCGTGGCAGGATTGCAACTTACATACACGATGCGTTTCGGTTCTGCAAACAGGATAACATCCACCACATCCTGATGCATGCCTGCACGGGGCGGGTCGGTAATGATTACATCCGGGCGTCCATACTCGTTGATGAAGTCTTGCGTCAGCATATCTTTCATATCGCCGGCAAAGAACAACGTGTTTTTAATGCCGTTGATTTCTGCATTCACCTTGGCGTCTTCGATGGCTTCGGGCACGTATTCAATTCCAATCACCCGGCGCGCCTGCTTGGATACGAAGTTGGCAATGGTTCCTGTACCGGTATAGAGGTCGTAGACCAGTTCATTGCCGGTAAGTCCGGCAAAGTCGCGGGCTACCTTATATAAGGTGTACGCCTGTTCGGAATTTGTTTGGTAGAACGATTTTGGACCTACCTTGAAACGCAACCCTTCCATCTCCTCGAAAATGTGGTCTTTACCTTTGAACGTATGTACGTCAAGGTCTGTGATAGTGTCGTTGCATTTATTATTAATAATGTATAGCAAGGACGTAATCTCAGGGAAGGTATCCGCTACATGTTGCAGCAATTGTTTGAATAGCGCCATCTCTTCGTCTTTCTCAATCTTGCAGATGAGGATAACCATCAGTTCGCCGGTGGTGGAGGTGCGTACAATCATATTGCGTAGCATTCCTTCGTGCGTGCGTAGGTTGATGAACGAATAGTTGTGCTCGTAGGCATAGTCGCGTACGGCGTTGCGGATGCGGTTGGAGACATCGTCCTGCAACCAGCATTTCTCTATTGCCAATACCTTGTCGAATGCGTTGGGGATGTGGAAACCTACCGCATTCATTTGTTCGTACACCACGTTCTGCCGTACCTCTTCCGCCGTCAGCCAGCGTTTGTTGGAGAAGGTGAATTCGAGTTTGTTCCGGTAGAGCTCCGTTTTTGCGGAGCCGAGTATCGGCGATATTTCAGGAAGTTCTACTTTCCCGATGCGGGTAAGGTTGTCCGTCACTTGTTTTTGCTTGTATTTTATCTGCTCCGAATAGGGCAGTACCTGCCACTTGCAACCGCCGCACACACCGTAATGCTGGCAAAACGGGACAGCTCTTACAGGCGAGTATTGGTGGAACTTCACCGCTTCCGCTTCGGCATAATGATGTTTCTTTCTCTTGATTTGCAGGTCTACTATGTCGCCCGGGACGACGTATGGTACGAAAATTACCAAATCATTGACCTTTGCAATGGCTTTTCCTTCGGCAGCCACATCCGTAATTTCCACCTTTTCCAGCAGGGGAAGTTCTTTTCTCTTTCTTGCCACTTTTACACCAAATATAATAAATTCTGTGGCAAAAATAAGTATTTTTCCGTAAATTCTCCCTATGAATTGAGATATTAAATTTTGCAATGTCGAAATTGCATTTTGCCTTAAAGTTTTTTCTCAAAAAGTTTTATAGTCTGCGAAATATACTTAGATTTGCGAGCAGAAAAATGAAAGAAACTACAATCAAAAAACTTTAAATTGGTATTATGGATAAAAAAAGAGTTTATACCTTCGGTAACGGCCAGGCGGAAGGAAAAGCCGGCATGAGAAACCTTTTGGGGGGTAAAGGAGCCAATTTGGCAGAAATGAACCTTATCGGAGTTCCGGTTCCTCCGGGCTTTACAATTACGACAGAAGTTTGTACAGAATATTATGAAATGGGGCAGGACAAGGTTGTTGCCTTGTTGAAACAGGAAGTGGAAAATGCCATTGCACACGTGGAAACACTGATGCGTTCCAAATTCGGCGATGTGGAGAACCCGCTGTTGGTTTCCGTCCGTTCGGGTGCACGCGCTTCCATGCCGGGTATGATGGACACGATTCTTAACCTCGGTCTGAACGATGAGGTTGTAGAAGGCTTGATTCGCAAGACCGGTAATGCCCGCTTTGCATGGGACTCTTACCGCCGCTTCGTGCAGATGTACGGTGACGTGGTGTTGGGCATGAAACCGGTAAACAAAGAAGACGTCGATCCGTTTGAAGCCATTATAGAGGATGTGAAACATGCTAAAGGCGTGAAACTGGATAACGAACTGGAAGTAGAAGACCTCAAAGAGCTTGTAAAGAGATTTAAGGCAGCCGTTAAGGAGCAGACCGGAAAAGATTTCCCGACTTGTGCCTACGAACAGTTGTGGGGAGCTATCTGCGCCGTATTCAACTCGTGGATGAACGAGCGTGCCATCCTTTATCGTAAAATGGAAGGAATTCCCGACGAATGGGGTACTGCCGTAAGCGTTCAGGCAATGGTATTCGGTAATATGGGCGATACTTCCGCTACCGGAGTTTGCTTCAGCCGTGATGCCGCTACGGGCGAAGACCTTTTCAACGGCGAGTATCTGATCAACGCACAGGGCGAAGACGTGGTTGCAGGTATCCGTACTCCGCAGCAGATTACCGTTATCGGTTCCAGACGCTGGGCGGAACTTGCCGGCGTGAGCGAAGAAGAACGCGCTGCCAAATATCCCTCTATGGAAGAGGCTATGCCCGAAATCTATAAGGAGCTGGATGCTTTGCAGACCAAACTGGAAAACCACTATAAAGATATGCAGGACATGGAGTTCACCGTACAGGAAGGTAAACTCTGGTTCCTCCAGACACGTAACGGCAAGCGTACCGGAGCCGCTATGGTGAAAATCGCCATGGATTTGCTTCACCAGGGTATGATTGACGAAAAGACGGCTTTGCAGCGTTGCGAGCCCAATAAACTGGACGAATTGCTTCACCCCGTGTTCGACAAAGCGGCTTTGAAGCAGGCTAAGGTCCTGACCCGCGGTCTTCCGGCTTCTCCGGGTGCTGCTTGCGGTCAGATTGTGTTCTTTGCCGATGATGCCGCCGAATGGCATGCAGCCGGCAAGCGCGTGGTGATGGTACGTATCGAGACCTCTCCGGAAGACCTGGCAGGTATGGCTGTTGCCGAGGGTATCCTCACCGCACGTGGCGGTATGACTTCGCATGCTGCCGTTGTGGCACGTGGTATGGGTAAATGCTGCGTATCCGGTGCCGGAGCGTTGAACATCGACTACAAAGCCCGCACGGTAGAGGTGGATGGTGTTGTACTGAAAGAAGGCGACTTTATCTCCTTGAACGGTAGTACGGGTGAGGTTTACAAAGGAGAGGTGGAAACGAAAGCTGCCGAGTTGTCCGGCGACTTTGCCGAATTGATGCAGCTGGCTGATAAATATACAAGATTGCAGGTACGCACCAATGCCGATACTCCGCACGATGCACAGGTAGCGCGCAATTTCGGAGCAGTAGGTATCGGTCTTTGCCGTACGGAACACATGTTCTTCGAAGGTGAAAAAATCAAGGCTATGCGTGAAATGATTTTGGCGGAAAATGCAGAAGGACGCCGCAAGGCATTGGCTAAGATTTTGCCTTACCAGCAGGCAGACTTCAAGGGTATCTTCAAGGCTATGGAAGGTTGTCCGGTAACTGTCCGCTTGCTCGACCCGCCCTTGCACGAGTTCGTTCCCCACGATTTGAAAGGGCAGCAGGAAATGGCAGATACGATGGGTGTAAGTTTGCAGTATATCCAGCAGCGTGTAGAAGCCCTTTGTGAGCATAACCCGATGTTGGGTCATCGCGGTTGCCGTTTGGGCAATACTTATCCCGAAATCACTCAGATGCAGACACGTGCTATCCTTGGAGCGGCATTGGAACTGAAGAAAGAAGGCGTTGAGACGCATCCCGAAATCATGGTTCCGCTGACGGGTATCTTGTACGAGTTCAAGCAACAGGAAGAAGTTATCCGTGCCGAGGCGGCAAGCTTGTTTGCCGAAGTGGGCGACAGCATCGAGTTCAAGGTAGGTACGATGATTGAAATCCCGCGTGCCGCTCTTACTGCCGACCGCATCGCTTCTTCTGCCGAGTTCTTCTCATTCGGTACCAATGACTTGACGCAGATGACCTTCGGTTATTCACGTGACGACATCGCTTCTTTCTTGCCGATTTATCTGGAAAAGAAGATTTTGAAGGTAGACCCGTTCCAAGTGCTCGACCAGAATGGTGTAGGCCAGTTGGTGCGCATGGCTACCGACAAGGGGCGTGCCATCCGTCCGGAACTGAAGTGCGGTATTTGCGGCGAGCATGGCGGTGAACCTTCTTCTGTCAAGTTCTGCCACAAGGTAGGTTTGAACTACGTCAGCTGTTCTCCGTTCCGTGTGCCTATCGCACGTTTGGCGGCGGCACAGGCAGCTATTGAAGAATAAAAAAAGAAAAGGACGCCGCAAGGCGAACTGGATAGGGTGAATTAGGCCGTAACTCTCATTTTGAGGGATTACGGCCTGATTTTGTTTGTAAAAAGAGGAAAATAAGGTGTTTGCTCAAGTCTTATGCTTTGTTATCCTGAACATAGTGAAGCCGACACCTTGATGAAATAATCGGAAAAAGGTCTGCTATTTCATTCGTTTTCCTACTGCGTCCCAGTCTACTATGCTCCAGATGGCGTTGACGTGGTCGGCGCGTTTATTCTGATAATCCAGGTAGTACGCATGTTCCCAGACATCGAAGCCCAGTAGTGGAGTCAGTCCCGAGCGTACGGGATTACTTCCGTTTGCCTCTTTGGTGATATGCAGTTTACCGTTCTTGTCTACCGACAACCATGCCCAGCCCGAGCCGAACAGCCCGACCGATGCCGCATTAAACTCCTTTTTGAAGTTCTCGAAGCTGCCGAAATCACGTTTGATGGCTTCCGCCAGCTTTCCGGTTGGCTCGCTCTGAGACGGCTTCGGCGAGAATTGCAGGAAGTATAGTGTGTGGTTCAGCACTTGTCCGGCATTATTGAATATGGCACCATCGGGTGCGGTGGCTACGATTGTGGCCAAATCCTTATTCTCGTATTCCGTGCCCGGAACAAGGTTGTTCAGATTGTCCACATACGTCTGCAGGTGTTTACCGTAATGGTACTCTATTGTTTGCTGACTGATTACAGGTTCCAACGCGTTCTTTGCGTAAGGAAGTTTGGGCATTTCATGTGTCATAATCATTATCGTTAAAGACATTAATAACGTATTCATAAGTTCAATTATTTAGTTTTGAAACTTTATTATACTAACACGATAACCGGAGGAATTGTTCGCAGGTGTCCGAACCTTTTTCTATCTTTGTGCCCGAACTTTATCCGTTAGATTATTAGGAATATGTCCGATTACATACAAGAATTGAATGAAGGACAGCGTGCTGCGGTACTCTACAACGATGGTCCGTCGCTGGTGATAGCCGGTGCGGGGTCTGGAAAAACGCGTGTGCTGACCTATAAGATAGCCTATCTGTTGGAGAACGATTACCAGCCGTGGAACATCCTTGCACTTACCTTTACCAACAAGGCGGCACGTGAAATGAAAGAACGCATTGCCCGGCAAGTGGGCATCGAACGTGCCCGTCACCTTTGGATGGGGACGTTTCATTCCATATTCCTGCGTATCCTGCATGCAGAAGCCGGGCAGATAGGATTTACCTCCAAATTCACCATTTATGATACGGCGGATAGCAAGAGCCTGTTGCGTTCCATCATCAAGGAGATGGGACTGGATGAGAAGGTGTATAAACCGGGCACGGTACAGGCACGTATCTCCAATGCCAAGAACCATCTTGTGTCGCCTGCGGGGTATGCTAACAACAAGGAGGCGTATGAAGGTGATTGTGCTGCCAAGATGCCTGCCATACGCGATATTTACCGCCGTTACTGGGAACGTTGCCGGCAGGCGGATGCAATGGATTTCGATGATTTGCTGTTCTATACTTTCCTGCTTTTCCGTGACCATCCCGATGTGCTTGCCCGCTATCAGTCGCAGTTCCGTTACATTCTGGTAGACGAGTACCAGGATACCAACTTTGCCCAGCACAGTATTGTGCTCCAGTTGGCAAAGGAGCATCAGCATGTCTGTGTGGTGGGCGACGATGCGCAGAGCATCTACTCTTTCCGTGGAGCGGATATCGACAACATTCTGTATTTTACAAAAGTATATCCGGGTACGAAAGTCTTCAAGTTGGAACAGAACTACCGTTCCACCCAGACAATCGTTTCCGCTGCCAACAGCCTGATAGAGAAGAACAGCCGGCAAATCCGCAAGGAAGTCTTTTCGGAAAAAGAGAAGGGAGAGGCTATCGGAGTATATCAAGCATATAGCGATGTGGAGGAAGGCGATATTGTAATCAACAAGATAACCGAGTTGCGCCGGCGGGAGAATTATGCTTATTCCGACTTCGCCATACTCTACCGCACCAATGCGCAAAGCCGCGTTTTTGAGGAAGCCATGCGCAAACGCAGCATGCCGTATCGCATTTACGGCGGACTTTCTTTCTATCAGCGCAAGGAAATAAAAGACGTAATCGCATATTTCCGCCTGACGGTCAATCCGAATGATGAAGAAGCCTTTAAACGTATCATCAACTATCCGGCGCGTGGAATAGGAGATACAACCGTAAACAAAATCACCGCTGCCGCCACGGACAATAACGTAAGCCTGTGGACCGTACTTTGCGAACCGCTGACCTATGGGGTGAATATAAATAAAGGTACAGCAGGCAAGTTGCAAGGTTTTCGCGACCTGATAGCCGGTTTCATTGAGAACGCTTCCGAAAAGAACGCCTATGAACTTGGTACGGAGATAATCCGCCAATCCGGCATCATCAATGATGTTTGCCAGGACAATTCTCCCGAAAACCTCAGCCGGAAAGAGAATATCGAGGAGCTTGCCAACGGTATGAGCGACTTTTGCGCGCAACGGCTGGAAGAGGGCAATGTCAACATTACGCTGGGTGATTTTCTTTCGGAAGTTTCCCTGCTCACAGACCAGGATTCGGATAAGGATGGAAACGATGAAAAGATAACCCTGATGACCGTTCATTCTGCCAAAGGACTGGAATTTAAGAATGTCTTTGTAGTGGGCATGGAAGAAAACCTCTTTCCCAGCGGCATGGTGGGCGATTCTCCTCGGGCGCTGGAAGAGGAGCGCCGCCTGTTCTATGTAGCGATAACCCGCGCGGAAAACCATTGTTTCCTTACATACGCCAAAAGCCGCTACCGTTATGGGAAAATGGAGTTCGGAAGCCCCAGCCGCTTTTTGAAGGATATAGACGTGCGTTTTCTTCGGTTGCCGCAAGATATGGGATTGAGCCGCAGGATAGACGAAAGTGCCGCCTCTTTCCGTAGGGAGAACAGGGAGGATTTCTCTTCCGGTGTTTATGGGAAACGGGAAGAACGCCCTCGTCCCCGGCAGGAGATTATCGCTCCGACCGTTCCCCGCAATTTAAAGCGGGTGACGTCTTCCACGACGGCATCGTCCGCCGCACCCGGCACGATGATGAATACGGGTGGAAACTCCGTACATCCGGGACAACTGATTGAGCACGACCGCTTCGGCTTGGGCGAAGTGATGAAGGTAGAAGGGGAGGGCGATAATGCAAAAGCCACCATTCGCTTTAAGAATGCGGGCGATAAGCAGCTTCTGTTACGTTTTGCCCGTTTTAAGGTGGTAGGTTAAATATATTTACATGAAAAATCCCCTTAATAAAACCTGTTCCCGTCTTACTGAAATTCGGTTGGAAATTTACTGTAATTCCGGGAAGATTTTAGTGTAAATTCTGTGGAATTCATTAATAGCCCGAAAATCTGTTGTAGACAGTGTTCTCGAAAGGATAGATATAGATAAGAAAAAAACATACAGTTGTAAAAATGTTAGACAAAGATTTCGACCGTTTTCCTTCTCCCTGTTATATCATGGAAGAAGAACTGTTGAGGAAGAACCTCACATTGATAAAGAGCGTTGCCGACCGGGCAGGCGTAGAGATTATCCTTGCTTTCAAGTCCTTTGCCATGTGGCGCTCGTTCCCCATATTCCGTGAGTATATAACGCATTCTACGGCAAGTTCCGTGTACGAGGCACGCTTGGCGCTGGAAGAATTCGGTAGCATGGCGCATACTTATTCTCCGGCATATACGGAAGCCGATTTTCCCGAAATCATGCGGTGCAGCAGCCATATCACTTTCAATTCGCTGAGCCAGTTCCGGCGTTTTCATCCCACTGTCCAGGCGGACGGGCAGGGCATATCCTGTGGCATACGTGTCAATCCGGAGTATTCGGAAGTGGAGACGGAACTGTATAACCCCTGTGCTCCCGGCACTCGTTTCGGGGTAATGGCGGAACAGCTTCCCGATGTGTTGCCGCAAGGCATTGACGGGTTTCACTGTCACTGCCATTGCGAATCGTCCTCGTACGAATTGGAGCGTACGTTGGAACATTTGGAAGCGAAATTCTCCCGTTGGTTTCCGCAAATAAAATGGTTGAATTTGGGCGGAGGGCATTTGATGACTCGCAAAGACTATGACGTGGAGCATCTGGTCGGGCTGCTTCGCGGACTGAGAGCGCGCTATCCCCACTTGCGCATTATCTTGGAGCCCGGTTCCGCGTTTACCTGGCAGACAGGGGTGCTGGTTTCCGAAGTGGTGGATATTGTGGAGAACCGTGGCATCCGTACCGCCATTCTGAATGTCAGCTTCACCTGCCACATGCCCGATTGCCTGGAGATGCCCTATCAGCCTGTCGTCCGGGGAGCGGAAATGGGTGACGGCGGTCCGCATATCTACCGTTTGGGAGGCAATTCCTGCTTGAGTGGCGACTATATGGGCTTATGGAGTTTCGACCACGAACTGCAGATTGGTGAAAGAATTGTCTTTGAAGATATGATACATTATACTATGGTGAAGACGAATATGTTTAACGGAATTCATCATCCCGCCATTGCCATGTGGACAAAAGAGGGGAAAACTGAACTGTTCAAGGAATTTTCTTACGAAGATTATCGCAATCGAATGAGCTGATAATCAAACGACTGCTTTTATTTCAGATAAAATATTTAATTTTATGTGTAAAAAAGTGCGTAGAATGTTTGCAGGTTTAAGGAAAATATCTACCTTTGCAACCGCAAACGCGGAAATAGCTCAGTTGGTAGAGCATAACCTTGCCAAGGTTAGGGTCGCGAGTTCGAGTCTCGTTTTCCGCTCTCCTTTCTAAGGATGCTCGAATGGTGGAATGGTAGACACGAAGGACTTAAAATCCTTTGGCCATTGCGGCTGTGCGGGTTCAAGTCCCGCTTCGAGTACTCTAAGGGACGAATCGTGTTTTCCACGGTTCGTCTCTTTCTTTTTATCTCCGTTACTTGTTGGATATGAATACTTTAGAAGAAAGAATTGGTTCACTCTTTTAGGTTCAATATGCTCGTTATTTTGGTTCAGTTTGAAAACTTGGGGGAATTAGTTAAAACCCCTATCTTTGGTGTATGA
>NZ_CAJTSC010000072.1 GCF_910578895.1 uncultured Bacteroides sp.
CTTCCTGCTTCCTCCTGTTTCCTCCTGTTTCTTCCGATTTTTTCCTGTTTCCTCCGGTTCCCGTAAATGCAAGGATTGTGGCAGTCGTTTCGCCGCCCCAATGAAAGAACCGTGGGGCGCACTTCAGAAAGCGGGTGTTTTTTCTTCTCCGTATGTATATAAATTGTATATTTGTGCGATTGTCGTACTATACTAACATGAACAGACTATGATAACAACCCAATTGCTCCATCCTGCCAGCATCGTGGTGGTGGGAGCGTCCAATAATGTGCATAAACCCGGCGGGGCGATTCTGAAGAACCTGATAAACGGCGGATATGCCGGCGAGTTGCGGGCGGTGAACCCCAAAGAGACTGAAATCCAAGGCGTGCAGGCGTATGCCGATGTAAAGGACATCCCCGACACGGACCTTGCCATACTTGCCATCCCCGCCGCCCTTTGCCCCGATGCGGTGGAGGTGCTCGCTTCCGGAAAGCGGGTGCGTGCGTTCATCATCCTTTCCGCCGGATTCGGCGAGGAGACGCATGAGGGCGCGCTCCTGGAGGACCGCATCCTGGAGACGGTGAACCGGCACGGTGCTTCGCTGATTGGCCCCAACTGCATCGGGCTGATGAACACGTGGCACCATAGCGTGTTCAGCCAGCCCATCCCCAACTTGGATGCGCGGGGTGTCGACCTCATATCCAGCTCCGGAGCCACGGCGGTATTTATCCTGGAGAGCGCGGTGACCAAAGGTTTGCAGTTCAACTCCGTATGGTCTGTGGGCAATGCCAAGCAGATTGGCGTGGAAGACGTGCTGCAATACATGGACGAGCATTTCGATGCCGAAAAGGACTCCCGGATAAAGCTGCTTTATATCGAAAGCATCGGTGACCCCGACCGTCTGCTGTTCCATGCCTCTTCGCTGATAAAGAAAGGGTGCAGGATTGCGGCTATCAAGTCGGGCAGCAGTGAGAGCGGCAGCCGCGCCGCATCCTCGCACACGGGTGCCATTGCCAGCAGCGACTCTGCCGTAGAGGCGCTGTTCCGCAAGGCGGGCATCGTGCGCTGCCACTCCCGGGAGGAGCTGACTACGGTGGGGTGCATCTTCACCTTGCCCGAACTGAAAGGGAAGAATTTCGCCATCATCACCCATGCCGGCGGACCGGGCGTGATGCTGACCGATGCCTTGAGCAAAGGGGGGCTCAATGTGCCCAGGCTGGAGGGCGGGGTTGCCGAGGAGCTGAAAGGCAGGCTCTTTCCGGGTGCTGCCGTGGGCAATCCGATTGACATCCTTGCCACGGGCACGCCCGAGCATCTGCGCCTTTGCCTGGAGTATTGCGAGGAGAAGTTTGACGAGGTGGATGCGGTCATGGCGATTTTCGGCACGCCGGGACTGGTCACCATGTTCGAGATGTACGATGTGCTGCACGAAAAGATGCAGACGTGCAGGAAGCCGATATTCCCCATTCTCCCGTCCATCAATACGGCGGGGGCGGAGGTGTCCGCTTTCCTTGCCAAAGGGCATGTGAACTTTGCCGATGAGGTGACTTTGGGCACGGCGTTGTCGCGCATCATGAACGCGTCGAAACCGGCGAACAACGAGATAGAACTTTTCGGCGTGGACGTTCCGCGCATCCGCCGCATCATAGATTCCATTCCCGAAGACGGCTATATAGAGCCCCATTATGTGCAGGCTTTGTTGCGTTCCGCAGGCATTCCGGTGGTGGAGGAGTTTGTGTCTGCCAATAAGGAGGAGGTGCTGGCGTTTGCCCGCCGCACGGGATTTCCGGTGGTGGCAAAGGTGGTGGGGCCGGTGCACAAGTCGGACATAGGCGGTGTGGTGCTGAACATCAAGGGCGAGCAGCACCTGGCGCTGGAGTTCGAGCGGATGATGCAGTTGCCGGAAGTGACAGGCATCATGGTGCAGCCCATGCTGCGGGGCACGGAGCTGTTTGTCGGTGCCAAGTATGAGGAGAAGTTCGGGCATGTGGTGCTCTGCGGTCTGGGCGGCATCTTTGTGGAGGTGCTGAAGGACGTCTCTTCCGGTTTGGCTCCCTTGTCTTATGCGGAAGCGTATTCCATGATTCATTCGCTGCGTGCCTACAAGATTATAAAGGGAACGCGTGGGCAAAAGGGGGTGAACGAGGACAAGTTTGCCGAAATCATCGTACGCCTGTCTACCCTGTTGCGTTTTGCCACGGAGATTAAGGAGATGGACATTAATCCGCTGCTTGCAACGGAGAAACATGTGATAGCGGTGGATGCCCGTATCAGGATTGAAAAGAACTGACGAGTGACGAGAGCGGAACTGCCTTGCGGGATGTTTTTGTGAGAAACAGGCGGGATATGGACGGCTATCCCGCCCAGTCTTCCCGGTCCAGGTTCCTGTATCCGATTGCTTCCGCCAAGTGTGCGGGTTGTATCGTTTCGCACCCTTCGAGGTCGGCAATGGTGCGGGCAACTTTCAGGATACGGTCGTAGGCGCGTGCCGAGAGGTTGAAGCGGTTCATGGCTGTCTTCAGCAGGGCAAGCCCTTTGTCTTCGGGGCGGGCATAGCGGGCAAGTAGTTTGCTGTTCATCTGCGCGTTGCAGTATACACCCGGAATTTCGGCATACCTTTCGGACTGGATTTGCCGGGCACGTATTACGCGTTCGCGGATATGGGCGCTTGATTCGCCGGGGCGGGCGTCCGACATTTTCTCAAAGGGCACGGGGATGACTTCGATTTGCAGGTCGATGCGGTCGAGCAAAGGTCCTGAAATGCGGTTCAGGTATTTCTGTACTTGCCCCGGGCTGCATACGCAGGCTTTGGTGGGGTGATTGTAATATCCGCAGGGACAAGGGTTCATGGAGGCTGCAAGGGTGAAGCTTGCGGGATATTCTACGTTGCACTTCACGCGGGAGATGGTGATTTTCCGGTCTTCCAAAGGTTGCCGCAATACTTCGAGCACATTCCTGTTGAATTCCGGCAGTTCGTCAAGGAACAAGACGCCGTTGTGCGCCAGGCTGATTTCTCCCGGTTGCGGGAAGCTTCCGCCACCTGTCATTGCCGTTGTGGAAATCGTGTGGTGAGGGTCGCGGAACGGGCGTTTGGTGATAAGTCCGCCTTCTTGCCCTAATTTTCCTGCAACGGAGTGTATTTTGGTTGTTTCAAGGCTCTCGCCTAATGACAATGGCGGCAGGATGGAGGGGAGACGTTTGGCAAGCATGGATTTTCCGCTTCCGGGAGCGCCTACCAGGATGATGTTGTGCCCGCCTGCGGCGGCCACCTCCAATGCGCGTTTTACGTTTTCCTGTCCTTTCACATCGGAGAAGTCCAGGTCGAAGCTGCTCTGCCGCTCGTAAAACTCTTTGCGGGTGTCGACATATACCGGTTCCAGTGCCTGGTTGCCGTTGAAAAATTCGATAACCTCTTTCAGGTTTTCCGCTCCATAGACCTGCAAGTTGTTTACTACGGCAGCTTCCTGTGTGTTTTGTTTGGGAATGATGATGCCTTCAAAGCCCAGCTCTCTTGCTTTTATGGCAATGGGAAGCGCTCCTTTGATGGGTTGCAGAGTGCCGTCCAGGCTTAACTCGCCCATTAGCAGATAGCGATCCAATTTGTCCGATTGGATAACTTCGCCGGCACCTAACATGCCGATTGCCAATGGCAAATCATAGGCGGAACCCTCTTTGCGGATATCTGCCGGAGCCATATTGATGACGATATTGCTTGTCGGCATCCGGTAGCCGTTTACCTGCAATGCGGAAATGATGCGTTGGTGGCTTTCCTTGACTGCGGAGTCCGGCAAGCCCACAAGATAGAACATACAGCCTCTGGAACTGTTGACTTCGATAGTGATGAGGGTTGCGTCAATACCTTGAACAGCCGCTCCAAAAACTTTGATGAGCACGTAAATTTAGTGTTTAATGGATAATAATGGGTGATTGGGGATTACCGTTTTTTCTGTTGCCGTTTCTTCGCTTCTTCCTCTTCGGCTATATCGTTCAGTTTCTTCTCAATATCCCTTTCACTCAAATCTTTTCCTTCAATCCTTCCGGATGGGCTGAGCAGCACATTGGCGGGCAGGGTTTTTATGGCAAGCTGCTTCACAAGCTCAGCGTTCCAGCCGGAAAGGTCGCATGCTTGCTCCCATTTCAGGGTGTCTGCCTCAATTGCTTGTTGCCAGTTGTCTTTATCTATGTCTAAAGAGACTCCTAAAAGGGCAAGTTTCTTATTCTTTTGTTCTTTCTTGTAGATTCTGCGGTAAACGGCATTATTGTTACGGCTCACCGTATCCCAAGAAGACCAAAAGTGTATCAATATGTATTGGTCTTTGAAATTTGAACGGTTTATCTGCTTTCCTTTGGCATTGGGCAGGCGGAAGTAGGCGACCGTTTTCCCGACAGCGGCTTTTTCTTCTTCCTGAATGCGGTTGAGCAGCTCTTCAATATAGGGGCGGTCTTTCAATTCTCCCGTCATAAACTCGGTCAACTTTTTAATCCGGGCATAGTCCGGCTTCTCTTTTTGTACGAAGTATTTGTCCAGCAGATAGATGCTGACCAAAGAGGAGGGGTGTGCATTGATAAACTTACTGGCTTTTTCTTCCAATGCTTCTTCAAATGTTTCTTCTGAGGGAGTGTCCGGTGCTTTCAGCTCTTTCAGTTCTTTTTGGAAAGCGCTGAATTCCTCATTCGGTGTGTTTCCGTCTATTTCTAAATAGTTGAGCTCGGCGGCAGAACCTTTTATGCGTATTTTGTCTCCTTTGTCCATAAAAAGCGGGTACAGGCTGCCGTTGCCGAACAACAATCGGGCAGCTACCAACGTATCCGGAGAGAGTGTTTTTGAGAATTTGCCGTTCTCGACAATCAGTGTGTCCACGCGGTCGTACATGTTGTCTGTACCATATATATATATGGTGTCATTTCCCAATCCTTTGATTTCTCCGCTCAGTTCGGCTGTATTGGGATTTTCGCCGCCACCGCAGGCGGATAGTATGATAATCAGGAAATATGCAAGAGAAATATTCTTCATACGGTTTTCTTCTTCTGATACGTTACTGCGAAAGTAGTTCTTTTTGGTGTGAATAAAAAAAAATGCCCGACATATTTCTATGTCGGGCACATCTTTTCATCTTATAACCTTTATTATTTGATGATATTCATGAAGTCTGCATTCGTGAAGTATTTGGAGAATTCCAAGTCGGAAGCAGCTTTCTTAGCTAATGAAGAATCTTTGGCAACAGCCTTCTTCAGGTTGTCCATAACCATGGAAGAGTTGTTGGTTCTTGCACCTACAACAGCCATCAGGTAGTCAGTGTAAGCGTCCGGTTTAGCGATGCTTGACAATGTATTCTTAGCCTTGTTGTAGTCCTTAGCCAAGATTTGTGCCAAAGCTGCGCTGTTGGTCTTAGTGTCGCCGAATGCGTTAACTGCTCTGTCATATTGACCTTGAGCTACGTACAGGTTACCCAGAGCTTCGTTCAATTCTTTAGCACCGGAAGCCTTGCCAAGGTAAGCTTCGGCAGCAGCCTTGTCACCCTTAGTCAAAGCGATGAGACCCATGTTCATGTTAGCTTCGGCAGAATCCTTGATAGAAAGAGATTTCTTGAAGTATCCTTCAGCTTTTTCAAGGTTACCGGCTTGGTAAGCCAACTTACCGAGGTTGTTGTATGCACGGTAGTCGTTCGGGTAGATTTGAGTAGCTTTAGTGAAGATAGCGGCTTGCTTGGCAGGATCGTTAGTCAGCGTAGTTGCATACAGCAGTTCTTCGATGTTCAACTGCTTGGCATCGCTGTCCGCCAATGCTGCGATTTCTTCGTCAGACTTACCGATTACGTCATAGTTCAAAGTCAGACGAGAACGACGCAACTGCGGCAGGATTTCGTCAGCCAAAGTCTTGTATACAGAAGAAATGTTCTTGATTTCCTGTTCTCTTTGTTCAGGATCAGAGTACATTGACAATACGCGGAGAATCAGTTCTTTGTCTTGAACGTTTGATTTACTAACCAATTCCTGGAAGCCTTCCCAGTCTTGTGCAGTGTATTTGGTATCAACGGCAGCTTCGATTTTGCTTTTCTTAAGGTCTTTATTGATAACCTTAGCTGTGTTGTTCTGACGGTTTTCAGCCAAACCTGTATTCAGTTTAACACCACCATCGGGAGAAGCGTATGCGGAAATCTCAATGTTGTTGATTTTCTTGTTGGCTGCATCGTTGATGTTCTTAACTTCTTCGTTGAATGTTTTGGCAGTTTTCAATTCGCTTGAACGAACGTTAGCCTGTTGGATCAAGAACATGATGTTTGCATCATATTTTTCTTTGATGATACGTTGGAAAGCATCGTCGCCGTTAGCCGGATTAGCGCTGCCCAAAGTCTGACCGAGCAATTCGGAAGTAGAGATAACACCGTCAGCTACTTTTACAGCAGGGATTGTGATTTCTTTCTTGCCTACTTTAGCCTTGAATTCCAAATACAACTCGGATTTAGCCATTTCAGGAACATAGTCGAAAGAAGTTTTCATTGTGTAGCTACCACCAGTCTTGTAAGAGATAGTCTGGTCGTTGCCTTCCACTTTTTCACCCTGGAATACGGCAGACTGACCTTTAGCTTCGCCGCCTTCCCATCTCAAAACCGGAGTAACTTCCACTACTGCGTTTTTCTTGAGATACTTTTCAGGGAATTTACCGTTAATTGTAGCAGGTACTTTACCACCTACGGCTTCCAGTACTTGCGGAGTCACTGTGAAATAGTCAGAAGACAGTTCACCCATTTTGCTGCATGATGTCAAAACAGCAACAAGTGCCACTAACAAAGGCAGATACAATTTCTTAGTCATTTTTAGATATAAATTAATTGTTTGTAATTGAAATTTGTCCATTCACAATCAGGTGCCATACGTTTATATATATAGCTTTGCAAAGATATTAATTCTCTTGGCAATTTGTTAATAATACTGTCACATTTATTATAATTTAATAAAAGTGATGCTCTTTGCGATATTTGATGTTGCGCGGGTGATGTTCAATAATTTCGCTTCGAAGCATGTTCCGGTCGATATGTGTATAAATTTCAGTGGTGGCGATGGATTCATGTCCCAGCATACACTGGATGGCACGCAGGTTGGCGCCTCCTTCCAGCAGATGGGTGGCAAAGGAGTGGCGGAACGTGTGCGGGCTGATATTCTTGGTGATGCCGGCTTTCTCTGCCAGTTCTTTTATCATGTGGAATACCATGATACGGGAGATATTCTTGCCCCATCGTGCTAAGAATACGTAATCTTCGAACTCTTTTTTTATCTTTCCCTGATTACGATCTATAAACCAGTACTTTATTTCCTTGATTGCGCGGGCTGAGATAGGAACCAGACGTTGTTTGCTGCCCTTGCCTTCTACCTTGATGAACCCTTCTTCGAAATAGAGGTCGGAGAGTTTCAGATTGCACAGTTCCGATACACGCAGCCCGCAACTGTACAGTGTCTCCAGTATAGCTCGGTTACGTTGTCCCTCTTTCTTCCCCATGTCTACGGTGGAGATAATTCTGTCGATTTCTTCTACAGTGAGAACTTCCGGTATCTTAAATCCTATCTTGGGACCTTCCAACAGTTCGCTTGGGTCGGCTTGCAGGTAGTCGGCAATGACCAGAAAATGGAAAAAGGATTTAATGCCGGAGAGTATACGTGCTTGGGAGCGGGGATGAATGCCGATGTCGTGCAGGCCTGCCGCAAAGCGTTGTAGGTCGTCCGGCGTAACGTCCGGTATATCTATGCTTTCTCCTTCCAGGAAGCGCAGGAGTTTCTTCAGGTCTGTCATGTAGGCATCGAACGTGTTGGGCGAAAGTGATTTTTCCAGTTTGAGATATTGTTGATACTTTCTGATTGTCACAGCCTGTTTCGCCTTATTCGTCAATTTCTCTTCTGTTTTCATTGCTTTTTCGTATCTTTCCTCTAAAGAAAAACATTTTCTTTATCCTGTCGGTGTGAGATTCCCACGATTTTCATTTATCTTTGCACCTTGAAAGAATGTTCTCTGTGGACAAAGGTATAAAAAAATGTGTTATGAGGATACAGATTATTAACGGTCCCAATATAAATCTGTTGGGAAAACGTGAACCTTCCATTTATGGCAGTGTTACTTTTGAAGACTACCTTGCCGAACTCCGCGAAAGATATGCGGATATACAAATAGATTATTTTCAATCCAACATCGAAGGAGAGCTGATAGACAAGATACAGCAGGTAGGTTTCGATGTGGACGGCATTATTTTCAATGCAGGTGCTTACACCCATACTTCCATTGCTTTACAAGACGCGATCCGTTCGGTCACTGCTCCGGTGATTGAGGTTCACATTTCCAATGTACATACCCGGGAAGCGTTTCGCCATGTATCCATGATAGCTTGTGCCTGTCGGGGTGTTATCTGTGGTTTTGGGTTGAACTCTTATCGTTTGGCATTGGAAGCGCTGAAAGAATCGTGAATGGTTGTTCTCCATCCGGCATTCATTTGATATAAAATTTAAAGTTAATATAAAATAGGTATTAAGATTATGCAATTGAAACAGACAAAAATCGTTGCAACGATTTCCGACCAGCGTTGCGATGTCGATTTTATAAAACAGTTGTTCGACGCGGGTCTGAACGTAGTGCGCATGAATACGGCCCATGCAGGACGCGAAGGCTTCGAGAAACTGATTGCCAACGTACGTACGGTTTCCAAACGCATTGCCATCCTTATGGATACGAAAGGTCCTGAAGTGCGTACAACGGTTCTTGCCGAACCCATTCCTTTTAAAATAGGCGACCGTGTAAAAGTGGTAGGTAATCCCGACTTACAGACTACCCGCGAGTGTATCGCCGTTTCTTATCCTGACTTCGTAAACGACCTGAGTGTGGGCGGTCATATCCTTATTGATGACGGTGACCTGGAATTGATTGTCGTAGAGAAGAATGCGGACCACCTGCTGTGCGAGGTACAGAACGAAGCCACCTTGAGCAGCCGTAAGAGTGTCAACGTGCCGGGTGTACGTATTAACCTGCCCTCACTGACAGAAAAAGACCGTAACAACATCCTCTATGCTATCGAAAAGGACATTGATTTCATTGCCCACTCTTTCGTACGCAACAGGCAGGATATTCTGGATATAAAGGCTATTCTTGATGCCCACAACAGCGATATCAGAATAATTGCCAAGATTGAGAATCAGGAAGGCGTAGACAATATCGACGAGATTCTCGAAGTTGCCGACGGTGTTATGGTAGCCCGCGGTGACTTGGGCATTGAAATTCCTCAGGAGCGCATTCCGGGCATCCAACGCGTGCTCATCCGTAAATGTATTCTGGCAAAGAAACCGGTAATCGTTGCTACGCAGATGCTCCACACCATGATTTCCAACCCGCGTCCTACCCGTGCGGAAGTGACGGACATTGCCAATGCCATCTATTACCGTACGGATGCCTTGATGCTGAGTGGTGAGACTGCCTATGGCAAATATCCGTTGGAAGCCGTTAAGACAATGACGAAAGTCGCTTCGCAAGCGGAAAAAGACAAATTGGCGGACAACGATATCCGTATTCCTTTGGACGAGAACAGCAATGACGTAACGGCTTTCCTTGCCAAGCAAGCGGTGAAAGCTACTACGAAATTGAAAATCCGTGCCATTATCACCGACAGTTATAGCGGCCGTACCGCCCGTAACCTTGCCGCATTCCGTGGTAAATATCCGGTTATTGCCATCTGCTATAAGGAGAAAACCATGCGTCACCTGGCGCTGTCATACGGTGTGGAAGCTATCTACATGCCCGAACTTGCCAACGGACAGGAGTACTACTTCGCCGCTCTTCGCCGCCTGCTTCAGGAAGGCCGTCTGCAACCTACCGATATGGTGGGCTATCTGAGTAGCGGTAAAGCCGGTACGCAAACTTCTTTCCTCGAAATCAACGTCGTGGAAGATGCGTTGAAACATGCCGAAGACAGCGTGTTGCCGAACAGTAACAGATACTTATAACAACGGGCAATTGGTAATGGGCAATGGGAGATACCTGCTGCAATTCTCCGGTTGTCAATTACCAATTCTTAATTATCAATTCTCAAAGTGACTTTAGACGAATATATCCTGCAACACATTGACGACGAGGGCGGCTACCTGAAAGCGCTCTATCGTGATACGCACCTCAAACTGCTCTATCCCCGTATGGCTTCGGGACATTTGCAGGGGCGTATGCTCAAGATGTTTGTCAGGATGATACGTCCCCGTCAGGTGTTGGAAATCGGGACATATAGCGGATATTCCGCACTTTGCATGGCAGAAGGATTGCCCGAGGACGGAATGCTGCACACGTTCGAAATCAATGACGAGCAGGAAGATTTCACCCGTCCTTGGCTGGAAAACTCACCCTATGCCGATAAGATAAGATTCTATATAGGCAATGCGTTGGAACTTGTTCCCCGATTGGACGTTACTTTCGACCTCGCTTTCATCGATGGAGACAAGCGCCGCTATATCGATTACTATGAGATGGTGTTGGCGCGTCTTTCGGAAGGCGGTTATATCATAGCCGACAACACTTTGTGGGACGGGCACGTCCTTGAAGAGCATCCGCACCGCACGGACTTGCAGACCATCGGCATAAAAGCCTTTAATGATTTGGTTGCCGCAGACAGCCGTGTAGAGAAAGTCATACTGCCGTTGCGCGACGGACTGACGATTATCCGTAAGAAGTAACGCGATTTCCGTAAGAAGTAAGACGGTCATCCGTAAGAAATAATAAGAGTCCGTCATCCCCTTTCATTTTCATTATCCCTTTACAACGCACTGCTTCATGGGGATTGGCGGAATGAAGGGGGATGATGTTTTTATTTCTTGAGCAGCCGTTTGCTCAGATATCGTACCGGATACCACACCGAGAGGAATCCTACGGTGATAACCGTCACGAATATCAAGACAAGGTCCGTGGCATGCACGCTTACCGGATAGGCATCCACCACAAAACTGCCGCTACCCCCTCCTAAGGAGATAAGTCCGAAATGCTGTTGCAGGAAGCACAGCAATAACCCCAGTATAATTCCCGCAATGGCTCCGAATACCGAAATCAGCCGTCCCTCGAAAAGGAAAATGCGGGCAATCAACCGGTCGTCCGCTCCCAGCTTGCGCAACGTTTCCGCATCCTCGCGTTTGTCCAATATCAGCATGGACAGCGAACCGATGACATTGAAACAGGCAATCATAAGGATAAAAGTAAGAAACAGATACGAGATAAGTTTTTCAATCTCCATGATGCGGAATACATCCGCCTGCTGCTCATAACGGTTCTGTACGGCGAAGCGCTCTCCCAAGATGCGTTCCATCTTCTTCTGCGTGGCATTGACGTTGTTGCCCGGCTTCAGTTTCAACTCGATGGCGGAAACTTCCGTCTCATAATCGAACAGCCGCCGTGCAAAGCTCAGGGAGGTAAGGATATAGCGTGCATCGTATTTCTGCTGGTTGACGACAAATACGGCTCCCGGCGAGAACAGGTATTCCCGGTTGAAAGCCGACGACGGGTTGGCAATGTTGATACGCGCGTTCCTTTGGGGCGCATACACCTGTAGCGGGTCTATGAACTGTATCCCCGTGCCCAGTTCCGATACCAGTTCCACGCCCATAAAGCCGTAGTCCACAACCGAATCGTTCAATATGAACTTTCCTGTGCCGTGCAGCAGGCTGTCTATGGATGTCAGTTGCTCGAAGTTGTCCTCCACGCCTTTGATAACCGCCATTGCCTGACGGTTTTTGTACTGCACCATTGCGTTCTCTTCCAGCGTTTCCGTCCAGACGGCTATCTCGGGCAGGGCACGTACCTGCTGCACGCGCGCTTCCAGCGGGTTGAACACCTTGCCTTCACGGACGGTGATTTTCAGTTCCGGGTCGAATGCCGTGAAGAACTCCGCTACCATATCCTGAAAACCGTTGAATACGGAGAGCGTGCACACTAATGCCAATGTAGCCAAAGCCACTCCGCATACCGAGATACCGGATATGATATTAATGGCATTGTGTTTCTTCTTGGAGAAGAGGTAACGGCGCGCTATGTAGAAGGGGAGGTTCAATGTCGCGGTTGGTGGTTGGTTCTACGGAACTACTTAAGCAATTCGTCAATTCTTTCCAGATAATCCAACGAGTCGTCCACGAAGAACTTCAGTTCGGGAATGATGCGCAGCTGGTGGCGCACGCGGTTGCCCAGTTCAAAGCGGATGGACTTCATGTTGGCATTGACGTTCTTGATGATGTCTTCGCTTCTCTCCGAAGGGAAAACGCTGAGGTAGGCGCGTGCCACGCTCATATCGGGACTGATGCGTACGGCGCTGACTGAAATCAGTATGCCGGGCATTGATTTGGTCTGTAACAAGAAGATGTCACTCAACTCCTTTTGAAGCAAGCGGGCTATTTTGTGCTGTCTGGTAGTTTCCATACTTTATCCTTTTTTTGATTTGAAGAGCAAAGTTACTGAAATATATCGTTCTAACGGTAATTTATGCCTTTTTTCTTTTCCTTGCGGCTTTTGTATCTAAGGGAGTCAGGGGAGTTAAAAGGAGCCATCGGCCGCCAAGCCGGCTTACGAGTTAAAGCCGATACTTCTGTAACGATGTCATACACAAGCGTATCGGTTCTAACTCCTTTAGCTCTTGACGAAGCGATGCGAAGTGATAACTCCCCTAACTCCCTTAAATGCAAAAGCCGTGTAATTCCCCTAAACGCAAAGGTCGTGGTGTGTAAGTTGCTTCGACCGCTCTTCGTTGTCCGGAACATGACGGACCCGGTCGTCTTCCCGCGTATAGATGAAGAGAGTCATTGAGACGGTGTACACCAACGGCTATGTAGAAATATCTCCTTCCCGCGCATGCATGAAGAGAGCCGAACGGTTCCGTTTTGTGGCAAAAAGGCAGCAAAACCGCCCTTTTGCTTACTCCCGCCCTTGCGCCTTTCTTCCGGAATGGAAGCGGCTTGCATAAAACACGGATGGATATGCTTCTTTTCCCGATAAAAATGCGCCGTTTATGCAGAAGACGGTCTTTTCTCCCGTTGGACACAAGCGTTTCAGCCGATAGACATTAACATCTGTGGCGATGGACATTAATGTCTGTCGCGATAGACACTAATGTCCATCACGAGCGGCATTA
>NZ_CAJTSC010000073.1 GCF_910578895.1 uncultured Bacteroides sp.
ATATTTGTAATGATTATAATTTAGGTTCCTATGAAAAACCTTCTCACCAATATCTGGCAGTTTTATGCCGATGGTTTCCGGAGTATGACTTTGGGACGCACCTTGTGGTTTATAATTGCAATCAAGCTGTTTATCATGTTTTTTATCCTGCGTCTTTTCTTTTTTCCCAATTACTTGAACAAAGTTGCCGGCGATGGAGATAAGGAAGGGTTTGTCAGCCGCGAACTGATTATGCGGGCAGATGGAGAATAACAGGCGATGCCTGACGGGTAATATTTCAAATTTATCACTAAATATTTAACTCTCATGCTTGAAAACATTGACACTTCTCTGATTGACTGGTCGAGAGCGCAATTTGCCTTGACCGCTATCTATCATTGGATTTTCGTGCCGCTTACTTTAGGGCTGGCGGTGATTATGGGCATCATGGAAACGATGTACTACCGTACGGGCGACGGGTTTTGGAAACATGCCGCCAAGTTCTGGATGAAACTATTCGGCATCAACTTTGCCATAGGTGTTGCCACGGGGTTGATTTTGGAGTTCGAGTTCGGTACGAATTGGAGCAATTACAGTTGGTTTGTAGGCGACATTTTCGGCGCGCCGCTTGCCATTGAAGGGATTTTGGCATTCTTTATGGAAGCCACGTTCATAGCCGTGATGTTTTTCGGCTGGGACAAGGTTAGCAAACGTTTCCATTTGGCTTCCACTTGGCTGACGGGATTGGGAGCCACGCTCTCCGCCTGGTGGATTTTGGTGGCTAACGCCTGGATGCAGAATCCGGTAGGGATGGAGTTCAATCCCGATACGGCCCGCAATGAAATGGTGGATTTTTGGGCGGTTGCCACATCGCCGATGGCAGTCAATAAATTTTTCCACAGCGTGTTGTCCGGCTGGGTGCTGGCTGCGGTGTTTGTGACAGGAGTGAGCTGTTGGTATTTATGGAAGAACAGGGAGAAGAAGTTTGCTGTGTCCAGCATAAAGATAGCTGCTTGGGTAGGGCTGTTTGCCGCTGTGCTTTCCGCATGGACGGGCGACGGTTCCGGCTATCAGGTGGCGCAGAAACAACCCATGAAACTGGCTGCCATGGAAGGCTATTATCAGGGGCAGGAAGGAGCCGGACTGGTGGCTTTCGGCATTCTTAATCCCGGTAAGAAAACGGCGGATGACGGAAAAGATGCTTTCCTCTTCCGCATGGAAATTCCCAAGTTCCTTTCACTGCTTGCCGAACGTGACGCGAAGGCTTTCGTGCCGGGCATTAATGACCTGCTGAAGGGCGGCTATCCGCTGAAAGACGGTAGTATGGCACTCTCCGCCCAAGAAAAGATTGAAAAGGGGAAGAAGGCTATCGGCGCTTTCTCCGCTTATCGTGCCGCCAAAGCAGCGGGCAACGATGCCGATGCCCGAATGGCAGCTGCTGTGCTGAAGGAGAATGTGGCGTATTTCGGTTATGGTTATATCAAAGATGTGAATGAGCTGGTGCCTAACGTACCGCTTACGTTCTATATGTTCCGCGTGATGGTGATGTTGGGCGGTTACTTTATCCTTTTCTTTATTGCCGTGCTCTTTTTTGCTTATAAGAAAGATTTATCGCAGATGCGTTGGATGCACTGGGTGGCAATGCTGACCATTCCGTTGGGCTATCTTGCCGGACAGGCGGGGTGGGTGGTTGCCGAGTGTGGACGTCAGCCGTGGGCCATTCAGGACATGCTACCCACCGGTGCGGCTGTCTCCAGGCTTGATGTCGGTTCTGTGCAAACCACTTTCTTCATTTTCCTTGTATTGTTCACTGTGATGCTGGTTGCAGAAGCGGGCATCATGCTGAAAGCGATACGGAAAGGACCGGAGAGGGATTTATGATTTATAATCCGCATACATCTGAAATCATGAAATCGTAATTCACAATTCATAATTCACAATTCATAATTCACAATTCCAAAATGATTTATACTTTTCTTCAACAATATTGGTGGTTTATAGTATCCTTGTTGGGAGCCATCCTTGTTTTCCTGCTTTTTGTGCAGGGAGGTAACTCATTGATATTCTGTCTGGGCAAGACGGAAGAGCAACGTAAGATGATAATCAATTCTACGGGGCGCAAATGGGAGTTTACGTTTACTACGCTCGTAACGTTCGGCGGTGCGTTTTTTGCATCGTTCCCGTTGTTTTACAGCACGAGTTTCGGCGGAGCATATTGGCTGTGGATGATTATCCTCTTTACGTTCGTGTTGCAGGCTGTCAGCTACGAGTTCCAGTCGAAAGCGGGCAATCTGTTGGGCAAGACTGCGTATCGCATCTTTTTGGTGATAAACGGAGTAGTAGGTCCTTTGCTGCTGGGCGGTGCGGTGGCAACGTTTTTTACAGGGTCGGCATTCTATGTCGACAAGGGTAATATTGCGGATATGGCGATGCCGGTCATCAGCAGCTGGGCGAATGCCGGACATGGTCTGGATGCGCTGCTCAATCCTTGGAACGTAGTGCTGGGACTTGCCGTGTTTTTCCTTGCCCGCGTTCTCGGCGTACTTTACTTTATCAATAATATCAACGATGCGGATTTGGTGCAGCGTTGCCGCCGTGCATTGTGGGGCAATACAGGACTGTTTCTTGTGTTCTTCCTGGCATTTGTCATCCGTACGCTGGTTGCCGAGGGTTATGCGGTAAATCCGGAAACAGGAGAGGTGTTTATGGAGCCTTATAAGTATCTGACGAATTTCATTGAGTTGCCGATAGTGCTGGTTGTATTCCTTACCGGCGTGCTGGCGGTGCTTTGGGGCATTGTCCGCACGGTGTGGAAGCCGGCGTTCGACAAAGGTATATGGTTTGCCGGTGCAGGCACGGTACTTACGGTGCTGTCGCTGTTGCTTGTGGCAGGTTATAACAATACCGCTTATTATCCCTCTACCGTCGACTTGCAGAGTTCGCTTACGCTGGCAAACAGTTGCTCCAGCCAGTTCACGCTACGGGTAATGGCTTACGTGTCCGTACTGGTTCCTTTCGTGCTTGCATACATTTTCTACGCTTGGCGCAGCATCGACAAGAAGAAGATAGATGCAGGGGAAATGCAGGAAGAAGGGGGACATGCTTATTAAGGCTGCCGGCTTCGGAAGTTTACCGCTCCTGTTTCCGGTAGCGTTATGTTGAGGCTCGGATGAAAAAGACCAGGTGTATATCAAAATTTTGTCAGCACTTTGATATACACCCGGTCTTTTTTCTGTTTCTCATTTTCCCTTATTCGGAATATATGCTTTTCCTCAATGCGGGAAAACAGGTCGTTTTCCTTTTTTCTCTACAGATTACTTCTTTTTGAATGTCATTTCGTCATAATACTCCGTATCTTTATCCTTGTATTGAACTACGAGTACTGCCGTGTTTTCATTCAGTGTCTTGATAACTACTTCATCACTGTCGTTGTCATCGTAAGTGAGTTTCAGTTTGTTTCCGGAGACGCTCCAAGTGAATGGGTCGGTAGAGTTATCATACTCATCCTTATACGTTCCGGTTCCGTCTTTTTTGAACGTGTAGACTTCATCGGTATAGGCTTCATCCCATTCTTCTTTTTCACCATCGTAAATTTCATACCCTTTATTCCAGGTAGACTGCCACGTACCGATGATGAGTGTCTTGGCATCGCCTGCAATGCCTTCATCGTCATCATCGCTACAAGAGGTAAAACCTACGCACAATGCCATCACCATGCACGACAGCCAAAATTTCAGTTCAAATTTCTTCATGTTTACTCTATTTTTTAAGTTAATATTAAAACGGTGCAAAGATAGCTGATGCATGGAAGAGCGGATGGGGAAGTGTGTGACAGGTGCTTCTACAGAAGTGTAGTGTTTTTTTCTACATTGCGTTTGTCTTCGGCTGTGGCGGAAGATACAGGGTAGTCCGTTGCCAAAGGGGATTCCGATGCCAACTCGGCGGAATAGCAGCCGAAAAAGTCACGGTTCAATATGTGGCAGATGCGCATCAGCAGGTCGGTGTCTATGCTTTGCCGTTTGAATATAGAGTACACGTTGGTGCGGTCGCAATACAATTTCCTTGCAAACCAGACAACGGAACGTTCCTGGCGGTGCAATTCATCTTCTATGAGTTGTCCGATGTGTACCATATCGTATGCGTGGCGACAATAAAAAAAGGCGGAACCATTCGTTACTTATCTTATTCCTGAGGCACCGCCAAGCACCCGACCATTTCGACAAGTACGAACAGTTCACGCCCGAAAGCGTGAACCTTCGCTTACTTATTCTCAATGGTCTTTCAAATTGGCGGTTTTCAGGATCGAGAACAAGAGCTAAAGCTCAATATTTAATAAGTATAAGAATGGAAACGCTTTTCCTGAATCCTATAAATTATGTTCATTTAATAGTTTATGCTTTTTTCGGCTTTCTGTTTTAATATCTTAGTTTGTATACTGTTTGCATGCAAATGTAGTGAATATTCCTTTGCTGCGCACCATCATGTAGCATTTATTTTAAGAAGAGCGCACAGCTTTTGCATTTAGGGGAGTTAGAGGAGTTATCACTTCGTCTCGCTTCGTCAGTAGTTAAAGAAGTTATAGCCGATACTCTTTTGTATGACATTGTTACAAAAGTATCGGCTTTAACTCTTATGCCGACTTGGCGGCTGAAAACTCCTTTTAACTCCTCTAACTCCTTAAAATAAATGCTACATGCTTCGGATTACAGACAACCTGTACCGGTTTTCAGGAATATCATTTCCCTGCTTCCGCATTCTTAATCATCTGTTCGCTGGCATACATGAATATTACCACGCGTCGGTTTTGGTCGGCAGAGAGACTTTCGTCGTATTGATTATATCCCACGCCTTCCACTTGCTTGAATTGCGAAGGAGACACACCGCAGCTCTGCAGGTAATTCTCTACGGCATAGGCGCGGTTTTTGGAAACCTTCATGTTGGCTTCGTACGTGCCTACCTTGTCGGTATGCCCTATGATGGCGATATCCGTGGTGGGGTCTTCTTTCAGGATTTTGGCAAGGTCGCGCAAGGAAGCTTTCGCATCGTTGCTCAGCGTGGAGGAGTTGAAGGCAAACAGAATGCCGGAGTCGAATGTCACCTTGACGGCATCCAGGTTGTTGGCATCTTTCACCACTTCCACCTGTGCGCCCTCAATCTTGGCGGCTTCGGCAGCTTTTTTATCCATTTTATGGCCGATTGCCACACCGGCACCCGTACCTACCGCCGCACCTACCGCTGCGCCGATGGCTGCGCCTTTGCCTTTGCCGAACAATCCGCCCAGAATAGCTCCCGCCGCTGCGCCCGAACCGCCGCCAATGATACCGCCTTTTGCCTTATTGTTCATTGTGGCGCAACTACCCAGTAGTATGGCGCCGCTCAGCAGGAATGCTGCAAATTTCATCTTTTTCATACTTTTTATTTTTAAATTGGTTCAAGTTTTACTGATTCAAGTTTATGTATATAATACATCTGCCGGTATCAAAATGTTTACCGTTGCAGCTTTTTTAAGAGAATCAGAACCTGTTTTTGTGTTATTTGTAATTCAGGAAATTCTCTTGCATCAATTTTCCTGCCTGCCATACGGCACGCACGTTCAGTTCCTTATCCATGATGAGGATGTCGGCATCCTTATCTTTCTGCAAAGAACCTTTGCGCGCGGAGACTCCCATGATACGCGCCGGAGTCTCGGAAGCCATGCGCAGGGCATCGCCCAACGGGATGCCGGCTTGGACCATGGTACGCACCAGCACATCCATAGTGGCGATGCTGCCTGCCAGCGAAGAGCGGTCGGCAAGCTTGCACACGCCGTCTTCGATGATATAGCGCGGGTCATTGGTCTCTTTGCCTTCGGTGGCGGCACAAGAGAGGGCGTCCGTGACGAGACATGTGTGTTCCACACCTTTCAGCTTATATGCCAGACGCAAGATGGTAGACGGCAGATGGATGCCGTCGGCAATGAGTTCGATGGTCATGCCATCGGTCAGGTAGACGCTCTCCACGGTACCTTCGTACTTGTATTCGCGGCGCTTGTGAAAGCCCGGCATGGCGTTGTAGAAGTGTGCGGCATGGCTAAATCCGGCTTCATAGGCGGCACGGATGCCTTCATATTCGGCTTCGGTGTGCGATACTGCTGCCAATATGCCTTTTTTACGCAGGTATCCGGCAAACTCCAGTGCTCCGGGCAGTTCGGGAGAGGCGTCCCAGCGGCGGATGCAGTGTGTGCTTTCCACAAGTTCGCGGTATTCTTGCGGGACAATCTCCTTTACTTGACCGGCAAACTGTTCACCTGCCATTTTGGGATTGAGGTAAGGACCTTCGATGTGCAATCCCAGTACGGGGCTGTCCGGTTCTGCCATAAGTTGCTCGCATACACGGACAGCTTGATGCAGTTTGCCGAACGGGGAGGACGAAACGGTAGGGTAGAAACTCGTTGCACCATGACCGAGATGCGCATGGATGATACTGCGGAACGCTTCTTCGGTACACTCGTTGAAGTCGTGTCCGCCACCGCCGTGTGCGTGCATGCACACGAACCCCGGTACGATATACATGCCTTTGGCATCGATGAGCCGCGCACCGATAAGTGCGAGGTCGCAATTGGTCACTTCAAGGATTTTTCCGTCGCGTATCAGGACAGAACCTTCATTCAGCCAGCCTTGCGGAGTGAATATGCGTCCGTTGATGATTTGAGTAAGCATTTTCAGATTTTGATTTAAGATTTATAAATTTGGATTTCAATGTTGTGCTTTCTGGTTTATCGTCTTCTCCGTCTCCGGCGGTGGCGTTGTTTTTGCCGGTACTTGCGTATCTTGCCGTATACCAGCCACACGAACAGTATCCCGAATACGGAGAATATCAGCAGTACAATGCCGGTATTGAGGTTATCGCCTTTCACGCGGCTCCACATTTCGAGTACGAGTTCGGTGCGGTCGCCGAAGTCGCGTATCATGGCACAGCGTTCCACAATCCGGCGGTCGGGATATTGCACGGGATTTATTTGCAGACTGTCGGCACCTGTGCCTTCGCCAAAGAAATAGCTGAGGTCGGAACGTATGCCGATGGTGGTATCCCGTTTGGCTTCCATGATTTCCGGGGTGGCAACGGCACTGACGTAGCCTATGGCATCCATGTTTCGCAGGGCGATTTCGGCACGGCACAGGTAGTTGATGAAGTAGGCGGCGGCACGGGGATTGCGCGCATAACGGGGGATTACCCAACCGTCATACCAAATATTGCTGCCCTCTTGCGGCACCACGTAATCCAGGTCCACACCTACCGCTTCGGCTTCTTCAATGGCCCATACGGCATCACCGCTCCAGGTAAGGTTGAACCACGTCTTGTTCTTGGTCATCATTTCCTTGCCGAAGTCGGCTTCCCAACCGGAAATGTTGGGCTTCATGGCTTTCAGATACTTCTCGGCAAGGGCTATTGCTTCGGGGGAATTGTCGTTCATCAGTTGCTCCACGCTGACGGTGCTGTCGGCAAGTTGCCGGGCATGGGCATAGATGATAGCCGTGCCGTAAGCGTCGCGGTAGCTGTCTTTCATCAGGATTTTGCCTTTGTTCTTAGGATTCCAAAGGCATTGCCAGCTGCCGGCTTCTTCCGTGGTGACGAAACTCCGGTTGTAGAGGATTCCGGCGGTTCCCCACATGTAGGGCACGGCATAGTCGGTAGTGGTACGTCCCGGTTGGCTGGTTTTGTTCAGCTCCTGGCGGATGTAGGGGGAAATGTTGGGAAGATAGTCCGGAGTATTGCCGAAGTCGCGTCCGATAGGCAGAAGAAGGTCTTTCTTCAGCATGCGCTCAATGATGTATTCCGACGGGCACACGACATCGAAATCCTCATGCCCGCGTTCTATCTTGGTGAGCATGATTTCATTGATGTCGAACACTTGGTAGATGATGCGGATTTCTTCTCCCGTCTGCTGCTTGTACCATTCGGGAAATTCGGCGAGGACATCTTCGTCGATGTAGTCCGCCCAGTTGTACACTTTCAGCACGTGGCTGCGTTCTTCGCCCGAATCCTTGCACGAAGCGGCTGTGAGGACGAGACAGAGGAGAAGGAACAGGTTTTTCAATCTTTTCATTTTTCTTTTTTTGTTCGGCAGGTTAGTCATGCTATGCTTTCGGCTTGCAGGGCGGATTTAATTTTTCCGTGCACGCTCCGCCCGTTTGTTGATGACAATCAGCAGCACCAGCACGGTCACGAAAATAATCGTGGAGAGCGGACGCAGTTCCGGTGTCAGTCCGCCTTTGCGTGCATCGGCATAGATGTAGGTGGAGAGCGTTTCCAGCCCTTCGTTTCCGATGGTGAATATGGTTACCGCAAAATCATCGATGGAGAGCGTGAAGGCAAGGATAAATCCGCTTATCATGCCCGGCAATATCTCCGGCAGGATGACCTTTCGCAACGCCTGAAACGGGGTGGCACCGAGGTCGAGAGCTGCTTCGTAGACGTTTTGGTTCATCTTCTTCAGGCGGGGCATTACGCTCAGCACCACGTAGGGAGTACAGAAAGCGATGTGCGCCAATACCACTGTGGCAAAGCCCTGCGAGATGCCGAAACTGACGAACAGCAGGAACAGCGATACGCCTGTGATGATGTCGGCGTTCATCATCGGTATGGCGTTGGCGAAGTTCATCACCTGGCGTGTGCGCGTGCGCAGGTTGAAGATGCCGATGGCGGCGATGCTACCCAAAGCCGTGCTGGCGGTGGCGGCAAGCATGGCTATGGCGAAAGTGTTCCAGATGGCGTTCATCAGCGAGTGGTGCATGCCGCCCGTGAAGAGCGAACTGTAGAGCCGGGTGGAAAATCCCGTCCAGTTGCCCAGTACCTTTGCTTCGGTGAACGAGAATACCATGATGATAAGTATAGGCGAGTAGAGCAGCGCCAGCAGCAGCCACAGGTAGCCTTTGGCAAGAACACGTGTCATCATATCACACCTCCGCTTTCATTGGATGCGCTGTCTTCCTCGTTGGTGAAGAGGATGGTGACGCCTATCAGCAAGAGCATGATGAGCGACAGTGCCGCACCGTAGTTCCACATTCCGTTGTATATGTTCTCCTGCACCGTGGTGCCGAACAGTTTGATGTTGTTCATCGTCAGCAACTCGGCTATGGCGAAGGTGCTGACTGTAGGCATGAACACCATGACGATGCCGCTCATGATGCCCGGCATGGAGAGGGGCAAGATGACCTTGCCGAACACTTGCAGGGGATGGGCGCCGAGGTCTTGCGCGGCTTCGATGAGGTTGTGGTCCATCTTCTGCAAGGTGTTGTATATGGGATAAATCATGAACGGCAGGAAGTTGTAGACCATGCCGAATACGAGTGCGCCTTCGCCCAGCGGCAGGTTCAGGAAGTCGAACAGCGCTACGGTGGCAAGCGTGCGTATCAGTATGTTCACCCACATGGGCAGGATAAACAGCACCACCATGGTCTGCGAGGTGTTGAACTGCCTCTGGCTGAGGATGTATGCCGCCGGATAGCCCAGCAGCAGGCAGGCAAGCGTGGTGATGATGGCTATGCCGATGGAGTAGATGAAGGTGTTCATCGCTTCCGGGTGCATCATGAACTTGCGGAAGTTGGCAAGGGTAAACGTTCCCTCGGCATTTGTGAAGGCATACAACACAATGAGCAATAGCGGCACTATCACGAATATCAGCAAAAACAGCGCGTAGGGCAGAGTCCAGTTGCGCCGCCGCATAAAGAAATTGGGCAATGACATCATTTTCCGGTGATTGGTGATTAATGATTAACCGTTATTTTTATCTTCTCCGGTGCAATCCGTATTCCCACCCGGTCTCCATCGTCCCATACGTCATTGGTGTCTACGAAGATATCTTCGTCCCAGTCGGTAAACACGGTGAGGTGGTAATGGTTTCCTTTGTAAAGGATGAATTTCACTTCACCCGTCAGCCTGCCATCCTCCTCGTTGTCTTCAAGGATGACGTCGCGGAAGTCTACTTCCACTTTCACGGGCGTTTCCGGCAGGATGCCGTGCACCGGGCTGCACTCGAAGCTACAACCTAAGAATTCCACGTGGTTTTCGTCCAGCAGTTTCCCCTCGAACGTGTTGCAAGTGCGCTCTTTCTTCATCACATGGATGTCGAAAGGCTTCACTAACAATCCCACCTCGCGGCCCGCCTCGAAGCAGTGGTAATCCTGCACCATCAGTTCGTAGCCTTCGCGGGTCTGTACCAGCATTTCGTAGTGCACGCCTTTGAAGATGGAACTTGTCACGGTTCCTGTCAGTTGCGCCGCATCCGAAGGCTCGAAGATGTATATGTCTTCCGGACGGATTACGACGTCCACCTGTGTCTGCTGTCCGAATCCCGTGTCCACGCAATCGAACTCATGCCCGCAGAAAGAGACGAGTTGGTCGTGCACCATGACACCGTTCAGGATGTTGCTTTCGCCGATGAAGTCTGCCACGAAAGAGTTGATAGGTTCGTTGTATATATCTATCGGCGTGCCTGTCTGCTGTATTTTGCCTTCGCTCATCACGACAATGGTATCGCTCAGCGTGAGGGCTTCTTCCTGGTCGTGGGTGACGTATATGAAGGTGATGCCCAACTTTTGGTGCATCTCTTTCAGCTCCATCTGCATGTCCTTGCGCATCTTGAGGTCCAATGCGGCAAGCGGCTCGTCGAGGAGCAGCACTTCCGGCTCGTTGACGATGGCGCGGGCTATGGCGACACGCTGTTGCTGTCCGCCGGAGAGAGAGTCCACGTCGCGGTCTTCATAGTCGGTCATTCCCACCATGCGGAGCGCCTGCTTCACCTTCTTCTCGATAGTGGCGGCGGGCATCTTCTTCAACTTAAGCCCGAAAGCGATGTTGTTGAATACGTTGAGGTGGGGGAACAGGGCGTATTTCTGGAATACGGTGTTCACCGGACGGCGATGGGGCGGTGTCTGTGTGATGTCTTGCCCGGCAATGGTTATCACTCCTTCCGAGGCGGTCTGGAAACCCGCAATCAGACGCAGCAATGTCGTCTTTCCGCAACCGGACGGTCCCAGTATCGTTACAAACTCGCCCTTACGGACAGACAAATTCACATCATTCAGTACGGCCTTGTCTCCGAAGAACTTCGATACGTGTTCTACACCGATGATGCAGTCGGACTTTTGCATAAGCGTTTCTTACTTTATCCAAACGAATTAAACAAATTTCTGCCGGATATACAGCCGGGCAATAAAAAGCGTTGCAAAGGTACATATTTTCTTGAAAACTTTAAGAGCCTGTTGGAATTTTGTTCGGCATCGGTCACGGCTTTTTCATTGAGGGGAGTTAGAGGAGTTAAAAGGAGTTATCACTTCGCATCGCTTCGTCAGGAGTTCGTTAAAGGAGTTAGAACCGATACTCTTGTGTATGACATCGTTACAGAGGTATCGGCTTTAACTACCAAGCCGACTTGGCGGCTGATAACTCCTTATAATCCTCTAACTCCTGTAAATGAAAAAAACGTGGATTGATGAATTATAAGTTGCGGGCAATGCACCTATACTTGCAAATAAGTCATAACTTTGTAGTCTGTAATATCGGATTTCCTGAAAGCGGATTATCGCATCGTAAACGCTGATGATTGATTGTCCGACATCTGCTTAAAAATAATTACTCGAAAATAATTACTCGGTATGGAAAAGAAAATCGTACTTATCACAGGTGCCTCTTCGGGAATAGGAGAGGGCTGTGCGCGCAAGTTTGCCATGAATGGGCACCGCCTGATTCTCAATGGGCGGAATGTGGAGAAACTGGTTGCCGTAAAACGGGAACTGGAAGTGGAGTATCATGCGGACGTATGTCTGCTTCCTTTCGATGTACGTGACCGCCGGGCTGCGAAAGCCGCCCTCGACTCGCTTCCTGAAGCATGGAAGGCGATAGATGTGCTGATTAACAATGCCGGATTGGTGATAGGTGTTGACAAGGAGCACGAAGGCGATTTGGACGAATGGGACGTTGTGCTTGATACCAATGTAAAATCTTTGCTCGCCATGACGCGCCTTGTCGTTCCCGGAATGGTGGAACGCGGACGTGGGCACGTCATCAATATGGGCTCCATTGCAGGCGATTATGCCTATCCGGGCGGTAGTGTGTATTGCGCCAGCAAGGCGGCAGTGAAGGCATTGTCCGATGGGTTGCGCATTGACCTCGTGGATACTCCCGTGCGGGTGACGAACATCAAACCCGGTCTGGTGGAAACGAACTTCTCCGTAGTGCGTTTCCGTGGAGACAAGGCTGCTGCCGATAATGTATACAAAGGCATCCGTCCGCTTACGGGCGACGATATTGCCGAAGTGGTGTACTTTGCAGCTACCGTCCCCGGGCATATACAGGTGGCGGAAGTGCTGGTGATGCCTGCTAACCAGGCTACAGGTACGATTGTCAGCCGGAAGTAAGTGCCGTTTGTCCGGCATGGGACGAAGAAGCTTCTTTCCTTCGGATGCAAGGGGGAGAGGCTTTTTTTGTTTCGTGCCGGCTGCCGGCGGTTGGGTTGCTCATCTTGCTTTCGAGGTTCCCGAAGAAGAAACTTCCAACGAGTGGTTTGAACCGGTGACGGACGAGGAGTATGATAAACTTGAATAGTTGTAAAGTCCTACTTTGGAGTTGCAGAGTGGCACTTCAGGATTACAGAGTGGCACTTTACGAAACGATACGTATATGGCATGCAAAACATGCAAACATGCAGAAATGCGGCGCATCTTTTTTCTCACACACACACGTTCGTACATAATAATGTGATTTGTTGCATAGCCCGCTATGCTCTTGATTAAAACAGGAAAGCATCTTCGGAAAGGATGCTCAAAAGGGTATGCTGAAATCAAAAAAATAAAAGATGTTTTGAGCGGAGTTAATGGCGGGCACAATTTAAACCGGTCCTTGCTTTAAGTGTTTTTTTTGTTATGATTATCTGCATGACTTTCCAATTATCCTCCTGCCATGCTTATGGGAAATCGATGACAATTTATTAACCGTAAGTATGGCACTCTCGCGGCTTAAATGAAAGAATTGTAGGCGGCAAGATATATAATATTATAATATGCTGATATTTTG
>NZ_CAJTSC010000074.1 GCF_910578895.1 uncultured Bacteroides sp.
AACTCGCGACCCTAACCTTGGCAAGGTTATGCTCTACCAACTGAGCTATTTCCGCAGGTTTTTGGAGAACGGATGCAAAGATAAACAGATTCCCCGTTACAGCCAAACTTTTCAATGGAAAAAAGTTAACTAAGTAGGATGCACGATGTTAACTGAATTGCCGTTAAGAAGTTAACATCCTAAATGAAGGAAGTTAACATCGTACACCATAAGAAGTTAACTAACCGTAATTACAGCCCGAGCAATGCCTTTTCCGCCTGCATCATGGTCTCAAAATTAAAGCCGTCTATGACTTTCTCCATCAAACCGGAAATTTCATTGTTGCAAAGATTACCGATACTTCCCTCGTGCGTGTGATGCACCTCTTTAGTGTGGAAGAACTTGCCAGCCTCGATATCCAGCCCTACTTTCTTGTAAGCATCGCGGAAAGGCATGCCTTCACGCGCCAGACGATTTACCTCTTCCACGCTGAAAATAAGCAGATACTTATCATCATCAAGGATGTGCTCGTTCACTTTGATTTCGTTCATGATATAAGTGGTCATCCGCAAGCAGTCTTTCAACTCCTGAAAAGCAGGCAGGAACACTTCCTTGATAATCTGCAAATCGCGGAAATAACCGGAAGGCAGATTGTTTGCTATCATCATGATCTGCTGGGGCAGTGATTGCAACTTGTTGCACTTGGCGCGCGTCAGTTCGAACACATCCGGATTCTTCTTATGCGGCATAATACTGGAGCCGGTAGTACAATCGTCAGGCAATTTCACAAAACCGAAGTTCTGACTGTTGAACATGCAAGCATCGAACGCAAGTTTGGAAATCGTACCTGCAATACTTGCCAGAGCGAAAGCCACATTACGCTCCATCTTGCCGCGCCCCATTTGGGCATACACCACGTTATAGTTCAACGAATCGAAGCCCAACAACCGAGTGGTCATCGAACGGTTCAACGGAAAAGACGACCCATATCCGGCAGCAGAACCCAACGGATTGCGATTGCACATCTTAAAGGCGGCTTGCAAAAACAACATATCGTCTACCAAACTTTCGGCATAAGCACCGAACCACAATCCGAAAGATGATGGCATCGCAATCTGCAAGTGGGTATATCCCGGCATCAGCACATCTTTATAACGCTCGCTCTGCATGACAAGCACATGAAAAAGCTGCTCCACAGCTTCAGCTATATCTCTTATCTCGGCACGGGTAAAAAGTTTCAAATCCAGAAGTACCTGATCGTTACGCGAACGTCCGCTATGGATTTTCTTTCCCACATCGCCCAACTTACGGGTCAGCATCAACTCCACTTGCGAGTGGACATCCTCCACACCTTCTTCTATCACAAACTCTCCGTGCTCGGCAGCTGCGTATATATTTTTCAACTCCGCAAGCAACAGAGACAGTTCTTCTTTTTGCAGCAGACCGATACTTTCCAGCATCGTGATATGCGCCATAGAACCCAACACGTCGTGCTTTGCCAAATACAGGTCCATTTCACGGTCACGTCCCACCGTAAACCGCTCTATATCTTTATTTACCTGAGTGGACTTCTCCCAAAGTTTCTGAGCCATAATAAAGAGTTATAAGTCGAGATATAAATATATGAGTTTTAATATTGTATCATCGCCAACGCATCAGCCATTTTCTCCAATCCTTCCTGCAAAGGCTTCTGTACCATCGTTTTCATGAACGGATTCAACTCCATGCCGATGGTAAGTTTCATTTTACATTCCGTTTCCGTAAGAGGTACTATCTGTATCCACAAGTTGAACGGCAACGGCGAAGTGGTTGTGGCGAACTTGATACACTTACATGGTTCTTTCTCCACAATCTGCAATACGATTTTCCCTACCGGCGGCACTTCTATCGACAATGTTTCCGCATCAAAACTCAAATTCTTCACTTTATCCTGCGGCAAGCGGTCTTTTACCTTATCCAGATTGCTAAGATCTGAAAGCTTCTCATAAACAAGATTTTGTGAAGCCGGTATCACCTTTACCGAACTTTCAAATTTCGTCATAATCCAATAGTCTTTAAAAGACAAAAAGAACTATTCGGACAGTACGCCTATCCGAATGGCTCTTTCGTCATAATCTGTCATTATATAAAATAAGTCTTATTTTCCGGCTTCCCAATGTGCAGGATCTTTACGCCATTCATTCAGCGTTGCCACATCTTCCTTCTCAATATAACCTGTACGAAGAGCAACTTCCAGCACGGCTTCATAGTTGGTCAATGTCACCAAAGGAACCTTAGCATCCTTGAATGCTTTTTCGGCGATAGGAAATCCATAAGTATAGGCGGCAACCATACCGATTACCTCACATCCGTCACGACGGATAGCTTCAACGGCCTTCAAACTACTTCCACCGGTAGAAATCAAGTCTTCCACCACTACCACTTTCATGCCAGGACGAAGTTCGCCTTCTATCAAGTTCTCCAAACCGTGGTCTTTCGGAGTAGAGCGTACATATACAAATGGCAGGTTCAATGCATCAGCCACCAATGCTCCCTGAGGAATAGCCCCCGTGGCAACACCGGCAATGGCATCAACCTGACCGAAACGTTCCAGAATCAGACGTGTAATTTCCAATTTCACGAAATTACGGAGAGAAGGATACGAAAGGGTCTTACGGTTATCACAGTAAAACGGAGATTTCCATCCTGATGCCCAAGTAAACGGATTAGCGGGTTGTAGTTTAATCGCTTTAATCTTCAGCAACTTCTCTGCAAACAATCTTTCTAAAGTTTTCATAGCTAAACTAACTTATGATAAATATGCCGCAAAAATACGGAAAGCTAACGAAAATAAAAAAAAGAATACGGATAATTTTCATTCCAATCCGTCATTTTCGTCCGAAAGCGCAAGGCAACGACGAATATCTTTCATTTCGAATCCCCGGCTCAGGGCGAAACGCACCAACTTGTTGTTCAACTCGAACTCGTTTTCCGCATGAACGCTTTTACGTTTTGCCACCAACAAACCATTTAAAACGGCAAGGTATTCCTCTTCATCTATTTCATTCAAGTACCGGCAGTAAACCCTTTGCGGGATTTTCTTCAATTGAAGCGCCTGTCCGATTTTTATTTTCCCCCATTTGGCAAAACGATACTTATCGTGGATAAAGGCGCGGCAAAAGCGTTCTTCATCTATGTATTTCTCTTGTTCCAAACGGTCGATTATACGGTCTATGGCATCATAAGGAATGCTCCAACGCTGTAATTTCTCCGTCACCTCCGCACGGCAATGCTCCGCTATGGAACAATAAGCCGCCAAACGGTTCAAAGCATCTGTTTCTGTAATTTCTATCATCGTTCTGCGATTACAATTCGGTCATTTCCGGAAATATCTTTCAGGACCCGTAGATTGACATATCCCTGTCCACAAAGCATTGCTGCCGTAGCTTCCCCGTAAGCCCGGTTTATTTCAAAATAAAGCCTGCCACCGGGGACAAGCATGCCCCTACCCAATTCCGCAATTCGCCGGTAAAAAAGCAACGGGTCACTATCCGAAACAAACAGCGCAGAGAAAGGTTCCCAATCCAGCACATTACGCTCCATAGCCTGCTTCTCCGATTCTGTCACATAAGGCGGATTGCTGACTATCACATCATAATGTTCTTTGCCATCCGGCATATAAGCAAATACATCCTGCCGGAGAAAACGGACGTTCCCTCCGAGCCTGTCATTATTTTGCCGGGCGATAAGCAAGGCTTCTTCCGAAATGTCCCAAGCCGTCACTCCCGCATCAGGAAAAGCCTTAGAAAGAGAAACGGCAATACATCCGCTTCCCGTTCCTATGTCAAGGATATGCGCATCAGCAGGAATCTCCTTTATCATCATTTCCACCAATTCTTCTGTTTCCGGACGGGGAATCAGCACACCGGGAGCCACCAGATAGGAACGTTCCAGAAAACGGGCGCTCCCCTGTATATACTGTATCGGCTCAAATTTATGCAAACGGGCGAGAATGCCATCCAAATCCTGCTTCTCTTTTGGGGATAAAATTATATCTTTGCCCAAATAATAATCAACCGTAGTCTGCCCCAACATTTCACAGCAGACAATGCGGGATAAATTGGCAGCCTCTTGTGCAGAATAACGTTCCTGCAAGGCACACCGGATATAGGAGACGGGGATATTCATAACATTCGGCATTTCGGGTTGCAAAAATAGTGGAAGTTCAAGAGTTATACAAAGTATGGAAGAAGAAAAATACATGCGCCGCTGCATACAATTGGCTCAAAACGGATTATGCAATGCAGCTCCCAATCCCATGGTGGGTGCGGTAATCGTATGCGACGGAAAAATCATCGGTGAAGGATATCATGTACGTTGCGGCGAAGCACATGCCGAAGTCAACGCAATACGTTCCGTAAAAGACTCCACCCTGCTAAAGCGCTCTACAATTTATGTCAGCCTGGAGCCCTGTTCCCATTATGGAAAAACACCGCCCTGTGCCGACCTCATCATAGAGAAACAAATCCCCCGTATCGTAATAGGCTGCCAAGACCCTTTTGCCAAAGTTGCAGGACGGGGAATCCAAAAGCTGAAGGATGCCGGACGGGAAGTCATAGTCGGGGTACTGGAGCAGGAATGCAAAAACTTAATCCGGCGCTTTATCACATTCCATACCCTACATCGTCCATACATTACCCTGAAATGGGCGGAATCTGCCGATAAATACATTGACAAATGCCGTAAGGATGGAAAACCTGCCATTTTATCCAGTCCGCTGACTTCCATGCTCGTGCATAAAAAACGGACAGAGCATGGTGCCATCATGGTAGGCACACACACGGCACAGCTGGACAATCCCAGCCTGACAGTACGCAACTGGCACGGTCGGTCACCTGTACGGATAACGATAGACAGGCAGATGCGCCTCTCTCCTGCACTGCATTTATTCGATGGAAATTTCCGTACACTCCTGTTCACGGAGAAGCAACATCCGCCACAGCCCAACATTGAATACATCCCTATTGATTTCTCCCAAAATGCACTGCCGCAAATCATGAAATATTTATATACACAAGGGTTGCAATCATTATTGGTCGAAGGCGGAAGCGTCTTGCTGCAATCTTTTATCAATGCGGAATTGTGGGATGAAATTTTTGTTGAAGAAAGTCCTTTAATGCTGTTTTCAGGTGTTAAAGCACCTGAAATAGGTCATAAAGAGCCCTGTGTCAGCGAACAATATTTCGGTAGAAGTTTTCGACATTACACAGCCATGAGATTGGGCTAACAGCCTTATTCAAGGGCATTTTTATCAAAAAAGAGCGCTCTACTATCTATAATTTTATATAAAACTTGCCGACAAAGCTGTTTTATAGAAAAAAATGTTCCTATTTTTGCAACTTGTAAATAAACACTATCTATCAAATGAGAATAAAGTTTTTAACAATAATCGCAAGTTTTCTTTTTGTATCAATCGCTATAAGCTCGTGCCTCGATTCGGAAGAGACGATGGAACTAAGTTCCGATGCAACAGTATACGCTTTTGGCATTGATGCCGTGTACGGCAGATATTATAAATTCACGATAGACCAGCTAAACAGAGAAATCTACAACAAAGATTCATTGCCCATTGGAGCAGATACGATTATTGACCGTATCTTAATTGACACATTCACCGTAAGCGGCTGGATTACATCGAAAGATGAAATGAACATCAACGGTGATACGATATTCAACAAAGCGGATTCGGTAGACCTCCGAAAAGCAGTAAACACTAAAGGCGGAATGAAGTTTAAAGTACACGCACCGGATGGCGTTACGGTAAACGAATATTCTCTTGAAATCAGGCTGCACCGCCAAGACCCGGATTCTTTGGTATGGAACGAGCAAAGTACCGCCCTTCCCAAAATTGTTCCTACAAGCGGTCAGAAAGCGGTATTATTCAATAACGAATTATGGGTGTTCGCGCAGAACGAAGCATACAAAACATCTACCAAGCAAAATGACTATGGTTGGAAAACAGTAGCATACACAAACAATTCTTTCCCTGCCAATGCCCGATTAAATTCCCTTGTGGTTCTACACAAAGACAATGGGCAGAAGTTGTATATCGTTGCAGACAACACTGTTTACTCCTCTTTAGACGGAGCGCAATGGGACAAAGAGGTTAATCTTGGAAACAATGTCCAGGCATTGATAGCAAGTTTCCCGAATGTACTTACAGTTATCACCGTCAACGGTGTTTATACTACCGAGGACGATGGCACAAGCCCCAAAGAAGAAATGCCCAACGACCCCGATTTCCCGACCTCGGACCTGTATTCAGCCAATTTCACTGCCAACTATCAACCCCAAGTAATGGTAGTAGGCAATACCGGTAACGACCGGTTGAAACAAACCGTCCCCTGGGTTTCTGCCAATGGCAAAGAGTGGTTCTCATTGGCAAATACCAGTTCCTACGATGTATATTGCCCCAAATTCGCCAACCCCGTTTTAATGTACTACGGCAACAACTACTACATTTTCGGTAGCGAAGAAGATAAAAAGCTTGATGCCATATATACTTCCGTAGACGGTATATCCTGGCGCGAAACGAAACGGAAATTCCTGTTGGATGAAAAGATGACAGGGATATCCGCCCCCTACTCCATTGTGGTAGACAGCCCTTATATATGGGTAATCTTCGGCGGTGACGGAAAAACAAATGCAGTTTGGCGCGGACATCTAAACAGGCTGATGCCCGCACAAGCGCAATAACCTTATTATTTCGGTTTTCCTTATATAATTAAGGTGTAAAATAAAAATTAACCAAGACAAGAGATGTAAGTATAGAAAGATGCTAAATAAAGAAGAACTTGATTTAGGCCGAATTCCGCAACACGTGGCAATTATCATGGACGGCAACGGACGTTGGGCAAAGCAACGCAAGCAAGAACGTTGTTACGGACACCAAGCCGGTGCTGAGACCGTGCATATTATTGCAGAAGAAGCATCGAAATTAGGCATCAGATATCTGACATTGTATACGTTCTCCACCGAAAATTGGAACCGGCCTTCTGATGAGGTCGCTGCATTAATGACGCTTCTTTTTGATTCTATCGAAGAGGAGACATTCATGAAGAACAATATCCGTTTCCGGGTTATTGGAGATTTGACCAAGTTGCCCGCCAATGTACGGGAACGTTTGGAGACCTGCATAGCGCATACCTCAAACAACACTGGGATGTCTTTAGTATTGGCAATCAGTTACTCGGCCCGTTGGGAAATAACGGAAGCCACCCGTCAGATTGCAGCTTTAGTGCAAAAAGGCGAATTGACACCCGAACAGATAGACGATAACCTGCTATTCCGGCATCTTACCACCAACTTCATGCCCGACCCGGATTTATTGATACGTACGGGTGGAGAAGTTCGCCTAAGCAATTACCTGCTTTGGCAATGTGCTTACTCGGAATTGTATTTCTGCGACACCTACTGGCCGGACTTCCGTGTCGAGGAGCTTCGCAAAGCCATTTCAGATTATCAGAAACGTGAACGCAGGTTCGGGAAAACCAGTGAACAAATCAGTTAATCGAAAAACACAAATTATAAAATAGTAAATTGTAAAACAGTAAATAAAAAGATGCACTATCGTATTTTCTCCATACTCGTAACGTTTATCTGCCTCTTCAGCTGTGTACTTACCAGCGCGGCGCAGGACATCAACAACACCGATGAAACCGAAAAGCCTGTCATTCTTTATTCGGGTACACCTAAAAAGTATGAAATAGCGGACATAAAAGTGGTTGGAGCCAAGAATTATGAAGATTATGTAATCATCGGTTTATCCGGATTAACAAAAGGGCAGACAATTACCGTTCCCGGTGATGAAATAACGCAGGCTTGTAAACGTTATTGGCGTCATGGTCTGTTCTCTGATGTACAAATCACCGCAGACAAGATTGAGGGCGACAGGATTTGGCTTACAATTCACCTGACAATGCGTCCCCGCGTGTCTGACATCCGTTACCACGGTGTGAAGAAATCGGAACGTGAAGATTTGGAAGCCAGAGTGGGCCTGATAAAAGGAAACCAGGTCACTCCTAACCTGATAGACCGTGCCAAAACGCTTATCAAGCGTTATTTCGACGATAAGGGTTTCAAAAATGCCGATGTCATCATCACTCAAAAAGACGATCCGAATAATGCCAATCAAGTCTTGGTGGACATCAATATCGATAAAAAGGAAAAAGTAAAAGTACACCAGATTACAATTACCGGCAACGAAGCCATCACCACCAACAAGCTAAAACGTGTGATGAAGAAGACGAATGAAAAAGGCAAGCTACTCAACCTTTTCCGCACCAAAAAATTCGTTGAAGAGAATTTCGAAGCCGACAAGCAACTGATTATAGACAAGTACAACGAGTTGGGTTATCGTGATGCAATGATTGTCAAAGACAGCATCAAGCCATACGATGACCGTACTGTAGATATTTCCATGGAGATTGAAGAAGGACAGAAATACTATTTGCGTAATGTAACTTGGGTCGGCAATACCCTCTATCCTTCCGAGCAATTGAATTTCTTGCTCCGTATGAAAAAAGGTGACGTCTACAACCAAAAGTTATTGGAAGAACGTACCAGTACAGACGAAGATGCAATCGGTAACCTCTACTACAACAACGGTTACCTCTTCTACTCGCTCGACCCCGTAGAAGTAAATATCGTAGGCGACTCCATTGATTTGGAAATGCGTATTTTCGAAGGTCGCCAGGCTACCATCAACAAAGTCAGCATCAACGGCAACGACCGCTTGTATGAAAACGTAGTCCGCCGTGAACTTCGTACCCGTCCGGGACAACTGTTTAGCCGCGACGACTTGATGCGTTCCATGCGTGAAATCCAACAAATGGGACACTTCGACCCGGAACAAATCCAACCGGACATCCAGCCTAAACCGGAAGACGGCACGGTTGATATCGGTTACAACCTTGTTTCCAAAGCAAACGACCAGGTAGAATTCTCTGCCGGTTGGGGACAAACGGGTATTATCGGTAAATTGAGTTTGAAATTCACAAACTTCTCCGTTGCCAATCTCCTGCATCCGGGTGAGAACTATCGCGGTATCCTGCCGCAAGGTGACGGACAGACATTGACCATCAGCGGACAGACCAATGCCAAATACTACCAATCGTACAGTGTGTCATTCTACGACCCGTGGTTTGGCGGCAAGCGTCCGAATGCATTCTCCGTATCCGCATTCTACTCTCGTCAGACAGATATCAGCAGCCGCTACTACAACTCGGCATACATGAACAACTATTACAACAGTTATTATAGCGGCATGTACGGTTACGGCATGTACAATTACGGTAATTATAACAACTACGAAAACTACTACGACCCCGACAAGTCTATCCAGATGTGGGGATTGGCGGTAATGTTCGGTAAACGTCTGAAATGGCCGGATGACTACTTCCAATTCACGGCAGAGTTGTCCTACCAGCGTTATATCTTGAGCGATTGGCAATATTTCCCTGTTACCAACGGCAAGTGTAACAACCTGAGTCTGAACCTCACCTTGTCACGCAGTTCTATCGACAACCCCATTTATCCGCGCCAAGGTTCCGAGTTCTCACTGTCGGCACAATTGACGCCGCCCTACTCATTGTTCGACGGTACAGACTACAGCAAGTACAGTACCAGCAACCAGAACGACATGAACAAAATGCATAAATGGATAGAATACCACAAGTGGAAATTCAAATCAAAGATATACATCCCGTTGATGGATCCTATTAATGTAAAACGCACTCCGGTATTAATGGGACGCGTGGAATTCGGTTTGTTAGGACATTACAACAAGTATAAGAAATCTCCGTTCGAGACCTTCGATGTGGGTGGCGACGGTATGACGGGATATTCCAGCTATGCAACAGAAAGTGTTGCCCTCCGTGGATATGAAAACAGTTCTCTTACTCCTTATGGATACGAAGGCTACGCATATACACGTCTCGGTCTGGAATTAAGATATCCGTTGATGTTGGAAACAAGTACCAGCATTTATGCGTTGACTTTTGTTGAAGCCGGTAACGCTTGGCAAGATGTAAACAAATTCAATCCGTTTGATTTGAAACGTTCTGCCGGTATCGGTGTCCGCATCTTCCTTCCGATGATTGGTATGATGGGTATCGACTGGGCTTACGGTTTCGACAAAGTATTCGGAAGAAGTGATTACGGCGGTAGCCAATTCCACTTCATCTTAGGACAAGAGTTCTAATTTGTTTAACTAAAACCAGAACGTTATGAGAAAGAGTTTATTAATCATGTTTCTGCTGTTTGCCGCAGGCATAACAGCCAATGCACAAAAGTTCGCCCTGATCGACATGGAATACATCTTAAAGAATATCCCTGCCTACCAAAGTGCGACCGATGAGTTGAACCGGACTTCCAAACAATGGCAAAGCGAGGTCGAGAAATTGAGCATGCAAGCCAAGAACTTGTATGACAGTTATCAGGCGTCTATCAAAACCCTTTCCGAAGCGCAAAAATCGAAGAAAGAAGAAGAGATTGTTGCCAAAGAGAAATCTGCGGCAGAATTACGCCGCAAATACTTCGGTCCCGAAGGTGAGTTGTTCAAGAAACGCGAAGCATTGATGCAGCCCATCCAAGATGAAATCTACGAGACGGTAAAAGAGATTTCCACGCAGAAAGGTTATGCCGTAGTCGTAGACCGCGCATCCGCATCAAGCATCATCTTCGCTTCTCCAAGTATCGACATAAGCAATGAAGTGCTTACAAAATTAGGATATTCAAATTAATTTCATACATTTGCATCCTATACAAGGAATAATCATTCAAAATAAACAATAAACGTTATGCTTAAAAAAATCGCACTGCTCGTAGCAATGTTTGCTCTCCCTCTGGGAGCTATGGCGCAAACAAAATTCGCTCACATGAACTCTCAAGAAGTTATCATCACCATGCCGGAATACACAAAAGCTCAAGCCGACCTGGAAGCCATGTCCAAAGAGTACCAGACAGAAATGCAACGTACACAGGAAGAGTTCAACAAAAAGTATCAGGAATTCTTGGCTCAAGCCGACTCACTGCCGAAAAACATCGCAGAAAGACGTCAGAAAGAGTTGCAGGATATGGCACAACGCCAGGAACAATTCCAGCAAGAAGCTTATCAGTCTATGCAAAAGGCACAGCAAGATGCCATGGCTCCTATCTATAAAAAGCTGGATGATGCCATCCAAGCCGTAGGCAAGGCTGAAGGCGTAGTCTATATTTTCGACTTGGCACGTACTCCGATACCCTACGTAGGTGCACAGAGTGTAGACGTGACCGCAAAAGTTAAAACACAACTCGGCATCAAATAACACCGGTATTAAACAGACCGCATAATACCTCTAAACGAGGAAATCATCGAAAAGGTGTGTGTCAAAACTCCGACAGTCGTATCATTCTGTCAAGGTTTTGACACACACCTTTTCTTTCACATCCCTTCATCCTCCCATTCCACCCCAAACTCTTCGATATCAAGGCCACCACAATTGGGGCGACAAGTGCAATGAAAAAAGAAGCCGCATAAAAACAACTTACGAAATCAGTTCGCCGATTCGTAAAATCCTGTACAATCTGTGCCCCATCCTCACAATTTGCATTATCTTTGCCGTACACTATACTCTTAGCGTCAGAAAGATTGTATGAAACAGAAACTACCTTCCAGTCCCGGTCCTATCGGTGTATTCGATTCCGGATACGGCGGGCTCACCATCTTGAGTAAAATACGGGAAGCCTTGCCGGAATACGATTACATCTATCTGGGCGACAATGCCCGCGCCCCTTACGGGACACGTTCGTTCGAAGTTGTATACGAGTTCACCTTGCAGGCAGTCACCAAACTGTTCGAAATGGGTTGCCATCTTGTCATCCTTGCCTGTAATACGGCGTCCGCCAAAGCGTTGCGCAGCATACAGATAAACAACCTGCCGCATCTTGACCCGGCACGCCGCGTACTGGGCGTCATCCGTCCCACCGTGGAATGTATCGGCCATATAACCCGCAGCCGCCACGTCGGAGTTCTTGCCACGGGAGGCACCATCAAGTCCGAATCCTATCCGTTGGAGATACATAAACTTTTTCCCGACATCAAAGTCAGCGGAGAAGCCTGCCCCTTATGGGTATCGCTTGTAGAGAACAACGAGGCGCAAGGCGACGGCACGGATTACTTCATCCGCAAATACATAAACGAGCTCCTTGCCAAAGACCGGGAGATAGATACCGCCATCCTGGGTTGTACGCACTATCCGATACTGCTGCCCAAAATCCGGCAATACATGCCGGACGGCATCACCATAGTGTCGCAAGGCAAATTGGTAGCGGACAGCCTGAAAGATTATCTTCACCGCCATCCCGAAATAGACGCCAAATGTACCCAAGGCGGCAAATGCGCCTACTATACCACCGAAGCGGAAGAGAAATTCATCGAGTCCGCATCCGTCTTCCTGAACGAAGCGGTAACGGTGCAGCGCATTGAACTGTAAGCACAATTTGCCTGATACAGAACATTAAACCGGAGAAACTTGTTATATTTGTAAAACAAAGAGCCTGTTTACATTTTGTTCAGCATTATTTTGAGCGTTCTTTGCGAGGATGTTTTTCTATTTTCAGGAGGAGCATAGCGGGCTATGTGACGAATAAAAAGAGGAAAAC
>NZ_CAJTSC010000075.1 GCF_910578895.1 uncultured Bacteroides sp.
GTATGCATAAAGGGGAATTAACAAAGGTTAATCCCCCAAGAATTACAACTGAGCCGTTTTCGGACTGCCCCCTAAATCATATCCTCGCATTGTAATAAACAAAAAAGGTTCGCCGTAATGACGAACCTTTTTGCTCTTCCTCTTGGACTTGAACCAAGGACCCTCTGATTAACAGTCAGATGCTCTAACCGACTGAGCTAAGGAAGAATGTTGTTTTTTCTCAAATGCGCTGCAAAAGTAATAGGATATTTTGAAATATGCAATATCTTTGCAAAAAAAATATCGAGAATGGATAAAATAATTGGATTGGGAAATGCCTTGGTTGATGTGTTGGCAACCCTTGACAGTGATGAAGTCTTGGTGGAAATGGAGTTGCCTAAAGGCAGCATGACGCTTATTGATGATGATAAATTATTGAAGATCAATAAATACTTTAGCCGGATAAAGACCCATTTGGCAACCGGTGGCTCTGCCGGAAATGCCATTCGTGGTATGGCGCAGCTTGGCGCAGGCACCGGATTTATTGGAAAAGTGAATAATGATACTTATGGCAACTTTTTCCGTGAAAGTTTGTTGAAACATGGCATTGAGGCCAATTTGTTACTTTCCGATACATTGCCTTCGGGAGTTGCTTCTACTTTTATATCTCCGGACGGAGAGCGCACTTTCGGTACATATTTGGGGGCGGCGTCTACATTGAAAGCGGAAGAATTGTCGCTGGAGATGTTCAAAGGATATACATATCTGTTTATTGAAGGCTATTTGGTACAGGAACACGATATGATTCTCCGTGCCATCGAGTTGGCGAAAGAAGCCGGTTTGCAGGTTTGCCTGGATATGGCAAGTTATAATATTGTGGCGGGCGACCATGATTTCTTCTCTCTTCTGATTAACAAATATGTGGATATTGTCTTTGCCAACGAGGAAGAGGCGAAAGCGTTTACCGGCAAAGAACCCGAAGAAGCGTTGGATGTCATCGCTAAAATGTGCAGCATCGCCATTGTAAAAGTGGGAGCGCGAGGGTCGCTTATCCGCAAAGGAACGGAAGCAGTGCGGGTTGAGGCTGTGCCTGTGGCAAAGGTGGCTGACACCACAGGTGCCGGAGATTTCTTTGCCGCCGGGTTTCTTTATGGGCTTACCTGCGGATATTCTCTGGAGAAATGCGGAAGAATAGGTGCCGTCCTTTCGGGTGAGGTCATACAGGTGGTTGGAACGGAACTGCCGGGTGAAAAATGGGAGAAGATAAAAGAAAAGATATTAATGATAAATTAGGATATATGAAATATGTAAAGATACGTTGGATGGTTGTTCTGCTTTTGGTGGCAGGCACATGCTTCTTTTTCGGGTTTAAAAGTGGCGACAGCCGTAGTTTCCAGATAGCAAAGAATTTGGATATATTTAATTCCGTCGTGAAGGAGTTGGATATGTTTTACGTGGATACGATAGACCCCAATAAGACTATCCGCACCGGAATAGAGTCCATGCTCTACTCGCTCGATCCCTATACGAATTACTTCCCTGAGGAAGACCAAAGCGAACTGGAGCAGATGCTGAAGAATTCGTATGGCGGCATCGGTTCTATCATCACCTGGAACACCAAGTTGAAACGTTCCATGATAGCCGAACCTTATGAAAACATGCCCGCCGCCACCGTAGGGTTGAAGGCAGGTGATATTCTGATGGAGATTGACGGGAAAGACCTTGCCGGGAAGAACAATCAGGAAGTGAGCGAGATGCTTCGCGGGCAGGTAGGTACAAGTTTCAAACTCAAAGTGCAGCGTCCCGGCACAGAGAAGCCGTTGGAGTTTGACATCGTGCGCCGTTCCATCGAACTGCCTTTGATTCCTTATTATACCGTTCTGGACAAGCATATCGGTTATATCAACCTTACTTCTTTCTCCGGCAATCCTTCCAAAGAGTTCAAGCGGGCATTTCTGGACTTGAAGAAGCAGGGGATTACTTCTTTGGTCATCGACTTGCGCAACAATGGCGGCGGCTTGCTGGACGAAGCGGTGGAAATAGCCAACTTCTTCCTGCCACGCGGCAAAACATTGGTGACAACGAAAGGAAAGACGAAACAGGCAAGCAATACGTATAAGACGTTGCGCGAACCGTTGGACTTGGAAATCCCGTTGGCTGTATTGGTGAATAGCGCTACGGCTTCCGCATCGGAAATCCTGGCGGGGGCGTTGCAGGACTATGACCGTGCAGTGGTGGTAGGCAACCGTACGTTTGGGAAAGGGCTTGTGCAGACCACCCGTCCGTTGCCTTATGGGGCGACCATGAAGCTGACGACTTCCAAATACTATATCCCGAGCGGGCGTTGCGTACAGGCAATCGACTACAAGCACCGCAACGAAGACGGCAGTGTAGGCCGTATTCCGGATAGTTTGACTACTGTATTCCACACGGTTGCCGGGCGTGAGGTGCGTGACGGTGGCGGGGTCACTCCCGATGTCAGCGTCAAGCAGAATAAGCTGCCTAACATTCTGTTCTATTTGGTAAATGATAATCTGATATTCGATTACGCCACGGAGTATTGCCTGAAGCATCCTGCCATTGCGGCACCCGAAGATTTTGTGATAACGGATGCCGACTATGCCGACTTCAAGTCGATGGTGCAGAAAGCCGATTTCAAGTATGACCAGCAGACGGAGAAGATTTTGAAAAGCCTGAAGGAGATGGCGGAGTTCGAAGGATATCTGACTGATGCATCGGATGAATTCAAGGCTTTGGAGAAAAAATTATCCCATAACCTGGACCGCGACCTTGAGCATTTCTCGGAGGATATAAAGGAAATGATTGCGGTGGAAATTATCAAACGCTATTATTACCAGCGCGGTGGAATCATACAACAGTTGAAGGACGATAAAGACCTGAAAGAAGCGACCGGCATATTGACTTCCCCCGGGAAATATAAACAGATGCTCGGCATCCCGCAAACCCAAGAGGGTGACGGCAAGAAAGGGGAATAACTTGAACGAAGCCAATATAGGGATATTCAGTAACTGTTCCTGCTGAAAGATACGGAAGAGAGTATGTCAAAACTCCCTTATTAACCAAATCACCCCTGCCACAGATGTCTATGGCAGGGGTGGTTTATGTATTCCGGGTGTTTAGACATACCCTCTGATTTTCTTGTTTTAGGAGTATCCCTATATTGGCTCCGTCCGGAAATCTACTGTTTTTCTATGTAATCCCCGTTTTTCCTGATTAGTTCGATTAGCTTTTCTACAGCTTCCTCTTCGGGAATGTTCTTTTCGATGCACTCCTTTCTTTTGTACAAGCTTATTTTGCCCCGTCCTGCGCCTACGTATCCGTAGTCGGCATCCGCCATTTCGCCGGGACCGTTGACGATGCATCCCATGATGCCGATTTTAAGTCCTTTCAGATGCGATGTCGCTTGTTTGATGCGGGCGATGGTGCTTTCAAGGTCGTAAAGCGTACGGCCGCAACCCGGACAAGAGATATATTCGGTCTTGCTGGTGCGGATGCGCCCTGCTTGCAGAATGCCGAAAGCGGTGGCGTCTACCACCTTGTCATTTATCGCCTTGTCCCCTGCCTGTCCGTTTTGGTTGAAAAGGAAAATGCCGTCGCAGAGCCCGTCGATGATAAGCGCTCCCATATCGGCTGCCGACTTGATTTGCAGGTTTTCCGTTTCCGTTTCGGCATAATGCTGGAAGAAAACAAGCGGGTTTTTCAATCCCTCGTTCATCAACTGGTGGGCTAAGGCACGATATTCACCCAAACGGTTCGGGTGGTTGCTTTGTGCCACAAGCACCACTTCCGGATGGTATTTCAGACCGGCAATCGCTTCATCGTTCAGTCCCATGTAAGTGATGAACAGGAACTTCAGCGGTGCGTTACATCCGCTGATAAACGGCAGTTGCTCTACTTTGAACACAGGCGATGTATTGGGTTGCCCTTCCCAGAGGTCGGCGTCAATGATGTATTGCACGCCTTCGGCAGGATGTTCGGGCAGTTGGCGCCCCACGTACACGTAATCGGGCATGAACTGCGGATTAAAATCCGTATTTCCGTCCAATCGTGCGGCAATGACTACGGGAAGATTGTCTCCGCCTATGTTGCGCACCGCTGCCGTGGTTCTGCGGTCGGGCGACAGGTAGTTGAACCCGGGGGCTGTTGCGCCCGGTATGTAAGGGTGATTGCGGCGTTGCGCGATATAGTCCGCCAACTTCCTGGCAACAGGGATTTCCGCTTCGGGCGCTTCGCTCAGCGATACACGGATTGTATCACCCAGCCCGTCCGCCAATAAAGCGCCTATGCCCAATGCCGACTTGATACGCCCGTCCTCGCCGTCGCCGGCTTCCGTCACGCCCAGGTGCAGCGGAAAGTGCATTCCCTCTTTTTCCATCACATCGGCAAGCAGGCGTACGGTTTTCACCATGATTACCGTGTTGGATGCCTTGATGGAGATAACCACATCCCGGAACTCCTCCGCCACGCAGATGCGCAGGAACTCCATGCAAGACTCCACCATGCCTTCGGGCGTATCGCCGTAGCGCGACATGATGCGGTCGGACAGCGACCCGTGGTTCACGCCGATGCGGATAGCCGTATGGTTGGCTTTGCAGATGTTCAGGAACGGGACGAAGCGGTCGCGTATCTTGCGGACCTCCTGCGCATACTCCTCATCGGTATACTCCAGATGTCTGAAAGTACGTGCGGCGTCTACGTAGTTGCCCGGATTGATGCGCACTTTCTCCGCGTACTGTGCCGCCACGTCGGCCACTTTCGGGTTGAAGTGTACGTCCGCCACTAAAGGCACCATGCAGCCCTCCTGGCGTAAGGCGGCATTGATGTTCATCAGGTTTTCCGCTTCCTTCACGCCCTGTGTGGTGAGGCGCACATATTCGCCGCCGGCGTCCACAATGCGTTTTGCCTGTGCCACACACGCGCCGGTGTCCTGCGTGGCAGTGTTGGTCATGCTCTGTATGCGGATAGGATTGGAGCCGCCCATAGGGGTGGCTCCGATATTCACTTCCGATGTTTCCCGTCGGGAATAATTGAATATATCCACGTTTGTAAGTGATTAGTTTACTTTATACTCGTACTTGATTTCTTTCAGGTCTTCGTTCGCTTTCACGATTTTCTTTTTCAGCCCCTCTTTGTAGGCTGCAAAGGCTTCTGCCAGTCCCTCGTCGCTCAATGCGAGCATCTGCACGGCAAGGATGGCGGCATTCATCGCCCCGTTGATGGCTACGGTGGCAACCGGAATGCCCGGAGGCATCTGGATAATGGAATAGAGCGCGTCTACGCCGTCCAATACGGAACCCTTGACAGGCACCCCGATTACGGGCAACGTGGTATTGGCTGCAATGACACCGGGCAGGGCGGCAGCCATGCCGGCAGCGGCGATGATTACTTTAATCCCGCGCTTGCGGGCACCTTTGGCAAACTCTTCCACTGCTTCCGGAGTGCGGTGGGCGGAGAGGGCGTTCATTTCGAACGGCACATGTAAATCATTGAGCAGTTGCGCCGCCTTTTCCATGACAGGAAGGTCGGAAGTGCTGCCCATGATAATGCTGACAATTGGAGTCATGTTGTTGGTAATATGTTATGTTAGTAATATGTTATGTCAGTCAAGTGAATAATTAAACGGGTTTGTATCATCAGAGCATAACTTCCGAGCTACGCTCTGAATGACGGGTGGTATAAGACGGTTGCTCGTTAACCGTTTCAACCGTTAATCAAAGCTTTGTATGCTTCCGCATCCAGCAGGCTGTCGAGGTCCGCATCGGCGGGTTTCATCTTGATGAGCCAGCCTTCGCCGTACGGGTCTTTGTTGACCAGTTCGGGCTGTTCTTCCAAAGCCTCGTTCTGCTCCAGCACCTCTCCTGCCACGGGCAAGAAAAGGTCGGAGATTGTCTTCACCACTTCGATTGTGCCGAATGCCTCGCCGGCAGCCAATGTCTCGCCCACGGTCTGGATATCGACAAACACGATATCTCCCAATTGCTCTTGGGCGTAATCGGTAATTCCTACATAAGCTACATCGCCTTCCAGACGGATCCATTCATGCTCTTTCGTGTACTTTACATCATTCGGAAAATTCATAATCGTTAGTTTTAAGAGTTAATATTTAGAGTAAGAAAATGTTGAACAGGCGAAATACCAGTTTGCTGACCGGGTGCAGCACCAGCAGCGAGCAGACCAGCCCCACGGCAAACCCGCCCATCACCTCGCCCAGCGTGTGGTGTTGCAGGATAATCCGTGCCGTGCCCAGCACTCCCGCAATGAGGATGAATATGCACAGCCAGCCTACCGGGTTGTATCCGAACAGGGCGCTGAAGGCAACCAGCCCGCCTATGATGGCGCCGGCTCCCGCCATGTGTTCGCTCAGCTTCCATTTCAGGTTCACCACCACGCAGATAACCATCATGACGAGGGCGGCGAGGATAATCCCGGTCATATACCAGGGGATATTCAGCCGGTGCATCATGAGCAGGCAGAACACGTATGAAGTGATGGTGAGGATGAAGGGTATGTACCTTCGTTTCCGCTCCGCCAGATCTTCCGGGCTGAACCCGTTGATTTTGCGGAAGAGGAATATGGTGAGGGTGGGCATCAGGATTGTAAAGCAATATACCACGCCCAGCACAATCAGTTTGTATTGCAGGGGCATGATGCGCAGGTACGAGAATACGAACAGGATCAGGAATGCCAGGAAAGGTATGGAAAACGGGGTGAATAGTACCGAAATCACCTTAGCCGTCCTGACGAGGGTCTTGTCGGTTATGATATGTTGTTCTGCTGCCATTTCTTTATTTTTGCATTGTCATTCTACCATTTTCGTTGCTTTATCGCCGCCGCTACCTCCTCAGCCGTGCCACCGGAATGTTCAGTTGCTGGCGGTATTTGGCTACGGTGCGGCGGGCTATCGGGTATCCTTTCTCTTTCAGTATCTCGGTCAGTTCATCGTCCGTATAAGGCTTCTTCTTGTCCTCGCCGTCGATGCACTCCTTGAGTATCTTCCGTATTTCGCGCACGGACATCTCCTCTCCGTCTTCCGTGACATAGCCGTCGCTGAAGAAGTACTTCAGCGGATAGATGCCGTAGTTGGTCTGCACGTATTTGCTGTTGCTTACGCGGGAGATTGTCGAAATGTCCAGCCCGGTGCGTTCCGCCACATCTTTCAGTATCATGGGGCGGAGCAGCGACTCGTCGCCGTCGAGGAAGAAAGGGCGTTGCAGGTCGATGATTGCCTGCATGGTGACCGTCAGGGTGTTCTGCCGTTGCTTCACGGCATCGATAAATCCCTGTGCGGCGTCCATTTTCTGTTTCAGGAACATCATTGCCTCTTTGGACTCCTTCGACTGGTTTGCCCTGTTCCGCGTGTGTTCTTCCACCATTTCGGTGAAATCGCGGCTCATGCGCAGTTCGGGAACGTTCCGGTTGTTGAGCGACAGGTGAATCGTGCCGTCATCGTAGGTGTCCACCAGGAAGTCCGGCACAATCTGTTGCAGGTTCTTGCCGATTGTCTCGCCCAGCGATGCGCCCGGACGCGGGTTTAGCTTGCATATCTCTTTGATGGCGTGGCGGCACTCCTCTTCCTGCAAATCCAGCTTCTGCTGTATCTTGTCCCAATGCTTGCGGGTGAAATCCTCGTAACATTCGGAGATAACGGCCTCTTCGACGGACAGCAGCGGGTTGGGGGCGGAGTGCTGTTGCTCCATCTTGCGCCGTATCTGTATGAGCAGGCACTCTTGCAGGTCGCGTGCTCCCAATCCGGCGGGGTCGAAGTCCTGGATGATTTTCAAGGCTTCTTCCAGCTCTTCGGCGGAGGCGTCTATGCCGACATAGATGGCAAGTTCGTCGCTGATGCTGTCCAGCGATTTGCGCAACAGCCCGTCGTCGTCCAGCGAGCCGATAAGGTATTCTGCCAGTTCGCGCTGCCGGTCGGTGAGGTTGCGTTCGCCCAGCTGCTCTTTCAGTGTTTCGTAAAAGGAAGTGGTGTCGGAGAAAGGAATCTCTTCCGCCTGTTCCCCCTTGCTGCGGTTGTTTTCCTGCAGTTTGTAGTCGGGGATGTCGTCCTCGTTGAGGTAGTCGCCCAGTGAGTCGTAGTCAATGTCCCCGCCCTCTTCCGCGTTGCCGGCATCGGGTGCGTCGGCATACTCGTCGCCCGCGGCATCCTCTTTCCCCTCTTCCAGCGCGGGGTTTTCCAGCAGTTCGGCACGTACGCGGTCTTCCAGTTCTATTGCCGGAAGTTCCAACAGCTTTACCACCAAAATCTGCTGTGGCGACAACGTCTGTATCTGCTGTTGTGCTTGGGTCTGTATCTGTCGGGAGCCTTGTGCCATACCTTACATTGTTTACTTGCTGCAAAGATAAGTTTTATCTTCGCACTTGCTGCAAAAATAGTGAATTGTTCGCGAACGCGAAATCTTCTCTTATGATATTTAACAAGAAAGCGGCGGAGTTGTTGCGGGAACCGGGCGTCGGATGTGTTTTTTTGTCCTTCTGCCTTTTCCGTCCTTTCTGTGCTTCTGTCCTTTTTGTCCTTCTGCCTTTTCCGTCTTTCTCTCTTTCCTCCTTTTTTATCTTTTTGTCTTTTCACCTTTTTGTCCTTTTGTCACCCCGCCCGCATCTGCTGACAATCTGTATTTCCCGTTGCCGCAGAATCGTTTTTTTCCGCCCTTGCGTGCAGCCGGCGGAAAAAAACGGAACGGAAAACACGCATCTTCCCGATAGCCAGCGCGGTAGCGAAATGTTTACAAACAAACCGGCGGGAAAGAACGCCGGAAATGCCGCGTGCAGGCATCCCGTCCGCCGGAAAACGGTATCTTTTTCGAGCGGCATTGACATGGCTCGCGATAGACATTAATGCCTGTCGCGATAGACATTAATGTTCCTCACGAGCGATGTTAATGCCGCTCGGCTGAAACACTTGTACCTCTCGCCCGAAACACCTGCGTCCATCGGAGGGAAGTTCCGGTTTCTGCATAAACGGTGCATATCCATCGGAAAACGGAGCATATTTATCCGCACTTTATGCAGCATGTTCCTGTTTCGGCAAAAGGTGGCGGGGATGGAGTAAGCGGAAAGGCTGTTTTGCCGCCTTTTTGTCATAAGGCGGGCGGAAGATGCTTCATTTTGCAGCCGCGCACAGGGTCGGGACCGGTTGGCTTCCGGTAGCTGCAGGACTGCTTGCATCTACTCGGCTACTTGTACGGGCGCGGCTCTTTCATGAACAGAAGTTGGAGGGAACCGGCATCCGAAGAGGTTACGGGGAGTAAAGGGAGTTATATGCCGATAATATCGCTATACATCAGAAATATCGGCTTTTAACTCCTCAGCCCGAAGGGCGGTAACTCCTTCCAACTCCCTCCGGCTCCTGTTCATGGAAAAGCCGTGGCGCGTGCAGGCAACTTTTCTTGTCCGCTTTTCCTTATCCTTTCAAATATTCTCGTTATCTTTGTGGTATAACCATTTAAATAATGTACGCTATGTTTGCAAAAGAAACGTATATACAGCGCAGGGCGCTGCTGAAGAAGCACGTAGGTTCGGGAGTGTTGCTGTTCCTGGGCAATGACGAGCAGGGACTGCACTATGAGGACAACACGTTCCGTTATCGCCAGGACTCCACGTTCCTGTACTATTTCGGACTGTCGTTTGCCGGCCTGTCGGCGATTATTGACATCGACGAGGACAGGGAGATTATATTCGGCGATGAGCTGACGATAGACCATATCGTCTGGATGGGCACCCAGCCCACGCTGAAAGAGAAAAGCGGGCGTGTGGGCATAACGGATGTGATGCCTGCCGTCGCCATTGCGGACTATCTGCGCAAAGCGGCGGACAAGGGGCGGACCGTGCACTACCTGCCGCCTTACCGGGCGGAGCATAAGCTGAAGCTGATGGACTGGCTGGGCGCCCCGCCTGCCCGTCAGGAAGGCTCCGTGCCGTTCATCCGTGCGGTTGTGGCGCAGCGCAACTATAAGTCTGCCGAAGAGATAGCAGAGATAGAAAAAGCATGCGATGTGACTGCCGACATGCACATCGCCGCCATGAAGGTGCTTCGTCCGGGCATGTACGAATATGAGGTGGTGGCGGAAATGAACCGTGTGGCGCAGTCCAATAACTGCGAACTCTCTTTCGCCACGATTGCCACTGTCAACGGGCAGACTTTGCACAACCACTATCACGGCAATAAGGTGAAGCCGGGAGACTTGTTCCTGATTGATGCCGGTGCGGAAGTGGAGTCGGGCTATGCGGGCGACATGTCGTCTACCATTCCTGCCGACAAGACGTTTACTCCCCGCCAGCGTGCCGTTTATGAAATTCAGAATGCGATGCACCTGGAGTCTGTCAAGGCGCTCCGCCCGGGCATCCCCTATATGGATGTCTACGACCTCTCCGCCCGTGTCATGGTGGAAGGGCTGAAGGAACTCGGGCTGATGAAAGGCAATGCCGAAGACGCCGTGCGCGAAGGTGCGCACGCCCTGTTCTACCCCCACGGGCTGGGACACATGATGGGGCTGGACGTGCACGATATGGAAAACCTCGGCGAGTTGTGGGTGGGCTACAACGGCACGCCCAAAAGCACGCAGTTCGGCCGTAAGAGCCAGCGCCTTGCCATTCCGTTGGAGCCGGGTTTCGTGCATACCGTGGAGCCGGGCATCTACTTTATTCCCGAACTGATAGACCTTTGGAAGGGCGAGAAGAGGTTCGGGGATTTCATCAATTATGACAAGGTGGAGGAGTACCGCAACTTCGGCGGCATCCGCAATGAAGAGGATTACCTGATAACGGAGACCGGTGCGCGCCGCCTGGGCAAGAAGATACCGCTGACGCCGGAAGAGGTGGAAGCGTTGAGGTGAGCCGGCTGCCGGAAGCGCTGAAAGCTGAAGGCGGAAAACGGAAAATCGGAAAATGAAAAGTTGAGAGTTGAAAGCCCGGTGCGTCCGAATGGCGCGGCAGGCTTTCAACTCTCAACTTTTATTGGTGTAGACGTGTAGTCCCTTCCAGGTTCTTATGCGTGCAGTTCCAATACGAACCGCGCGCCTTTGGTATAACTGCCGTCCAGCGTCAGGCTGCCGTTCATTTTGGTGGCAATCAGCGAGCAGATAGGTAGTCCCAAGCCGTCGCCCTGTGTCAGGTCCTTTACCTCGGTGAAAGGCTTGAATATGTTTTCGCGCTGTTCTTCGGGGATGCCGCAGCCGGTGTCGCTGATAATGAACTGATGCGTGCGGGCACCGCGTTTCTTGAAGTCCAGCCATATCTTGCCGCCTGCGGGAGTGTATTCGGCAGCGTTCTCCAACAGATGCAGCAGCACGCGCTCCAGGTGTTCGGGATTAATCTTCACGTTCAGCTTTGGGGCGTTGACGGAGAGGGATACATCCTCTTGCACTTTTCCCTTTATTTTGTCCATGACGCTTTCGCAGAAAGCCGAAACGTTTTTCTCTTGCATTTCGTATGGCTCGGACAGGCTGTTCTCCAGGTCGGACAGTTCCTGGATGTGGCCCGAGAAAATGCGCAATGCCTGTACGCCGGGCAGTTGCGGGTCGAGCGTGTCCAGAGTCGGTTCCATTTGGGCGGAGATATTCCGGATGAATTGCGTCTTCAGTTCGTTGTGCTCGTTGGCGATGCCGATTGCTTTCTTCTGTTTGCGCGTCAGCAGGATGAAGCGCAGCAGGACGATGGCGCCTATCACCAGTGCTGCCGCCAGGATGGCTGCCAGTATGCAAAGGCCGATGATGATGTATTGCTTGGCGGAGAGGGAACCGTCTTTCTCCTGGATGGTGGCGAGGCTCTCGTCGTATTTCCTTTTCAGGATGTTCAGTTCGTCTTGCGCGGTGAGTGCCTTGACGGAGTCTGTCCAGATGATGTACTTGTCGTAAGTACGCGCCACCAATCCCGCATTGTTCGCCTTGCGGGCTATGTCGATGAGGGTTTTGTAGCATTCGTCCACTTTGGCGTAGTTCTTCTGCTGCTTGTATTGTTCTATCAGCTTTTTGAAAGCCGCGTCGCCTTGCGCGTTCATGCCGAACGTGTAGTAGTAGTTGGCTTGCGTGTAGAGGAAGTCGTTGTTCAAAGAGTCGTTCTTGGACGTCCGGGCAGTCTCTTCCAGCTTGTTCAGCTGCTCCTTGGCGCGGGCGGGGTTTTTGATGTTGATGTACATCTGCAACCGCTCTTTGTTGATGCGGAAGTGCAGGTCGGGAAACTCCTTGCCGAGCTTTTGCTCGCCTGCCCCTACCAGCTGTTCGGCGCTACGCAGAAGTTCGAACGCTTCTTTGTAATAGTTCTCGCGATGGTAGAGCGCGCTGGCATTGACGCCGCACTCGATGGCCTGCACGTATTTTTCCTGTGAGGAGAAGGAGTTGTAAGCCTGCAGGAAAAGATAACGGGCTTTGATGTATTCTTTTTTTGCCAGACTTTCTTGCGCCTGTTTCATCAGTTCGTCGGCACGGCTTTGTGCGTATGTGTGCGCGCAGAGGCAGAAAAATGCCACAAAAAGTATTGTAACGATTCTTTTCATTATGGGTGATTTTATTTTTGCAGACAAAGTTAAAACTTTCTTCGCTATGTTGTATGCAAAAGTCTAAGAGCCTGTTTAAATTTTCTTCAAAAAGTTTTTCTTCAGCTTCTTTTGAGGTTCT
>NZ_CAJTSC010000076.1:0-4665 GCF_910578895.1 uncultured Bacteroides sp.
TCCGTAGTCAGCTACTCTATTCAGTTGAGCTACGCGGCCTTTTTGTTTAACGGGTGCAAAGATACGTACTTTTTCCGAATTAGCAAATAATACACAAACTTTTTTTGAAAAAAATCATTCAATAAACCGGTAATTAAACAACTGCCAACCGAGTGTCAGTCCTACATTCCACTCCTTTTTCGGTGAACTATAATGGTTTACATAGGCAGAGATTGCTCCGAAAGGCAATTGACATATCATAGAAATTTCTCCCATATATTCGAAACGTGAAAACGCTTTTCCATAATAAGCCTTGTTCAAAGCATTCTTTTTGATAGGAAATATCGGCATGAAACCATAAAATTCAGAACGAAGTTGGAACATGTCATTGAAAACAAATATCGGTTTGACACCTGCCGCCAAAAATTGATTGGCCCGGAATGCCTCGTTATACATCAGTTTGCTATGAGGAGTGGGAGAGAAATCTGCTGCCTGCAACATGGTTGCCGTATAATTCTCCGAAAAATTCTTCGATGAATACAGCATTTCCGCCATCCATCCCAAAGTAAACTTGGGACTCATCGTATGATAAGCATATTTCATATAAGAAATTTGCAGCCAAGACTGCCGGTCTTTGGCTGCAACACTTGTCTCTGTCGGATTTCCCGGTACAAATTTCTCTTTTCCGCTAAAAACCTGTGCCACCAACTTCTCAAAATAGCCCTTAGTAGCATACTGTCGCGCATTCAACGTACTACCATAAAATCCAATAGCTCCGCCCAAAAGATTATAAATACTTTTGTCGGAACGATCCTTGTCGAAATTAATCACGCTGGATTGAAAGTAATTATCCTGAAGTTTTCCATATCCCACACTCAATTCCGCCCGTTTATTGGCAAGAAAAGGCAAAGCTACCATCAATTTGACAAAACGCTCGTCTTTGGAGTTGAAAGAAGGTTTATCGTTTTTAGAAAAAAGCTTATCCTTTTTATAATAATCAAACGTACTTAAAGAGGCAATAAGACGATAAGAAGTAGGGACACGGGTAGGAAGGTCTATTTTAGCCATAAGTTGCGCATTATTGTACACCTTACCAATCTGACCGTCAAGGGTTATCTCTTTGGAATAGTAATTCAGATTCTGATATCCCAATCCTAAATAAATTTGGTTAGAACTGGTGGTTGAAACACTTCCACCCATCCGCGCAGAAAAATTATCTTCCATTTTCACCTTCAGGTACAATGAATACAAATCGCTTTTGAAATCATAAACCACATGGGGAATAATTTCCGATATCATATTGTCGGACAGCAAACGGAAATAACCTCGCTTCAATTCTTCGTATGTAAACACTTCGTGGTCTTCGTCATGAAATTCTTTCCTGATGTATGCCTGCTGTTGCGGGTTAGCTCCCTCTATATAGATATCTCTAAAACGAAACTGGGGTAAATTACTTCGATACACCAATCGCCTTAAGCGCACATTCTCAGCATTTATCCGCCGATGAATACGGTTTTTTATAGAATCCATCAAACCAATAGTCCGATCATAGCCGATATCGTGCAGTTCTTGCAAACGGTCAAAATCCAAAAGGCTTACGTCATCATACTTAAACGTCATAATGATGCCTAAAGAATCCGGAAGGGTATAATCCGTTTTCTGCATAATCATGTTTTCAAGTTGGCTCATCAAATCATTCTCTTTCGGTTTTCCGGGATTGGCAGCTACCACACTGCCTATAATAACTTCCGGCTGAAAGTCCTCACGCATAATGTCCGTCGGGAAATTATTATAGATACCACCGTCATAAGCCAACACGCTATCAATCTCTATCGGTTTAAAAACAAACGGAAAACTCATGGAAGCGCGTACCGCATCTCCCAAATCCCCTTTACGCATAATCAGCGGTCTTTTGTTGTACACATCGGAAGCAACACAGCGAAAAGGCACAAACAGGCGATTAAAATCACCGCCACATGCCGCTGTGGCACGGGCAAACAATTCAAGAAACACTAAGTTCATCTGAATGGGGTTTACCATACTCGTTGGAAGTATCTGAGGCTTGATATGCAACGAATCCTTAAAGGAGAAACGGATATTGAAAAACTCCGGAGTTGCCCGGTTCTGTTTAAAATAGTATCCGTATTTGGGTTCTACCTGCCCGGAATACCACCGTTTAAAATCTTCGGAACGCAATAATGCCTCCATATCGTCCGGAGAATATCCCATAGCATAGAGCGAACCGATGATTGCCCCCATAGAAGTACCGGTAATGTAGTCGATTGGAATATTATTTTCCTCCAAAGCACGGATAATACCGATATGCGTCATGCCTTTCGCACCGCCGCCACTCAAAACAAGTCCTACTTTCTGAGCTTGCACAAGCGGCAGAAACAATAAGCAGACCGATAAAAACAAAAGAAATCTTTTCATGAAGCAGTTCCGAGTGAAATATACTAATCTATTCAATGCTCAAATATAGACAATAGTTTCCGAAAACCTCGTATCCAACGAAAAAAAACATATTCATTACGAAAAAACAGACAAAAAAAGGGCATCACAACTCACACTCGTCGCAATGCCCTTATATATCGAAATCTAATAGGAACTTATTTAATCATATCAATACTTCTCTTAACAAAGTTATTCAAAGCTTCTCCCTTCAACATGCCGTTTTGAAGCAACGCCAAATCAATCAATTGACGGACAACTTTGTTTTGGGCAGCATAATCGGCAAACAGGCCTTCTTTCTTAACTTTCAGTTCTTCCCACTTCTTATCCAAATCATTCACTTCATCCTTTTCGACCGTAGGAATATCTTCATCTTTCTTGCCTTCCTGCTTCTTTTTCAAATCATTGCGACGGTTGTTCACCTCATCCATTTCTTTTTGAAGCGGAGCTACGGCAGACGCACATGCCTTGTCCTCATCAGCCAAAATCTCTTTTACCAACTTATGGTCGGCATTCAACACCAAATTGAACATATCCGGCATTTCACCGTAGAAACTCATTCCTGCCTGAATATTCGCCATTTCTTTCATACGGCGCATATATTCACTTTGAGTAATCATAACCGGAGAAGCGTTTTCGCCCAATGCTTGCGTTGTAACGTTGAACTCGGTCTTTTCCATCTGCGGCAGCTGGCTCTTGAAGATGGCAGAGAGGGCTTCCTGTTTGTCAGCCTCCAAAGCGTCATTCTTCTTATCTTCCTTTACTATCAGGTTGTCAACCACATCACTGTCAACACGAGTGAAACGTACCTTTTCAAACTTCTGCTCCAGCATGCTTACCATGGCAACATCCAGTTGTCCGTCCATCAGCAGCACATTATATCCCTTGTTCTTGGCAGCCTCGATATAGCTGTATTGCTCGTCTTTATTATTGGCATACAGATAAATCAGATTACCGTCTTTGTCCGTTTGGCTGTCTTTTATCAGAGTCTTGTACTCTTCATAAGTATAATGCTTGGCGTCTGTATCAGAAAGAAGGGCAAAATCCTTTGCTCTATCATAGAAATCCTCTTGTGTGAGCATTCCATAGTTGATAAAAATCTTCAAGTCATTCCATTTCTCTTCAAACTGCTTGCGGTCGTTCTTGAATATGGATTGCAGGCGGTCGGATACTTTCTTTGTGATATATGTAGAGATTTTCTTCACGTTGGAATCGCTCTGCAAATAAGAACGGGATACGTTCAACGGAATATCCGGCGAATCGAGCACCCCATGCAACAATGTCAAAAAGTCCGGAACGATGCCCTCTACAGAGTCCGTCACATACACTTGGTTGCAATAGAGCTGGATTTTATTCTTGTTCAGTTCGATATTGCTTTTCACCTTCGGAAAGTACAAGATACCTGTAAGATGGAACGGATAATCCACATTGAGATGTATCCAGAACAACGGTTCATCGGACATAGGATAAAGGTCGCGATAGAACTTCTTGTAATCCTCGTCTTTCAGTTCGCTGGGTTTCAGTGTCCACAACGGGTTTGCATCATTAATGATGTTATCTTCGGCAGTCTCAACCTGCTTGCCGTCTTTCCACTCCTTTTTCTTGCCGAATGCAACGGGAACAGGGAGAAAGCTACAATATTTCTTCAAAAGAGAAGAGAGACGCGCTTCTTCAAGGAATTCCTTGCAATCATCATCTATATAAAGCACGATATCCGTACCGCGTGCTGCCTTGTCGGTATCTTCAATCGTAAACTCAGGGCTGCCGTCACAAGTCCATTTCACGGCTTTAGCACCTTCCTGATGGGATTTGGTGATGATTTCAACTTTCTTGGCAACCATGAACGCCGAATAGAATCCGAGCCCGAAATGACCGATAATGGCATTAGCGTCATTCTTATATTTCTCAAGGAAATCATTGGCTCCCGAAAAAGCAATCTGGTTGATGTATTTATCTATCTCTTCCTCTGTCAGACCGATACCGTGATCCGATACGGTAATCGTATCCTTATCCAAAGACACGTGTACTGTCAGGTCGCCGAGTTCACCTTTAAATTCGCCGATAGAAGCCAGCGTTTTAAGTTTCTGAGTAGCGTCCACAGCATTAGAAACCAATTCACGAAGAAAAATCTCATGGTCACTGTACAAAAACTTTTTGATAACGGGGAAGATATTTTCTGTAGTTACCCCAATATTTCCTTTTTGCATACTAAGTTTATATTTTTTAGATTTATAT
>NZ_CAJTSC010000076.1:4675-7617 GCF_910578895.1 uncultured Bacteroides sp.
AACGGAACACAAAAAAAATGCCAGTCCCAAAAGACTGACATTTTGGCTGCTTTAATAATAAAGATTTTATTATACCTTAATTATAACCAGCTCGTCTTTTTCCTTATTTACAGATACATTAACTGTATCACCGGGCTGCACCCCGCCAGATACAATCAGTTCCGAAAGTCCGTCTTCCAGATAATTCTGAATGGCACGTCTCAACGGGCGTGCGCCAGACTGCACATCATAGCCTTTCGTTGCAAGAAACCGTTTCGCTTCATCATCTACAATCATCTTATAGCCAATTGTTTCGACACGTTCATACAAGCCTTTCAGTTCAATGTCTACAATCTTTGTAATGGCATCCAGCGACAATTGGTCGAAGGTTATAATTTCATCCAAACGGTTCAGGAACTCAGGTGCAAAGGTCTTGTTCAATGCTTTTTGGATGACGCTGCGCGAATGCTCGTTATCATCCGTACGCGCCTGCGCCGCAAAACCCACACCGCGGCCGAACTCTTTCAATTGACGGGTACCGATATTGGAAGTCATAATGATAACCGTGTTCTTGAAATCAACCGTTCTGCCATAATTGTCAGTAAGACGTCCTTCATCCAGCACCTGCAACAAGATATTGAACACATCGGGATGCGCCTTTTCAATCTCGTCCAACAGTACGATGGAGTAGGGTTTCCGGCGCACTTTCTCCGTCAGCTGCCCGCCTTCCTCGTAGCCGACATATCCGGGAGCGGCACCAATCATACGAGACACCGTATATTTCTCCATGTACTCGCTCATATCCACACGTATCAAAGCATCGCCGGAACCAAACATATATTTAGCCAACTGCTTCGCCAAGTGTGTCTTTCCCACACCCGTAGGACCGAGAAACATAAACGTGCCGATAGGGCGGTTAGGGTCTTTCAGACCCACGCGGCTACGCAAAATGGCTTTTGTAAGTTTCTCTATTGCAGCGTCCTGAGCCACTACTTTGGCCTGCAGTTCTTCTTTCATTCCTGCCAGTTTCAAACCTTCCGCCTGTGCCATGCGCTGCACCGGCACGCCGGACATCATTGATATGACATTGGCAATCTCCTCCTCGCCGACAGTCTGGCGGTCGTCTTTAAGGCGGGTTTCCCATTCCGCTTTCATTTCGTCCAACCGGGCGGCAAGTTCTTTCTCCCTGTCGCGGTAACTCGCCGCCAGTTCAAAATTCTGCGATTTTACGGCTTCCGCTTTTAAGATACGTGCGTCTTCTATCCGCTTTTCCTGCTCTTCAATCTCTTTAGGAACGGTTATATTCGTCAGATGCACGCGCGAACCGGCTTCGTCCAAAGCATCAATAGCTTTATCCGGAAAGTTGCGGTCGGTTATATAACGTTCTGCCAACTTGACACACGCTTCCAATGCCTCGTCCGTATAGTTCACATTATGATGGTCCTCGTATTTCTCCTTGATATTTCTTAAAATCTGAAGGGTCTCTTCCGAAGTGGTGGGCTCTACAATCACCTTTTGGAAACGGCGCTCCAAAGCACCGTCTTTCTCGATATTCTTCCTGTATTCATCAAGCGTAGTAGCACCAATGCACTGTATTTCACCGCGAGCCAGGGCAGGTTTCAGCATATTGGCAGCGTCCATAGAACCCGCAGCCGCACCGGCACCTACAATGGTGTGGATTTCGTCTATAAACAAAATTATGTTCGGGTTCTTCTGCAACTCGTTGATAATGGAGCGGATACGCTCTTCAAACTGTCCGCGATATTTTGTTCCGGCAACAACAGAAGCCATGTCAAGCATCACCACCCGCTTGTCAAACAGGATGCGGGATACTTTCTTTTGGACGATACGCAATGCCAACCCCTCTACAATAGCGGATTTGCCCACTCCCGGCTCACCAATCAGCACAGGATTGTTTTTCTTACGACGACTCAATATCTGTGCCAAACGCTCTATCTCACGTTCGCGCCCCACAACCGGATCCAGTTTGCCTTCCTCGGCAGCACGCGTCATGTCCATACCGAAGTTATCCAGCACCGGGGTGTCATTGGACGGTTTCTTCGATGCTGTTTGCGCGGACGAAGCCGCTCCCGGTCCTGCATTACGGGCAGAGTGGGGCATAGCCATTTCTTCCTCGTCTTCTTCATCCTCTTCCGGAAATCCCATGCCCGCACCCGGATTAGTGGATTGCATGGTAAGTTGCTCGAATACAGACTGGTAATTCACATGATTTTCTTCCAGAACAGTAGCAGCCAAATTATCTCCGTCTTTCAGTATAGCCAGCAGCACATGCTCGGTATCGGCAACGGAACTTTTCAAAAAGCGTGCTTCCAGGATACACATTTTCAATATCTTAGCAGTCATGGGAGCCAGCGGCACATCTGCATCGGGCAGCAAGGTGTCGTCTTCGGCCTCTTTCAAGAAGCTCTCAACACGCTTTTTTACTTGCTTCAAATCTATATCAAGTCTCATCAATATCTCAATAGCTTTTCCACCACCGTCACGCAACATGCCGAGTAGAAGATGCTCGGGACCGATATACCTATTTTTCAGCCTATTAGCTTCTTCCTTGCTATAAGTTATAATATCCGAGACTCTTTGTGAAAATTGATTGTTCATATAGTTTTTATCTCCTTAAGTTAAAGGTTTCAAATGACAAAGATACGCATTTTCCCATACTGCGTACCATAAACCGGATTAATAATGTACAAATCCCGTGCCATAAATTATAATCTTCCGGTCAATCTTCTACACCTTATATTATATGTGCAATAATGCGCCAATGCCTTTTGTCATAATTTATAACCACCAGCGACACCTTTTATAAACACCTGATTATCAGCACTCGTAAAAAGCAGGTATCTCAGTCGTATATTGAACCCTATTCAGTCGTATACCGAACGTATCTCAGTATACGACTGAATAGGGTTCAATATACGACTGAGAAGTACACCTTCTTGATT
>NZ_CAJTSC010000076.1:7645-12532 GCF_910578895.1 uncultured Bacteroides sp.
AAACAAGACAACAAGGTTGGAAACATGCAATAAAGTTTATGAAAGAAAACTTTTGTATGTCGTAAAAAAGCAGTACTTTAGCGTGGTTTTTTACAAACCCCAAAATGTATAATTAATAATCTTTTTAAATGCTTGAACAAGACAGAATTATAAAGATTAACATCGAGGAGGAAATGAAATCTTCGTACATTGACTACTCTATGTCGGTCATTGTTTCGCGTGCCCTTCCGGATGTTAGAGATGGTTTTAAACCCGTTCACCGAAGAATTCTTTTCGGTATGATGGGACTGGGAAATACGTCGGATAAACCCTATAAGAAATCTGCGAGAGTCGTTGGTGAGGTATTAGGTAAATATCACCCGCACGGCGACTCGTCCGTATATGGCGCGCTTGTCCGTATGGCACAGCCGTGGGCTATGCGTTACATGCTTGTGGACGGACAAGGAAACTACGGTTCCGTAGACGGCGATAGCGCAGCCGCGATGCGTTACACGGAATGCCGTTTGCAAAAAATTGGAGAAGAAATGATGCAGGATCTTGACAAAGAGACTGTTGACATGCAAACCAACTTCGACGACTCACTGCTGGAGCCCACCGTGATGCCTACACGTATCCCGAATCTTCTCGTAAACGGAGCTTCCGGTATCGCCGTAGGTATGGCAACCAATATGCCGACCCATAATTTATCTGAAGTGATAGATGCCTGTATCGCATACATCGACAACAACGATATTGATATTGAGGACCTAATGGCTTATGTCAAAGCTCCCGACTTCCCTACGGGCGGTTATATCTATGGTATGAGTGGTGTACGCGAAGCATACCTGACAGGTCGAGGACGTGTGGTAATGCGTGCCAAAGCGGAGATTGAGACAACCTCCACTCACGACAAAATCATCGTCACCGAAATTCCTTACGGAGTCAACAAGGCGGAATTAATCAAATCGATTGCCGACCTGGCAAACGAAAAAAAGATAGAAGGTATCTCCAACGCCAATGACGAATCCGACCGCGAAGGTATGCGTATCGTCATCGATGTGAAACGCGATGCCAATGCCAGTGTGGTGCTGAACAAGCTCTACAAGATGACATTGTTGCAGACTTCCTTTGGTGTAAACAACGTGGCATTGGTACACGGACGTCCCCGCTTGTTAAACCTGAAAGACCTTATCAAGTATTTCGTAGAGCATCGTCATGATGTGGTTATCCGCCGTACACAATATGATTTGCGTAAAGCTAAGGAACGCGCTCATATTTTAGAAGGTTTGATTATCGCATCGGACAATATCGATGAAGTAATCAGGATTATCCGTGCCGCCAAAACTCCGAATGATGCAATCAGCGGCTTGATGGAACGCTTCGAACTGACAGAAATACAGTCGCGTGCCATCGTAGAAATGCGTTTGCGCCAATTGACCGGACTTATGCAGGACCAGCTTCATGCCGAATATGAGGAAATCCAGAAACAAATTGCTTATTTGGAAGAAATCCTTGTTAACGATGAACTCTGCCGCAAGGTCATCAAAGACGAATTGATTGAGATTAAGGATAAATACGGCGACGAACGCCGTTCTGAAATCGTTTATTCATCGGAAGAGTTCAATCCGGAAGATTTCTATGCAGACGATGAAATGATTATCACCATTTCTCACATGGGATACATCAAACGTACGCCGCTAAGCGAGTTCCGCGCCCAAAACCGTGGTGGGGTAGGCTCCAAGGGAACGGAAACGCGTGATGAGGACTTCGTAGAACACATCTATCCCGCAACAATGCACAATACCATGATGTTCTTCACTCAGAAGGGTAAGTGTTATTGGTTGAAAGTCTATGAAATTCCCGAAGGAACAAAGAACTCTAAGGGACGCGCCATTCAGAACTTGTTGAATATCGATTCCGATGATGCCGTAAACGCATATCTGCGTGTGAAGAACCTGAATGATCAGGATTTTATCAACAGCCATTATGTACTGTTCTGCACAAAGAACGGTGTTATCAAGAAAACGCTGCTTGAACAATATTCCCGTCCTCGCCAAAATGGTGTTAATGCCATTACCATTCGTGAAGACGACCGCGTTATCGAAGTGCGTATGACCAACGGTAACAATGAGATTATCATCGCCAACCGTAACGGACGCGCTATCCGTTTCCATGAAAGTGCCGTACGCGTCATGGGACGTACCGCTACCGGTGTGCGCGGCATGACACTTGATGAGGACGGACAGGATGAAGTTGTCGGAATGATTTGCATCAAGGATCCTGAAGCTGAGACAATCATGGTTGTATCGGAGCAAGGATACGGTAAGCGTTCTGATATTGAGGATTATCGCAAGACAAACCGCGGCGGTAAAGGCGTAAAGACCATGAATATTACCGATAAGACGGGTAAGCTGGTGGCAATCAAATCTGTAACAGATGAGAATGACTTGATGATTATCAATAAGTCGGGCATCACCATTCGTCTGAAAGTGGCTGATGTACGCATTATGGGACGTGCCACACAGGGAGTAAGACTGATAAACCTCGAAAAACGCAATGACGAGATTGGTTCCGTATGTAAAGTAACCTCGGAAAACGAAGAGGATATTATTGCCGAAGAAAGCGAGAATATGCCGGAATCTCCTCAAAACGAGACAAATAATGAAAATGAAGAATAGACATAATATTAATTTAAATTTTCCACAATCATGAAAAGAGTACTATTTTCAATGGTTTTACTGCTTGCTGCAGGCTTCACTTTCGCTCAAGAGAAAAGCGTAAAAGAAGCTAAAGCTATTGCCAACGAAGTGAAACCGAACTTTGCAAAAGCTGAGAATCTTATCAAAGGAGCCTTGACCAATGCTGAAACCAAAGACAATGCCGAGACATGGGATGTAGCAGGCTTCATTCAAAAGAGAATCAACGAAAAAGAAATGGAGAGTGCATATCTGAGAAAGCCTTATGATACTCTTAAAGTGTATAACAGCGCATTGAACATGTGCAAATACTACTTTAAATGTGATGAACTTGCACAAATACCTAATGAAAAGGGTAAAATCAAGAACAAATACAGAAAATCGAATGGCGCTGCCATATTGGCTGCACGTCCTAATTTGATTAATGGCGGTATTCAATTCTTTAATCTGGATAAGAACAAAGAAGCTCTTGACTTTTTTGCAACTTATGTAGATATTGCTATTAATCCGATGTTCGAAAAGGAAAATCTGCTTCAAACAGATACTGTATTGCCTCAAATAGCTTATTACGCAAGTTTGGCTGCCGCTAAAATGACAGATTATCCCAGTGTATTGAAATATGCTCCCTATGCAAAAGATGACAAAGAAGTGGGGAAATATGCCATGGAATTTATTTCTACAGCATTGAAAGCGCAAGGCGACACTATCAAATGGATTGCTTCCTTGAAAGATGGTATTCAAAAATATCCCGAACATTCATTCTTCTTTGGTCATCTGATTGATTATTATAGCAATAACAATAAGTTTGATGATGCAATGCAATTTGCAGACGATATGCTGGCTAAGGATCCCAACAATACGTTCTATTTGTACGTGAAAGGTTATCTTTACCATAACATGAAAAATTATGATAAGGCTATCGAATTCTATCAAAAGACTATTGAAGTAGATCCTAAGTATGCAGAAGCATATTCTAACTTGGGTTTAATTTATTGCCTACAAGCACAGGATTTCTCAGAGAAAGCTACTACTGATGTAAATGATCCGAAATACAAAGAAGATCAAGCAACATTGAAAGTTTTCTATGAAAAGGCTAAACCTAATTACGAAAAAGCAAGAGAACTGAAACCTGACCAAAAGGATTTATGGTTGAACGGACTGTACAGAGTATATTATAACTTGCAAATGGGTCCGGAATTTGATGCAATAGAAAAATTAATGTAATAATAAAAGAAGCGCGAGACAGCATAGAAAAGTATTGTCTCGCGCTTTTTATATAGAAATAAACTTTAGCTTTTTATATTTTATAAGGGTTAGTATAAATGAACAATATCGGTATTATGTTTAATATAACAATAAAGCAGGGTAAGTGTCCGGTAAGTGTCCGCTACTCTAGTGTAATTACCAAAATTAGAATTATCTATTTCTAATTTTTATGTGAATACAAGAATGCAAAAAACTGTCGAGTATCATATTCAAAAAGTTAAAAATAGCATTTTGTATTCTTGCAAAAAACGCATATATAATAAAATGCGCTATATTTGCATTATTAAGAATGAGGATTATATAAATTTTGCGACATAATTATGAAAACCCCTATTGAAATAAACAAAATAAAGGCTGTTGTTCTTTATATATTACAAGAATCTGGTGGTGCATTGGATTTAATTACGTTATTCAAGAAAATGTATTTTTCTCAAAAATTATATTTGGCCCGTTATGGACGGACAATATTCAATGACAGTTTCCGTGCGAAAAGACGTGGTCCGGTTCCATCTTTCACATATCATTCTTTTAAATGTATATTCAATAATACAGAAAATATATCTGAGGATGTAAAAAACTTTGATTCTTCTTTCAAATTATATGTCACTGATGGAATAAAATACGTAGAGGCCAATGATGTACCCAATATGAAAGAGATAGCACGTATGGAACAAAAGGCAATTCAAGAGATTTTAAGTCAGACAAAACATCTAACTCCTGATGAGTTGTCAGAAAGATCACATGACAGTGCTTGGAAATCTGCCAACAAACGAGCCAAGAATGACCCCGCAGATGATTACATTTCTATAGTGAATATGGCAAAAGCTGGAGGGGCAACTCATGATGTCATCAATTATATACATCAATCACAACAAATGGAAGCTTTTTGTGCAGGATGAAAATAACATTAAAAGAGCAAATAAAAAATTTGCAGGAAGATGGGAAG
>NZ_CAJTSC010000077.1:0-10852 GCF_910578895.1 uncultured Bacteroides sp.
TTGTTATAACATACAAAGATAACTAATTTGAATGAAAAGAAAAACATATTGAGTATTAAAACGACACTGCTAATGGTCAATCACTTTAATACGATAAATTGCTGATTATATGTGATATTAAAGGATTAAATACCTATGTTAACTTTAATAAACATCCTTCTCCGTAGAAAGAACCAAGGCGGTTTTTACGTTTCCCAGCCGCAATTAACTAATTCCGGCTATACTAAGCTCTAACCGTCCGACGCTTACCGTCGGTTTACTCCTCGGGAAGGTAGGGATTGTTTTAAAAGCCGTGGCCCAGACCTAAAAAAGACGAAAAAAACAGCCGTAGTTAAGTGTAGATACATTATATTTCCGTACCTTTGCCCTATTGTTATAACCACATAATTATTATTACAGAAATTGTAGAACCGGACATGATAAAGAAAGTCGTAAAAGTCCTTTGGATTTTCATAGCACTGATTGCATTGGCGTGTGTTATTATTTTCTTTGCAATAGCAAAAGGTTGGATTGGCTACATGCCTCCTGTAGAAGATTTGGAAAACCCCAATTATAAATTTGCAACGGAGATTTTCTCGGAAGACGGAAAGGTATTGGGTACATATTCCTATAGTAAGGAAAATCGTGTATTCGTGGGATATGATGAACTCTCTCCACACATTATCAATGCACTGATTGCAACGGAAGATGTGCGCTTTGCCGAGCATTCGGGTATTGATGCCATCGCCCTGTTCCGTGCCATAGTAAAACGTGGAATACTGATGCAGAAGAATGCCGGTGGCGGTAGTACAATCAGCCAACAGCTTTCCAAACAACTTTATTCACCAAGTGCCGACAACGTAATGGAACGGCTGTTCCAGAAACCCATTGAATGGGTGATTGCCGTGAAGTTGGAGCGTTATTACACCAAAGAGGAAATTCTAACGATGTACCTCAATAAGTTCGATTTCCTTAACAATGCGGTCGGCATAAAGACTGCCTCCTATACCTATTTCGGATGCGAACCGAGAGAACTGAAAATGGAGGAAGCTGCCACATTGGTGGGTATGTGCAAGAATCCGTCTCTTTACAACCCGGTACGTTATAACGAGCGTGCACGCGGACGCCGTAATGTGGTGCTTGACCAAATGCGCAAAGCCGGGTACATCACCGTGGAGGAGCGTGATTCGTTGCAGGCGTTACCTCTGAAATTATCGTATCACCGCGTAGACCATAATGAAGGTCTTGCCACTTATTTCCGTGAGTATCTGCGTAGTGTGCTGAATGCGAAGGAACCGAAAAAGTCCGATTATCGTGGTTGGCAGGCGCAGAAATATTATGAGGACTCGCTTGACTGGGCTACGAATCCGCTGTATGGCTGGTGTGAAAAGAATACGAAGAAAGACGGAAGTAAATATAACCTCTACACGGACGGGCTGAAAATCTACACCACCATAGACTCTCGTATGCAGAAATATGCGGAAGATGCCGTAGTGGAGCACCTGAAAGAGTTACAAGGATACTTCTTCAAGGAGAAAAAAGGTGCCAAGAAAGCGCCTTATACTTTCCGCTTGACACAGGAGCAGGTAGATGAAATCCTGGGACGCGCCATGCGTTTGTCAGATCGCTACCGTACCATGAAGAGCGCCGGAGCTTCCGAAGCGGAAATCAAGAAAGCATTCAATACACCTGAAAAAATGTCCGTATTCAGTTGGAGTGGTGAGAAAGACACTGTGATGACGCCGATGGATTCCATACGTTACTACAAATTCTTCCTGCGTGCCGGATTTATGTCGATGGATCCGCGTAACGGTCATGTGAAGGCTTATGTGGGTGGACCGAACCATCACTACTTCAAATATGACATGGCGATGGTGGGACGCCGTCAGATTGGTTCTACGATGAAGCCGTACGTCTATTCATTGGCGATGGAGAACGGCTTCTCTCCCTGCGACCAAGCACGTCACGTGGAATATACATTGATAGACGAAAACGGGAATCCTTGGACACCGCGCAATGCCAACAACAAGCGTTATGGCGACATGGTGACGGTGAAGTGGGGATTGGCAAATTCGGATAACTGGATTACCGCCTATCTGATGAGCAAGTTAAATCCGTATGAATTGAAACGGCTGGTACACAGTTTCGGTGTGCGTAACCGTGATATAGTGCCTTCAGTGTCCCTATGCCTCGGTCCTTGCGAAATCTCTGTAGGTGAGATGGTAAGTGCCTATACGGCATTCCCGAATAAGGGTATTCGCGTGGCGCCGCTGTTTGTTACCCGGATCGAGGATAATGACGGTAATGTGTTGGCTACGTTCTCGCCCGAAATGCAGGAAGTAATAAGCGCATCCAGTGCCTACAAGATGTTGGTAATGTTGCGGGCGGTAGTCAATGAAGGTACGGGTGGACGTGTCCGCCGTCTCGGCGTGAAAGCGGATATGGGCGGTAAGACCGGTACGACCAATTACAATGCCGATGGCTGGTTTATGGGATTTACGCCTTCGTTGGTGTCCGGCTGCTGGGTAGGCGGTGAGGACCGTGACATCCACTTCGATACGATGTTGCATGGCCAAGGAGCTTCGATGGCATTGCCTATTTGGGCGAAATATATGGTGAAAGTGCTTGGCGACAAATCGTTAGGATATGACGAAAACGAAACTTTCCAGTTGCCCGAGGGTTTCAATCCATGCAAAGACAGCGACTATGAGGATGCAGAACCGGCATCGGAAATGGGATTGGATGATTTGTTTGACTGAAACTTGAGAATTTAAAAAGATTAAAAGCAGGGATGGTGTACACTGTTTGTGTGGGGAGCAATGAGCACAGGCTGGAAAATCTGGCATTGGCACGTAAAAGGTTGTCCGAGTTTTTTCCTGACATCCGTTTTGCGGCAGCGACGGATACGAAACCGTTGTTCTTCCAACGACAGGCACTATTTGCCAATCAGGTGGCACGCTTCGTTTCCGAATGCGGTGTTGATGAAGTGATACGCCGTTTGAAGGAGATAGAATGGGAGGCAGGAAGGACGCCCGAGGAGAAGCGGCAGGAGATTGTCCGTCTCGACATTGACTTGTTGACCTGCGATGACAAGGCGTATAAGCCCGAGGATTTGAAACGGGATTATATCGTTCGTGGGTTGGAGGAACTGGACGGGCACGTGCGGCGGGATTACCTTTCTGACAATATGATAAATCAACATGGTAAATAAAACTTTGACGATATGAAATTTCTGGGAATAATCCCCGCCCGTTACGCATCTACGCGTTTCCCCGCCAAGCCTTTGGCATTATTGGGTGGAAAAACCGTTATTCAACGGGTATATGAACAGGTGGCAGGCGTTTTGGACGATGCCTACGTGGCGACCGATGATGAACGTATCGAAGCTGCCGTAAAGGCATTCGGCGGAAAAGTCGTAATGACATCCGTTCACCATAGAAGCGGCACAGACCGTTGCTACGAGGCTTGCAGCAAAGTTGGGAAAGGTTTTGACGTAGTGGTAAACATCCAGGGTGACGAACCTTTCATACAGCCGTCTCAACTGGAAACCGTAAAGGCTTGTTTCGATGACCCGTCCACACAGATTGCCACATTGGTGAAGCCTTTTACCGTCGACAACGGGTTTGAGGCGTTAGAGAATGTTAATTCTCCCAAAGTGGTGCTTAGTAAAAACATGAATGCGCTCTATTTCAGCCGTTCCATCATTCCTTATCAGCGTAATGCGGAAAAACGGAAATGGCTGGAAAACCATACTTATTACAAACATATCGGGCTGTATGCCTACCGAGTGGAAGTGTTGAAGGAGATAACTTCGCTGCCACAATCCCAGCTTGAACTGGCGGAATCGCTGGAACAGTTGCGTTGGTTGGAGAATGGCTATACCATTAAAGTCGGTATTACGGAAGTAGAGACAATCGGTATCGACACGCCTCAGGATTTGGAACAGGCAGAGCTTTTCTTGCAAGCCCGGAATGCCCGATGAACCGTTTGATTGGTGAAGATGCTTTTAGACAGAACCATTCAGCCTGAAGTAAAGGACATCGGACACTTGGCAGTGCAGGTGCCCCGACGATATGTTATGCCCAACGGTATAATCTTGAATATACTCGATTCCGGTGATAACGAAGTGGTACGCATAGACCTGCTGATAGAAGGTGGTCGCTGGCAACAGTCGCAACCGTTGCAGGCACTGTTTGCCAACCGCATGCTGCGTGAAGGAACGCTCCGGTATACTGCCGGAGAAATAGCGGAGAAGCTGGACTATTACGGCGCCTGGCTGGAGCTGTCCAGCGCATCGGAATATGCGTACATCACTCTTTATTCGCTGAATAAATACCTGCCACAGACATTGGAAATACTGGAATCCATTGTAAAAGAACCTCTGTTTCCAGAGAAGGAATTAGGTATTATAGTAGATAATAATATCCGGCAATTCATGGTCAATTCTTCCAAAGTGGACTTTCTGGCGCATCGGGCGTTGATGAAAGCCGTGTACGGCGAAGCGCATCCTTGCGGACGACTGGTACGGAAAGAGGATTACAGCCGAATAAATCCTGTCGTGCTTCGGGAGTTTTACGACCGGCACTATCATTCCCGGAATTGTACGATTTACGTGTCCGGAAAAGTTAGCGACGATTGCGTGCGGCGGATTGAGGAGCTGTTTGGCAGTGAACCGTTCGGCAAGGATTGCCGCAAACCGGAGAAAAGGGAGTTCTTTCCGGTGTCCTGTACAGATAAACGGATTTTCACGGAACATGCCGATGCCATGCAGAGTGCAGTACGCATGGGGATGCTTTCGTTGGACCGTTGCCATCCCGACTACCTGAAGGCACGGGTAATGGTGACGCTCTTCGGCGGTTATTTCGGAAGCCGCCTGATGTCTAATATTCGCGAAGAGAAAGGATATACTTACGGCATTTCAGCAGGCATCGTTTCCTATCCGGGACAGGGGATGCTGGTTGTCAATACGGAAACCGATAACGAATTTGTAGAACCCCTCATCAAGGAAGTCTACCATGAAATAGATCGTCTGCAGAATGATTTGGTGCCGGAAGAAGAATTGGCTATGGTAAGGAATTATATGCTGGGCGAAATGTGCCGAAGCTATGAATCGGCATTCTCACTGGCAGATGCGTGGATGTTCGTTCAGGTTTCGGGTTTTGACGACAGCTATTTCGATGATGCCCTGAATGCGGTGAAGGAGATTTCCACTGAAGAGATACGCGAACTTGCCGGGCGGTATTTGTGCAAAGAGAAATTAAAAGAAGTCATATCCGGCAAAAAAATGTCATAAAAAGCGGGAGGCGGCTCGTGGTTTTAGCAGATTAATCGTATCTTTGTCAAAATCCTAATCAAGTAACGTAACCAAAGATGAAGTATCTATACACTGCAATTATTCTGCTATACTTATCACAGGGTGGTGCCGCAGCCCAAGAAAAAAGCGGTTTCTTCGATAGAATAAAAGGAACTTTCTCACCGGAAATAAAAATAGGGACCTATACGTTTAAGGACGGCTCTGTCTATACCGGTGAGATGAAAGGACGTAAACCCAACGGTAGGGGAAAAACAGTTTTCAAAAACGGGGATGTCTATGAAGGCGAATACGTCAAGGGAAAACGTGAGGGATATGGCGTATACACTTTCCCCGATGGTGAGAGGTATGACGGTCAGTGGTTTCAAGACCAGCAGCACGGTAGGGGTATCTATTATTTTATGAACAACAACCGTTACGATGGCATGTGGTTTCAGGATTACCAACAGGGTAAAGGAACCATGTACTATTATAACGGCGACCTTTACGAAGGTGATTGGGTGAACGACAAACGTGAGGGTGAAGGTACTTATACCTGGAAAAACGGTTCCAAATACATCGGTTCATGGAAAGGTGACAAGAAGAGCGGTGAAGGCACGCTAATCTGGAATGACGGTTGCAAATACGACGGACAATGGAAGAATGATGTCCGTGACGGTAAAGGTACGTTCGAATATGCTAACGATGACAAGTATGTAGGCGATTGGAAGGAAGACGTTCAGCATGGCAAGGGTATTTACTTCTTTCATACGGGCGACCGCTACGAGGGTTCTTACGTACAAGGCGAGCGGACCGGTGAAGGTATTTACTACCATGCCAGCGGCAATAAGTATGTTGGAAGTTTCAAGGACGGCATGCAGGACGGACATGGCATATTTACATGGGCAAGCGGTGCCGTATATGACGGGCAGTGGAAAGATAACCAGCGTAACGGCTATGGCACCTATAAATGGAACGTCGGAGACTCCTACGAAGGCGAATGGAAAGATAATAAATTCAATGGTCAAGGAACGCTGATTCTTACTGATGGTACCAAATACAAAGGTGGTTTCGTCAACGGCTTGGAAGAGGGAAGTGGCGTGCAGGAAGATAAGAACGGCAACCGTTACGAAGGTTCTTTCAAGCAAGGCAAAAAGGACGGTCCGTTTGTGGAGACGGACAAGAACGGAAAGTTGGTGCGGAAGGGTACCTATAAAATGGGAAGATTGGGCAATTAGGGATATCCCTTAAATAATACAAAAGGCAACTGATTCATTGCGGATTAGTTGCCTTTTTTTGTGTCTTTAAGCAGGGATATTCCGTAAATGTGGTAATTAAAAAAGAAAAATCTCTTGTTGTCAGTAATTCTCAGCCCTAAAATTGTTGATTGTCCAATTTATTTGATAGTTTTGTGTTTATAGAATTAACACATAATAATCACTTCAAAACAAATGGTACTATGAAAACAAAATTAATTGTTGCCGGTTTACTGGCAGAACCCCTTACCGGCAAACAGGCAACGTTTTGCCATTATGAAAAAAAGGACGATAAAAATACTCGCGTTTGTAGTAACTACTTAATGTCCTATTCTTTGACTAAATCCAATTAACGGTAGCAAAAATGAAGAGTAAATTATTTATATTATCCTTATTGTTAGTGATATTCATATCTTGTAAACAAACTACTGTAGGAATTGACACCTTTGATAAGGTGATTGAGATAACAGCATTGGATAGTATCTATGCTGATGAAGAAGTATTGGCTCCAATAACGGATATCGGCATTTATGATGGAATGCTGATTGCAAAGCACATGCGTGATGAGTACCATTTTTCATTGATAGATATGGAAAGTGGCAAGTTGGTGCAAAGATGGGGGAAGCAAGGGAATGGTCCGGACGAGTACCTCGATTTTGGAAGTAACTTTGTGATACGGGATTCTTTGCTCATTTTCAGTGAGTATATGAAGAAGAAAATAAACCATGTCTCAATCGCGAATGTCTTAAATGGCAGTGATTCCGTAAATGTAAAGCAAGTGCCTTATCCCTATACGGCAAACTTTCGTCCTGCACGTTTTTGCTTTTTGAATGATTGGAAACTTGCTGTGGGCTCATTTGGGGAAGGGCGTTTGGGCGTTCTGGATTCGAATGACAGCATTAGGAATTTTCTTTTCGATTATCCTTTTGGTTATGAAGAGATAAAAGGAATATATCGGGGGAGTGTTTTTCAGGGCGATATCAAATCGAATGATAAGCAGCGGAAATTTGTAATTTCGACATTTGCTTCTGACGTGTTTGAAATCTATCAACTTGCTGACAATAAAATCCATAGGACATTCGTGAGCCCATTTGCAAATGCCCCTCAAATAAGAGAGAAAGGAGGACGTTTTGCCGTTGATTATGATAAAAGCATAGCCGGTTTTATGAAAATGGCGGTTTCGGATGAGTTGATTTGTTTTATTTATTCTTCATTAAGCTATGCCGAAGCGGCAGCGAAGGGTATGGCATCAAGAGAAATCCTTTGTTTCAATTGGAAAGGCGAAAAAGTCAGGAAGTATGTCTTGCCGTTTCCTGTCAGTAATTTGTGCGTGGATGGGCGATATGCTTATGTCGTCCGTTATCAAGGTGATATAGCTGTTGTTTATCGCTTCGAGTTGGTATAAATGAAAAAATCTATGCTTTTATGAAAAATATATTTTGGCTTTTGTTATTGCTGTTTACAGCTTGCAGTCAGGAAGTCCGGAAAAACTCTTTGACAGAACTTTCCGTCCCCTCTCTTTCATCAACATCCTCTTTGCGGATGTCGGCTTTTGCATCTTCCGTACAGTGTGTCCCTTTGGCGGCAAACGATTCGGTGGTTATTGATGAATTGGTACGGGTGATTGTCGCGAAGAATTTTATTTATGCGGCAGATAAAGGTACGTTGTATAAATTTACTCAAGACGGTGATTTGATATCATCCATTTGCCATAGGGGGAAAGCACCGTCTGAATATATCAATATATCCGATTTTCAGGTCGATGAAAATGGCGATGTGTGGGTGTTGAGCAGGAACAATAAAGCCTTGTATAAATATACCTGGGAGGGTAGTTTAGGCAGGAAAATCACTTTGGGCAATTGGGTTGAGAAGATTTATTTTTTGGGGAAGGACAGAATGCTGCTGTATGCAGGGAATGAAAAGAGCAAGGATTATAAGCATACATTGTATACCTTGAATTTAGAGACTGAAACCATAGTACACGAAGCTTTGTTGATAGACGACTTTAAATCTGCCTATTTGCATGTGAAATCCCTGAATCATTTTTCAGGCAACGGAGAGCAATGTCTGTTTTATCAGATGTTCAACGATACCATCTATTCCCTCTCGGATAATGGAGAAGTTACTCCCGAATATGTATTAAATTTGGGTGGTAGGAATATTCCGGCTTCGTTCTATGAGCATAAATACCGTGACATCATGGACTTCTTTCAGAGTTTGTTTAAGGAAACGTATGCTTACGGCACAGAATTGTTCATTCATAATGATACTTCCTGCCTGTTTTCTTTGTGTTATGATGGAAATGTCTGTTGGTGTATGAAACGTGGAAACGAGACCGTCATTGGCAATAGATTGACGGATGACATGTGTCTTTCCGGTTATGAATTAGATTTGAGTGAACTGTCTTATTTCGTGCAACCAGACAACCAACTTGTGATAGTCTTGTCTCCTTATCCGGTTATGGATTATGCCAAGAAGAATTTAACCGAAGAACAACAAAAAGTTTTGGCGGAGAAGATGCGATATAGTGGTGAGGACCAAAATCCGGTTTTGTTGAAAATACAAATTTAAATTGAACAAGCGGGATATTTGTCCTGATTTTATACCATTCAAATACCTTTTTGCAACTGCCTGATAATGAGCGCATGCAAAATCCCCTTGATTCAGTCGTATAGTGAATGTATTTCAGTCGTATACTGAGTGGGTCTTAGTCGTATACTGAGATACATTCAATATACGACCCAAACATGATGGGCGCCGTTTTGTGAAGAATAATAAATATATTTTATCCATATTGTGAGCTTTGGTAATATTTTGTTTATGTTTTTGGGTACCCATATAACTTTATTAAAATGAAACTATATATAAGTATATTAATTGGATTATTGCTTACAGCTTGTGGCAAGCAGAAGGAATCTTTTATATTTTCTGATTTTGCGCAAACTATAGAATTGGAAGTGATTGATTCTATTGATTTGGAGAATATTGGGATATTAAATCCGCATTATATTCAATGTAAAGATAGCTTTTTAATTTTTTGTAGTATAACAGGAAACAAGGAAATGCATTATTTGAATCTTCGTTCAGGTAATGTTATTACCCGCAATGTTATTGGGCAGGGAGCGGGAGAAATGTCTCAATACTCTATAGTGAAAACCATTGATCCAACATCTTTTTGCTTTACCGATTATAGACAAGGAAAAATTTATGCAACTAATTTAGAAAAACTACAGAATGACTCGACTACAGAACATTCGTTGGTTTACGATTTGCCAATTCAAAAAGGGGAGAACATTTTCCGTTTTCTTGAAACAGAAAATTATATATATGGTATCGGATTACTTAAAGAGGGACGTGTATATTCATTTGATAAAACAACCAATCAGGTTGTTATAAATGCAGAATATCCATTAAATGAAGAGATTGAAAAGCTTGATTATATACACAAAGGTGCTTTGTTTACGGGGACATTGATGGCCGGTAATGAAAAAACGTTGGTACTGAGCTGTTTTGGCCTGATTGATTTTTATGATATATTGCTTGATGGTAAGTTGGTCTTAAAACAAAAGCATCATTATTTTTTTCCTAAATTTCAAGCTGCGGAAATGGGTAAAATTATAGCTTTTGTTCGTGATGATATATACGGATTTAGTGATTTAAATGCAGATGAACGTTTTGTTTATTTACTATATTCAGGAAAAAACTTAAAAGAGAAGGGAGATGATACTTTTAATTGTTCTCATCTATTAGTTTATGATTGGAATGGTACTCCTATAATACATTGTGAATTGCCGAAGCCTTTATATGCATTTTGTATTATTGAAAATGTGTTATATGGTTTAAGTCGAGAGTCGATTCCCAAAGTTTATGTTTATTCATTAAACAGTTTGTTGTATCTCATGCAGTAATGAGAAAAAACACATTCGTACTCCTGTATATAAGCCGTGATTATCAAATACTTTATGGTAATTCGGAAGATTATATGACTTTTGAGTTGTATGCTCTTACAGAAAAGAGATAGATACGGACGATAACCCAGACATGGCGGATGCCGTTTTGTGAAGAATAATTGTCGTTTCTGAGCTTGTTGTGCGGGTTATTGATATGGATTTGATAACTTTTGATATAAATACGAAAGGCCGTTGCTGCAATATTCCGTTATCTTTACCAGAAAATAGAGGTTATGATGATAATGAAAGGAAAAATAGTTATTGTAGTGGTCGTGTTGGTAGTTGCCACAACTGCCGTTCTTGTTTATGGTTGGCGGAAAAATCGTGTGGAACACTGGAACGAGGTGGCTTGCGAAGCTTTTAAAGAGGCATTGAAT
>NZ_CAJTSC010000077.1:10903-11994 GCF_910578895.1 uncultured Bacteroides sp.
CGTGGTTCCGTTACCGATTTGGACTATCATACTGCGGTGGAATATTCCCAACTTTATAATCAGGAATATTTACGGGATAGTTTGTTTACCTGCTATGCCGGTTATAGGTGCGAGGTGGAGATTGCAGGTTTTGTGAATTATGCTTGGATAGGCAACTTGAATGTGATGGACTGTTTGAAATTTTCTACACCTCTGTTTGTTGTTCTGTGCTTTTGTCTTTTAGGTCGTTTGTTCCGAGATAAAGTCAAAAAGCATTTTATTAAAGTGTTATCTATGATAATAGAAAGGAAAGTAGAAAACACGTCTCTTATTTATAGACTGCCCGATGGGACATTGTTCGATTTCGACCGGTCTTTATTGGAAAATAGTGAACATCATACGCAACATCTGTCTCGACAATCTAAAATCTTACTGAGAGCATTCATGGAAACAAAGGACAATAGGCTTACTTCTAATGAAATTATGTCGATTTTGTGGCCTGAAGGCAATGGAAAACTGGAGAACGTTCATCAAGTAGTTACTCGTTTGAGAAATGTATTGACGTCAATGACGAAAATGACTTTAGTTAATGAAGATTACGCCTATCAATTAAAAATCGCCTATTCCATCGAAGAAAAACAAAGATTACCGGCTAAAAAAGGATAGGCTGACAGAACCTGACAAGGGCCGACAAAGGCTGACAAAAAGAAAAATCTCTTGTTGTCAGTGATTGTCAGCCCTAAAATTGTTGATTGTCTAATTTATTCGATAGATTTGCGTCTATAGAATTGACACATAATAATCACTTTAAAACAAATGGTACTATGAAAACAAAATTAATTATTACCTGCTTTTTATTAATCGCTGCAGCATTTACTTACATTTATTCAGATTCGGAAAAAGCCGGATTAAGCACTTTGGCATTGGAGAACATCGAAGCTTTGGCGGATGATGAATACGATGCTACGTATATGTGCTTGGGATACGGTTGGGTTGATTGTCCTTTTAGTGAAACCAAAGTGGAATATGTAATGGGGGGCTATAGTCTTGAAAGACTTTGGTAATTATCTGTATTTTTAATCTGTCGGGTGCTCCCCCTTGATGAAGTGTGC
>NZ_CAJTSC010000078.1:0-10826 GCF_910578895.1 uncultured Bacteroides sp.
GACAAGGACCTCGCAACCTCGAAGACCCTCGGCAAGATGGGGCCTATGCTCGGACTGATGGGAACCCTGATCCCGATGGGACCCGCGCTGGTCGGCCTCTCGACGGGCGACATCGCCTCGATGGCCTACAATATGCAGGTGGCCTTCGCCACCACGGTGGTCGGCCTCTTCGCCGCAGCCATAGGATTCATCACGGGGCAGGTCAAGCAGCGCTGGTACCTGAAAGACATGACCGACCTTGAATTTGTCGCAGAACTGTTGAATGAAAAACGGACCGGGGCATGAGACGCAGACTATTGAAAAGGGAGGAGGACAACGACCCGATGAGCGTCGTGAGCAACCTCTTCGACGTGGCCATGGTTTTCGCCGTGGCGCTCATGGTGGCGCTCGTGAGCCGTTACAACATGACGGAGATGTTCAGCAAGGAGGACTTTACGATGGTGAAGAACCCCGGCAAGGAGAATATGGAGATTATAACCAAGGAGGGCGAAAAGATCAATCGCTACACCCCCTCCGAAGACCAAAATAAAAAGAACGATAAACGTGGTAAAAAAGTAGGTATCGCTTATGAATTGGAAAACGGAGAAATAATATATGTACCAGAAGAAGACGTAAAATAAGTAAAACTATCTGCAAGTGAAAAAAATCAATCATAGCAGACATCTTAAGGTGCAAATTACGATAGGCTATACATTAGTTACGTTATTGATGTGTGGTGTTATTTATATCTGGCATGAAGAATGGTACGATATTAAACAACGAGAAGAAGAATATCGTTACATAAACCATTTGAGGCAAGAGGTAAATAGTATTCACATGCAACTTATTGAGTTATCTCTATCAGAAGAAACGATGTTTATATGGAATGCGGCAGATGTAAACTCATATCGTTCCAAAAGATTGATATTGGATAATTTATTATGTAATTTGAAGACTGCTTATTTAACAGAACATATTGACACGGTACGGCATCTTTTTGAAGATAAGGAACGGCAGATGTGCCAAATCATGGAGGTGCTTGAACAGCAACAGACCCTCAATGAAAAGATAGCTCGTCAAGTGCCTGTAATCGTGCAGAAAAGTGTGCAGGAACAGCCCAAGAAATCGAAACGAAAAGGTTTCTTGGGCATTTTCGGCAAAAAAGAGGAAACGAAAGCCACAGAGACCACCACGATGCTACGCTCCCTCAATCGGAATATGATAGCCGAGCAACAAGCGCAAAACCGCCGTCTGTCAGAACATACCGATAGTCTTGCTGCACGAAATGCGGAACTTAACCGTCTGTTACAAGGTTTGATTTGCCAAATAGACAGGAAAGTACAAGCAGACTTACAGAAACGGGAAGCGGAAATAGCCGCCATGCGGGAACGGTCGTTCTTTCAAATTGGCGGCTTGACAGGATTCGTTCTATTGCTATTGGTCATTTCTTATATCATCATCCATCGAAATATCAACCGTATCAAGCGATACAAACAAGAAACGACGGATTTAATCGGGCAACTGCAACAGTCTATTGAACAGAACGAGGCACTGATAGCCTCCCGCAAGAAGGCGGTACATACCATCACCCATGAACTGCGTACACCGCTGACAGCAATAATTGGTTATGCCGGGTTAATGCGGAAAAATTGCAATACGGATAAAACCGGGATGTATATTCAAAATATTCAGCAATCCTCTGAACGTATGCGCGAAATGCTCAACACCCTACTTGACTTCTTTCGTCTGGATAACGGCAAAGAGCAGCCGAATTTCTCTCCTTGCCGGATTTCGGCAATCACGCACATTCTTGAAACGGATTTTATGCCTATCGCCATGAATAAGGGCTTGATTCTTACTGTGACGAACCGCACGGACGAAGTTGTAGTGACCGATAAGGAACGTATCCTGCAAATCGGCAACAACCTGCTGTCAAACGCCATCAAGTTCACGGAGAACGGTGGCGTTTCTCTGACAACGGACTACAATCACGGTGTCCTGAAACTTATCGTCGAAGATACGGGCACAGGAATGACCGAAGAGGAACAGCAACGGGTATTCGGTGCGTTTGAGCGTCTGGCAAACGCCGCCGCAAAAGACGGCTTCGGACTGGGACTTTCCATCGTTCAGCGTATCGTGTCAATGCTCGGCGGCACGATACGGCTGGAGAGCGAGAAAGGCAAAGGCAGCCGTTTCACGGTGGAAATACCCATGCAGACAGCCGGGGAACTGCCGGAACGGATAAATCAGACAAGGATTCATCATGACCGTACATTCCATGATGTGATTGCCATTGACAATGACGAGGTATTACTATTGATGCTGAAAGAAATGTATGCACAGGAAGGGATACACTGTGACACCTGCACCGATGCGGCGGAACTGATGGAAATGATACGCCGGAAAGAATACAGCCTGCTTTTGACGGATTTGAATATGCCGGAAATTAACGGCTTCGAGCTGTTGGAACTGCTGCGCACCTCCAATGTGGGCAACTCAAAGACTATTCCGGTAGTCGTGACAACCGCTTCGGGCAGTTGCGACAAGGAGGAGCTAATGGAACGTGGATTCGCCGGTTGCCTGTTCAAGCCGTTTTCCATATCGGAACTGATGGAGGTTTCAGACAAATGCGCCATGAAAGGCAACCGGAATGAAAAGCCGGATTTCACCTCCCTGCTGTCATACGGCAATGAATCCGTCATGCTGGAAAAGTTGATAACTGAAACAGAAAAGGAAATGCAGGCGGTACGGGATGCAGCAAAAGAAAAAGACCTGCAAAAGCTGGATTCCCTGATCCACCACCTGCGCAGTTCGTGGGAGGTGCTCCGTGCCGACCAACCGCTGAATGTACTTTACGGATTGCTTCGTGGCGATGCTCTCCCGGATGGTGAAGCGTTAAGCCATGCCGTGACTGCCGTGCTGGATAAGGGAGTGGAAATAATACGGTTGGCAGAAGAGGAAAGGAGAAAATACGAAGATGAATAAGACAAAAATAATTGTGGTGGAAGACAACATCGTGTATTGCGAATATGTCTGCAATATGCTGTCACGGGAGGGCTACCGCAATATGAAGGCTTACCACCTCTCAACCGCGAAGAAACATCTGCAACAGGCAACAGATAATGATATCGTGGTTGCCGACCTGCGTCTGCCTGACGGCAGTGGCATAGACCTTTTGTGCTGGATGCGAAAGGAGGGAAAGATGCAGCCCTTCATCATTATGACCGACTACGCCGAAGTTAATACCGCCGTGGAAAGCATGAAACTCGGCTCGATAGACTATATTCCCAAACAGCTTGTGGAGGATAAACTTGTCCCCCTGATCCGTTCCATACTGAAAGAACGTCAGGCAGGACAACGCCGTATGCCTATATTCGCCCGTGAAGGTTCCGCCTTTCAGAAAATCATGCACCGCATAAGGCTGGTAGCCGCCACCGATATGAGCGTGATGATATTTGGTGAGAACGGCACGGGCAAGGAGCATATTGCCCACCTGTTGCATGACAAGAGCAAACGTGCAGGCAAGCCATTTGTGGCGGTGGACTGCGGTTCACTCTCCAAAGAGCTTGCACCGTCGGCTTTCTTCGGACACGTCAAAGGTGCATTTACAGGTGCGGACAATGCCAAGAAAGGATATTTCCATGAGGCGGAAGGCGGCACGTTGTTTCTGGACGAGGTAGGAAACCTCGCGTTGGAAACCCAACAGATGTTGCTCCGTGCCATACAGGAGAGGCGGTATCGCCCGGTCGGAGACAAGGCAGACCGGAATTTCAATGTCCGCATCATCGCTGCTACCAATGAAGATTTGGAGGTATCGGTGAATGAAAAGCGTTTTCGGCAGGATCTTCTGTACCGCCTGCACGACTTCGGGATAACCGTTCCTCCGTTGCGTGACTGTCAAGAAGACATTATGCCGCTGGCAGAGTTCTTCCGTGATATGGCAAACAGAGAGCTGGAGTGTAGCGTGAGCGGGTTCAGTTCCGAAGCACGTAAAGCGTTGCTGACACACGCATGGCCGGGCAACGTGCGGGAACTTCGGCAGAAAGTTATGGGTGCTGTATTGCAGGCGCAGGAAGGTGTTGTCATGAAAGAGCATCTGGAACTTGCCGTGACGAAACCGACCTCTACTGTCAGCTTCGCCTTGCGCAATGACGCGGAGGATAAGGAGCGGATATTGCGTGCGTTGAAACAGGCAAACGGCAACCGGAGTGTCGCCGCAGAACTGCTCGGCATAGGCAGGACAACACTATACAGCAAACTTGAAGAGTATGGACTTAAATATAAATTCAAGCAATCATAGCCCGTAATTCACTGAATTTGGCTATCTTTGCATAACATTTGAGAAAAACGGCGATTGGCAGGAGCTTTTCGCCGCCAACATATAGGATAAGACCGCAAGGCGTTTCAAGCGAAAATCTGGTAAATTGGAACTACGGAGACGATTGCGTGATGCTTATGCTATGCTTACGCATAGCGTGCATTCACGTACTCTCCGTAAAGGCTTTACCAGAGCCATCGCTTGAAGGTAGTGTGAATTGCACGCTACTTTTTTACCCTTGCCTAACGAAAGGAAACGATTATGGGTAAAGTTCAGATTCTCGCCGTACTGACGATGGACGGATGTCTTTCTTCAGAGTTATATGATAAAGCACATCAGGATTTGTGCCTTGACCGTTGCGGTCTTGATGAAATCAGGAAGAAAGCCTTTTACCGTGTGACACCGGACTATTCCATTTCAATGCTGCACGAATGGAGAAAAGACTGCACAAACATCCGTTACCTCGCGGAAGCCACACCGGACACGGCAGACTATATAAACGGACTGCTGCGGATGCACGCTGTGGATGAAATCATACTATACACCGTTCCTTTCATATCCGGAAGCGGACGACATTTTTTTAAGTCGGCTCTGCCAGAGCAACACTGGACGCTTTCCTCTTTGAAAAGCTATCCCAACGGTGTATGTCGCATTATCTATATCCTTGATAAAAAGCAAGATAGCCAAAATGTGCGGCAAGCATACATTTCTATTTTCAGGAATAGAATAAATGTTCCGATTACAAACAATTTAAGTCGGAGATAATTTGTCCTTGTGAAAAAATACTGAATTTTATACCTCTGAAATCCAGCACTTTGTAAAATTGAGTGTTGGATTTTTTATTTTCTGCCGCGTTTTTTGCCAATTATATTCATGTGCGCACGCAGAAAACAAAGTGTAATTTTCAAAATTGACAGAACCATGAATTATTTCTTGCTGGCGGAAACCGACTTTTTCCGCCTGATAAACGAAGCCGGCGACTGCAATATGGAAACGGCATACACGGCTTTCGCCACCCAAGTGATCGAACTGTGCAACGGCGGCATGGACATGAACCTTACCGTCATCGCGCTTGCCTACATCGAAATCGAGTTGCAGCACCATCCCGTACGTAATCTGTCAGAAGAAAAAAGAGAGATTGCCGCCTACGTCAGCAAGGCTCTGTCTTTCGTAAGAAAGATGCAGAAATTCCTTGCCACGCCCCAAGTGCCACCACTAATATCCGCCAACAACGCAACAGAAACCACCGCCAGCCTTCTTCAATGGACGGGCAATGCCATCGACCTCGTGGAACTTATCTACGGCATAGACGTGATGGGCTGCATCAACAACGGCAATATGCCGCTCAAACAGCTCGCCCCACTTCTCTATAAGATATTCGGGGTTGATTCTAAAGACTGCTACCGCTTCTACACTGATATCAAACGCCGGAAGAACGAAAGCCGCACCTATTTCATTGACAGGATGCAGGAAAAACTGAACGAGAGAATGTTGCGTGATGAGGAGTTGGAGCGGATGAGAAAATAAAAAAATATCCATTACATATGAGAAGACAGGAATACTCGTATCCTGTCTTTTTATTTTCATTTAATTATATATTAATTAGCACAATATATGTGAGTTTTTCATTCCTATAAGGACAAATTTCAGAAACGTATGTCTGGTAAATTATTGAGTCATCATAGTATGAACATATATCATTACTAAAAACAATGAAACAACTTCCATAAGATTGTGGTTGTAAAAATCGCCATTTAATAGCCCGTTTTTTTTGTAAAATTCGCCAATTAAAAAAATATGATTATCTTTGCATTATATTTTATAAGGTATGGAAACAGTAAATAGAATACTTCAAGAGAAGATTACAGCACGAATCGCGCCCAATAAAGCAGTACTGATTTTTGGTGCTCGCCGTGTTGGTAAAACGGTAATGATGCGTAAAATTGTGGACAACTATTCAGGTAGGACGATGATGCTCAACGGCGAAGACTACGACACATTAGCACTATTGGAGAATCGCTCAATAGCCAATTATCGGCATTTATTGGATGGTATTGATTTGCTGGCTATTGATGAGGCACAGAACATACCACAAATCGGTAGTATTCTGAAGTTGATAGTTGATGAAATACCGGGAATAAGTGTCTTGGCAAGTGGTTCTTCGTCATTCGATTTGCTGAATAAGACTGGTGAACCGTTGGTCGGCCGCAGTACGCAATTTCTCCTTACACCATTCTCGCAACGGGAAATCGCACAGACGGAAACGGCACTTGAAACCCGCCAGAACCTCGAAGCGCGCTTGATTTACGGTTCCTATCCCGAAGTAGTAATGATGGAGAACTATGAACGTAAAACAGACTACCTACGTGATATTGTCGGTGCATACCTGCTTAAAGATATCTTAGCAATTGACGGCTTAAAAAATTCGAGCAAGATGCGCGATCTACTGCGATTGATAGCTTTTCAGTTGGGCAGCGAAGTTTCTTACGAAGAGTTAGGTAAACAACTCGGCATGAGCAAGACGACCGTTGAAAAATACCTCGACCTATTGGAAAAGGTCTTCGTTATCTATCGTCTGGGGGCTTATTCGCGTAACCTACGCAAGGAGGTTACAAAAGCTGGCAAGTGGTACTTCTACGACAACGGCATTCGCAATGCCATTATCGGGGCTTTCTCACCGCTGGCCATTCGGCAGGATGTCGGTGCGCTGTGGGAGAACTACATCATCGGAGAGCGGCGCAAAGCGAACTTCAATGAGGGACTGCACAGGGAGTTCTATTTCTGGCGCACCTACGACAAACAGGAAATCGACCTGATTGAGGAGAGTGCCGACAGTCTTACCGCCTTGGAGTTCAAGTGGGGAAATAAAATGCCGGCCGCACCGAAAGCCTTCCAAGAAGCCTATCCCTATGCCGAGTTTCATGTGGTAAATCGGGAGAATTATTTGGAGTTCGTATAATCAATAAATTACGTATATGGAAACAAAACTACAATCCAAACAGCAATATCCGCGGTTTATCCAAAATAAACCGTGTGGTATTGACAAATTCGATGGAGGTTCGCAAGAAAGGTTGGCAAAAACTATTGCTCGCCATTTTTGTCAGAATGATTCATTGGATGAGGAATGTACTTTACCTCGAATTATCGGCATCGAAGGTATTTGGGGATCTGGAAAATCCAACGTGGTTAAAATGTTGGAACGTGAATTATCAGACGACTATTACTTTTTTGAGTATGACGCATGGGGACATCAAGAGGACTTGCAACGCCGCTCTATATTGGAATTGCTTACAAGCAAACTTATTGATGATGGTATCCTATCTGGAAATGCAACAATAAAAGTCAAAGGTGGAGGTACGAAAACCGTATCATGGTCTGAAAAGCTGAAATATTTATTAGCCCGTAAAACGGAGACCGTAACCGAAAAATATCCCCTTATCAGTAATGGTATGGTTGCGGCATTTTTGGTTGCAGTTTTAACTCCGATATTTACATTTATTGCGTATGCAGTAAAACCTACACCCACAACATGGTGGTTTTCTTTATTGTCTATTATCATAGCTGCACTGCCAGTTCTTATTGCATTGTGCGTTTGGAAATGGGCATATAGCAAAGATCATAAATATGGATGGAGTTATATGTTAGCTATTTATCAAGATAAAGTCGAAAAGGACGTTTGCTATGAGACTTTGAGCGAAGACGAACCAACGGTTTACGAGTTCAAAACATGGATGCAAGACATTTCTGATTTTATCAAGGAAAAAGGACAACGTAAATTAGTCCTTGTTTTTGACAACATGGATCGTCTCCCCGCTGAAAAAGTAAAAGAATTATGGTCTTCTATCCATACGTTCTTCGCCGATAGCGGTTTTGAAAATGTTTGGGCTGTTATTCCTTTCGATGAAACACATTTAGCTTGTGCATTCGGAGATGAGACCGACGAACAAACGAAACAACTGACCAAGTATTTTATCAATAAAACTTTCCCTATTGTTTATCGTGTTGCTCCTCCTGTTATTACCGACTATCGAAGTATATTCAACAAACTGTTTGTTGAAGCATTTGGAGAAACAGAAAATGAAGCGAAAGAAACTATAAATCGGATATTCAGATTGGTAAATCCTAATGCCAATGTTAGGGAAATTATATCATATATCAATGAGATGGTCGCTCTTAAACAAGAGTGGTGTAACGAAATTTTGATGATAAACATAGCATTGTTCTGTTTGAAGAAGACGGATATTCTGGCAAATCCAGTAGAACAAATATTGTCCGGCGACTATCTGAATGGCATTCAAACAATAATTAACAATGATCTGCAAACACAACGCGAAATTGCAGCTTTGGTATATGGTGTCGATGTTGAAGATGCTCGACAAATTCCATTGAAAAAATATATTGAAGGCTGCATCAACGGAGAAGAAGACCACGACATAAATCAATATGCAGAGACTAATAAACAATTTGACACTGTATTAGAAGAAGTTATACAATGTATGGACAATGCGCTTATCGATAAGATTATACATTGTTTGCATAAATTAACTCGAAAGAGCGATGTTATTCTGCGTGTATGGCAAAGAATAGCACAATTGAAATTAAAAGAATCCATAGAGAAGCAGGTGTTCCCTGTCGAATACCAAGAACTGCTGTTGCATTTAGACACGGAAAGCCAAAACCATGTGATTGCTCAATTATATAAGAAGATAGTTCGGTTCAATGACTTCAATGGCGGCGACTATTTCAAAACGTTAGATGCAATAGACAGGTTTATTGCGCAAAATAAGTTGGCGTGCGATTTTACGTCATTGATTGAAGCAAAAACAGTCAAGCCAAATACATTTATCGATTATATTCAAGCTGCAAATGCAACAGATGCTGCCTATCGGGATAACGCGACAACTAAAGCATATAAATATTATCAAGTAGCAACAAATTCGGAGGCGCTCGATAATTATTTGGCAAACTTACTACCCGATAATTTCGACCATGCAGATATTGTAAAAACGTTAAAAGATAATTCTACCTATACGTTTCCAACGCTTTTGCAAGCGATCACGAATTGCATTGATGAACAGAATGTAAATAAAGATAATATAGGGGCTATATTTACAACCTATCGTTTATTGGCATCTGACGAAGAAAGACCTTTACCTGTAACGTTAGATTCAACCTACATAAATCAGTTGCATTCTGAATTAGAAACTGATGGCCGAAACATTAAAGAGTCTGGATATTACGATTTAGTCGACATGCAATTGGCACATGGTCATTCCGTTTCCTTAATAGAGGGTGGAGATATAAAATATGTTGCAGAACTCATGGACTATTATGTGGATCATGGAGACTTATTAGTAAATAGTGTGGGATGGAATATACCGCTATTAAATGAAACACTACAATACATGGTAAATCATAAACTTGGCTATAAATTATTGCTCTCAGACATATTGCCCCAATTTGAAGATATTAAGAACAGAATAGGTGTAACGGATGAGGTATTTATCGAGCATTTAGCAGAGTGGAATACCGATTTGGATAAGTATATCACTAAGAACAATATTAAAGATGTAATTCCTGACGCATCTTTTTACGATTTGACCACTAAAATAAGCAATGTCCTGACCGATCATATCAATAAAATAGCGTTCGAAGCGTTGTCTGAAATAAGTGTTGATACATTATACGCCCAAAGAACAGCACATACATCATATTATTGGTTTGTCGCAATAAAACATTTACTGGCTAAAATCAAATCCTTGCCAGATAACTTGACTGAATTTGGCAAAAAGATTCTGATGGATATTGCTTCTGGAACTCAAAGTTTGAATCCTTTCCCTAATTGTTTCAAGAATATAGTTGAAAGATTGGATAAACGAAAAATTAAATCGACAGTTACCGATATAAGAAATGATTTCTGCATCGGTAAAAAGACTATCAATGCAATAAAGTTTCAATTTTTCGAAACATGGCTTAGATCGCATGGTAATTTGAAAAGTCAAGCTGGAGACGTTATTGATAAAATAGTGAAACCTGTAATTTCCGATGGGGCATGCCGTTCATTGATTCTGCAAAACAAAGATTTTTATATGGATTTAATAAATACAGCAGGGGATGATGCTTATGAATTGAAAAAGAGTCTCCGAAACCTCATACAAAAAGATTCAGATCCGCAATTGGTTAAATTTGTCAATTCGATAGATTCAGTACCTGAGGTTGAAACCGCGTAAGTATTTGTCTAACAAGTCCGAATTTTACGATTTTACCCGTCAGAACTGAAGTGCCCCCCAAAAAAATTGTATCCAACTTTTGGGGGTCACTTCAAACTTCGATAGGGATAATTTTCAATTTTGGGGACTTGTTAGACAGTCTCATTATCTGGTAGCAGTTTACACAGCACCGGATCGTTTTTGATACGCTCCAGTTCCTCCTGCACAATCTGCTTCACCTCTTCCTTGATGCGCCGGTAGTTCGCCTGCACCGTTTCCTTCATGCGGTCGTTGCCGTCCTCGTCCGTGAAGTTTGTAAT
>NZ_CAJTSC010000078.1:10881-11120 GCF_910578895.1 uncultured Bacteroides sp.
ACGGGAATTTTCTTGTAGGCACTTTCTTCCCGTTTCACCTTTTCGGCATCCACCACAATCTCGCAATGAAAAATCTTCTGCTCGATACGCTCGTTGAAGTTGTCGGATACAGAACCGACAAACATTCCCTGCGTAAGCCCGGAAATCTTACTCGGTGGAATGAGCGCGTCCATCTGCGTGTTGATGGAGGTGGAAACATCCTGCCGGTTGATGGAGATGGACTGCCGTTTCTGCAACAC
>NZ_CAJTSC010000079.1 GCF_910578895.1 uncultured Bacteroides sp.
CAATAATATTCATAGAAAAACGTCTTGTACTTTTTATTGCATTCAAAGCTATTTGCTCTCGATACTCTTTATCATTTATCAATGTCTGTATTTCATTTGCCATTGCATTAATATCTCCATTCTTCACAATAAATCCATTATAACCACTTTTTACTATATCATATAAAGAAGAAAACGTATCCATAACAATAGGCACACATCCTTTTTGTTGAGCCTCTAAAATCGTCATTCCCCATCCCTCAACAACAGATGTCATTAAAAATATAGAAGCTGCCTCATAATACTTCTCAGGAGATTGCCAACCTTCAAAAAAAACTCGCTGTAATTTCCATTTTTGAACCATTTTCTTATATAGAGTTTCATCAATTCCTGTACCAACTATTTGCAAATTCCAGTCTGGATTAGCTTCCGCCACTTTATTCCAACATTCTAATATTAAACTTATTCGTTTATGTCCTTCTTCCAACCTCGAAACAACTAATATAGTATTTTTTTTCTTTTGTATATCCACATCTGAAACTTCTGTAGAAAAAGATAAAGGGTTACCTATTGCCACCATATTAATTTTATCAACTTTATAAAATCTCTGAAAGGGCTGAAAAAAGGATTCCGACAATAATACAAATTTATCTGCTAAAAAATAAGCTTGGCGATTTCGCCTATATGAAACACTATCAAGTATATATTTCCATATAGGATATAATATTAATTTTATAATAGCTTTCAGCTTTACTTTAAAACTCGCTGGATACAACAAATGCGATTTAATCCCTGTTCGTAATATATCCAATGCGTAGTTAGGCTGATTATGCAATTCTGTAACAATTTTGCAAGAAGTTCCTTGTACAGCTTTCCATGCCAATGAGGCCAATATTTCTCCTTCAGGTACACATAAGATATCAATCTTATGTGTAACTATACAAGCATTTAAATTTTCAGCAGTTAATTTTTCAATGGACAACTCTATTATACGATTGTCTATAGGAGATAAATGATGAAAAGATGAATATACCGTAATATCAGGCTGTGCTGCCAAGAAATTTTCTCTTAATATTATTGTTCGAGAGGCTCCTGCATCATCGATGTGAATATCACGTCGATATATAAATAATAAATTCATCTTGATTATTTTAATATCCAACGATATGTTTTTTCATCCTTATAAAATAAATCTGTATTATACTGTTTATCAACAATATCCCAAAATTCCGTTTCTGTATAGCCTAAAAACTCACAGAAATCCCTTACGCACAAAGGATCAAGGGCATGATCATGTTCCTTAACCAACTTAAAAGCTTCTTCTCGTGTTATCATACCATAGCGAACCATACGAGCGGCATAATCCGTAGCCGAAGCATGACCGAATTTTGGATACTTCATCCATGAATGTACCAAATATGCACGGCTGTCAATCTGGTCCATCTGCTCTATATGGTGGGTTCTATTCCATTCGTGAGTCAAATCGTGGAACCCATAACGCTTGGCTATCTCATAGTTCTTAAAACTATTCCATTGAGTGAAATAGCTGATATAAATAGGATCCAAATACTCCATTTCTTGTAGTGTAGGCGGTTCAAAGAAGTTCAAATCTTTTTCGCTAATGCCGGTGGCATCAATGATTTCCTGTGTATCAATACCTCCGCCAACTCCATTTGTTATCTGTCCTTTAGCCGAATAAGTCTCTACTTTATCCGTTCCTATCCCCCCATATTCCCAACTTACATTTTCGCCATAAACCAATAAAGGAATATTAAATTTCACAGCCATGTGAAGAGGATAGGTATAAATATACCTGTCGACAAAGTAGGTAGGCTTGCCATATTTCTCGAAAGTATAACGCATGACCTTCTTTTGAGCCTGCATGTTAGGCTTCATGGAAATCAAATCGCATCCGAAAGCCTCACAAATATTTTTGATATTGTGTTTCCCGGCATCCGTCATAGGCATATTGTCCTCGACCGAAACCAACAACGGGTTCATCTTCATAATAACTTTCATCAAATATACTTGATAATGGCTGTCTTTTCCACCACTTACCGCTATCATGCAATCATAGCCGCCTGGGCCGTTCATGCCACGATATTTATTACAAAGCTGCTCCAATTCTTTCCGGCGTTCCTCCCAATTCACCAAGTTTCGATGTTCATAACTTTGGCAGGCGGAGCAGACCCCGTTCTCATCAAACGTAATGCCCGGTCTTGTGTCAGGCATCACACATTTAGTGCAATATTTCATATTTTCCAGATTAAAAACTATTTATATTCCGATTTCAAAAGCCCTTTATATGTTTTACCATTTCCTTGGCACGTGCCAACTCGTCGTGCTGGCCAATGTCAATCCAAAAGCCTGATATGGGATAACGGATGACTTTATGCCGGGTGGCAATCAATTTATCCATAAAATCTGTAGCGTTAAAGAACACATTTTCAGGTATGAGGCCAAGACATGCTTTTTTAATCAGATAAATCCCGGCATTGGCATAATAACTGTAAGTCGGTTTTTCCAGTACCCCTTTTATATCACGGCCTTCAAGGTTAAAAACCCCATAAGGGACTTTAACCACATAAGGAACAGCGGCAACGCTCATATCGGCGTCATGCTGGCAAAAGTGAAGGTAAAAGTCCTCATAATCAATATTTGTAAAAAGATCGGAATTCATTACCAACACTGTATCATTATAGAAAGCCTTTACGAACTTAATGCTACCAATGGTGCCAAGGTATTCGGGCTCACGTACCGTAGCGATTTTCACCCCTTCCCGCTCTTCCTGGAAATGCCGTTCAATCTGTTCTCCTAAATAATTGACAGTAACCGAAATACGGTTTATCCCATAAGTAAGCAAGCGGTCGATATTGTAATCGATGATACATTTGTCTCCCACCTTGATGAGTGGTTTTGGAGTTTTTTCTGTCAAAGGACGAAGCCGTTCCCCCTTTCCACCGGCCATGAGCACGGCATCCACTGGAAGTCTGTTACGGTATTTCTCTAAATTGACGATCTCGCATATACGGTCCTCCGCATCAAGAACAGGCACCAGCCGCATCTTCATTTCATGCTGGCGGTGTAAATTTGCCACATCATCAGTCTCTCCTTTACGGAGGAAGTTGAAGTTGCGATGCATTCCTTTAAATATTTCATCGTCCACATTCAGCCCTCTTATCAAGGCTCTACGTATATCACCATCCGTGATGGTGCCACACATGCGGTTCTGTTCATCCACAACAAAAAGGACCAAAGGAGCAGTCCTAATATCATTGATACGCTTAAGTGCGTCAAGCAATGTCCGCTGTTGGGAGATTATATGTATATTATCAATATCCATTGCCATTTAAATTGCCGTCCAACCACCATCAACCATCAAATTATGACCGGTGATGAATGACGCATCATCGGATAACAAAAAAGATACTGCGGGAGCTATTTCCTCAGGACGTCCCATTCGCTTCAAGGGGGATTTTGCCGAGTAGCGTTCTATGAAAGACGGATGCTGCCTGTCTATGATACCTCCGGGCGATACAACATTTACACGTATTCCATATTTACCAAAATAAGAAGCCAGATAACGGGAAAAGTTTATAATGCCACCTTTGACCGCCGTATATGCAGCCGGAGAAGTGCCCCCATAGCCTTCATAGATTGTAAAATCGTTTCCAACAACCCCGTAAATGGAACCGAAATTCACAATGGAACCAAAACCTTGTGCCTTCATGACAGAGAGGACCTTTTGACAAAGCAGAAAACAGCTGTTCAACTGCATATCCACATTCTTACGCCATGATTCCACAGGTATGTCCTCAAAAAAAGTCCCCCAATCTTTGGTACGTGGATAAGCGACATTAGCCATTCCGTCAATACGCCCAAATTTTTCATAAACCATCGTGACCAATGAATCTATGGAATCATCATCCGACATATCAAGGCGATAAGTACCGTTGGCAATATCCGTTTCCACGGCAATGTCGGCATTGATGACAACGGCGCCTTTCTTCCGTGCATCTTTCACACATTCGCATCCTATCAGCCCGGAGCCGCCTGTTATAATTATTACTTTATCTTTCAATATCATTTTGCAGACTTATTTTCAATACATTGTTGGCATCTTCCATATCATTGATGGTATGTCGGTGCCGGGATACACACTCTATGAAATATTCCATTTGGGAAAGATAGGTATCAGCTATTCCCTTGGCAGAAGAAAAAAGAATTTGATTCCCGCAAGTAATGGCATTGGCAGCTAAATCCACCAAAAACGTCCCGTCACTGCAAACCAGTTCCAAAGTACGCTTATATTCCCGACGGTAGTAGTTTAATATCACATTCACGTTGAACTGCGGATATTCCATTAAATAATTCGCATAGTCATAGGCACGGATATCCAGTGAAGATTTATGGGTGAACACGTGGTGCGTGCGCTGCGGTTTGCCGAACAGCCAATATATATAATCCATTTCATGGATCAAGTCAAGGTGGACACCGCCGCCCATTTCAGGAATAGCGCTGTAAACAGCATGATAGTCAATCTGAGGACGCCAGTCAGGAAGATAAGAACCGCAATAAACATTTACTTCATTCACTCTGTGCGTCCCGATTATACCAGCCGCTTCCTGAAGGCATCCAAGGAAACGGAGGTTGCAGGCAATATATGTAATAATGTCCCATCGTTTTATCTCGTCAATAAGTTCATCATCAATTACTCCCGTATGAAGAGGCTTTTCGATAAAAAGAGGCAACCTGAAAGGCAATAATTCACGAATGGCCGGTATATGTTCCGATGTGGGATTGGAAATGATGGCAAAATCGAACCGGATGGAAGCCAATTGGTTCCAATCATATAAATTTGTAATTCCATCCAAGGAGTTGTTTCCCTTTCCTGAACGCATCGCATAAAGTTCAACCGACGGGTCTATACGACGCAATGCAACGATATGCTTTTTAGCTATGGAACCAAGCCCTACAACCAGCACTTTCATAAAGAAAAATCAAGTTTGTTATTTTCCAACAAGAAAGAAATCACCTCAAAATCAATAGGATGATCAAGGTCAAAACAGATATGGTCCACCAAATAAATTAATGAACGGTCCGTTATGGCACAGTTATATCCCAAGTCGAAGAAACGGCGCTTATAAAAATAGAAGGAAGCATTCAAGTCATAAACTTTAGGAGCAGTTTGGCGCGAAAGTACGTTATCAGCCAAATTCTTTACCTGCGCATAATAACCGTTTGCTTTCCGTTCCACTTGATTGAAATACGGGTTGCGTCCGGGTTCACTCACAGAAAAGATGTCCACCGCATTCTCATCCGCCTGAATTTGTTTAAAAGCCTCTTTCAAGTCTTCTAAAGTACGAAGAGGTGAAGTTACGTCCAGGTCCAGCACATAGTCAAACAGACACCCTTTCCGTTCTTCCGAATAAAGCAGGATATCCTTTATAACATCGATTTTGCCGCAGGTGTCGTTTGCCAGATAACCAGGACGTTTATAATCGGATTGTAACCCGTAATCCGATGCAATCCGGATAATCTCATCTGAATCTGTAGAAAGCGCGACAACAGCATTGTCCATGTCTGCCGCAAAACGTTTTGCAATATCAATAGTATAACCTATCAACGGTTTGCCATTGAGCAATTTGATGTTTTTCCCGGGAATCCCTTTAGAACCGCCACGGGCACAAATAGTAACCAATATATTCATGATACCTACAAATTATAAAATGATTTTCTCCGTAATTTATCAAGGGGATATGTTGAAACAACATCGTAAACGGCCTGTGCAGTATTTTCTTTCTCATAAGGATTTACCGCCTCATGCGCAACCTCACGGAAACCATCCGAAAGGACCGTATCCAGTCCGGCAATGATTGAAGCAGTGTCACTATCGCAGTCAAGGACTGACCTGCCATGGATCCGGCCTCGTTGCCGTTCTCCGATGTTCAATGTCGGGATATGGGCCGAAGGCACCTCAAGCAATCCGCTGGAAGAGTTACCCACTACAGCTGTGACATGGCGCAAGACAGAAAGATAGCGTCGCATGCCTAATGAACTGTAACAACTGCAACGGTCACTGTTGCGTCTGCAATAACCTTCAATGGCCTGGCGTATCGCGTCACCTCCTTGATCCGAATTGGGCATTGTGAAAAGCACCCTTAAATCAGGAAAGGCATCCAATGCCGTCAAGAAATCGCCAATCTCATCTTGCGGGCTACGATTGCCCAGCGTTACAGGATGATAAGTGACCAAAATGGCATGTTTCCCAAAAGTAAAATTTAACTGGTCCTCCAAATGCCGTTTGCTTATCAAAGGGACCCGCTTCAAATTCTCCACACCGAGAGAACCTACATGAAACACACGCCCGGGCTGTTCTCCCAATTGGATAACCCGTTTGCGGTACGCCTCAGTAGATGTAAAATGCAGGGAGCTCATCTTTGTTATGGAATGACGAATGTTGTCGTCGATAGCACCCTCGCTGATTTCCCCCCCGTGAATATGAGCTATAGGGATGCGTTGCAACATGGCCACAATGGCTGCAATCAATATTTCGTAACGGTCCCCCAATATCACTACCACATCAGGATTTAACCGATGGAACGCATCACTCATCCCCTTCATCTCTTCCGACATGGAGTCAATAATCCCATAAGCATCATCCGAAGTTTTTTTCATGGGCACTTTGGCATCAATGTGGAAACCGTCACGTTCTATTTCCAGATAGGTATTGCCGTATTCGGGGAGCAAATGCATATTGGTAACAACAACTTGCAACCGGCAATCTTGCGACCTTTCAACAAGGCGCATCAATCCGCTCAACAGGCCATATTCCGCACGGGTACCGGTTACTACACAAACCTTTCTCATAACTCTATCAATTCGTCTTTTTCAAAATCACGGGACGCCTTTTTTCCAATCAGTTCGGGCCAACGCATGGGGCTGATACCGGTGCCGGGACGTTTCACAGTCAGATTTCCTTCAGTGAAAGATTCACCTTTTCTTATGGATGTGGCAGCCACAATGCTTTTACGCGCAATAACCTTATTCCTCTTTTCTGATGACGAAACCGTTTTGTGCCCTTCCCCCATGGCACGTTCTATGTTCCGTATGGCAGACACCATGGCTTTCAACTCAAGAGGCTCGAGAGAGGCCTTATGGTCGGGACCGGGCAAGTTCCTGTCCAACGTGAAATGCTTTTCTATTACCTCCGCCCCCAAAGCGACTGCCGCTATCGGGACTTCCATGCCTTGTGTATGATCAGAATAACCAATGCCAACCCCTAACAGCCGACGCATTTCATCCATCGCGGAAAGATTGACATCGCACATGGGGGTAGGATATTCCGTATTGCAATGGAGAACGGTGATTTGTTCTTTCCGCAAACCATTATTGACAAGCACTCCCATTGCAGACTCAATCTCTTCAAGGGTGCTCATGCCTGTCGAAAGGATGACAGGCTCATGAAAGCCTGCTATCTTTTTCAGATACGGATAGTTGGTAATCTCGCCGGAAGGTATTTTCCACAAGCCCAAATGTAAAGAAGCCAAAAAATCAATGCTGCAAGGATCAAAAGCCGTGGAAAAGAACTTGACCCCCTTTTGACGGCAATAGGCCAACAATTCAAAATGTTGTTCAGAAGACAGCTCCAACCTTTTGAGCATTGCATATTGGGAGTTGTCACTTGTACCAGTATTACGCTGCTGGTAGTCCGCTTTGGGAGCTGCTTTGGTAACTATGTCATTCGCCTTGAAAGTCTGGAATTTCACATAATCCACTCCGGCATCAGCTGCCGCATCTATCAGTTGCTTCGCCAACACAATCGAACCATTGTGATTCACTCCCGCTTCGGCAATAATCAATGTGTGTTTCATCAGAGTTTAATTTTTAAAAGGGAGGGATTGCCGGAATAGACCCCTTTTTGAAAAAGGTTCTTACGCACCATAGACCCGGCGGCTATAACACAACCCGCGGCAATCTCCATGCCGTTCACCATGACAGATTGGCTTCCTAAGAACGTGCCCTCGCCCACCCGGCAGCCGCCATTGACCATCGCACCCGTAGAGACATGGCAATAGTCGCCTATGACAGCATCGTGCTCAATGTTGGCAAAAGTATTTATAATGCAGCCTTTGCCTATCGAGGCGCCCGCATTGACACAGGCGTGATGAAGCACAACCGTGCCGCACCGGACCATCGCATGCCGGGAGACATGGGCGGTTGAGGCTATTACGGTCGCAAAACGTCCTCCGGCATCCTCTACCTTCTCATGAAGGCGGATACGCAAATACGGGTCTTTGATGAAACCTAAGGTTACTATAAAATCAAAACCGGAAACCAGACGCGGGATATCATCATCGGTACCGATTACCGGATAACCCAATATCCGTCCCCCTACATTCTCAGGCAAATCCAGAATGCCTTCAATAGTAAAGCCGGCACTTTCAGCCGCCTCTATAACGGACTTGCAATGACCGCCGCCGCCAACAAGTATCAGAGGTCTCATTTTGCCAGTCTTACACTGCTTGGTATATTCACAATCCTGTCAGCCAGCCATTCGGTATTTTCCAAGCCATCCGTCTCGCAACACTTGAACATCTCCAGCCGGTTCATCAGTTCCCAGACAGGACGGGTCATCACGCCATGTTCGTTGCTATATTCAAGAAACGCCTGCCGGGCAGTCTTATCCTTAAGCAACAACACGTTCAACCAATAGTTGGAACGACAATTTTCCGGCTCTGTGAAAAACGTCACATCAGGGACTGTTGCAAAAAACGCCCTATATATATCGGCCGTCTCACGCTTATTTTGCACGTAGCGTTCCAGGTTTTCCAGTTGGGCACACCCTAAAGCCGCGTTGACATTGGGCATGCGATAGTTGTAGCCGACATGGTCATGCACAAAAGCCCAACGATGAGGGACTTTGGCCTGGGTAGTCAGGTGTTTTGCCAGTTTCCCCAATTCCTCGTCCTGAAACAAAAGCATGCCGCCCCCGCCGGTGGTGATGGTCTTGTTCCCATTAAAACTGATGGCTCCCACTTTTCCAAAAGTCCCGGTGTGCTTTCCCTTATAAAAACTGCCAATACTTTCGGCGGCATCTTCAACCAATTCTATATGCCAGCTGTCACAAACTGCAGACAGTTCCTCTATCCTTACCGGATGGCCGAACGTATGCATCGGCACGCAGGCTTTTATACGCCTGCCGGATTTTTTATTATAACAGACGCCGTTTCTCAATTCCGCATTCTGTTCCAGCCATGCACTTGCCGCTTTGGGAGAAAGCCCCAAAGTGTCTTTGTCCACGTCTATGAAGACAGGATGGGCGCCGATATAGCTGATGGCATTGCAAGTTGCTATGAAAGTCAACGCCTGTGTCAGGACTTCGTCTTCGCGTTCCACACCGGCAAGCAACATGCCCATATGCAGCGCATTGGTGCCACTGACACACACGACCGCTTTCTTGGCGCCGGTATAAGCGGCGACTTCCTCTTCAAAGCGGTCTACGAACCTGCCGACACTGGAAACAAAAGTTGTGTCAATACATTCGTTCAGATACTTCTTCTCATTCCCTATAAACTTTGGAGCGTGCAAAGGCACAAACTCGTCCGTATCATAAAGATTATGAATAAAATTTACTATATTATTATACATAAATATACACTGAATACGGTTGTTACATTTTCTGGTCCAAATTCTTTCCTTTCTCAACATGATTGAAGTTAGGCAGGAAGCGCCGAATCTCCGCCACCACTTCCTCCTTGGTAAAATCGGGCTTGGCAAAGATACTTTCAAGTGCCTCAAAAAAACGGTCTAACTCTTCCATGGAACGTTTCTCCACCTCTTCTATTACTCCTAAAGAAGAGAAACGGGCCATATCAAGTTTCTCTCCGGGAACATAAAATTCTTCATAATCCTTTTCTCCGGTTGTATCACTCTTGAAATAAACCACCGGATATGTTTTGCTGTCCTCCGGCATCTCGGACGCAAACCTTTTGGCTTCCTCTTCATCCGCGCATTCTTTCTTTTCATACCCCAACGCCCCGAGAAAACGGTCGCAAATGGATGAGAAAGTTATCATCTTTTCCTCCTCAAGCTTAGGAAAGAAAATCTCACCGTTATGCCCTAACATACAGGCAAGCATGCATATCTGCCCGCTCTCCTCGGGAGAGACGAAATAGCGGCGCACATCACAGGGAGCCGCCAACGGCTGTTTCTTCATCATACGGTCCATAAAACCGGCAAGCAACGAGCCGTTGGAAAATGCCACATTGGCAAAACGCGCAGTCGTCACGTTGAATTTAGAAGTATAAGACATTATCATGTCTTCCATGATACGCTTGCTGGCACCCATGACATTCACGGGATTGGCCGCCTTATCCGTAGAGACACAGAAAAAATGTTCGGGCGGGTATTCGACCAGTAAATCAAGCAGCCGCTTCGCCTTAATGACATTATTCTCGATCAGCGCTTCTACAGAATATCTATCCTTTTCACTACGCACGTGTTTATGTGCCGAGAAATTTGCTACGATATCAAAGCCTTTTTCCTCACGGAATATCCGCTCAAAAATAGGATCTGAAAAATTTAATGTATAAGTACGGTATTCCTCAGGAACATACATGCCATAAGTAGAACGGAGATCGCGCGTCAGCTCAACCAAACCGTTTTCATTCAAATCAACAACTACAAGTTTGGAAGGCTGGAAAGGAAGCAGCGCACGAATATAGGAAGAGCCGATGGAACCGGCACCACCAATTACCAAAACACTTTTGCCTTGTATTGACTCAAACAACTGAGCTTCATGCGCTCTTATATCGGCAACAAACATGCTGACAGAACGGGAAGTTATATTCTCGCTAATAAATTTATCTATATTTATCATAATCCATTAAAATTTTTTCCCAAACAAAATATTCATAAACGTCATGAAAAGTATCTTGCAGTCGAAACCCCATGAACGGTGCTCCAGATAAAACAGGTCATAACGCAAGCGGCGGAGCATCTTGTCGAGCGTATCGGTATAGCCGTTGTAGAGGGTGG
>NZ_CAJTSC010000080.1 GCF_910578895.1 uncultured Bacteroides sp.
TGTAATTAATTGATTACACATTGTACAGTTCCGCGAAAACTTTGCGGGTTTCATTCGTGGGTATGCAGACATTGGAGGTGGCAATCAAATCCCGTTTGAAAATCAGTTTAAAAGCTGATAGTGAAATACTTGACGAAGTAACTGTGGTGGCTTATGGTACTAAACGCAAGCAAGATTTGGTAGGTTCTATCAGCAGTGTGAAGAATGAGATTATCAGTAATTCACAAGCTACATCCGTATCAAATGCACTTGAAGGAGCCGTGGCAGGTTTGCAGGTTGTAAGTTCTTCCGGACAGCCGGGACAGGATGCCAATATCGTATTGCGCGGTATAGGTTCTATTTCGGCAAGTAACAACGCGCTGATTGTAGTAGACGGAGTGCCTTTCAACGGTAAGTTGTCCGACATCAACCCTACGGATATTGCTTCGGTAAACGTATCGAAAGATGCTGTTTCCAACTCTTTGTATGGTTCTCGTGCAGCCGGCGGCGTGGTTATGATTACTACTAAGACCGGACGCAAGGACAAAGTAGCCATCAACTTCAACGGTACTTGGGGTGTGGCACAACGTGCATACAAAGACTATGATATGGCTACCGACCCGGGAGAGTTCTACCGTTTGACTTGGTATGGTCTTCGCAATACCTACTGGGCAGCCGGCAACTCCATTGAAGATTCCAATCTGGCAGCCAGTCAGGATTTGCTGGGCGAACTGGGTAATTACAATGCTTACATTGTTCCGCAGGGAGAATATCTGGTAACACCCGATGGCCAACTTAACCCCAATGCGCGCCTGCGTTATAATGACACGTTTGCCGATGCCCTGTTCGACAACGCTTTCCGCCAGGAGTACAATGTTTCCGCATCAGGCGGTAACGACCGTACGGATTACTATGTGTCTATGGGTTATTTGGACAATGATTCTTACGTATTAGGTTCTTCTTATGAACGTTTTACGGCTCGCGCCAACGTCAATTCCCAATTGAAACCCTGGTTGAAAGTGGGTACCAATGTGGGATATTCCAAAGCTACGCAAAACGGTGTGTCTGAGAATGCCGGAGCAGCCTCCAATCCTTTCGAAGTAGCACGTTCTTGGGCACCTATCTTCCCGGTTCATGCCTATGACGCAGAAGGTAACATGAAATATTATCAAGACGGAAGCCCCATGTATGATGCCGGAAACGGTGAGACAGACGGCACATCCAAACGTCCTACGGCGACTAACCAGAACGTAATAGCCAACATGAAAGAGGACATCCGTGAAAAGGTATACAATAACCTGACTTCACGTTCGTATATAGAGATTTCGTTCTTGAAGAATTTCAAGTTTACGGCAAACTACAGTTATGATTTCACGAACAACAGCCAGACTATATATTACACGCCGCTTATCGGCGACGGACAGTCTTTCGGCGGTCGTGGCACACAGGGTAGTTTCAATACTACGACCACTAACTTCAACCAGATTTTGGCTTACAGCAACGTATTTGGCGATCATCACCATCTGTCGGCAAAAATAGGTCATGAATACTATAAGTATGAATACAAATACTTTGCAGGACAGAAGACCAACTTCTTTAATCCGAGCAATCCAGAATTGGACAACGGTGGCCAAATGCAGTACATCAGCAGCTACAAGGCGAACCACAACATCGAGGGTTATTTCGGCATGGCAGACTATGACTACCATAACAGATATTATCTTTCTGCTGCTTTCCGTCGCGACGGAACTTCACGCTTCCTGGACCGCTGGGGTAATTTCTGGTCGGTAGGTGCCGCATGGCGTATTTCCAACGAAGCATTCATGGATGGGACAAGTTCTTGGCTGAACGACTTGAAAATACGCGCGTCTTACGGTACCCAAGGTAACGAGGACATTCTTTCGGACTATGGTTATGCTTATGTGTACACGCCTTACCAAGACCAATATACAGTTACCTGGAACGGTTCCGAACTGGGTTATTCACCGGAATTCTACGGTAATCCGGACTTGAAGTGGGAAAAACAGAAGACTTTTGACGTGGGTGTAGACTTCCGCTTATTTGATAGAGTATACGGTTCATTCGAATACTTCTATCGCCGTACGGACGATATGCTCTTCAAACGCCCCGTAGCTTTCTCTACAGCCGGACGCCCATACAACTGGGAAAACCTGGGTGCGATGAAGAATACCGGTATAGAGTTTGAAGTAAACGTAGACATCTTCAACCAACCCGACCTGAAGTGGACGGTATCACTTGTGGGTTCTCACTACAAGAACCGCATCGTGACGCTGCCCGAAGAAAACCGTGAAGACGGTATCACTTCCGGTCCGTTCAACTTGCGTGAAGGCAAGAACCGCTTCGAGTACTATACTTATATGTATGCCGGCATGGACGAAAAAGGAAACGCCATGTGGTATACGGACGAGACCAATGACGAAGGAGAAGTGATAGGACGCACCACTACCACCACTTACGCAGACGCAACCCGTTACTTCATCGGTAAATCCGCGCTGCCCGACTTCAACGGTGGTTTGAGCACTACTTTCTCTTACAAAGGTATCGACCTCTCTATAGCAACCGCTTTCCAAATTGGTGGCTATGCTTATGACTACTCTTACCTGGATGGAATGAGCGCTTCATTCTACGTAGGTCATAACAAGGACATGTGGAAGACGTTCAATCCGGAGACTGGAACAGGCGCACTTCCTATTTGGAATGCCGACAATGCTTCCAACTCTTTCACCCAGCAGTCAGACCTCAACCTGATAAAGGCAAGCTATTTCAATATCCGTAACATCACTTTGGGCTACACATTGCCGAAGAATCTGATGCAGAAATTCGGAGTTGAGAAACTGCGCATCTATGCTACAGCAGACAATCTTGCTTTATGGTCCAAACGTCAGGGCTTCGATCCCCGCGTGGCGATGTCGGGTTCTGATAAAGAATATGGAGGCTATTCTCCGATGCGTGTGATTTCCGGAGGTATCAACCTTACATTCTAAACTAAAAAAATAAAATTGTATATGAAGATAATGAAACATATGATACAGGTGCTCCTTGTCGGAGGCCTGCTTACATCTTGCATTGAAGATGCTGATGTTACCGCTTATTTGACTGAAGACCAACTGGGCAATGTGGCTCAGGAAGATCCTGACAAGGCTTTTTCAGCCGCTGTGGCAGGTATGTATACCGATATGCAGCAGTATGTCGATGTCGATATGCAGCACAACTATTTCGGTCAGAAGAGTTTTGACTACCTGTCATCACTGATGGGTAACGACATGATTATGACCGGACGTTTCGGCATGAGTCTGTATCATTACTTACTGGATTACTGGCAACAGAACTACAACCCGACCAATAACCGTTGGAAAGAGTACTATCGTGCCATAGCCAATGCCAACAGCATCCTCAAACTGATTGACCCCAACAGTGAAGATCCTGCCAATTTGAAATACCGTGCCATCGCCCTCGGTTTCCGTGGCTATGCTTACTTGCAGCTGACTTATCTGTATCAATATTCTTATTATACCGGTGCGGATGGAACGAAATGGGGACATGGAGAAAAATACGACTTCTCTCAGGCTCCGTGCGTGCCGCTTATCACAGAACACACAGAAGGCGACCAGCCGCGCGCCACTGTAGCTCAAATCTATGAACAAATCATGGACGACCTTACTACCGCCTTCGAGTTGTTCAAGAGCCTGGATATGACACACACCTCTTCACCCGCCGATATGGACGGTTGTGTAGTGGCTATGCACTTGGCTCGCGCGAACATGGTTATCCATGAATGGGATGAAGCGATAAAGTATGCGCAAGTGGTAATAGATAATTTCCCTGTATTGCAGGGTGAAGACCAGATATTGCAAGGATTCAGCAACATCGGTTTGCCGGATGTGGTATTCGGTTGCGATGTTACAGCAGATAATGCAACAATTTACAGATCTTACTTCTCGCAGATGGACGCTTATGGCGACGGTTATGCCGGTATCGGTGTATGGCGCGCCGCTTTCAAACCGTTTGTAGACCGCATTGCGGATAATGACATTCGTCTGCAATGGTTCTGCTGCGACCGCTCTACAGGTGTAGACAGCAAAGACAAAAACGGCAACCCTATCCGTGTGACACTACTGCGTGATACCCAATATCCTGCTTCCGTAGAATACCAAGCCGTGAAATTCATCGGTACCGGTCGTGATAACATCAAAGCCGGCGTGTTCAGTGGATGGGAATTGGGAGATTACATCTACATGCGTTCGGAAGAAGCTTACCTGATGAAGATAGAAGCCTTGGCACATAAGGATTCTCCTGCTGCGGTAACCGAACTGAATAACTTCATGAAGACTCGTCAACCCGATTATGATTATGCCTTTACGAACAAGGCGGACCTGATAGAGGAAATCATTTATCAGAAACGCGTCGAGTTTTGGGGAGAAGGTTTGGAGTATATCGACAATCGCCGTTTGAACATTCCTGTAGACCGTACAGACGAAACTTGGGGTGCAGCAAACAACAACCATTTCTCTGCCGCTAAGTTCCGTTATAATCAGGAACAACGTCCGTTCCTTTATCAATTACCGCTTTCGGAAATCGAGAATAACTCTCAGATTACTCCGAACGACCAGAATTGATTAGACTAAAGGATATATTATAAGAAAGGGGTGGATTCAAAACTAAATCCACCCTTTTCTTTTATTGGTAATGTATAAGAGCCTGTTTAAAAACAATCTCCTTACTTAATCATCCCCAAGCAGCCGTCCTTGATTATATCCACCAATATCGGCTTCATTCCGCTGACAAAGCATTCTACGGCAATTACCATCAGGATTAGTCCCATCAAACGCATCATCACATTATTTCCGGTTTCGCCCAACAGATTGACCAGACGGGTAGAAGCTCTCAATATCAGGAAAGTCAGAAAATAGATAAGGGCGATAGTGCCTATAAGCACTCCCTTCATCTCAAAAGAGTGAGCGTCTTGCATCAACACAATCGCATTGGCAATGGCACCCGGACCGCACAGCATCGGAATGCCCAAGGGAGTAATGGAAATGTCATCCGCATACGTCTTGATTTCTTCATCCTTCAATTTCATCGGTGTATAGCGTGCCTGCAACATATCAAAGCCTATCTTGAAAATGATGACACCGCCTGCAATTCTGAAACCATTGGTTGAGATACCGAAGAACTTAAAAAGAAATTGTCCGGCAAAGACAAAGACCATTAAAGTCATAAATGAGACTAACGTTGCACGGCTGACGATAGAACGGCGTTCTCTATCTGTCATTCCTTGCGTCATCGTCAGAAAGACAGGCATCGTGCCCAAAGGATTAGTCAACGTGAAGAAAGATGTGAAACACAATAATGCAAAAGGAACAAGAGCTTCCATAATAGTATTTTTATACGTTTATCATTAAAAACAAAAGTACAACTAATCTATCAATGTCACAATAAATACAACAATTCTTTCAGGTCCGTAATCTGATAGGTGGGAGCAAAGGGCAAATCCACACGGCCGGACAGATTGTAAAACACCTGATGCATTCCTACTCCGGCAGCTCCGGCAATATCGCTTTCCCAACTATCTCCAATCATCAGCGACTCACGCAGTTCGGACTGGGTCGCCGAAAGGGCAAAATGGAAAATATCCGGCCAAGGCTTCAGTATTCCGATATCATCGGAAAGAATTACTTTCTTAAAATAACCGTCAATACCCGACGAGCGCATTTTGTGGAACTGGAGTTCTTTAAATCCGTTGGAAAGGATATACAAATTATATTTGGATGAAAGATACTCCAACACCTCACGTGCATGAGGCATCAACTTTCTTTTGGTGGGAATAGTGGCAAGCGCATCTTTCTCATACGCCTTTGCCAAAGCGGAATCGCATACGCCCACTGTTTCCAAAGGATAAAGATAGCGCTGCCGGTTCAGTTCATCTTTCGTCACTTTCCCGTCGGCATATTCCGCCCATAGTTCCAGGTTGCGACGTTGGTAGAGTGAATAATAGTGTTCGAAAGATGTAAAATAACGGTTGTACCCATACTTCCGGTACATTTCCTCATACGTATCACGAGCGTTGAGAGAAAAAGCCCAAAGCGTATCGTCCAGGTCGAAAAAAAGATTTTTATAAGGCATAGAGGAAATACTAAAAAGGCTGTTTCAAAAGCGCCTTTGCCGGCTTGCTTTTGTAACAGCCCTATCAATTATCAATCAAGCAATTATTTCACCTGAATTACCAAATATCTGGAAACACTCCAAAATTCTTTCGGGTTGGTAATCTTCAAAGTCAGCTGGCCTTTATCGTCTTTTTCCAAAACATAAGAGCCTGTGGAATGGTGAGTCAGGATATCAGCATCTTTAGAATAAAGTTTAATCTCTTTCGTAGTACGGATATCAATCTGGGTAAAGTAGTCCTTGTTGATATCATTATCCTTCAGGACATCCCCTTTTTTAAACAGGCCGGCACCGCTCAAAATCTTCTGGTCTTTCAGTTCTTTCTTTGTTCCGAATACGAACCATGCAGTGTTAAGCGCCTTGTCTTGCTCTGCCACAGTCTTGGCTTTCGTTTCATTTTCGGCAGTAAGTTCATCCTTTACAGCATTCAAATCCGTCACGGCGGCATCCAATTCCTGAATGCGGATATTCTTGGAAGCCAGCTCTGCCTGCAACTCCTCGATGCGCTGGGTTTTCGCGTTCAGTTCCTGCGTCAAAGACTCCACAGCTTTTTTCAATTGCGCGGAATTGGTCTTACTGTTTTTCAGCATGGATTGCAATTTGGCAATCTGCTCTTTGTTTTCTTCCATCTGCTTACGGATGAATTCAATATCCGAAGCTATCTGTTGCTTTGCATTCGGAGCGCCTTCCGCAACCGCGCCACGCTGCAAGTCCACACGATTTTCCGCCGCATTAATTTGGCGGAATCCTTCCGAAATATCATTGAAAGTGCCCATCATCTCGTCCAGTTCAGCATTACGCTGGGTCAATTCCATCAAAAGAGAATCGTTTTCAGCTTTCAATTGGTCTTTGCTACCACCGGAAAAGCTGTCACATGAAGCCATAACGGCTGCACATACAATTAAAACTGCTAACTTTTTCATACGCTTTGTTTTTACGTTTTGTTAATGAAGTTATCTAATCGTCTATTCCTGCTACTACAATTACTATCTCACCACGCGGTTCGTTGGCGGTGAAATGCCCTATCAGTTCGGTGAGTGTGCCGCGTACCGTTTCTTCGTGTATCTTAGATATTTCACGAGCCACGGACGCTTGCCGTTCCGCACCAAAATATTCTGCAAACTGCGTCAGTGTTTTTACCAAACGGTGGGGAGATTCATAGAAAACCATTGTCCGGTATTCTTCCGCCAGCCCTTTCAGACGTGTCATCCTACCTTTTTTCTGAGGAAGAAAACCCTCAAAGCAGAACTTATCGTTAGGCAATCCCGAAGCCACCAATGCCGGAACAAAAGCTGTTGCCCCCGGCAAGCATTCCACCTCGATACCGTTGCGGACGCATTCGCGGACCACCAGAAAACCCGGATCGGAAATGCCCGGAGTACCGGCATCCGAAATCAGCGCCACGGTCTCACCACCCTTTACTCTATTAACAACACTTTCCACTGTTTTATGTTCATTAAATTTATGATGAGATTGCATCGCATTCTTTATATCGAAATGCTTCAATAATATACCGGAAGTCCGAGTATCTTCGGCAAGTATCAAATCCGCCTCTTTCAAGACGCGAATCGCACGAAAAGTCATATCCTCCAGATTTCCTACCGGTGTAGGTACCACGTAAAGTTTTCCCATATCCGTTACTTTTTAACCGAAATATTTTTTGAGAAGTTCTATAAAATCGGCAGCCGCTTCATTTTCTTCGTCCGGCTGTATCGTGGACATAAAAACGGACATCGCTTCGTCCAAAGAAGAAGTTTCACCTAACCGGCGTACCACCTCGTTCATACGCGCCGCGTCTCCACCAAACAATTCACGGGTAAAGCGAAACGAATCATTCAGGCTGATGGCATGGCGCAAGTCTGTAGCCGGCTTAATGCGCTCAGCCAAAATTTGTGTGGGGGAAGCGGCGGTGTCCGCAACATGAGTCGTTTCAACCGGGATTTCTGCCGCAGGGGGAGCGGAAAAGACTTTCAATTCGACCGTGTCCTCCGCAATCTCAGAGACCGCATGCTCTGCCGGAGCCGTCACGGAAGTGTCATCCAGCAATCGTGCCAATGCATTCAGGCGCTCCTGCATCTGACGGATATTCCTTTTGGCAACTGCCTTCAGCACAGGGTTTGTATCAGCGGATATCGACTGAATCAAACATTTCAATTCCTGAACATCGAGTTCTATATCATTCAATAATATTTGCATATCCTTTTCCCGTCCGTATTAATGGGGCAAATGTAGAAATAAATAATGAAAAAATGTCGGGAAGCAAACAAAATCATTACTTTTGCGATTGAATATAACACTTAAAGACATGGTATTATTCTCGGAAGACCACATACAGGAAACCAAACGCAGAGGAAGAATCGAAGTTATATGCGGTTCTATGTTCTCCGGCAAGACAGAGGAACTGATACGCCGTTTGAAACGTGCCCAATTTGCCAAACAGCGCGTAGAAATATATAAGCCGGCAATAGACACACGCTATTCGGAAGCGAATGTCGTGTCGCACGACAGCCGCGCCATATCTTCTACTCCGATAGATTCATCGGCAAGTATCCTGCTGTTCACGTCCGAAATAGACGTGGTGGGGATTGACGAAGCGCAATTCTTTGACGATGGTCTGATTGATGTATGCAACCAGCTTGCCAACAACGGCGTACGCGTAATCGTGGCAGGTCTGGACATGGACTTCCGCGGCAACCCTTTCGGTCCCATGCCGGGACTGTGCGCCATTGCGGACGAAGTGTCCAAAGTGCATGCCATTTGCGTAAAATGCGGCCAGCTTGCCTCATTCTCGCACCGCACCGTAAAAAATGACAAACAAGTGCTGTTGGGCGAAACAGCCGAGTACGAGCCCTTGTGCCGGGAATGTTATTTGCAGGCGATTAAGAAAGACCGATAAGCGAACAAGCAAGTAATCATTTAAAAGCAGGATTCTATGGAACGTAAAAAGATTACATTCGACAGTTTTATCCGTGGTGTCATCCTGGGAGTCGTCATTATCGGCATATTGATGCTTCTGAAGCGATTAAGCAGCGTTCTGTTACCCTTTTTCATCGCCTGGCTCATTGCCTATCTGATATATCCGCTGGTCACATTTTTCCAATACCGCCTGAAGTTGAAGAACAGGATAGTTTCCATATTCTGCGCGTTGCTCACGCTTCTGATTGCAGGTGCCGGAGCGTTCTACCTGTTAGTTCCGCCCATGATACAGGAATGCAGCAGAGTGCAAACCTTATTAGTCCAATACTTTTCCCAAGGAACATATAATAGCAATGTGCCCATTTCCCTCTCCGAATTCTTGCATGACAATATTGATGTCCGAAGCATAACCGGACTATTCGACAAGGAGAATTTACTGGATGCGCTAAAAGCCGCCGTTCCCCGCCTATGGTCCTTGTTGTCGGACTCCATCGATTTACTGTTCAGCGTATTCACCGTATTCATCATCCTGCTATACGTTATCTTCATCTTATTGGACTATGAAAGCATTGCCGAGGGGTGGACACATCTTGTGCCTATAAAATATCGTCCCATCGTTGTGGGCATACTCAACGACATAAAAGCAGGCATGAACAGATACTTCCGCGGACAGGCATTCGTAGCCCTGTGTGTCGGCATTTTGTTCAGTATAGGTTTCCTTATCATCGACTTCCCGCTCGCCATAGGCCTCGGCCTTTTCATCGGAGCATTGAACATGGTGCCTTATCTGCAAATCATAGGTCTTGTTCCCACCATCATACTGGCAATCCTGAAAGCATCCGATACGGGCGGTAATTTCTGGGTAATCATCGCTTCGGCCCTGACGGTATTCATTATAGTGCAAGCCATTCAAGACGGGTTTATCGTACCACGTGTCATGGGAAAAATCACCGGGCTAAATCCTGCCATCATCTTATTGTCACTTTCCATCTGGGGTTCATTGATGGGGATGTTGGGAATGATTATCGCACTCCCGCTTACAACACTAATGCTCTCCTACTACCAACGTTTCATTATCAATAGAGAAATTATTTACAAGGCAAAACCAATTGATAATCAAGAAGAAGAAACTAAAAAGCAGGAATAGTCCAAACTTTTTTTCGTCTCAAGCCTTGCATATTCAATAAAAGTGCCTATCTTTGCACCCGCTTAACAGCAATAAGGATTGATTCGCTAGCTCAGCAGGTA
>NZ_CAJTSC010000081.1 GCF_910578895.1 uncultured Bacteroides sp.
TTTCCTTTGTATTCCTTCTCACTGATTTTATAGACTTTCCTCGTCATCTCTCCATTCATTTTCCGATAATAGATTCCGTATTCCAATCTTATTGTCCGTTTTTCCGTATTATAATTGTTTAGATTAAAACAAAATTCAACAGAATCACCCATTTTTATTCTTTTTGTAAGAATCTTAAAGTCACCTATGCTGATATTGTCATTCAAACTCAGTCCAAACAGGTTCAATATCTCGTGATTCCCCTGCTTAAGCAATGTTCGGCATCCATGCTTGATAACCCAATCAATATTCTCTGATTGCCCTTTCCATTTTTTAGCCAAAGCAATTACGATTTGTGGATTATCCTTTGAAATATCGTTCAGGTTATTGGCAACACTCAACCTTACAAACCTGGATGGATCGTTTTTCAGATTTTCCATAATCGGAATGATGGGAGCTGGATTTTCTTTTAATTTAGGCAATGACATCGCCCACGGCAGACGAGGTCTGCACCCTTCCGATGCAAGCCTCCTTACCCCCCAGTGCGGATGTTTTGACCAAGCCAACATCTGTTTCATCATTTCATCTTGATATTTCACAATAAAGGCATGGGTCACAAATTCGCAAGTCGTGAATTGCGTAATTCGCTCAATGGCTTTCACTGATGTCTCATAGTCCTCTATTCCATATCGCTCCACATAATGGTCCAAAATAACCCCATATTCTAATGTCAGCAAATTGAAATTTTTATCGTCTATCTTTGAAAAATCGAGCAGTCTAACTTTTACACAGTCTAATAATTTAAAGATTTTCGCAACAGCTTCTTTATACTCGGTTGGCATAAACTTGTGCAGAACAGTAGTTATGTGTGCAATCCGCTGCTTATAACCTCTGTTCTCCCATTCTTCATCCATAACTAAAGTTACAAACTTGTCTACACTCATGTTCTGGAGAACAAGAGACAAGTCGTTGACAAACCTTCCAAAGAATGGCTTATCAAACATATTTTTAAAAGATTCTGCCATTACTTTTATCTTACTACTATACCATTTTCGATGTTGATTTCAATTTCATAGTCCTTTATATCCTTGATTCCGATGCCGCTATGAGTTCTTTATCTGCTTCGATATTCTTCATCTACAAAATAATACAATGCTCCATAGCACGATGGAGCGATTTATAAATGCAGAAGCACAAACTACTGATGCAACACTCGAAGTCGAAAGTCGTAGGAAACCTTGTGTACAGATGTAGAGGTAGCAGCCCATGCTGTATGCGTGAGAACCACTATGCAATCCCAGTACACTGGTGAATTTCCTACGTTCTCGACTTACAAGAGAGCATAACGCTTCTTATTTTCTTATTTCTTGGAAAGAGTTGCCCCTATCCGAATGCAAAATTAGTTATTTTATTGATGTTTTGGATTATATAGAGCGTAATTATAGCTTGAATCCTCTATTTTTTCTTGGCTCTTCCGCTGACTGTCGTAAACTTTGCCGTAATTTATTCCACTGTTCTTTGAACCATTCGTCCATCGACTGCTTGTTTATGGTCAGTATCAGTTTGCTATCATCGGTTGGATTCTTTTCCACCTTGAAAATATCATTCTTGATGTCAAACTTCCGTCTGTGTTCTTCGGAATAAATCCTGCCATTGCACCTGATAGCCTCTTTCTTGGTCAGGAGGCTCTCTATCATTTCTTTGGTGAAGCCGATGGCAGCACACAATTTTTCCATTCTCAACATCTCCCTGAGCATCGGAAACCACTTGAAAGCCTTTTCAAGCAAGGTATTCAGCCGTGATATTTCCTTGTCTTTGGCTTCAAGTTCCTGATTGTGTATTCCTTGAAGATTACGAATCTGTTTGCCATGCTGTTCCTGCATCTGTTGCATACGGACTTTTAAATCGTCAATGCTTTTGTTCCGTTTGGCAATCTCCTGATGCAGTTCCACATTGCTATGCTCCAGCTCTTTCAGTTTTCCGCTGCCGAAAAGAGAACCTACACCGCTTGCTATGGCTGTGGCAGCATCGGTGGCTGCGCTTTTGAGCTTGTCGGTGCGTATCTCCGATTTTACCTGTTTGAGTTCCTGTTCGGCAAGTTCCACCTGTTGTTCTTTATGCCGCTTTGCAGCATCTATGCGTTGCAGTTCGGCTTTCTGTTTTTCAATGATGAAGTCATTGCGTTCCAGATGTTCTTTGCCAGTAACATTTTTTGATTGCCCACGTTCCATCATTAGAATGTCTGATGCCAAAGTCTGCATTTTTGCCATATCCTCGTCATTGAGTTTACGGCTCTTTCCTGTATCGTGGTTCATCCAGTCAAAAACAATATGGGCATGATAATTCGGCTTAAACCATTTTTCACCCACTTGAAAACTCTCTTTGTCTTCTGCGTCAGGTTTTTCACCCAGCCAATGTCCTTCGTCCTTATGCAGGAATATTTGGAGTGGCGTGATGCCCCAGCGTCTTTGGCACTCTTCGCCAAATTCACGCACATCTGCCAATGTGGTGTCCGCTCTGATGAGCAACACTCCCTCACGGATAGGTGAACATCCTGCCACCTTGATTATTTTACCATTCTTTCCTTTGCGTTCCCGTTCTTTTTCCTGCATGGCACGTCCGGTCTTTTCCTTGACCATCCGTTTGATATTGTCATAGTGCGTTTGCAGTTCGGGAGTGCCGAAGTTCGGGTTTATCCATTGTTCGTTGTCGGCAGAAAGTTCGGACACAACATAGATTTTGGACACCCCGATGTTTCGTATATACTCGTCAGTCCTTCGGTTATGCGCCTCACTCGATGCGATGTTGCAAGGCTTTATGTGTATGCTTGATTTTGTTGCCATAGCTTCTTTTTTTGTTTACATTAGATTACTTTGTCCGCTTCCGTAACGGGGTTCTTAGGGGTAACCCATAAGCGGAGATTGCAAAGAGAGGGTCACTCTTTGCTCGGGGTTCTCAGGGGTGAAACGCCCTGAGTGGGTCATTAGGGCAAAGCCCTAATCCCCTCGGGAGAGCCCACAACTACGGAAGCGGAGCGTGTAGTTATAGTGGGCTATAACCGAAAGCCGTTCTTCTTTTTCGGTGGCTGGGTGTGCGTCTCTTTTACGGATTGGATTTGCCCTTTTCTTTCAGCCTGTTTCTGTAGGTATTCGTTCAAGTCCTTGCATTCGCTGTAGGTCTGCGAAGCGTCACGGATGTATAAATCCCTACCGTATTCCATACGGATTTGCCGGAGTGCTTCCATCCCTGCACGGTCATTGTCAAAGAAACAATGGATGCGCTCGTAGCTACCCAAAGGATAGAGAGCCTTGCTTACATTCGATACGGAGTTCAGCACAATGTAGTCCTGTCCGTCCAACTCCGGATAATTCGGGCAGCTCTCCTGTCTCAATGTCAGAAAGGAGAGGTAGTCCATGAATCCCTCGAACACATAACACGTTTCCCTCGCTTTTCCCGACTGTCTGATATGGGAGATTTCCTTAGGGGCTATACAGCCTTTGAAATAGCGGTTGCGAATCTCATAGCCGCCCGATACATTAGGAAAGGCAATGGCGAAATACCGCCTGCCGTTGTTGGTGAAATGAGCTTCTCTGCATTCTCTTTTTGCCAGTTCCGTATTTATTCCCCTTTCCTGCAAATAGGAGAGCAGGGCAGGAGAAGAGAGCGGTACAATCTCCAGTTGCTGGAAACTTGGCTCGGAAAATGATTGCTTGCCAAAAGAGAAAGACACTGGGCGGATGTGTGGTGTCTGTTCCTCAATTTTCTGTAAGATGTAGGAAATGCAGGTGGAACAATAAAGCTCCTGTGCCAGTTCGATGATGCCGCCACCTTTGCCGGGTGCAAAATCATACCATTGGTTACGTTCGGTATTTACCTTGAACGAGGCTTCGGTTTCTTCCCTTAGCGGTGATTTATACCATAGGTTGATACCCTGTTGCTTGACGGGAGAATATCCCAAACTGTACAGATAATCTGCTATCCTGATTTGCTTGGCTGTCTGTATATCCATAAAATGATTGTTTTAGTAGTTGGTGAATTGATTTGTTTTTCTTTTCGCCCGTACCATTTTAAGAAGTACGGTCTGTATAACCACTTCACTAAATTGTCGTATATATAGAGTACGGTAATAAAGTGAAGCGGTTTATCCATTCCTTGCATCACTTCGCTTTATCCTTAATATATAGACCCACAGAATAAAGTGAAGCGATTGCAGGTAACGGGCTAATAGTGGAAGTCGGGCATGAATGTGTATTTTCTGCCGTTCTCCTGCACTATCATCCGTTTGTTGCGAAGCATGGTGATGAGCGGCACCGCCTTTTGATGGTTCAGCTTTACACCTATTGACGTATAGCTTTTGATTAAGGCATCTTCCAGTTCCTTGTAACCGTATTCCTCTTTCAGCCCGAAAACGGCTTCCAATGCGATACGGTGCTGCTGCTCGGTAATATGCCTGTAAGGGTCGAACTTTTCTTCCTCGGGTCTTCCCGGTTTCCTGCTTTCTGTTTTGTAACCCTCTATGAGTTCGGGCAAGGCACTGTCGTTGATGCGAAAGGCAAAAGGCTCGAAATCCATTGCCCGGATGTGCATGGCTGAAACATTGCTTATATCTCCGTTGCTTTTGTCTTTTTCCACCAGCAATACGGTTTCCGCCTTATTGTTCAACTCCGTGCCGATATGCCCTCTCGCATTCTCATCCCCTTTGTTCTGGTGCAGTATCGTATGGATATGTATCTGCCTGTCGTCCGTCCACTGCATCAGTTTGGATATGATGCGTGTGGATTCGCCGGGGCTGTTGATGTCATATACCATGTCACGGATGCCGTCTATGATTACAAGACCAATGTCGGGCGTATTATAGATAGCCTGTTCGACAATCCTGATACGCTGTTCAGGTGTGTATTTTCTCAAGGCGAGAAACTCAAGGTTCTCATTATCCCTGTCATCAGGCAAGTCAGCCATCCGTAAAATACGTTTCATGACTTTCAGGCAATGATAAGGACTTTGCTCCGTATCAACATAAAGCACTTTCCGCTTCCCGTCGGAGAGTTCCGCTACATACCGCAACACTGTGCCATTCTTCAATGCGGCGGCTACGATAGCCGAAACATTGAATGTTTTTTTACTTTTGGCTTTGCCGATGGATGCGCTGAAGTTGCCCAATGTCCCAATGACAGAACCATGCACTTTGAGGATTTCAGGTGCTTTCTCATAACTTTTCGACAGACTCAAACGTGAGGCTTGCCAAAGGATTACGGCTTCTTCTGCCGATATGTCCTTAAACTCTTTCATATAGTCCATAGCCATTCCTCCCATTATTTCCGTCCTCCGGTTTTCTTTCCTGCCAGTTCAAGGGCAAGCTCCACATCCACGATAATCTTGCGTCCTATCTGGGTGATGGCTTTGTCAATCTTTCCGCTTTTCTTGATGCGGTTGGCGGTTGGCAGGCTGCACCCAAATAGTTTGGCTATGCCCAGTATTCCGTACACATACTTTCTTTCTGTGTCCGTAACGGGTCGTGGTTGCACTTCCGTTTGACCGGAAGCGTGTTTGCTCAGGAATATGAACTCTTCGCCTGTCATCTGCCAGACGGGTTTTAATAATAACTCTTGAAGATTTGTCATCGTTCAATCTATTTAGCCGTTAAACAATCAGCCCTGCGCACTGGCTGTTATCTCTGTTCTCGAACGATGCAAAATTAGGTAGGGGAGTGAGTGGTAAGGATGTGGTTGGCGTAAATAGAATATTTTATTATTTCTCTGAATATCAGACAATAAAAATACCACTCAAAAATTAATTTGAGTGGTAAAAGTGGTAATTTCGTAAAATATCAGGGCATATCACGGATTATCGGAATATTGCGTCCATTTCTTTAGCGAACTTCTGGTTACTGTCACTTGGAAAATCGGAAACTGGCTCTTTGTACTTTGACTTGTAGTAGTTCTCGTCAATATCCAACTGTTTCAGGATTATATTTTTCCATTTATCTCTGTCTTGTTTGGGCAGTCTTTCACTCATCAGAAATATCAGGTAGCACACCCGTATCTTTTCCCTTGCCTTGATTTTTAATCCCTTTTCACAGGAGGATAGGTTCATGTTGGCATAGAAGTCCTGCGTTGCAATATCTTCAAACTGTTCCCCCACACAGACTTTATGAATAAGCGAAAGTAATTCTGCATCGAAATATTCGGATTGCTCCTTTGGCGCATCCTGCTGTTTCTCTTGCTTGCTCGGTTCATCCGGCTTGTCTTTTTCTACGGGAATATATTTTGCCAATATTTCCATAAAATGGAAACTCAGTTTATAAATATCTCCGCAACAGTTCTCAATATATTGGAGAGATTCCTTTCTTGCCTGCCTTTCCAATTCATAAAGCCTGTCCAGTTCTTCTTTTTCCTTCTCATATTCAGCCTTGCAGCGTTCATACTCCTTTTCGGCTTGCTTTTCTTCTGCTGCCGTATGTACCCTGTAGCCAATGGAATCATACCTGTTGTATGCTTCATTCAAAGGCTTGCTTAAATTTTGTGTAACTCTCAGCTGTGCTTCTATATCAGCGTCATATCTGCCAGCGAAGTTGTAGCACACACGAGAAATTATCTCATCATCAAACAATGGATGTTTTTCGTAAATCAATATGTTTTTCTCTATCTCGGTTCTCAGGCTGTTGAGAATCAGAGTATATTTTTCTTTCTGTTTGTCAAGCACCAGTTCAAGGATGGCGGCTTCAAAAGCTTTTGTGTCATTGTATTGCTTATAGAAGTCCGTGATGAATTTCTGCCTTTCAAAAGAGAAAGCATGGCTGATTATAAAGTCGCTGTATATCCGGTTGAGTTCGCCATATTGGGGAATCATAATCTGTATTTCTCCTGCCATATACGCTTGGTTTATGGATTCTTATCTTTATCAAGAAGGGAAGTCAGTTCCTCTTCCACTTCTTCTATACTTGGCAGAGCCGATTTTAAGTTTTCAGGTATAGCCTTGCTCAACTGGTAATCGCTGATGCCTATCGGCTGGTCGTAGCCTGTCAATGCGTATTGCGCTACAACTTCATCTTTCCCCTTGCACAGCAACAATCCGATAGTCTTGTTGTCATTCTCTCCCCTTAATTTGTCATCCACTACATTGATGTAGAAGTTCAGTTGTCCTGCATACTCCGGTTTGAATGGGGTAGCCTTTAATTCTACTACAATGTATGCGTGTAAGGGGATGGAATACAGAATCAAGTCTGCATAGAAATCGCTGTTACCAATTTGAAAGTGTTTTTGTCGGGCAACAAAGGCAAAGCCATTCCCCATTTCCAGCAAGTAACGGGTGACGTGCTTAACCAGTTGTTCTTCTATGTCCCTTTCGTCTGCCTTTTCCTTAGTTCCAGCCAAGTCAAAGATGTATGGGTCTTTCAGAAGGTAATTGGCAAGGTCGCTTTGCGGTGCAGGAAGCGTGGCTGTGAAATTATTAACCTTGTTGTTGCTGATTTGTCTGCTATATAAGTTGGTCTCAATTTGTATTTTAAGAACATTGCTGCTCCAGCCCATTTCCACGGACTGTTTCATGTACCAATAGCTTACGCCCAATGGAAGCGAACTGTTAAGCATAATCACATGGCTTGCCCAATTGGTTCTTGCAACAGGTGATGCCATAAATACGTTTTCTATATCCTTAATTTCCATACGGTAAATGTCGGATACGGTTTTGGCAACATTATGAATTTGTGCAAGAGGTTCTTGCGTGATTATAATTTCTTTGTTATCAACGGATTGAATTTGCGCAAGAGGCTCTTGCGTAAATTGCGAATCATTTAAGTAGTGTACTTCATCTTCAATTTTCTTCACGCTTGGAGCTATCAGCTTTGCATCCGTATCAATGAAATTCTGCAATGCTCTCAATGGATATGTTCTTGCAAACTGACACATATAGGTAAGGTTGCGTTCCGAATAACCTTTCTTTTCGGGATAATTGAATCGGATAGCCTTTGCCAATTGTTTGATGGTTTTGCTTCCCCATCCGTGCAGTTGCTGATGATAGAGAATATAGTTGCCCATTTTCCAGTAATGGAACAACATTTGCGCATTGGCAGCGGTAATCAGCCTTACTTGCGCCTGTTGTATTTCCGAACCGACAGCATTTATAAATGCATCAAAATTCGTCTTTTCTATGTTATGTCCGTTGTTGCTCATCTTATGATATTTTCAGAATACAAATATACTTCAATGGTGGTAATCTATGAAACTAATTGATACTTTTATAGTTGATTAAACTTGTTCATGGCGTTTGCCCTGATGTCATCCGCTATGTCAATATAGGGTTTCATTGCTTTATAGTCGCTGTGCCCTGTCCATTTCATAACCACCGGTGCCGGAATTCCGAGTGCCAACGCATTACAGATGAAAGTCTTTCTTCCTGCATGGGTACTTAACAATGCGTATTTGGGTGTGACTTCATCTATGCGCTCATTTCCCTTGTAGTAGGTTTCCCGTACAGGCTCGTTGATTTCCGCCAGTTCACCCAGTTCTTTCAGATAATCGTTCATCTTCTGATTGCTGATGACGGGCAATGCCATGTGGTTCTCGAAATGAACATCCTTGTATTTTTCAAGAATGGCTTTGCTGTGGTCGTTCAGTTCGATTATCAGGCTATCCGCAGTCTTGACTGTGGTGACTTCAATGTGGTCGGGCTTAATATCACTTCTTTTCAAGTTACGGACATCCGAATATCGTAAGCTCGTGAAGCAGCAGAACAGAAAGACATCCCTGACACGTTCCAAATACTGTTTGTCATGCGGTATATGATAATCTTTCAGTTTGTTCAGTTCATCCCATGTCAGGAATATTACCTTTTTAGGGGTTGTTTTTAATTTGGGTTTGAATGCGTCGTATGCAATGTTCTGATGATGCCCTCTTTTGAAGCTCCAACGCAGGAACCATTTGAGAAACCCCATCTGTTTGCCAATAGTGCTGTTTCTCATGTCCTTTTTATCACGTAAGAAATTAACATACTCGTTCAGCCCGAACTCGTTGAAGTATTCAAAGGTTACATCCTCCTTGAACTCTTTGATGTGATTTCTTACCGCTGCAAATTTCTCATAGGTGGATGCCGTCCAATTATTCTGATTGCCACACTCCTTTACAAATTCATCGAATACCTCCCAAAAGTTTATCTGTGTTTCTTCCTGCTGCTCTTCGTTGGCATCTTTCATCCGCAGGTTGAACGCATCCTTTAGCTGTTGGGTGGTTGGCATGGCTTCCTGTACCTCAAATTCCTTGAATACGTTTTGAATCTCGGCATAGTATTTCAGCAAGTCTGCATTGATTTCGGATGCGCTTTGCTTTAGTTTGTTGGTGCATCCGTTCTTTACCCGTTGTTTGTCGGCATCCCATTTGGCTACGTCAATCCGGTAGCCTGTTGTAAACTCGATGCGTTGGCTTGCGTATATGACACGCATACGGATAGGCACGTTCTCTACGATTGGCACACCGTTCTTCTTCCGGCTCTCCAATGCAAAAATGATGTTACGTTTGATATTCATAATTGGGTGCGTTTGAAATTCTACACCCAAATATACACCCAAAAATTGAAATAGCAAAAGGCATTTAGAAAGATTTAGATTTACTTTGCATTGTATATAATATATGATTATCAGTGATTTGCAATTTTATGATATTTTCTGAAAGCATAGGTTCTGGAGCCTCTCTCTCCGCTGAACTAACCGGACAAAACCGGACAAAGAACAGCCAAGTTTCACAAATTCAACGATTTGTGGAACTTTTTTTATCCCCTTATGTCTGCCCTACCGGACATCATTTAGCCCTTAAATGACAAAGTTAGTAACCTAACTCGTACCCCCGGCAACTGAAAGTCCAAAAGGGGTACACTTAGTCCGAAATTGGCGAACTTCTGTCGCTATTTGGCGAGCCTGTATAAACTTCACTTTGAGTTAATTACCGTAGTTTTGTAACCAAAAAAGTGAGTTTATGAAGAGTACATTTTCCGTTCTTTTCTTTGTGAAAAAGGACAAGCAAAAAATCAATGGCAGTTACCCTATTTTTGTCCGCATCACGATTGATGGTGTGGCAAGCCGTTTTAATTCCAAACTGGACGTTCAACCCAAACTTTGGGACGGTAAGGCAGGCAAAGCCGCCGGACGTTCTGCGGAAGCTACCCGTATCAACCGATTGCTGGATGATATAAACGCATCCCTTAATACCATTTATCATGAACTGCAAAGGCGTGACAATTATGTTACCGCCGAAAAGGTGAAAAATGAATTTTTAGGGCATAGTGGAAAATCCACTCAAAGTAGTCCCCTTAATTC
>NZ_CAJTSC010000082.1 GCF_910578895.1 uncultured Bacteroides sp.
TTTTTGTGTTTTGCAGGATAAAACTTTGTGGACATTAATTGATTTCTAAATTTTGATTGTTTCGTGAATGCTTGCTTTCTTCCATTTCTATTTGCCAGTTTCCATCTTCACTCTTTTTAATGAATAAAAAGATATCGAAGATTTCTTCATGGTCTTCTGAGTATCTCCTCTGTTTTAATATACATTTTGTATAGTTATCTTCTAATTCTTCGTGAGAAATTAAAACAGAATGTTGCTTATATGGTTGTTCTGCAGATAAGGCTTGTATTTTTGTGATGTAATCATCTTTTAAAAACTCCTTTCCGTCTATTTTTATATAATCCATGTATAGTGTTTTCAAGAGACTCCAATTTTTACCGTTATACGTTTTATCCCATTGTTTGATCAATGATTGGTATGTATCGGCAGATGGCAGAGGGGGAGTGTCATAAGATATCTTTTCTTTTTCATAGCTCTCTCTTCTTTGTGTAGTAGTTGTCTTTTGACTTTCACTGGTTATATGTGAAATGTTCATTTCTTTTTTAGGCAATGTTTCTGTTTGGTTTTCTCTGAAAAGAGAATAGACAATGAAGGAACTGAAACCGGCACATATAAAAGCACGTGACAGGGCATATGCGAAACGGTCGTTGGCTAAATCCCAATTACTTTTGTGATATTTGTCTTTTCGCGATACAACGTTCGGGAAGAAGGACCAAGCTATGCGGAAGGCTATGTATCCAATGAATATACAAATGCCGTATAGTATGTACTCTAAAGCTTCCATTTCTTATTTTCCATTTTGTATTTGTTCTACAATGCCCATTATAATGATTGCATTTGGAGTGTGCAAATGGATGGGGGAACCTTCATTACGCCTTACGGCAGACAGTATTTCTCCACTGCAATCTAAATTCATTTTCAGAATATTCTTTATGGGTAATGCTCTATGCGCATCTCCTTCAAACCATTCTACGTTATTATTGAAAATATATAGTTTACCATCCTTTCCATTGGATAAGTCATAATAGTCATTATTATCCTTGTCCTTTTTCTTCTTTATGATAGTGATGGGACAAGTATAGTAACACGGTCTTCCGTTGGCTATCGGTTCTTTTATTGGGGAAGGGATAATGGTTGAATGTTCTATTTTGCTGATAATCATCCGGAGTAGATATAGTTTGAGTGTATTACTTTCTTTCATCACTTCCTGTACTATTTTCTCTAATTCTTTAGTCCCGTTTGCGTTTGTTAATTCGGCAGCAGTTCTTTCAATGCTGTATTCAGCACTTTTTTTACTAAGATAATAGATGGTAAGACGTAAGCCGAACGCAATGAAGCAACAGGTGGTTAACGAACTGTTTGAATATTCCGTAAAGTAGGTAATAATAGGAATTGACAAAATCAAATACCAAATAAAGCCAATTCCGGGATGCTTGTATTTTTCCATTTTTATTGTGTTGGATGATTAAATATTCAGTTTCTGCATTTCTTCTTTCAGATACATTGCAATACCTCCCCAGTCGTCATAACTGATTTTACCGGATGGATGCGGTATCCCATATATAGGTATTCCGTTCCACATTCCTTTTGTAACGGAATGTTTGGCAGGCGCTCCTCCATATATTGTCGGAGTGATTGTTTGTACTTGTTGGAATTGGAATTTGCTGTCCAGTAGTTTGAAGCAGTCGGGGATGGAAAAGCATACCACGCATTTAGGCTTGAACACTTCGTGAATGACTTCGGCTGTATAATATACGCAGGTATCAATGTGAAAACTGCTATCGGGTAGTGCCTTGAATTGCCGGATGTCGTGACTTCCCCAATAAATGATATTCATAAAAACAAAATTACCGTCTGTCACCGGGTTTAGGTAATTTGTCCATTTGAACGCTTCATACGGTTTATACCACACTTTCCAAAGATTGGTGTAGCGTTCTTTGTAGAAAGAGGGGTTTCCCATGTAGAAACGTTCCTTGTTTACACCGTAAAAGCCGTCCTCTTCGTGTGCGTTGTAGCCGAGGAAGACTACATCGGGTGATTTGTCTAATACAGGTTTGGATTGGAATGCGCTACTTGTACAATTTATTTTAGGACCGTGTTTCTCTAAGTAAAGACAGACTTTGTCTACCCATTGCGAATATTTTTTCTCTTGGTAGATTTCCATAGTATTACAAATTAATATTCTATTCCTCAGCTACCACAGGAATGTTTATATAAAAGAGAAGCGTGGAACTGCGTGCCATCCATTGTCCTTGAAGGCCCTGAGAATGCCCAGCATACAAAATGAATAGACAGCAGACCCGCGCTGATGCAACGTAGGAACCGACTATGTCATTCTTGTATGCTTTTGAAAGTTTCTCAGGTTCTCAAAGACAAGAATGAAGCACAACGCTTCTTGCAATTATTTTCCACTAAAATGAAGCGCATCGTTATGCGTCTTCGCTACAAAGGTATGGATGTTTTTTTTGAAAATGAAATATTACTAAAGTGTTTATAAATAAAAAGAAAGGAGAGGATACCTTATCGGTTCCTCTCCCGTTATTGCCTGTCTTGTTTGATTATAGGCCTTTATTCTTTTTTCAAGGCGAATCCCAGCATCATGCCGTCGTAGCTGTTTGCCAGCGAACCGATGGTTTTCAGTGTGCTGTTACTGCTCTTGCTGGAAATCAGGGCAACCAGCTTTAACAATTTATCCGAGTTGAACAGCAAATCCATATTGGTGGATGTGCAGTTTACTTTGGCATTGAGCGGGATGAGCTTCATGAATTTCAGGCTTGCCTGTTGTGTAGAAGCATCGTAGGAGTACGTTCCTTTCAGACTTTTGGCGCCTACTTTGGCTGTGAAAGTGCTGTCTGCATTGAACGTGAAAGACATTTGTCCTTCTTTGATGCCTACTTTTGCCAGTTGCTCGTTCAGTTTGTTTTCGGCAGCATTGGCAGCTACCGAACCGCCTGCTTTTTGCAGTAGGTTGTCCGATTCGAATTCAATGGCAGAACCCGTATAAGTCCATGTTCCTACCATGCTGGCGATACTTTTGCCGGTTACGGCATTTACTACTTTTTCGATATTCTCTTTGTTGAATAAATCTTTCAGAGATTGTGCCCGGCTGCTGGAAGCCATTAGCAATGCGGCAACGAATATGTGCCAAAAGAGTAATCTTTTCATGCTGGTTATGATAATTTATGATTTGGAATTAATATCCTTATTGACTTGCCCGATGTATCCTAAAAGGTCTTCACGCCCCATGCGGTTTTCGGAGGATGTGATGAAATAGGGGGGGAGTTCCTCCCATTGTTCGCGCAGTTGCTCCAGGTAGCGGCGGATATTACTGTTTAGCCTGCCGCCCTTCAGCTTGTCGGCTTTGGTGAAAACGATGGCAAAGGGCACTCCGTTTTCGCCCAGCCATTCTATGAAAGCAAGGTCGATGGCCTGCGGTTCGTGCCGGCTGTCGATGAGGACGAAGAGATTGGTCATCTGCTCACGTTGCAGGATGTAGGTTTCTATGATGCGTTGAATCTGTTCCTGCCCTTTCTGTCCGCGCTTGGCATAACCATAGCCCGGAAGGTCGACGAGATACCAGTTCTTGTTAATGAGGAAATGGTTGATGAGCATGGTCTTTCCCGGAGTGGCGGATGTCATGGCAAGCCCTTTGCGTCCTGTCAGCATATTGATAAGGCTGGATTTTCCAACGTTGGAACGTCCGATGAAAGCGTATTCGGGAAATGTTCCGCCGGGGCATTTGGTTACGTCTGTATTGCTAATGACGAATTCGGCGCTTGTTATCTCCATTTTGTAGTCTGTTTTTAATTTGTTTCTTCTTGCAAAGGTAGCACTTATTTCAAAAAATTTCGTCCAGAATGCGGATTTCTCTCTATCTTTGTCCGCCAATAGGAGAATTTTAAAGATGAATGGACAATTTCCCTCGACATTACTGGAAAAAGCGGTAAATGAATTTGCCAAATTGCCGGGCGTGGGCCGGAAGACGGCAATGCGGCTGGTGCTTCATCTGCTGCGGCAGGATACGGCGGTGGTAGAAGCTTTCGGCAATGCTGTCATTACGTTGAAGCATGAAGTGAAGTATTGCAAGGTGTGTCATAATATCTCGGATACGGAGACGTGCCGTATCTGTTCCAATCCCCAGCGCGATGCTTCCGTTGTCTGTGTGGTGGAAAACATACGCGATGTGATGGCAGTGGAAGCGACGCAGCAATTCCGCGGATTGTATCATGTGCTGGGTGGGGTGATTTCGCCGATGGACGGGATAGGTCCCGGCGATTTGGAAATAGAGAGCCTGGTGCGGCGAGTGGAGGCAGGGGGTATCAAGGAAGTGGTTTTTGCCCTCAGTACTACGATGGAGGGGGATACGACCAACTTTTATATTTACCGTAAATTGGAGAAACTGGGAGTGAAGCTGTCTGTGATAGCGCGTGGCATCTCTGTGGGAGACGAACTGGAATATGCGGACGAGGTGACATTGGGGCGCAGTATTGTCAACCGTACTCCGTTCACCGGAACAGTGTGATATAACGTTAAAACCTGATACATGGAAGAAAAGATAAAGCGGGCTGCATTCCGCGTGAAGATGCTGTTTGTATATTTTTGTATGTTGCCCGTATTCCTCGTGGCGTTTGGTGAGACGGATGGAGAATGGGTGGGTGCCTATGCGGGAGAAGTACGTGCCACATATTTTGCAGAGACTGTCACGATTTTGCTTACCGCCGTATTGGTACCTGTTTCCCTGAAGCTTTTTTCATGGGTGCTGATTAGGAAAATAGATGCTGTTGCCATTACAGAGGCGTTACGTCTGTATGTGGTGTGGAGTGGGATACGTTTGGCATTGCTTGCCGTGCCGGTGCTGATGGGATTTCTTACTTATTATATTATGATGAGCAGCAAAGGAGTGTTATGCGCTTTGATAGCTTTGACTGCGTCCTTGTTCTGTCTGCCGGGCGAAAATCGTCTGCGTAAGGAACTGCATATAGATAAAGAATAAAATGAAACCTTCTTATTTTGTAAGTGAGCGTGTACGGCTTCGGGCTATGGAACCGGAGGATTTGGAGGTAATGTACACTATGGAGAATGACCCGCAGACATGGGATGTCACAAACTTTTCAGTGCCGTATTCCAAGTATGTGTTGAAGCAATATATTGAAAATTCCCAATGCGATATGTTTGCCGATCGCCAGCTTCGCATGATGATAGTACGTTGTGAGGATAATGCCGTGGTGGGTACTATTGATATTACGGACTTCGCGCCGATGCACTTTCGCGGCGAGGTAGGGATTGCGGTACGGAAGGAGTGCCAGGGGCAGGGATATGCTTCCGATGCCTTGAGACTTCTGTGTGATTATGTCTTTGGTTTTCTGTTTTTGAAACAACTTATCGTCCATGTTGCCGCTGATAATGAAGTGAGCCTGCGCTTGTTCGGTTCTTGCGGCTTTGTGCAGTGCGGGTTGCTGAAGGAGTGGTGGCGTGTGGGTGGAAAGTTCAAGGATGTCGTGCTGATGCAGCGTATTCGTCCGGAAAAGGGAGTGGCATCATGTAAAGAGTGAACGGATTAACCGCTTTCCTTCAGTTCAAGGTGGGAATTTGCGGAAAGCGTGACCATATCTCATATTTTCCGCCAAGTTTGCCCAACGTATCTTTCCATAGGTTACTATCGGTCCTTTCATCCATGAGCGAGGGCATGTCTGCTTTGTCCACTAACCAAGTATTCTCTTGGATTTCCTGATGCAGTTGTCCGGACTCCCATCCGGAGTAGCCGAGGAAGAAACGTATTTTCCCTTTGACTGAGTTTCCTTCCGCTATAAATCGTTTGACGGCAGCGAAATCGCCGTTCAGGTAAAAACCGTTGGCTATCGGGAGTGAGTCTGCTATGTGCTCTAATGTATGCAGATAGAAGAGGGTGTCGGTACTGAGCGGACCGCCTTTGTAGATAGGAATATTTTCCCGGCAGTCTATTTCGCTTAACACATCATTCAAAAACAAAGGCAGCGGTTTGTTCATTACTAGTCCCATTGTTCCATCCCGGGTGTGGTCTATCAGCAGAATGACGGAACGCCCGAATATATGGTCGCACAAAAAAGGTTCGGCTATAAGAACCTTTCCGCGTGCGGGGATTATATGGTTGGTTTCTATTTTGAATATGTCTGTATCGGTATACATGCCCCTAAGTTAATTGTTTTTCAAGAAAAGAACAATTACCTGCTTCTTTATTTTACAGGAAAAGTGTCTTTCTGGAGATTTTTAGGGGTTTACTGCCGGTATCTTATCGAATAAGATACCGGCAGGGGCAGGTTATAAGGTTTATTGTATGGGATGATTTTCCGCAAAGATAGCCATACGCTCATCCAACTGTGCGTATTGATGATCTTGGATGAACGAAGTGCAGGCACGTAATCCTTCCTGATGGCTTCCGGTGGTTACTAACGAAATGGCACTTACTCCGTAATACATCAGCTCTTTGGCGAGTTCGCCGCTACTCATACCCGGATAGCCGATGGTGAAATAGAATCCATCCGCTACGGGCTCTCCGAGGTCATTATCATACACCAGACGGAAACCGTGACGCAGGAAAATCTCTTTCAACCGCCGTGCACGCTCTCCGTACACCTTTACCTCGTCCAAAAAGTTATATTTGCCTTCATTGGCAGCTTTCAGCATGGCGGCAAGTGCATATTGTGCCGAGTGGCTGGTGCCGGAGGAAAGTGCGTATAAGACTCGGTGAATAAATACTGTGCCGAATGTGCCGCCGCCGTAGCGTTGTGTCAGTCCCGGATATGTCCGATGGTAAAGTTTGTCCGAGATACAACTTACTCCGATACGTTGCCCTGCATAGCTGAATGCTTTGGAACCGGAAATGAGCAATACATAATGATCGGTGTAATGGGCTACGGAAGGCTGGTAAGGTGCCTGGAAGGGCTTGCTTAAGTCTTGGCGGAAATCCATGGCAAAATAGGCGAGGTCTTCCAAAACGATTACATCGTATTGAGTGGCAAGTTCGCCGATAATGCGGAGTTCCTCCTCTTTCAGGCATATCCAGCTGGGATTGTTAGGGTTGGAGTAAACAATGGCGGAGATATTGCCTTTTTTGAGGTAGCTTTCCAGTTTTTCTTTTAGTTTGCTTCCGCGATAATCGTACACATCAAAAGTCTCATACTTTTGTCCCATTACCACCAACTGTTGTTTTTGTACGGGGAAACCGGGGTCGATAAACAGGATTGTGTCTTTTTTCTCGTCGCACTGGCTGCATGTAAGAAAAGAGGCGAAAGTTCCTTGCATGGATCCCGTTACTGGTACGCACCCTTCCGGTGCCACATCTATGTTGATGAACGCTTTGATGAAGCGGGATGCTTCTTCTTTCAGTGCCGGTAAGCCGTTGATGTCCGGATACAGGCTTGCTATCCCTTTCTGTAAGGATTCGATTTCTGCTTTTACACCTACAGCAGAGGGCGGCAGTCCGGGAACACCCATTTCCATTTTTATAAATTCTACGCCTGAAGCCGCTTCTGCTTTGGCGGCGATAGCTTTTACTTCACGGATAGTGGCTTTTGCAAAGTCTGCAATATGAAAATCTTCGATAGTTTCATCGATTAATTTACGTTCAATAGGAGTATTTTTCATGATTTCTATTTTTTTTGTCTATGCAAAGGTAACATAAATCTCTTATAATCAACCAATGTTAAAAAAAAGATGATTTTTTTTCTTTCAAGCTATTGCAGGTTTAAAAAAAATGCCTACCTTTGCAACCGCAATCGAGAGAGATAGCAATGATAAAATGAAATCATGGTGCGTTAGTTCAGTTGGTTAGAATACATGCCTGTCACGCATGGGGTCACGGGTTCGAGTCCCGTACGCACCGCGAAAGCAAATAGCAAATTAAAGCAAAGCTCTGAAATTCAAGGATTTCAGAGCTTTTTCTTTTTCCTCACATTGGCAAAGAATAGCGGTTTAAAGTAGTTCTCACGTGGCTTATTCGTGGGACTTTTTGAAAGTCGATTTTGCTCCCACGAATTGACGCATTTGTCTTTGATTGTCAGTGTTTTGCGTAGCTGGTTTTTGAGCGTAACAAATTAATTTTGTACCACTTAAAAATCAAAGAATTATGGGAGCAGTGAAAAGAAACACACTAAGCGTATTGTTCATCATTAAGAAATCAAAACTTCTGAAAAACGGTGAAGCTCCTGTTTGTATGCGCATCACCGTAAACAGACGAGTAGCCGAAGTTATGATTAAACGGAGTATTCCTGTAGACTTGTGGAATCAGAAAAAGGAATGTTCCAAAGGAAAAGACCGTGTAGCCACCGAACTAAACCACTATATCAATACGGTTCGTGCCAAAGTATTGCAGATACACCGTAAACTGGAAATAGACAACAAATCGATAACAGCCGATATAATAAAGGATTGTTTCTACGGACGGGATAAGGTACAGCGCAGCTTGCTGGAAGTGTATGCAGAGCATAACGAAAAATGTCGTGCCCTGATTGGCAAAGAATATACGGAAAGCACAGTTACCAAGTTTGATACTTCCATAAACCGCCTGAAAGAATATATTCGCAGTAATTACCACCGTGATGATATAATGTTGGCAGAACTGGATGGACAGTTTATCCGTGACTTTGATTTTTGGCTGAAAACGGACAAGCATTGCCAAAATAACTCCGCATTGAAACATTTGAAGAACTTGAAAAAGGTTATCCGCATTGCTTTAGCTAACGATTGGATAAAGAAAGACCCGTTTTACGGCATCCACTTCAAGCAGGATGAAGTAAATGTAGAGTTTCTTTCACGTGAAGAACTGGATATTCTGATGAACAAAGAATTTACTATCAAACGATTGGAGCAGGTAAGAGATGTTTTTGTTTTTTGTTGTTTTACCGCGCTCGCTTTCGTGGATGTGCAGCAATTAAGCCGTGAACACCTGATAAAAGACAATAACGGTGCTTTGTGGATACGCAAGGCACGACAGAAAACTAATCAGATGTGTAATGTTCCCGTCTTATCTATTCCTCAAAGGATATTGAGAAAATATGAAGATAATGCAGAGTGCATAAAAAAAGGAGTACTTTTGCCTGTAATCAGTAATCAGCGCATGAATGCCTATCTAAAGGAAATCGCTGATTTATGCGGCATTACCAAACGCTTAACTACACATGTGGCACGCCATACTGCGGCTACCATCGTTTTCCTTGCCAATGATGTATCAATGGAAAATGTATCTAAGATTTTGGGACATTCCAATATAAGAATGACACAGCATTATGCAAAGGTTTTAGATAGCTCCATTATGCGTGATATGGTGAATGTGGAGAAGAATTTTAAATAGAAAAAGAATTATGCTTGCTTTATTCTTTGACGATACATAGTTAGTCCTTTTATCTTTAAGAATGCTTGTTCATTGTTTTGAACGTCCGCCTTGATTCGCTTTATTCTTTTATTATATGATTGTGGTATTTTAAGTTTATTGTTTTGACATATTACACCAGTAACTATTGGATTTTTTGTTTTATAAAAAGTTTTAGAATGACTAATTCTATATCCTGAAGTAGTTATAATAGATAATATTTCAGGGATTTTTTTATGGAAATCTATAGAAGAAGACATTGTTATATCATCAACAAATATTGAAAATTTAATATTATTCTCTTTTGCTAATGCCTGTATTCTATCGCCAACAGGCTTGAATACCAAATTAGCTATTAATGTTGATGTTGGAACACCTTGTGGAACTTGATAATTATGTGTAGTAAGTTTAGTTAAAGTTCTTGCAATTTCAGGGGTGCATCCTAATTTTAAAAACATATAAAACACCATTTTATGATTAATGGAAGGAAAAAATGATTTCAAGTCTGTAGTAAATACATATTTATTACCTTGATGATATTTAGCGTTAAGAATATTAT
>NZ_CAJTSC010000083.1 GCF_910578895.1 uncultured Bacteroides sp.
CCAGCATGCAGGGAACACGTTTCCAATTAAGTGGGAACATCGGAAGGAAAAGAAGCTGTCGGTCACGGGTCTTTTATCTACGGGAATTATCAGGAGCCGGAAGAAGGACGGCAACTCCTCTGACTCCTGTAAATGAAAGGACCTGCCGGGTGCGGCATGTCACGGTTGGCAGGCTTGTGTCCTTTTCTTCTTTTCTCCTTCTCTCTGCCTGCTTGGGAATAAAGCCTGTACTTCCGCCTGTAGGAAAAACTCTGCACCCTTTGTGACAAATCTGTCAAAATGATATAAAACATAGAAATAAAAAGCCGTATAACATTTCTTTTCTCGGCATTTTTTTAGATATTTGCTAAAAATCTAACGTTATGGAACCTATTCGGAACTTTGACCAGCTCACTTCCCACCTGAAAACCCTGAACAGGCGAAAGCGCATTGCCGTGGTCTGTGCCGACGACCTCAATACGGAATATGCCATAGCCCGCGCTTTGGACGAAGGCATTGCGGAGTTTCTGATGATTGGCGACTCGGCTATCTTGGAGAAATATCCTGCTTTAAAGAAGCATCCCGGATATGTGCGGACGTTGCACATCGAGGATAAGGACGAGGCGGCGCGCGAGGCGGTGCGCATCGTGCGCGAGGGCGGTGCGGATATCCTGATGAAGGGGATTATCAATACGGACAACCTGCTCCGTGCCATTCTCGATAAGGAGAAAGGGTTGTTGCCCAAGGGCAAGATACTGACGCATCTGGCGGTGATGCAAATTCCTACCTATGACAAACTGCTGTTTTTCTCGGATGCCGCCGTCATTCCCCGTCCTACGTTGCAGCAGCGCATAGAGATGATTTGGTACGCCATTCATGCCTGCCGCCATTTCGGCATCAGGCAACCGCGCATTTCGCTGATACACTGTACGGAGAAGGTCAGCGCCAAGTTCCCCCATTCGCTGGATTACGTCAACATTGTGGAGCTTGCCGAGGCGGGCGAGTTCGGAGACGTTATCATCGACGGACCGCTGGACGTAAAGACTTCCTGCGAAAAGACGAGCGGCGACATCAAAGGCATCGTCTCTCCCATTAACGGGGAAGCCGACGTGCTGATTTTCCCGAATATCGAATCGGGCAACGCTTTCTATAAAGCCGTTTCCCTGTTCTCGCACGCCGATATGGCGGGGCTGCTGCAAGGGCCTGTCTGTCCCGTGGTGCTGCCGTCGCGCAGCGATTCCGGTTTGTCCAAATATTACAGCATCGCCATGGCATGCCTCACCAGTTGCGGTTCGGAAACGGCAGATGATGTTCCCGCCCGCCTGTAATTCATAATTCAAAATTCATAGTCCAATGAAGCTCCTCGTCATCAACCCCGGTTCCACTTCGACAAAGATTGCCGTATACGAGAACGATACTCCGCTGCTGGTGCGCAACATCCGCCATACGGTAGACGAACTTTCCTCTTTCTCGCATATCATCGACCAGTTTGAATTTCGCAAGAATTTGGTTCTGAAGGAGCTGGAGTTGAATGGCATACCCTTCCGGTTTGATGCCATAGTGGGACGCGGCGGATTGCTGAAGCCCATACCGGGCGGCGTGTACGAGGTGAACGATGCCATGCTGGACGATATCCTACATGCCATGCGCACCCATGCCTGCAACCTGGGGTGCCTTATCGCTTCCGAGCTTGCCGCGTTGCTTCCCGGTTGCCGTGCATTCATAGCCGATCCCGGTGTGGTGGACGAGCTGGATGAATTGGCACGCGTCACGGGCTCTCCGCTGATGCCGCGTATCACCATCTGGCATGCGCTGAACCAGCGTGCCATTGCCCGCCGTTATGCCGCCGGGTGCAATGCGCGCTACGAAGAGTTCGATCTGATTGTCTGCCACTTGGGTGGAGGCATATCGGTCGGCGTGCATCGTCACGGCAAGGCTGTCGACGTGAATAACGCACTCGATGGCGAGGGACCGTTTTCGCCGGAACGTGCGGGCACTCTTCCTGCCGGACAGTTGATAGACCTGTGCTGTTCGGGTCGTTATACGAAAGACGAACTGAAGAAACGTATTTCCGGCCGTGCCGGACTGACGGCGCATCTTGGCACGACCGATGTACCTGCCATTGTCCGCCGGATAGAAGAGGGTGACGTGCATGCCGGGTTGGTGCTGGATGCCATGATTTACCAGATTGCCAAAAGCATCGGTGCGGCTTCCGTGGTGTTGTACGGTAAAATAGATGCCATTCTTCTGACGGGTGGCATGGCGCATTCCGATTATATTATCTCCCGCCTGAAGGAACGTATCTCGTTTCTGGCGCCGGTCTGTGTCTATCCGGGCGAGGATGAAATGGAGGCATTGGCGATGAATGCGCTTGGGGCGTTGAAAGGGGAGCTTCCGATACAGGAGTATAAATAGTTTCCGCAATACGGCTTTTTCATTTCAAGGAGTTGGAGGAGTTATCGGGAGTTAAAGGGAGTTGGAAGCCAATAGTGTCGCTATACATCAACAGAACTGTCGGCTTCTAACTCTTAGCCTGAAGGGCAATAACTTCTTCTGACTCCCTTAAATGAAAGAGCCGTGCTTCGGCAATTGTTTAATTTCGAAACTTTTTTGAGCAAACAGGCTCATTCAAAGAAATTTTTCTCATATCTTTGCCACTGTGTTAAGTTAATAAATTGATTAAGGTCGATTTTTGACTGTTTCGGATCGGAAAGTATGGGGGTACTTTCCGATCTTTTTTTGTCCTTGCGTTTCCGTGCCGCTTTGGCGCAACAAAAAGAAAGCCCGGCAGCTTGGTTGCTGCCGGGCTTGTATCTCCTTTTATTAATAAGGATTATTTTTCTTTTCTTTCCGGTCTTTCTTGTCTCTCCGGTCTTGGGAACAAGACTTTGCGGGACAGTTTGAACTTTCCGGTCTTCGGGTCGATGTCGAGTAGTTTCACCTCGATTTCGTCTCCTTCCTTGATTCCGGCTTCTTCTACTGTTTCCAACCGCTTCCAGTCGATCTCGGAAATGTGGAGCAAACCGTCCTTGCCCGGCAAGAACTCAACAAATGCACCGTAAGGCATGATGGAGCGTACTTTACCTTTGTAAACCTCGCCTACTTCCGGCACGGCTACGATACCCTTGATGATACGTACGGCATCATCGATGCTTTGCTTGTTGTTTCCGGCAATCTCAATTCTGCCGACGTTGTCTACCTCTTCGATAGTGATTGTGGCGCCGGTCTCTTCTTGCATGCCCTGGATAATCTTTCCGCCCGGGCCGATTACCGCACCGATGAATTCCTTAGGAATGGTCATGGTTTCAATGCGCGGAGCATGCGGTTTCAGGTCGTCGTGCGGTTCTGCGATACATTCGGTGATTTTGCTCAAGATGTGTTCGCGACCTTCTTTGGCTTGCAACAGTGCTTTCTCAAGGATTTCGTATGACAGGCCGTCTACCTTGATATCCATCTGGGTGGCGGTGATACCGTCTTTAGTACCGGTTACCTTGAAGTCCATATCGCCGAGGTGGTCCTCATCGCCGAGGATATCGGACAGCACGGCATATTTTTCTTCGCCTGCATTCTTAATCAATCCCATTGCGATACCTGATACGGGCTTCTTGATTTTTACACCGGCATCCATCAGTGCCAATGTGCCGGCACATACGGTAGCCATGGAAGAAGAACCGTTTGATTCGAGGATATCGGATACTACGCGTACCACGTAGGGGTAGTCGGCGGGAATTTGTCCCTTCAATGCACGCCATGCAAGGTGACCGTGGCCGATTTCGCGGCGGCCTACACCACGCTGCGCTTTCGCTTCGCCTGTGGAGAACGGCGGGAAGTTGTAGTGCAACAGGAAGCGTTCCTTGCCGTGTGTCAGTACGTCGTCGATAATCTTCTCGTCCAGTTTTGTACCTAACGTAACGGTAGACAACGACTGGGTTTCGCCACGTGTGAAGACGGCAGAACCGTGAGGACCGGGCAGGTAACCGATTTCGCACCAGATGGGACGGATCTCGGTAGTTTTGCGGCCATCAAGGCGCTTGCCTTCATCCAGGATGGAACGGCGCATGGCTTCTTTCTCTACATCATGATAGTAGCGGTCGATAAGCGCTTCTTTCTCTTCCAGTTCTTCTTCGCTGAACTGTGCTTTGAACTCTTCGCGGATAGCGTCGAATGCGTCCATGCGTTCGTGCTTGTTATTGTTGCCGGAAGCGGCGATTGCGTATGCCTTGTCGTAACAAGCATCGTGAACAGCCTTGCGGAGTTCCTCGTCGTTTACTTCGTGGCAGTATTCGCGCTTAACGGTAGAGCCGACTTCTTCCGCCAGTTCCATTTGTGCCTTGCATTGCACCTTGATTGCTTCGTGGGCGGCTTTCATGGCTTCCAGCAAGTCTCTTTCGGAAACTTCGTCCATTTCGCCTTCCACCATCATGATGTTCTCGTAAGTGGCGCCTACCATCAGGTCCATATCGGCTTGTGCCAACTGGTCGAAAGTCGGGTTGATGACGAATTCACCGTTGACACGCGCTACGCGTACCTCGGAAATAGGTCCGTTGAAAGGAATATCTGAAACTGCAAGGGCGGCGGAGGCTGCCAGCCCTGCCAATGCGTCCGGCATGTCGACGCCATCTGCTGAGAAGAGGATGATGTTTACATACACCTCTGCATGGAAGTTGTCGGGGAATAAGGGGCGGAGAGCACGGTCTACGAGGCGGCAAGTAAGGATTTCATAATCGGAAGCGCGGCCTTCGCGTTTTGTGAAACCTCCGGGGAAACGTCCGAATGCGGAGAATTTCTCTTTGTACTCTACCTGTAACGGCATGAAATCTGTTCCGGGAACTGCATCCTTGGCGGCACAAACAGTAGCCAAAAGCATGGTGTTGCCCATACGAAGCATTACAGAACCGTCTGCCTGTTTTGCCAGCTTTCCCGTTTCGAGCGTGATGGTTCTGCCATCAGGAAGCTCGATCGTCTTAACAATTGGGTTAATCATAAAAAATGTTTTATATCTATTTTCTTACAAAATTCCTGCAAAGATATGTAATTTATTCGTGTAATGCGGTGGGAATGAGATAAAAAGTTTGTATTTAGTTGTTTTTTGCACTTTTATAAGTGTAAGAAACGGGAAAATGCTTTGACTAACCGTGAAAAGGAGTATATTTGCACGTTCTTTTTAGAAAAATACACGAAATATGAAAAAGATTCTTTTTGTAGCGTTGGCTGTTTTGGGGCTGAGCGCATGTAATTCCGAACCGAAATTCAAAGTGGAAGGCGAAATATCCGGTGCCGACGGCAAGATGCTTTATCTGGAAGCTTCGGCGTTGGAGGGGATTGTTCCTTTGGATTCTGTCAAGTTGAAAGGTAACGGTACATTTGCTTTCAAGCAGGCGCGTCCGGCGTCTCCGGAATTTTATCGTTTGCGGGTGGATGACAAGGTTATCAACTTCTCCATAGATTCTACGGAAACCGTTCGGCTGAATGCGCCTTATGCGGATTTTTCTACTGCTTATAGTGTGGAGGGGTCGGCGAATAGCGCGAAGATAAAGGAACTTACATTGAAGCAGCTGCGGCTTCAAACCGATGTGAATGGATTGATTCAGAGCATGCAATCCCATAAGATTGGTATGGATGTGTTTGAGGACAGCCTTGCTGCATTGATGAAGGATTATAAGGATGAGGTGAAGATAAACTATATTTTTGCCGCCCCCAATACGGCTGTCGCTTATTTTGCTTTGTTTCAGAAACTGAATGGCTATCTGATATTCGATCCGCTGAACAATAAGGATGATGTGAAGTGCTTTGCTGCCGTGGCAACCAGCCTGAACAATTATTATCCGCATGCCGACCGTTCGAAAAATCTTTATAATATCGTGATAAAGGGAATGAAGAACACCCGTGCCCCGCAACAAAAAGTTATGGAACTTCCTACGGAGGTTGTTTCGGAAACGGGCATCATTGATATCAGCTTGCGCGACATGAAAGGTAATGTGCACAAACTGAGTGACCTGAAAGGGAAGGCGGTTGTGCTGGATTTCACAATCTATCAGAGCGCGGTTTCTCCTGCACATAATTATATGTTGCGCGATTTGTATGACAAATATGCGGCTCAAGGTCTGGAGATTTTCCAGGTTTCTTTGGATGCGGACGAGCATTATTGGAAGACAACTGCCGATAACCTGCCGTGGATATGCGTGCGTGATGCGAACGGGGTATATTCCAGCATAGCTGCCGCTTATAATGTACAGTCGCTTCCTGCCATCTTCCTCATCAACAGGAAGAGCGAACTAAGCGCGCGTGGCGAGGCGATTAAGGATTTGGAAGCGGCAGTGAAGGCTTTGCTGTAACATGTTATAAATTAGAATATTTCATTTAAATATGTTACAAAGCACTGCTTTTTGCTTGACACGCATTGTTTAAAAGTCTATCTTTGCAAAAAGAAATAGGAAGAGGGTTCCAGCATGCTGACCATGTTGGAATTCTTTTTTGTTTATAGTACCATTAAAAAACATTATAAAAGTAAGGAGGAAAAAGTATGGCTTATATGTCAGAAGAAGGCTACAATAAATTATTGGCCGATTTGAAACAGCTGGAAACGGTGGAACGCCCCAAGATTGTGGCAGCTATCGCTGAGGCGCGCGATAAGGGTGACTTGTCGGAAAATGCGGAATATGATGCGGCAAAAGAAGCTCAGGGGCTTCTTGAAATGAAAATCAATAAGTTGAAACAGGTGATTGCCGATGCGAAGATTATTGACGAGTCTAAGCTGAAGACCGACAGTGTGCAGATACTGAACAAGGTGGAACTGAAGAACGTGAAGAATGGCATGAAGATGACATATACTATTGTATCTGAAAGTGAAGCCAACCTGAAAGAGGGAAAGATTTCCGTAAACACTCCGATTGCACAAGGTTTGCTTGGCAAGAAGGTGGGCGATGTGGCTGAGATTAAAGTGCCGCAGGGTGTTATCAGCCTGGAAGTAGTGAACATATCATTTTAAAAGGTAAGGCAGGTCCGCATGCGGGCTTGCCTTACTTTATATAATAAATAGGTTATGGCAACAATATTCAGTAGGATTATCGCAGGTGAGATACCTTGCTACAAAGTGGCGGAGAATGACAGGTTCTTTGCGTTTCTTGATATCAACCCGTTGGTGAAGGGGCATACGCTGGTCGTTCCCAAACAGGAAGTGGATTATATCTTCGACTTGGGTGACGAGGATTTGGCGGCAATGCATGTTTTTGCAAAGAAAGTGGCGTTGGCTATCGGCAAGGCTTTCCCTTGCAAGAAGGTAGGCGAGGCTGTATTGGGTCTGGAAGTTCCTCACGCGCATATTCATTTGATTCCGATGCAGAACGAGAAAGATATGCTTTTCTCTAATCCGAAACTGAAATTGACGGATGCGGAATTCAAGGCGGTGGCAGACGCTATCCGGATGGCACTCTGAAAAGATTTTATTTCCTCCCCTATATAAAAGCAATAACGGGAATTGGACATTGTCCAATTCCCGTTATTGCTTTTATCTTTGGTGTTCGGTCTTTATCTTTTTAATTGTTAGTTTATATGTAATCTTCTCCCAGCTTGATTTGCGCATCGTTTACATACTTGCGTATGGCATGCTCCTCGTCTTTCTTGCAAATCAGTAGCACATTGTCCGATTCGGCAATGAGATAGCCTTCCAGTCCGTCAATCACGGCAACTTTGTTTTGTGGAAGTACGACAATATTATTTTTGCTGTTGTACAATAGCGACCGGCACTTCAGTGTGACGTTCTCCGACTCGTCTTTTTGGGAAAGGTCGTACAGAGACCCCCATGTGCCTAAATCAGACCAACCGAAATCTCCCAATGACACATATACATTGTCTGCTTTTTCCATAATGCCGAAATCGATAGACACATTGGGGCATGCAGGGAAATTCTCGTCTATGAATTTCTTTTCTTCCGGTGTTCCGTATACATTCTTTCCGGCTTCCAGTTTGGTGGCCAATTCGGGCAGAAGTAATTCGCCGGCTTTGATGATGCTGTTTACGTTCCACATAAAGAGACCGGCATTCCAATAAAACTCTCCACTCTCCACAAACACTTTGGCTAACTCCAATTCGGGTTTTTCTGTAAAGGTTTTCACCTTATAGAAGTTATTGTCTATATGTTCGGCAATCTGTATATAGCCATATCCCGTTTCCGGGCGGTTGGGTTTGATTCCAAGCGTCAGGAGCTTGTCTGATTTGGCAACAAATGCCAAGCCTTTCTCTACGGCTGAAAGAAATTCGCTTTCTTTCAAAATGAGGTGATCCGAAGGGGCTACTACGATATTGGCATTCGGATTTAAAGCACGGATGTGATATGCGGCCCATGCAATGCACGGAGCTGTATTTCTGCGTGTAGGTTCTAATAAAATCTGTTCGGGTTTTAGTTCGGGAAGCTGTTCTTTTACCAAGCCTGCATATAGGTCATTGGTTACAACCAGTATATTTTCCGTAGGGATTATTTTGTTGAATCGGTCGAATGTCTGTTGTAATAATGAACGTCCCGTGCCAAAAAAATCCAGAAATTGTTTCGGGAGGGTTTTACGGCTGAAAGGCCAAAAACGGCTACCGATTCCACCGCCCATGATTACACAGAAATTATCCTTATTGGTTATCATATCAGATGTTTTAAAAGTTTCTGCTAAAGTACTGTATATTTTACAAACAAGGAATGCTTGGGAGGTATTTTCTCATTTTTTTCGCCTTTTTTCTTCAAAAGTATTGTATGTTTCAAAAAAAGCCGTATCTTTGCACCGCATTTGAGAAATCAATGATGCCCAGATGGCGGAATCGGTAGACGCGCTGGTCTCAAACACCAGTGGATTCACTTCCATCCCGGTTCGACCCCGGGTCTGGGTACGAATAAACCCTGATAATCGCTTGATTATCAGGGTTTTCTACTTTCATAGGGCGTACTAAATGTGTACTGAATGACGAATACAAAGAAAAGGTGTACTTTTATAGTTTTTCTCCCTGCGTCTTTATGATTTCTTAACTATTACCTTATCTTTTCTTCCTTATTATTGCCGATGTTTTCGGGAAAAGTGAGATTCTTACCTTATATTTGTAGTAAGAACGTTTAAAGGCACACGATTATGGAAAATCATATAGAAACCAATTTCAGAGAAATACAGAAGATATTAGATAGTTGTATAGCGCATGACTATAAAACTAAAGTAGATGCACTATTTTTAAAACGTGAATATTTGACGCAAGCCCAGCTAAAGGATTATTTGCGGCAAGAAATTTTCCGTGTGACTGAAAATATTGTAGCCATCCAACAAAAATACCGTGTCGTGCGTAACATTGTATTGGACATGGATATTCCCGATTTTTTGTGGGAAAGTGGTTATTTTGAGGACTTGAATTATGATGAAAGAAAAAAGTATATCGGTTTCCGCTGCTCTGATTTTGATATGGATGCATATTTGCATGAACCGTCCTGTTATGATGGGCGGCTTCCTTATTTGTCCATTATCGTTAATCTTGTCGTGCTTTCCAAATATTTGCGCTATCTGCAAGAACAGGAAAGCAATTACCATACAGATGCGGTTGCCATCCAAGAGCAAGCCTTGCCAAAAGAGAAAGAGGAAAGTGCAGATACTAATCCAACCAAGATTGTGGGCAAAAGCAATCCTTTCAAG
>NZ_CAJTSC010000084.1 GCF_910578895.1 uncultured Bacteroides sp.
TACACCAAAGATAGGGGTTTTAACTAATTCCCCCAAGTTTTCAAACTGAACCTTTTTTATAAATTCAAACATAGTATGCGCCGATGCTTCTTTACGTTGGTCTTTCTTTTTGTGCAAAATCTGTGCAAATGCCCTTAAAAACAAAAAAGACACTCAAGAGTGGAAGCCTCTCAAATGCCTTATGTCTAAACTTTTAAGTTTTGTAGCGGGACCCGGGATTGAACCGGGGACCTCATGATTATGAATCATGCGCTCTAACCAGCTGAGCTATCCCGCCATCATTTCTTGATTGCGGGTGCAAAGATATAGCTTTTATTTAAACTACCAAAACTTTTTTGTTTATTTTCTGTTGTTTATTTTGTCATTTGGATGAAGAAAAAGAGTTCGCTTCTTTTTTTTGAAATGATATTGTATAACATTATCAGTACTTTAGCGTGCTGTTGTAGTATAAGACTGAATGAAATAATGAATTATTTTTTTTCTAATTAGAAAAAAGTATTTATCTTGGGTGGCACAATAAAAAGTAGAATTGACTATGGAAAGAAAAAAAATACATTTGGAGTATCTTTTGAATGCGACTTCTAAAAGTATTCTTTGGACAGCAATAAGCACTCCTACCGGTTTGGAAGGATGGTTTGCAGACAGGGTTCAATCGGATGACAAGACCGTCTCCTTCTTTTGGGGGAAAACGGAAAGGCGCGATGCCGAGATTATTGCTTTGCGGGCATACTCTTTTATCCGTTTTCACTGGCTTGACGATGAGAACCCACGCGAGTATTTTGAATTAAAGATGACAAATAGCGAATTGACCAATGATTTTGTGCTTGAGATAACTGATTTCACCAATACAGATGAAGTAAACGATTTATGTGAATTGTGGGAATCTCAGGTAGATACTTTGCGCAGAACATGTGGTTTTTAGTTAACTTTCAATTAAAAATTTCCCGTACTCCCTTTTTTGTGCTACTTTTGTGCGTTTATTGCATGAAACAAGTAAAATGCTGCGCATAAAAAAGTTAGATATATTTATATTAAAGAGCTTTTGCATGCTCTTTATGGGCACTTTTTTCATTTGCCTGTTCATCTTCATATTACAGTTTCTGTGGAAATACGTAGATGAAATGGTAGGGAAAGGATTGGAAATTAGTATTCTTGCCCAGTTTTTTTTCTATTCCGCGTTGAGATTGGTTCCAATTTCATTGCCCTTGGCTATCCTGTTGGCAGCTCTCATTACTTTTGGAAATTTCGGAGAGCGTTTTGAATTGTTGGCAATGAAAGCGGCCGGTATTTCTTTGCTGAAAATTATGCGCCCGTTAATTGTATTCATTACTATTATATCTTGCGTTTCCTTCTATTTTCAGAATGTGATCGGACCACAGGCTGAAGTCAAGCTTTGGACATTATTGATTTCAATGAAACAGAAATCACCGGAGGTGGACATTCCGGAGGGCGTGTTTTATGACGAAATAGACGGGTATAATTTATATGTGAAACATAAAAATCGTAAGACAGGTGTACTGTACGATGTGTTGATTTATAACTTTGAGAAAGGATTTGAGAATGCGCAAATAATTAAAGCGGATTCCGGCAAATTGGAGATGACGGCAGACAAGCAGCATCTTTATCTGCACCTTTACAGCGGTGAACAGTTCGAAAACCTGAAGTCGCAGAGTATGAGCCAGAAGAATGTGCCCTATCGGCGGGAGACTTTCATTGAGAAGCATGCGATTATAGAATTCGATTCGGACTTCAATATGGTAGATGCAGGATTTATGAACAACCAGTCCAACAGTAAGAACATGAGAATGTTGCAGGCCGGTATTGACTCTATGAAGGTACAGAATGACAGTGTCGGGCGTGCTTATTATAAGGAGGCTATGGCTGGCACTTATAAAGTCACTTCCAACACCTTGAGCAAGGCAGATACGATGAAGATAGAGTCTGCCCGTCTGGACAATTACGATGTGGATAGCCTGTTCAATGCGGCTACTTTGATGCAGAAACAAAAGATTATATCTACAGCTGTAAGTCGTGCGGAGAGCGCGGCAAGTGACTGGAGTTTTAAGGGGTTCAATATATCGCAGACGGAAATAAGCTTGCGGCGTCATATGACTTCCTGGCACGAGAAACTGACACTCTCATTAGCCTGCCTTATCTTCTTTTTTATTGGTGCACCGTTGGGAGGTATTATTCGTAAAGGAGGATTGGGTATGCCGGTGATAGTGTCTGTACTTATTTTCATTATCTATTACATTATTAATAATACGGGTTTTAAAATGGCTCGTGACGGTAAATGGATTGTATGGATGGGTATGTGGACCAGCACGGCAGTATTGGCACCGTTGGGTGCATTCCTTACCTATAAGTCCAATAACGATTCGGTGGTGCTGAATGCCGATGCTTATATCAATTGGTTTAAGAAGATAGCAGGTATCCGTAGTGTCCGCCACCTGTTCCGTAAAGAGGTGATTATCCACGACCCGGATTATGTCCGTTTGCCGGGCGAACTTCAACAACTGTCGGCAGATTGCCGTGCGTATGCCGAAAAGAAAGCTTTGAAGCGAGCGCCCAATTATTTCAGATTGTGGATGGATGATACGCCGCATGACGAGGAAGTAACGGCAATCAATGACCGGATGGAGGCTTTGATAGATGAAATGTCCAATACAAAATCCGTAGCGTTGCTGACGGCATTGAATCGTTATCCCGTTATAGCCGTTCATGCCCATGTGCGCCCTTTCCGTAATTACTGGCTGAATATGTTGTGTGGAGTGATAGTTCCTGTCGGTTTGTTTTTCTATTTTCGTATTTGGGCATTCCGTATCCGGTTGAATAAGGATATGGCGCGGATTATCCGTACAAACGAGGAGATTCAGAATATCATAAAAGTCAATCAGAACAAATAATAAAGAATAAATATATGGAGAAAGTAAAGTTGGATACGATAGAAGAAGCCATTGAGGATTTCAAGGCAGGTAATTTCGTGATTGTAGTCGATGATGAAGATCGTGAAAATGAAGGTGACTTGATTATCGCAGCCGAAAAGATAACACCGGAGAAAGTGAACTTCATGTTGAAGCATGCGCGTGGCGTGTTGTGTGCACCGGTTACGGTATCGCGTTGCCATGAGTTGGATTTGCCTCACCAGGTGACTGACAATACCTCTGTATTGGGGACTCCTTTTACAGTGACTATTGATAAACTGGAAGGCTGTTCGACCGGTGTCTCTGCTGCAGACCGTGCCGCAACTATTCAGGCGTTGGCTGATCCGGCTTCTACTCCGGCTACTTTCGGTCGCCCCGGACACATCAATCCGTTGTATGCGCAGGAAAAAGGGGTGTTGCGCCGTGCCGGCCATACCGAAGCTACGATTGATATGTGCCGTTTATCCGGTTTTTATCCTGCCGGCGCACTGATGGAGATTATGAATGAAGACGGAACGATGGCGCGCCTGCCCGAATTGCGTAAGATGGCGGATGAGTATAATTTGAAACTGATTTCTATCCGCGACATGATAGCCTATCGTTTGCAACAGGAGTCTATCGTGGAAAAAGGCGTGGAGGTGGATATGCCGACAGGGCATGGACATTTTCGTCTCATTCCTTTCCGCCAGAAATCCAATGGTTTGGAGCATGTAGCTTTATTCAAGGGTACGTGGGCACCCGATGAACCTGTGCTGGTGCGTGTGCACTCTTCTTGTGCCACGGGAGATATCTTCGGCTCTATGCGTTGCGATTGCGGCGAGCAGTTGCATAAGGCTATGGAGATGATTGAGAAAGCCGGTAAAGGAGTTGTTGTCTATCTCAATCAGGAAGGACGCGGTATCGGTCTAATGGAAAAAATGAAAGCATATAAACTCCAGGAAGACGGTATGGATACGGTAGATGCCAATATTTGTCTCGGACATCTGGCAGACGAGCGTGATTACGGTGTGGGTGCTCAAATCCTGCGTGAACTTGGTGTGCATAAGATGCGTCTGCTTACAAACAACCCGGTGAAACGTGTCGGTCTGGAAGCCTATGGTTTGGAGATTGTAGAGAATGTGCCGGTTGAAACAACCCCGAATCAATATAACGAACGTTACCTGCGTACAAAGAAAGAACGTATGGGGCATACGCTTCACTTCAATAAGTAACTGTCTTTTTGTTTTAATATATTGAAGAAATTTGCTTATTTTGCAACCGGATTTATGTAATAACTATTAAATAGAAATAAGATGAATCAATTATCAGATCGTTTGAACAGCTTGTCGCCTTCCGCGACACTGGCTATGTCTCAGAAAAGCGCTGAGTTGAAAGCTCAAGGCGTGGATGTAATTAACTTGAGTGTCGGAGAACCTGATTTTAATACGCCCGACCATATAAAGGAGGCAGCAAAAAAGGCGATAGACGATAACTTCTCTCGCTATTCGCCCGTTCCGGGTTATCCGGCATTGCGTAATGCCATCGTAGAGAAATTAAAGAAAGAGAACGGTCTGGAATATACGGCAGCACAAATTTCTTGTGCCAATGGTGCCAAACAATCGGTTTGTAATGCGATTTTAGTACTGGTAAACCCGGGCGATGAGGTAATCGTACCTGCTCCGTATTGGGTTAGTTATCCTGAGATGGTGAAATTGGCAGAAGGTAAGCCGGTGATTGTTACGGCAGGTATCGAGCAGGATTTCAAGATTACGCCTGCCCAGTTGGAAGCTGCTATTACACCGAAGACCAAAGCTCTGATTCTTTGCTCTCCCTCCAATCCTACCGGCTCTGTATACAGCAAGGAAGAACTTGCCGGATTGGTTGCCGTATTGGCAAAACATCCGCAGATAGTTGTTATAGCCGATGAAATCTATGAACATATCAATTACATCGGCAAGCACCAGAGCATAGCGCAATTCCCCGAAATGAAAGAGCGTACCGTGATTGTAAATGGTGTTTCCAAAGCGTATGCCATGACCGGTTGGCGTATCGGTTTCATTGCCGGACCGGAATGGATTGTAAAAGCTTGTAACAAATTGCAAGGACAGTATACCTCAGGACCATGTTCTGTGTCTCAGAAAGCAGCTGAAGTTGCTTATACGGGAACGCAAGCTCCGGTGGAGGAAATGCGTAAAGCTTTCGAACGTCGTCGTGACCTCATCGTGAAGCTGGCTAAGGAAGTGCCGGGATTTGAAGTGAACGTGCCGGAAGGGGCTTTCTACCTGTTCCCGAAGTGCAGTTCTTTCTTTGGCAAATCTGCCGGTGACCGTAAGATTGAGAATTCGGATGATTTGGCTATGTACTTGCTGGAAGTCGCTCATGTGGCATGTGTGGGCGGTACATCGTTTGGTGCTCCCGAATGTATCCGTATGAGCTATGCTACCAGTGACGAGAATATAGTGGAAGCTATTCGCCGCATCAAGGAGGCGTTGTCGAAACTTGCGTAGTTTCTTTGCGGGTATTGAAATAAAAAAGGCTCGGTTTCATTTGAAACCGAGCCTTTTCTCTTTTTCTTAGGATTGTATTATTCTCCCGGATGAATTGCTTCAGAAGGGCAAACATCTGCACAAGTACCGCATTCAGTACAAGTTTCAGGGTCGATAGAATAGATATCGCCTTCAGAGATAGCGCCTACCGGACACTCGTCGATACAAGTTCCGCAAGCGATACAATCGTCACTAATTACGTAAGCCATTTTCTTTAATTTTTAAATTATTAGTACTAATTTGTCCGGCAAAAATAGCTGTTTTATTCAATACTTGCTATCAATCTTGATTAAAAACGTTTAATTTGTACCTTGTCTAAATAATGACATGGGTGAACGTACATATAATCAGGCAGTAAACATCGGGTATGCGGACCGGTTTAGTAGAGTTCCAAACCGAATACCTCTTTCAATTGCAAAAGAGCTTCGTTTTTCTGTGCCATCATTTGGAATTTTTCGACACGGCCGTATGCACGTACTTTCTCGGTAGGAGCACTGATGCGCACGGTCATGGTTACCTTACGGTTTTTCAGCCGGGCACGCAGATATTCTTGCATGTGGGGAATCATCGAGATAAACTCTTTTGCAACAATCTCATTGTCCACGACCGCTTCGAAAGTGGTGGCGTTCAGTAGCGTGACGCGCATATTCTGCATGCGCTTGGCGATGGCTACCTGCTCCTTGGGCATGCGTCCGGCATATTCCTGCCAATAATAGTTTACATCTCTTTCGTTGAAGATATAGTCTTCTTCCGGCTGTACCGGTTGCTGTGCGGTGACGGTTGCGGTTGTGCTTTTTGCCGCTTCTTCCGCTTTCGGTCGTTTGATAGATACGCCAAGCCCTGACATTTTCATTACCGGAACCTTCTTTTCCTCTTTTCCCTGTGCCAGCAGAATGCCGGTAGGCGTGGCATGGGAGGGGGGAGTTGCGGCAGTGGCATTGGCAGGAGATATGGTGGCAGGAGTAGCGGCAGCAGGAGCAACCTGCGATTGGACCGTGGCGACTGTTTGCGGTTGGGGCGCAACGGGAGCGACCTGCGGCTGCTGTGCGGCTGCGGGCTGTGTGAATATGGGTTTTATGGCTTGTTTAGGGCTACGCCCATTGCCTGTATCGTCCCCTTCGGCAGTGATTTGGGCTACTTGTATCAAGGTCAGCTCCACTAGCAACCGTTTGTTCTTGCTGGCGCGATAGTTCAAATCGCAGTCGTTGCACAACTTCATGGCGCGGTAAAGGAAAGGCAACGGGCACTTTTGCGCCTGCGTTTGATAGCGTTGCCGTATGCTTGCGCCCACTTCGAGCAGGGGAAGGGTCGCCGGATCTTTACTCACCAGCAAATCGCGGAAGTGCGAGGAGAGGCCGGTGATGAAATGGCTGCCGTCAAATCCCTTGTTCAGCACATCGTTCAACAGCAACAGGGCGTCACTGACTTTGTTCTCTATAAAATGGTCGGTCAGTTTGAAGTAGTATTCGTAATCCAGCACGTTCAAATTTTCGATTACGCTTTGATAAGTGATGCGTCCGCCGGTGAAACTCACTACTTGGTCGAATATGGACAAGGCGTCACGCATGCCTCCGTCTGCTTTCAGCGCGATGACGTTGAGCGCTTCCGGTTCGGCGGTAATGCCCTCTTTGGATGCCACGTATGCCAAATGTGCCACGGTGTCTTCTACGCCGATACGGTTGAAGTCGTATATCTGGCAGCGTGACAGGATGGTGGGCAATATCTTGTGCTTCTCGGTGGTGGCAAGGATGAAGATGGCATGGCGCGGCGGCTCTTCCAATGTCTTCAGAAAAGCATTGAAAGCAGAGGCGGACAACATGTGCACCTCGTCGATGATGTATACCTTATATTTGCCAATCTGTGGCGGTATGCGTACTTGCTCCACCAATTGCCGGATATCGTCCACGGAGTTGTTGGATGCGGCGTCCAGTTCGTGAATGTTGTATGAGCGCTGTTCGTTGAAGGCGGTACACGATTCGCATTGGTTGCATGCCTCTCCCTCCGGCGTGGGGCTCATGCAGTTGATGGTCTTGGCAAAAATACGTGCGCAGGTGGTTTTCCCGACGCCGCGCGGACCGCAGAAAAGATAGGCGTGTGCCAGTTTGCCTGTGGCGATGGCGTTCTTTAAGGTGGTGGTCAGCGCACGTTGCCCTACTACCGACTCGAAAGTCGAGGGGCGGTATTTCCGTGCCGATACGATATAATTTTCCATATTCAGGGTGTTCTTATCACTTAATATAGCGTGCAAAGAGGGGTGTCGCCTTCCTTTGCTTTTGTGCAAATGTACGCAAAAAAAAGAAATTTCTCAGTTATTCGTCTTATCTTTGTGCACAAAGAAACAATAACAGAATTACATGGATAGACTTGCTTCCCTTTGGACGTTTCTCCGCGGACGTAAATACCTGAAATATCAGGTAACGCTCGTGCTGTTTGTCGTACTCGTTGGCTTTTTGGATGAAAACAGTATTGTGCGCCGGCTGAGCTATTACCGCGAGGAGGTGCTCTTGCGTGAGGAAATAGACAAGTATCGCACGGAGTATGAAGAGAATACCCGTCGTCTGAACGAGCTTGCCGTCGATTCCGGTTCTATTGAGAAGATAGCCCGCGAAAAGTATCTGATGAAGAAGCCCAACGAAGATATTTATGTATTTCAAGAAGACGTAGAATAATGAAACAACTGATACCCGCCCTTTTTACTGTGGGGGCTGTAATGCTTCTGTTCGGTGCTGCCGTTTATGTCACAGGCTGGCAGTTCTCGCCCTATGTGTATACGATAGGTGCTGCCTTTGTGGCGTTGGCGCAAATCAACTCTCCTTCCAAATACAAAACTCCTACTATCAAGCGCTTGCGGCGCCAGCAGATATTCGCAGCGTTGTTGCTGGTGCTTACCGGGGGCTTTATGTTTTTTACGCATGGCAATGAGTGGATTGTTTCGCTGACTATTGCTGCTGTCCTTGAACTTTATACTTCGGCACGTATTCCGCAAGAGGAAGCAAAGGAGCAATAAATACAGGTGGATTGTCCTGTTTTTGTCCCTCAATCCATCTTTGCATACGCATCGTAGTTGTTGATGCGTTTTCCTGGCATGTGCTTTGCTATCCGGAATTGAGGCTCATGCTGCATTAAAGATTTAATACTTTCTTGATTTGTCCCACGGCTCTTTCATTAAAAGAGGTTGCAGGAGTTGCCGGTAGTTAAAGGCGGGGTGATAGTATCGCTATACATCACAGCGCTATCGGCTTCTGATTTTTAAGATCAAAGGGCGATAATTACTTCTAACTTCCTTAAATGAAAGAGCCGTGAATTCGTCCCGAATTTTTCAAGGATTCTTTCTTTGGATACTTTTTACTTTGTCCGTAGAGGATGGCGGAACTAAAATCGGTTATTATTTTATCCTGCCAGCCTGTTTTTTTCTTTTTTCTCTTTTTTCGTTCTGTTATAATGCAACCATCACTGTTTTATTCCATGTCAAACTGTCGTTAAAAGTTCCATTTCCCTTTCTCCTTCGCCTGTGCCTTTCTTCGTTTGCAGGCGTTTGCTGCATAGGTTCCGTATATCCATTCATCTTTTTCCGATAAGCATTCGTCTTTTATGCAGCATTCCGTTTTTTCTCCCGTTGTACACAAGTGTTTCATCCTACAGACGCAGGCGTTCAAGACGGCAGAGTCCAGTGCCTGTTCCGACAGACACTAATGTTTGTCGTAATAGACACTAATGTCCATCACGAGCGGCATTAATGTCTGTCGCCCGAGACGGTGTTATCCGTCAACCGTGATGCCCGCTCGGGTGATTTCCGGCATATTTCCGCCCCGGTTGTTTTGTAATTATTTCGCTATCTCCTTGGTTGTGTGTGACATGTACGTTTCCTGTTCCGTTTTTTCCGACCGGCCTGCCATTGGTGCGTAAACAGGCTATTCTGCTCGATTTGAAAATACAAACTGTCAGGATGCACGGCCGTAATGACAAAAAGACAAACCGGCTTTTTTCCCGCCGCCCCTTTTCCTGCACCGGTTTGTATTTTTCCCATTGGTGTTTTTTCCCTGGGCATCCTCTGCCTTTTTGGGGCTTTGCCCCCCGCTTTAGAGGCTCTTTTCTGATTT
>NZ_CAJTSC010000085.1:0-5773 GCF_910578895.1 uncultured Bacteroides sp.
GCGAAAAGATGGATAGTGTTCCGTCATTGTTCTGAATTATATCGAACTGACGTTATTTAAATGAAAGAGCCGTGCTTCGCGGTAAGGTCTTCCCTTCCGTTTTCCGCTGTTTACGGGCTATAAAAAAAGAACTCCTCCGCCGGTTGCCCTGCAGAAGAGTTCTTTGTGATATTAATCAAATACAGTGTCAGTCTTTCAGCTTCGCCATGATGAAGTCGCGGTTCAGGCGTGCGATGTTGCTGATAGATACGTTCTTCGGACATTCGGCTTCACAAGCACGGGTGTTTGTACAGTTACCGAAACCAAGTTCGTCCATCTTGCTCAACATGGCTTTGGCACGGCGCAATGCTTCCGGTTTGCCCTGAGGCAGCAAGTTCAGCTGGCTTACCTTGGCGGAAACGAACAGCATGGCAGAACCGTTTTTGCAAGCAGCCACACAGGCGCCGCAACCGATACAGCTGGCAGCATCCATGGCTTCGTCGGCGATGGGCTTCGGAATGAGGATGGCATTGGCATCCTGGGGAGCACCTGTACGCACGCTGACGTAACCGCCTGCCTGCATGATTTTGTCGTATGCCGTACGGTCTACCATCAAGTCTTTGATAACCGGGAAGCCGGCGGAACGCCACGGTTCTACGGTGATGGTGTCACCATCGTTGAAGCGGCGCATATAAATCTGGCAGGTAGTGGCGCCTGTTGCCGGACCGTGCGGATGTCCGTTGATGTAGAGCGAACACATACCGCAGATACCCTCGCGGCAGTCATGGTCGAATACAACCGGTTCTTTACCTTCGGAAATCAGTTGTTCGTTCAGGATATCCAGCATTTCGAGGAATGAAGTATCGCCCGGGATATCTTTCATTTGGTATGTTTCAAAAGCGCCTTTTGCTTTCGGACCCTTCTGGCGCCATACCTTGAGCGTAAATGATATATTTTTATCCATTTTCTTTTTATTTTTATAGGTGACGAGTTGACAAGGTTTTAGTTAACAAGAGAGAATGCTTCGCTTGTTTATGAGCGATGACAACATTCGTATTATTTCATTGTTCAGTCTGTTCAATCCTTCAAACTTTTCATCCGAAAGATAGTTGATGTCTTTGCAGATAATAAGCTGGGTTTCCAATTCTGATGCAGACCCTAATGATATATATAAGAAATGAATAATTTCTTTATTGTAGGCTTTCCCATATCCTTCCGCTATATTGGAAGGGATAGAAACTGCAGCTCTTCTCATTTGAGAGGTGATGCCGTAAATCTCTTCCTTCGGAAAGAATTTGGTAGCCTGATATAAGTCTTTAACCAGTTGCATACTTTTCTGCCAAACGATTAAATCTTTATGAGTATTCATTTCCTTGTAGTTCTCGACTATCTCCCTTGTTGCCTTGTGAACTTGTCTCCTTGTTAACTAATTTATGATTTATAGTTACGAGTCTGTACCTTGATTGCTTCATAAACCAGCGGCTCTTTCAGCAATACCGGTTCCTTTTCGTCAGAACCCTGGTATTCCCAGCAAGCCACATAGAAGAAGTTCTCGTCATCGCGTTTGGCTTCGCCTTCTTCGGTCTGGTACTCTTCGCGGAAGTGGCCGCCGCAGCTTTCGTTACGGTTCAGCGCATCGTAAGCAACCAGCTCGCCCATAGTGATGAAGTCGTACAGACGGATGGCCTTGTCAAGCTCTACGTTCATGCCTTCCTTGTCGCCGGGGATGAACAGTTCCTTTTCGAACTCCTTGCGGATTTCTTTCAGTCTCTTCAAGCCTTCCTTCAAGCCTTCGGCAGTACGTCCCATACCGACGTATTCCCACATCACGTGACCCAGTTCCTTGTGGATGGAGTCTACGGACTTCTTACCCTTGATGTTCATCATCCAGTCAATCTTGTCCTGGATAGCCTTTTCTGCGGCAGCGAACTCGGGCAGGTCGGTAGAGAAGCGGGGAACGGTAATCTGGTCTGCCAGATAGTTTTGGATAGTGTAAGGCAATACGAAGTAACCGTCTGCCAGACCCTGCATCAATGCGGAAGCACCGAGGCGGTTTGCACCGTGGTCGGAGAAGTTACATTCGCCGATGGCAAACAGACCCTTGATGGAAGTCATCAGTTCGTAGTCTACCCAGATACCACCCATGGTGTAGTGGATAGCCGGATAAATCATCATCGGGTTGTGTTCGGGGTTTACGTCCGTGATTTCCTCGTACATGTCGAAGAGGTTGCCATAACGTTGGCGAACCACATCGACACCCAGGCGGTTGATGGCGTCGCCGAAGTCGAGGAATACGGCAAGACCGGTGTTGTTCACGCCATAACCCTTGTCGCAACGTTCTTTGGCGGCACGGCTGGCAACATCGCGCGGAACGAGGTTACCGAATGCCGGATAGCGGCGTTCCAAGTAGTAGTCGCGGTCTTCTTCGGGGATGTCTTTTCCTTGCAGCGTGCCTTCCTGCAACTTCTTGGCATCTTCCAGTTTCTTCGGAACCCAGATACGTCCGTCGTTACGCAGAGATTCGGACATCAAAGTCAGCTTGGACTGCTTGTCGCCGTGAACGGGGATACAAGTGGGGTGAATCTGCACGTAAGCGGGGTTTGCAAACCAGGCACCTTTGCGGTAGCATGCCATTGCTGCAGAGCAGTTACATGCCATTGCGTTGGTAGAGAGGAAGTATGCGTTACCGTAACCGCCGGTAGCGATAACCACTGCATGGGCGGCAAAACGTTCCAGCTTTCCTGTTACGAGGTTCTTGGCGATGATACCGCGTGCGCGTCCGTCGATGATGACAACGTCTTCCATTTCATAGCGGGTATACAGTTTCACCGTACCTACGTTCACCTGGCGGCTCAGTGCGGAATATGCGCCCAGCAGCAACTGCTGTCCGGTCTGGCCTTTGGCGTAGAAAGTACGTGACACCTGTGCGCCACCGAAAGAACGGTTGTCGAGCAAGCCGCCGTATTCGCGTGCGAAGGGAACACCCTGTGCCACACACTGGTCGATGATGTTGTTGGAAACCTCGGCAAGACGGTAAACGTTGGCTTCGCGGGCACGGTAGTCGCCACCCTTTACTGTATCGTAGAACAGGCGGTAAACGGAGTCACCGTCGTTTTGGTAATTCTTTGCAGCATTGATACCACCCTGCGCGGCGATGGAGTGCGCGCGGCGCGGAGAGTCCTGAATGCAGAAGTTGAACACTCTGAAACCCATTTCGCCGAGAGAGGCGGCAGCACTGGCACCGGCAAGTCCGGTTCCCACTACGATGATATCCAAGCGACGTTTGTTGGCAGGGTTTACTAATTTTTGGTGAGCTTTATAGTTGGTCCATTTCTCAGCCACCGGTCCTTCCGGTATTTTAGAATCTATCTTAGTCATAATGCTAATGGTTTTAGTTGACAAGTTGACGAGTTGACAAGGCTACGAGGCTGCGAAGTGTCAGTCGCTCTTTCTTGTTGACTTGTCTCCTTGTGTCTTGTTAACTTTTTAAATGATTGATTTGATGAAGAATACGACAACTACCAGCGCGAAGCACACAACAACAATCGTAGAATAGATGTTGGAGATACATTTCCAACGGTTGATCCATACCTTGTTGTTCCAGCCCAAAGACTGCATGGAGCTCCAGAAACCGTGAGTCAGGTGGAACCACAACGCACCCAGCCAGATGAGGTAAAGTACTACGAATACCGGGTTGGAGAAGGTGTTCTGGATGTGATAAGCGCCGTTGGCGGCATAAGCCAGCGTGAGCATGTCGGCATGTGCGCCCATGTTGTGCATCAGCTCGGGAAGCTGCATCTTGGCCCAGAAGTTAATCAGGTGCAAGCCGAGACCTGCGATTACCACAATACCCAGTACGAGCATGTTTTGAGACGCCCATTCCACATTTTTCGGTTTGTCTACTACGGCATAACGCTCAGTACCGCGTGCCTTGCGGTTCTGCATAGTCAGCCAGAAAGCGTAGACGATGTGGAGAATGAACAAGGCAGCCAAACCTACGGTAGCCACCAATGCATACCAGTTTGCTCCCAGGAACTCACAAACCATGTTATAGCCATTGGCCGAAACCAATGCAACAAGGTTCATCGCCATGTGAAATGTCAGAAACAGGATAAGGGCGATACCGGTAACGCTCATCACCACTTTCCTTCCTACAGATGAATTACTTAACCACATAAATGATTGAATTTAAATTATTTAATTGTTAGAACTAAAATTTCGACGTTTTACACCTCTTACAGACTGCAAAAATAGGGGAAATAGATTGATTGAGCAAGGAATTAAAGAAATAATTCTTTAATAATGAATCAATACGCTCATGTATCAGTATGCCAGCCAGTATGTATGCATGGTGCAACTGATCGTTTCTTTTTCCGGTGTCCATTCGTATACGGGCATGCCATAGAGGTTTTTGAAAATTTATTAATCGCCGACTATAGTTGTCTGCCTGGCTGACTATAGTCGGCTGAGTGGACAACAATAGTCGACTAGGTAGACAACTCCAGTCGGCTTCTCAAATGCAAGCTGTTCAATTGGCAAAGATTGACAATGCCGATGCGAAGGTTACGGGCTGTGAAAGTGCAAACTGTGGGGATTGTGAAGGCGTGAAGGGCGTGAAGAAAAGACTTTTCTTTATTTGTTCACAGAAAACACCTATCAAACAGTAGGTTACCATCCGTGAAGAATGTGAAGGAGAAGAACTAAACTATTGATCCGTTTGGTCATTATGTATACATTCAGGAGAGGATTTTCATTTATAATACTTACTTTTGCGATATGAGAAAATAGATTGTTAAACCCCAAGGAGATATAGTTATGAATATGAAAAACATTTTCTATTGCTTGTTGCCGGGACTTCTTTTCGGAGCATGTTCCAATAAGGTCTACGAAAAGACCAGTGATGGAGTAATAGTTAAAATACAACAGGAAAAAACAGGAGGTCCTCGTCTGGTACGCTTTCAGGTGATGGGAGATAAGTTGATTCGTGTCTCTGCTACCGCCGACAGCAAGTTTGCCGATCCGCAAAGTCTGATTGTTGTTCCGCAGAAGAAGCAAACATCTTTTGCCATCATGCAAAGTGGCGATACGATAACAGTGTCTACTGAAGAAGTGAAAGCATCCGTATTGGCTGGTACCGGAGAAGTGTGGTTTGCGGATAAAGACGGAAAGCTAATCTTGCAAGAGAATAAAGGAGGAGGGAAAAAGTTTACTCCTATAGAAGTGGAAGGAACGAAAGGATATACGATCTGTCAGGTTTTTGAATCTCCCGAAGATGAAGCGTTCTATGGATTGGGACAGCATCAGTCGGATGAGTTTAATTATAAGGGTAAGAACGAAGAGTTGTTCCAATACAATACGAAAGTATCCGTTCCGTTTGTTGTTTCGAATAAAAATTATGGTATACTGTTGGATAGTTATTCGTTGTGCCGTTTTGGTAATCCGAATGATTATTCTCAGTTGAACCGTGTCTTTAAACTTTATGATCGGACAGGCCGGGAAGGAGCGCTTACCGGTACTTATCTGCCGAAAAAGGGAGAAACGCTGGTCCGCCGTGAAGACTCCATTTATTTCGAGAATCTGAAAACGATTGAAAATCTTCCGAAGAAACTGCCGTTAATGGGGGCTAACGTCATCTATGAAGGAGAGATAGAGCCGGCTCAAACGGGAGAATTTAAGTTTATTCTTTATTATGCGGGATATGTCAAGGTATATTTGAATGATGAGCTGGTAGTGCCGGAGCGTTGGCGGACTGCATGGAATCCCAATAGCTATAAGTTTGCAGCTCATCTGGAAG
>NZ_CAJTSC010000085.1:5803-6082 GCF_910578895.1 uncultured Bacteroides sp.
CTGTTGCTCCCGAAGAGCAGGGAAAGCAGTCGTGGTGGAGTGAAATGACCAAGCAACTCGATTATTATTTTATGGCTGGTGAGGACATGGACGACGTGATTAGCGGTTATCGTACGCTGACCGGAAAGTCTCCTGTTATGCCGAAGTGGGCAATGGGGTTCTGGCAAAGTCGTGAGAAGTATAATAGGCAGGATGAAATGTTGGAAGCACTGAAAGGCTTCCGTGATCGTAAAATCCCGTTGGACAATATCGTACTAGACTGGAATCACTGGCCGGAGA
>NZ_CAJTSC010000085.1:6092-8458 GCF_910578895.1 uncultured Bacteroides sp.
CATGAGTTTGATAAAACCCGTTTTCCGGATCCGAAAGCAATGGTCGATTCCATTCATGCGATGCATGGTCGTATGATGATTTCGGTATGGCCTAAGTTTTATGTTACTACTGAACATTTCAAGGAGTTCGACAAAAAAGGATGGATGTATCAGCAGTCTGTCAAGGATAGTTTGAAAGATTGGGTCGGTCCCGGTTACCATTATGGTTTTTATGACGCATACGATCCCGCCGCCCGGAAATTGTTTTGGAAACAGATGTATGAGCATTATTATCCACTAGGTATCGATGCCTGGTGGATGGATGCCAGCGAACCGAATGTGCGCGACTGTACAGACCTGGAATATCGGAAGGCTTTGTGCGGGCCTACGGCATTGGGCTCTTCTACAGAATTCTTCAATGCTTATGCACTGATGAATGCGGAAGCGATTTACAACGGTCAGCGCGGAGTGGATAATAACAAACGTGTGTTTCTGCTGACCCGTTCGGGATTTGCCGGATTGCAGCGTTATTCTACGGCTACATGGAGTGGAGATATCGGTACACGTTGGGAAGACATGAAAGCGCAGATTTCTGCCGGGTTGAATTTTGCGATGAGCGGCATACCTTATTGGACAATGGATATTGGCGGTTTTTGTGTAGAGAATCGTTATGTGGCAGGACAGAAACAATGGAACGCTGCAAAGACGGAAAATGCCGATTATAAAGAATGGCGCGAGTTGAATGCCCGCTGGTATCAATTCGGTGCGTTTGCTCCTTTGTATCGTGCGCACGGGCAGTATCCTTTCCGTGAAATATGGGAGATTGCGCCGGAAGGGCATCCGGCTTATCAGTCGGTGGTGTATTATACCAAGCTACGTTATAATATGATGCCGTATATTTATTCGCTGGCAGGTATGACTTGGTTGGATGATTATACGATTATGCGTCCCTTGGTTATGGATTTCACTGCGGATGCCGAAGTGAATAATATTGGTGACCAGTTTATGTTCGGCCCTTCATTGATGGTATCTCCCGTTTATCGCTATGGTGAACGTAGCCGTGAAATTTATTTCCCTCAAGCAGAAGGCTGGTATGATTTCTATTCCGGCAAATTCCAGGCTGGGGGAGAGAGGAAAGAAATAGAGGCTCCTTATGAGCGTATTCCGTTGTATGTGCGTGCAGGGGCTATTGTTCCGTTCGGAGATGATATTCAGTATACGGATGAGAAACCGGCGGAGCATATCCGTTTGTATATTTATCAGGGAGCCGATGGAGAGTTTACGCTATACGAAGATGAAGGAGTGAATTATAACTATGAACAAGGAATGTATGCCATGATACCAATAAAGTATGATGAGGCTACTAGGACTTTAGTGATCGGTGAACGCCGGGGGGAATTTCCGGGTATGTTGAAGGAGCGTACTTTCACGGTGGTTACGGTCAATAAGGAGAAAGCACAGCCATTTGATTTGAATGCAAAAGGAGTGACCGTGAAGTATGATGGTAACGAACAGATAGTGAAACTGTAGGCTGTTTCCGTCCGTGAATGGATGGAAAATATATGAGGCCGTCTAAAAAGTCGTTAGTAACTCTAACTCCCCTCCTTTCGGGAAGGAGGGGTGTCCGAAGGACGGGGTGGTAGGATAAACGAGGTTCTTCCTATCTTATTGTAGATGATAGAACCGACTTTTTAGACAGCCTCTTATTTTTTGTATATAGGAAAGAAAAGCTAATCGGTTAATACACAGCTCTTAGTGGACATATATATACAGCACGGTGGATATATATACTCACCATCGTGTATATATATGTCCACTATGGTGAGTATATATGTCCACCGAACTGAAAAATGGTGTCTTATGATTGTTTACTGAATGCCCTATTCCAGCTTCTTCTGATACTCGCCCGAATTCAGTATCTCCAGCGCCTTTTGTATACTCTCATTGGTAGTATTCATTACCCGGAAATATTCGTTCATATCCCAAAGATCACGGGCTATCAGTGCTTTAAGCTGCGTCTTGATAAGAGGGAGCGACTTTTGATATTGCTCTTCGTTAAACTTCACCCCTTCTTTCTCTCCTATTTCTTTTAAAGTGGCAAGCATATTATCATCGACTACGAACTTCTCATTAAACGATTCGAACTTCTTGTATTTGTTTGCCAACTCTTTCCGGTGTCCTTCGATAAACTGCATGGTGAATTTAATCACGGCTCCTTTAGCTACCAGATTGCGGTGATAATCCGTATAAAGAGTAGTGTCGATAGGTACGAAATAATCCGGCATGATACCCCCTCCGCCATAAACGGTACGTCCTAGTTTCTTGGTTTGTACTTTCAGCGAATCCGGGAAGTGGATGCTGTCAGCATTCATCAGTTCACCGTGATT
>NZ_CAJTSC010000086.1 GCF_910578895.1 uncultured Bacteroides sp.
TCCAGCATGACGGCTTCATTGCCATAGGACAATAAGGCGGAAAAGTCCGGTTTCCCGTCCGGTGTCGCTTTTATGGCACACCTGTCGGAAACCTCCATCAGTTCCGATATGGAGAACGGTTTGAACAGGCATCCGGCAAAGCCTTTTGCCAATAGTTCCCCTTTGTTACAACTGCCCGAAGCGGTTGCCACAACCACCGGGATTGTTGGTGAATTGCCCACGTTGGACGAACGCAACAGTTCCAGCAATTCGAAACCGTTTATATCGGGCATATTCAAGTCTGTCAGCAACAGGCTGTATTCTTTCTGGCGTATCATTTCCATCAGTGCCGCAGCATCGGTGCAAGTGTCGCAGTGTATTCCTTCTTGGGAATACATCTCTTTCAGCATCAGAAGTAATACCTCATCATTGTCAATGGCGACAACATCATGGAATTTATTGTTATGATAAACAGGTGTATTGCTTGTATATCCAAGCTGTTCTTCAGCTTCCTGCATAGAAATTTCAACTGTGAAACGACTGCCTTTCCCTTTCTTGCTGTCTAAACGGATTGTTCCGCCAAGCATCGACACAATATTACGCATTATGGCAAGCCCAAGCCCGAAACCCTCCTTTGCGGCGGCATTTGATAGACGTTCAAACGCACCGAACGCTTGTTTCTGTTCCTCTTCTGTCATGCCTGTACCTGTATCTTCAACGACCAGTGTCAGAACTCCATTATCATATTCAGTAATCAAAGAAACACCGCCTTCTTCTGTGAACTTGACAGCGTTTGACAGCAGGTTATTCCCGATTTGTATTATTCGCTCTTTGTCGGTCAATACAATGGCATCGTGTCCAGTCTTCACGGACAAGGACAGCCCTTTGTTCACGGCAACAGGCATGAACTCCGTTTCAAGTGTGTGCGTGATTGCTGAAATCCGGCAGGGTGACAGACGGGGCTGTTCCTTGCCGTTGTCCAGGCGGAAGAAGTCAAGCAAAGTGTTAAGCATATCCCGCATACGGTCGGAGGATTGCAGTATGTTTTGGATATACTGCCCGGACTTATCCTCACACTGTTCTTTCCGTATCAGTCCGGCATAGCCTGTTATTGCTGTCAGCGGTGTGCGCAGTTCATGGGTGATAGTATGTACCGCCTTCTTCCTTGACGTTATCAGTGCCTCGTTCCGTTGTACGGATTGTTCCAGTTGCCTTATCAAATCAGTTGTCTTGTGCTTGTATTGTTTAATGCTTTTTGCATCACGATGTATGATGATGTAGGAAATTAACAACAATAGAAGAACGAATCCCATTAAACCGCCTACTTGCATAAATGACTTTTCACGCATGGCAACTATTTCGTTTTCCCGGCTTTGCAGTTCGGTTTGTACCTTTTCTTCTATTTGGCAAATCAATTCTTGCAGTTGTCTGTTAAGTTCTGCATTACGAGCTGCAAGGCTGTCGGCTTGTTCCGACAATTGGCGATCCTGCACTTTCTGTTCGCTGATTACGTTTCTATTGACCGAATGAAGGATAGTGGTTGATACTGCTGGAGTTACTTCCTTTTTTTTGCCGAATATGCCTAAGAAACCTTTTCGTTTTGGCTTTTTGGACTGTTCCTGCACACTTTTCTGTACAATAACCGGAATTTGATTGGCTATCTTCTTGTTAATAGATTGTTGTTCATCCATTAACCGGACTATCTGGAACATCTGTCGTTCCTTATCCTCTAAAAGACTGCGCACACTATCGATGCGCTCTGCTGGATAGGTGGCCTTGAAACGGCAGAGCATACTGTCCATTGCCATACGCCGTGCATGGTAATGCTCGATATCTTTATCGTTCCATTCCAGTATTGTTTCACCCAATAGAGAAAATTTTATCATTTGAATATTGATATTGTTTATTTCTTTTCGGAGCTCGTCTATTTTTTTATTGCCAAGTTCTAATGCTTCTATCTCCTGCCATTCATAGAGGCTATTATATGCCATACATCCGATAAGAATGGAGATAAGTATATATCCCAACCGTATTGCCTTATAGAAATTTCCTGACCGCTCCATTATTTTAATGACATTGATTTTTGGAACATGAATAAAAGTTTATCTTTTTCGTTCATGCGGATATTATCAGAATAACCGTCTTTTGTTATTTGATACCCACATGGCTTAACCATAAAAATGCCTAAGCCCTTAGTGTACGAACTTACTTCTGAGGCATAGTCTTTACTTGTATTTAATGGAACTTTCCCTTTAATATGACACCACTCATTATTACAACTGATGTCTTCAATCTCAGACATCAGTTTTTGCAAATCTGTAATAGCTTTGGAACTCGCTACTTGGGGTATCTGCAACTCAAAACAGAGCATCGGTTCGAGAATGTCCACACCTGACTGTTGCAAAGCCAGCCTGAAGACATAAGGGGTCAGCTGTCTGAAATCAGCAGGTGTACTTACCGGGCTATAATACTCGGCTTGAGTAAAAGTTACTTTCAGATCTGTCACTTCCCATCCATGTAAACCAGATTGGCAAGACATACGAATCCCTTCAAAAACGGCATTTTGAAAAGAATGGTTCAGATAACCATAGGAGATGTCACTTTCGATTTGCAACCCTGCCCCTAACGGTAAGGGTTCAAGAGTCAGCCCTATTGTGGCCCAGTAAGGGTTGGGTGGTACTTCGATCTGAATAATCTTATTGACCTTTTTTATAGGTCGTTCTTTGTAGATAGTCTTGATCTCATCAAAATGGACCTTTACGGAAAATCGTTCTTCCAGCAATGTCTGTATGATTTCCTTTTGGGTCAAACCATATAACGAGATTTCCAATTCATCACTATATGAGTTTATGGAAAAGGACAAAGACGGGTCTTCAATCCACAATGTATTCAGAGCGGATATCACCTTGCTTCTCTCTTCGGGCTTATTTGGCCGGACGGAGGATTTGAGAGCGGGATGCTGATGAGATAATCCTTGAATCAAACAAGGTTTAGCACCTAAATAATCTCCGATTCGAAAATCTTCTATATCTTCTACAATCGCGATATCATTGGCACCCACTTCATCAACATTTATCTCTCTGCCCTGATAAATAGTCTTTAGATTTTTAATCTTGATGAATTTTTCCGAATCGTTGATTCTTACAACGTCTCGAAGTCTCAGACTTCCGTCAATTATTTTAAGAAAACTTCTTTTATGCCCTTTGGGGTCATGCTCTATCTTATAGAGATAAGCTGAAAGTCTGTTTGAGACTGATGCCGGAGGAAGTATAAAAGAAGAAATGGCGTCCAACAACTCATTGATACCGATATTGAACATTGCTGATCCATGTAGCACCGGATAGACTTTGGCTTTTGCCACAAGAGCGATTATCGTATTCCAATAATCAGCCGGTGAAATTTCGCTATCCGCCAAATATCGTTCTAATATATCGTCGTCATGGTTGCATACAAATTCTTTGTATTCTTCCTTTATATATGTTTGGGAGCAAACCGGATAAACCGATCCATCGACAACAGTTTGCATAAACAGGACATCTTGCGACAGATTTGTTTTTATATCCATATACAAACGCTCCAAATTCACACCGGCACGGTCAATCTTATTGATAAATATAATTGTCGGGATTTGCAGCTTTTGTAAAGTACTGAACAGCAACTTTGTCTGCGCTTGTATGCCTTCCTTTGCGGATAAGATGAGGACTGCTCCATCAAGCATTTTGAATGTCCGCTCCACTTCCGCAATAAAATCCATGTGTCCCGGAGTGTCAATGATATTGCATTTCACTCCATTCCAGATAATAGATGTCGTAGAAGCCCGGACAGTAATTCCTCTACGTTTCTCTATATCCATAGAGTCCGTTATGGTGTCACCATTATCCACACGGCCGCACTTTTCCGTTGCTCCACTGGCAAACAGCAGATTCTCGGTTACGGAAGTTTTTCCTGCATCAATGTGAGCAAGAATTCCTAAATTTATAATATTCATTTGGATTAAGCAATAATATACTACAGTAGATGCATTGTCGAAACGCACCTTTTAATACCTCCTCGTAGCATATGAGAACTACAGGATTACTAACTCGTATTAATATGTATATTATTACTGCCGCATAACGATTACAAAATTACACAAAAAAATATATCTAACAAAAGTGGGAGGATTTTTTAACTTTTTACCATAGACATTTTATTAGGGAAGCGTAGGTTCAACTGGCAAGTACAAATAAGTAGAAATGTTTGAACAACACCGTTTTAGGAAGTTGAAAAATCAAGTTTCTCTCTCGGTATAGCGTTTATTTTGGCCAATATCTTCTTTAGTTTAGCATTTGTGTATTTCCCATTCGTGTTCTATTTAGCTCCTTATTATGAGTATGTAGCAAGTTACTTATCAAATTCAGCCTCTTTGAGGGTCAAATATGGTTTTGCAAATGGTGACTGACAAGACATAAACAAGGTCAGCAGGAATTTTTTACATAAATGGACATGAATGTATATAACCTAAAATAAGAATAAATTTTAATAAGGGCTGCCCAAAAAGAAAAAAATGCAGTTGCCATCCTATAGATACTTGCAGAAAGGATAAAATTTACTTTTAGACCTTTTGGGATAGCCCTTATTAATACTTCAGATAAAATTCCTTAGGTTATATTTTCAATCCTTTGGACCGGGTTTCCTCCTTGGCATACAGTCCCGGACGCCCGATTATGACATGGTTGGCAACGATACTATCCGCCGGACTGCGTATCTGCGGCGGTGCATTTTCGGGATATTGCGCCTGCCTGTTCCTCACATCTTCCGCTTCCGGCTTGAGCTGTTGCCCTTCATTCTCCTTTTCTGCGACTTCGGGCGTGGGTGGCGCAAGCTCCAGCTGAATTTTTCGGTCAAGGGCGGCAAGTTCGGACTTCAACTGCTTCAGCTCGTCCTCCTTCTTCCACACCTTACCCGCTATCTCCTGTAACTGCGGTATCTCCATCTCCAGCACCTCGTTCTTCGCCTTGTACTGGTCGATGATGGAGGGTATCCTCTCCATCGCGTTGAGGAAGTTGCGGGCGGCGGCCAACGGGTCAGCCATCGCCAGATGCCCGTTGTTGTAGGTGTACTTGTAGTTCCCCTCGACCACGAAGCGGTTGTCGGTGAACTCCAATCCCTCTTTGAGTATCCTTTCGCTCACCACCTTTATCGGAAAACCGTAAAGTTCACCGACCTGCGTGTACAACCCTCCGGTCGTGGCATTCTTGGCTATCTCCTGCAAACGCTTTCCGATGACCTTCTCATCGGCGGAATCCACTCCGTCCACCTTTATTATATTAAGGCGGTTGCCCTCCTTGTCGGTCTGCACCACCGACAGGAAGCGGTTCCAGTCCTCCGTCATGGCATCTATGAAAGCCGTGTTGTTGCGCAACTCGCCGGTCTTTGACTCCAGCTTGAACTCCGAATCACGCTTGCCCTTGTTGAACGACTTGCGTTCCCCTTCGAGCGATGCGATCCGCTTTTCCAGTTTCGCCTTGTCCAACAGGTCGGTATTGCCGGAGAGCAACGCCATGTATTCCGAGAAATTCATGCCCGATTTTTCGTCCATTGCCCCCTCGTCGATGGTACGCGCACCCATCGCACCGCTTTTGAGCTGGCTTATGAAAGTCTGCTTGCAGTGCAGGAGGTTGAACTTGTAGCTGTCCAGTGACTTCTCCACCGCGTAGATGATTACATCCACGTTGTTCCCGGCGAAATGTTTGGCAATCTCATTACCTGCCCTAACTCCGCGTCCGTCACGCTGTTGCAAGTCGGACGGTCGCCACGGCGTATCGAGATGATGGATAGCCACACACCGTTTCTGGGCGTTCACACCCGTTCCGAGCATAGAGGTAGAGCCGAACAGCACACGCACCGTCCCGGCGTTCATGGCGTCTATCACCGCCTTCCGCGCCTTGTCGGTCTTGCACTCCTGAATGAAGCGCACCTCGCTTGGCGGTATACCGTAGTCCTCCGTCAGTTTGCGCTTGATTTCCGAATAGACGTTCCACCCGTCGCCCGGCTGGTATGTCCCCAAATCAGAGAAAACGAACTGCGTGCCTTTCTGGGCGTCGTATTTTTGATAATACTCCGCGATCATCTTGGCACAGTGACTCGCTTTGTTGTCGGGATGATCTTCGTAATTCGGGTCTATCATGCGCATGTCGAGTGCCATTTTCCGGGCATAGTCCGTGGCGATGAGCATCTTCGCCTTTTCTTCCGTTTCCGAAAGCGGCAGCCTGCCCAACAAGGTGGCATCGCCCGTCTTGGCGAACTGCATCAGTTTCTGTATGAAGTCCTCCTGTTCCGGCGTGGGCGGTATATGGTGCAGTATCTCGTTCTTGGCAGGACGGTCAACGCCCACATCCTCCGCCGTGCGGTAGTCCGTGATTTCATTATAGAAGGCGGCAAGCTCCGGCACTTTGATGAAGTAGCGGAAACGCTCCTTCTGGACCACATTGTTCGTCACGTTAAATTCAAAATCCGTCGTCTTCTTGGCAAATATCGCCGCCCAAGCGTCGAAACACCTTATGTCCTGCCGTTCCAGCTCCTTCGGGCGCAGGTACTTGAACAGCAGGTACAATTCAGTCAGTGAGTTGCTGATAGTCGTGCCGGAGAGGAAGGTCGCACCCAAGTCTTTTCCTGTGCGCTCCTGTATGGTGCGTATGGCAAAGAGCATGTTAAGTGCCTTCTGGCTTCCCTCGCTGTTTCCCAATCCCGCCACACGGTCGTGGCGCGTGTTGAAAGTCAGATTCTTGAACTGGTGGCTCTCATCTATGAAGATGTGGTCGATGCCCATCTGCTTGAAATCCACCACGTCGTCCGTGCGTGACTTTATGGCGTGTTCCACCTTCTCCAGCTTCGCTTCAAGGTTGTGCTTGCGCTTCTCCAATCCTTTCAGCATCGCCCGCGACACGTTCTTTCCCTGCTGCCGTAGCACTTCGAGGTTTTCCTCCACCGTGTCAAGCTCTGCTTGCAGGATGCGCTGCTGCAATTCCGGCGACTGCGGTATCTTGCCGAACTGGTCGTGCGACATGATGACGCAATCGTAGTCGTTGTTCTTTATATTATTGAAGAAGCGCACACGGTTGGCGGTCGAAAAGTCCTTCTCCGAAGCGTACAGAATACGTGCGTTGGGATATGCCGCCTGATAGGTGGCTGCAATCTCCGCAACGTTGGCTTTCAGCCCGATAATCATCGGCTTGTGTGCCAAATTCAGACGCTTCATCTCATGCGCGGCGATGCACATTATCAGCGTCTTACCGGTTCCCACCTCGTGGTCGCAAATTCCGCCGCCGTTCTGTTTCAACATCCAGACGCAATCCATCTGTGAGGGATAGACGCTCTTGATACCCCGGCTTGCCAGCCCTTTCAGGTTGAGGTCGGGAAAGGTCTGATGGGAGCCGTCGTAGCGCGGGCGCACGAAACAGTTGAACTTGCGGTTATACATCGTCACAAGCCGCTCCTTGAACTGCGGCGACTGCTCTTCGAGCCATTCGGAGAAGCCGTTTCGTATCTCGTCAATCTTGGCGTTGGCGAGTTGTATTCCCTCGCTGTCGCGCATCTTGATGTCGTTGCCATGCTCGTCCTTGCCGATGGACTTCATCATGTCAGGGCAGGTGTTGTGCAGGGCGTGTTTTAGGAGGTGCATACCGTCATAGTTCCGGTAATACCCCTTCACCAGAAACTCGTCCGTGATTTTCATGGTGCGGTAGCCGCACACCACCGAAAACTCGTCCATGCTTGCGGAATAGGCGATTTTCACCTCCGTGTCGAACAGCCGGCTCATGTAGGCGGCATAGACACCCGTCGGAATCCAGCGTTCCCCGAAATTGAAGTCCAGATCCTCGAAGGC
>NZ_CAJTSC010000087.1:0-308 GCF_910578895.1 uncultured Bacteroides sp.
AGGTAGTAGATTACTGAAAATGTACTCTTCATCGTCCTTATTTTTTTTAGGTTCAAAATTAGTTGGTGAAGAGTCCGGTGTCGGTACGCAAAACGGGGAGGAACGGCGCAATCTTTTTCCGTAACCGGATTTGTTGCGTGAGTTGTCAATAACTCACTAATCCTTAACGTCTTGTTTCGCTGTCCGTGTCCGTTTGTCGCCCTTTCGGGCATGGTTACGGACAAGTAACGTAGCGGCGTCCTGATTTGGCTTCAGCGGTGATTGCGATGGCTTCACGAATAATCGGAAGCACGACTAAAACCCCTGTA
>NZ_CAJTSC010000087.1:517-6653 GCF_910578895.1 uncultured Bacteroides sp.
GTATAAAACGGGGCGTTAGCTCATCTGGCTAGAGCGCGACACTGGCAGTGTCGAGGTGATGAGTTCGAGTCTCATACGCTCCACTAAATCATAAAAACAATTACGTAACTCCTTGGATTTTTTTGAAATTCAAGGAGTTTTTTTTGATATCTCTCTCCCATATTCTTTCATATCCATTTAACTTGCTTTATAAATAGAAAGAGGAACAATACAACGTTGTGTACTGTTCCTTCTCACTAAAATATTGAAAGAAACTGTTTATAATTCTTCAATCTCTTTTTCGATCAACCCAGTCACTTTAATGACTAACTCCATTGAGGTCCGGATGATTTTAAATAACAAGCAACTTCTATGTTTTTTATTTCTCTCTTTGTTACTGAACAGACGTTTCATCGCCCAATCGAAACGGATTATCCGATTCTTCTTATGCACACTTTATTATACATTATATTATATAACAAAGTAAACTAAAAGCTTCAGACTATCAATTTTATAGAAAAACACTCTTCTATTATAAAGAATACTCCAAAAGCCCAAGAATATGCTTGTACATGAAAGTAACCGAATAATTGATATCGGATGCCATTTCAAAAAACCTTAAACCATTCTCACATCGTTATCGTATAGATTACCCCTTCCAAGAATTTGCCGGATGTCGGTTTTATCAAATACTTGCGGGGAAGAAGTTGTCCTATAAAACCGACCTCCACTAAATAGTTAGAGACATCGGCAGGCACCATCACCGGAGCAGTGGTTGTCAAGCTGGCTTTGTCGAGAGTGATGTCCACTGTATTGTTGCCATAATTAATCACACCTGTTTCCAAATTCATGGAACCGGTATTTCTCACATTCAGAATTTTGATACTTGAAAGCAAAGTACCCAAAGCTGAGACATTAAGCTGTATTTGCGTCAGCTTGTGCTTGAAAGTAATCGGTATGGTCGTTCCGGGAGAGTAGCTTCCGCCTGTTGGGCTGGCACCGTGCATGATGTCTTCCTGTCCCGTAAGGGTAAAGTTGAAAACAGGGGCTATTCCATTTCCGGGAGAAGTGACATAGTTGGTTCCATTCGTAGCTGTGGTACGCGGATAATAACCGTAAAAGATAACCTTACGTCCTCCTGCCGGATAGTATAACGGTGATGAGAAAGCGAGTTCATTTCCATTTATGCCGGTAGGAGCCGCATTGTTCAGCAGCGGGGAAGTTGTCCAAGGAAACATACCGGCAGTAGTGCTTTCCGCCACTTCATAAATTCCCAAAGAACCAACACTAATATCGTTGATGCTGTTGACAATCGACCGCGTATGAGGGCTGTCTTCCACAATGGTAAGGTGGATTGGAACGGAGTGTTCTTCACTATTGAAAAACACCTCGTCCATATCATTGCTGCAACTTGCGGATAATAGTGGTACTATCACTATGAGTGTCCGGATAGAAAACTTCATCTGCGGAATTTGCATTACTGGAAAAATTACTGTACAACAGACGATCCCGTTCCTCCGGTAATCCACGGTGTGATAATCGCAGAAGCCGTAATTCCTTTGGGAGTAAAGGTCAGTATAATATTGTGAGCCTTTCCGGTTTCCGTATTTAGGCTTACCGTCACGTTAGGATAAGTCACACCACCCGCTACGATATCCATCACCACGCTTGTGGCGCCGCTCTTTACCATCGGATAGACCGTTGCCGTAGTGCCCGGGTCGGCACTGATAGCATACGTACCCGTGAGGGTGATGCCATCGCCTACCGGATTGTAGGAGACAGTACCGTCTTTGATATTGAGCGAAGCAGGAGTTTGCTGGTTTTTGAGGGTAATGCTGGTTACGGTTCTCCCGGTAGCGGGAAACCCTGCACCAGCTTTAAAGGTGAATTGCAACTGGGTGAGCAGATGGTTGAAGGTGAAAGCCAACGCTCCGCTTGTCGTCTTGTTTCCACTGGCTTCGCCCGAAATCATCACGTCATTGGAACCGTCCGTTTCCGAGAACGTGACCGTATTACCGGATAATGTCCCCTGAGGATAGTATCCTTTGATATGGATCGTACTGCCGTCAACAGGATAATATTGCGCGGGACTAAGCGAGAAGGCGGCGGAAGCAGTACTCGAAGCGGTAAAGGTGCCGGTCGCATTCCACAAGGCGGCACTATAGTCACCACCGTTTACGGAAGCCACGAAATTGGCAGTCACAGATTGACCGGTATTGACCGGAGCTTTTGTCTGGATACCCGATACCCCTGCACTCACTTTGATTTCTACGGGATCTTCACTTGGAGGAGAAATACATCCATTCTCCTCATCATTACTGCAACCCGCCATGAGGGTTGCAGCCATTGTCATTAGTATAAACTTTTTCATACGTCAAGGTTTTTTCTTGTTAATTATTCGTTTTAAAAGAGCAGTTATATCCAAACCTGATACACTATCACTATTACTACCATTAACAAGACAGACCGGGAAATGTTTAATTGCTTAAGGTTTCTCCTTTCTTTTTCAAAGAACCCGACCGGCAATTAACGAATTTCCGGCATAATCCGTACCGGAACAAAGCATTCAATGCCTCCGCCACCATCCTTAAAAAGAGACACGACACCTTTGCTTATCTATCTCCAAATAGCTATTTTTGCGACCTTTTTCAAAAGAATGATTATTTTTCAAATACTATTTAAATAAGAACAGATGATGAAAAACTTATTTTCCACCAGCCTGTTTATCCTGGCAAACATCCTTTTGCTGCTGACAGGCTGCAAAGAAGACGAACTCCCGTCTTCCGGAGAAGGCGGCGACATTCAAAGTTTACCTATCAAACTGACAGAAACGGATTATACTTCGGACAATACTTACTATCTGCTTAATGATGACGAACCGCCCGAGGTTTACTTCGACAAAAGCCAACGCAGTTTTTATGTAAACCAACCGTTACAGATTTCATTGGACGACGAACAATGCTTCCTGCTCCGCTTCTATAGCCCGCGCGAAATATCCAACGTAACCGTTTGGGCAACAATAGAAGGGTACGAAGAAGATTTCAAATTCATCGAACTGGAGAAAGTCATGCCGTTTCAGCAACTCAAGATACAAATTCCGTTTGCCACCCAGGATTTGACGGCGTATACCCGCACGGGAAAAAAGATTAAAATCATGCAAAATCCATACCTGACAGCGGAAAACATCACACTCAAGGTGGAATGCCAAGACCCTTATTACAAGAAACTGCAAGCCATACGCTGTACCTGGCGTATCTCGTTCAGTGATTATTCGGGCTATCACTGGAACCCTCAATACTACAAATACAAACTGTTGGCACCACACGCACGGGAAGCCGTGGCGTTGGCATTGAACATGAGTTACATGTACTCTTCGGAACGGTTCGAAAAAGCACTGCATGAATTCGGTCCGCTACACAGCGACAACAACAAGACCGAGATCGACAAAGACGCCCTGCTGAAAAAAGTAATCGCTTACAGAGGACTCAGTTTCGGACACTGTTCGGGCGTGAACGGTGTGGGACAAGGCGGTACCGAAATGTACTGCCTGAACGAGTGGTGTTTTCTGGAACATTATGTAGACGACAGTTTTGAGACTCATACCGTTTTCCATGAGTTCGGACACAATCTCGGCTACGTACATACGGGAAACATGTCGTACGAGATTACCGGTCCGGGCTGGATTACCCTCTGTGCCAACGTTTATCGTGACATGTCGCTGGACAAAGACCTGCCCGTCTACTCGCGCCGCTTCATGCACACCCGCAAGAACACAAACAGATACGACCATACCAACTACTACCGTGCATCGAAATATGTCATCGAAGGAGCGGAGCTTGATGCTATCGACGGCGGGCTATCCCCATGGCGTGGAGAAACAGACCCGGGCGGAAACGAAGGCAGTCCGGTCTCACTGAAACTGGATGCAAGCGATGTGCCGAATGCCACTGCAACCACCTTCCGCCCCAAAGATGTCTATGTGTACGGAGATACGATGTATGTGGTAAACGATGCTGCCGGCCACTTCAGCCTGGAAATCTTCAGTATTGCCAATGACCAAAAAACACATTTGGAAAGTATCATGGAATGGACAGAAAACAACGAAACCAATACATTCAGCAGACAGCCCAACGGTGTATTCCGCGCCAACGGGAAAATTTACGTCACCCACGAAGGCAGTCGTACGGAAATCTTCGATGCCCGGACCAAAGGACATCCGTTCATCACCTGCATCGGAAACGGCAACTGGGGAACTGGTCCCACACAAACCATACACGCTTTTGATGTATCACTCTACAAAGGAATCATCATCATCCACGACAAGCGTTACATGAATTTTGTGGAAGAACGGCTCATACAACCCGGTACCCTTCCGCTCATCTATGCACGTTCCGAGAATTTGGGTGAAACAAACGGCACTTACGGAATAGCCGTAGACGACCGCAGCGGGCTGCTCTACACCACTCACCCGAACAAGCGTATCGATGTTTTCAAACCCGATGACATGCGCGAAGGAACTGCACCGAAACGTATCCGGCAAATCGCTTGCAAAAACACCCCGTATGCGCTCGACTTCTATCAGGGACGCCTGTTTGTAAGTTCCAACGGCACAGAAAAGTTCTGCGAAGTCAATCCCGATACCGGAGATATCATCAAAGATTACACCGTTATCGAAGATATCACCCTGCAAGCACCCGAAAAGTTCTGCATCCGCCGAAACACGCTGTTCATTACAGACCGGACGAAAGAAGGTGCCTGCGTCTACGCCATTCCCATGAATAAATTGAAATAGAAAACAACATCATAAAACAAGAAATACAACATGAAAATATACATCCGCATCCTAATAATACTGTCAGGTATCCTGACAGCCCAGTGCGACAAGGGAACTTTAGAAGAAATCTTCGGTATTCCTCCGTTCGGCGAAGAAAACAAGGAAGAAGAGGACGGCAACGATTATAATAGCTTCTGGTATTACTCGTACGAAGCGTCACAACTCATCAATGCACAATCTTTAGATATGCAGGCACCCGAGGATTTCACGCCCTACACCATTGCCCATTCGGGAGACACGCTTTTCATCGCAAACACCGGACAGGCAGGCAACAGCCTGCTGACGTACAGCATAAAGGATAACAAACTTCTGGGCACCCTGCAATCGTGGCAGTTCGGCGACAAGGAACTCGACTTCGAAAGCCCGATAGAAGCCATCGTCCCGGCAGGCAACCGTCTATACGTAGCCGAACGCCAGTCGCGTATCCATGTGTTTCACTTGCCGCAGCTCACTTACCTTACCTGCATCGGCAACGGACAATGGAACGGTCCCGTATTCCAGGCACAGGCCATGACGGTAAACAACGGACTGATTTTCGCACGTGACAAGACCGGAACGGTCAGCATCTATAAAGAAGAAGACGCCACGCCGGAAAACTATCAAAAAGTAAACCGCTACCGCCGGACATCCGGCAACGGCAGTCCGGGCAACAACGGCTTCGCCAGCCACTACATGCAGCCGGATGCGGAAGGACACATCCTGCTCACCGACTACGAGGGGAAAAAGATACGCGTACTCAATCCGGAAGCGGTCAATGACGATCTGGCAGACAATGCCTCTATCGACATGGACCACCTTTCCCTGTCGCTCGAATTCAAACCCAAGACCCTGGCTCTATGCGATGGACGCTGGTATGCCACCGGCGACAACAACACCATCAATATCTACGACCGCCTGCAAAACAAATGGACCAAGCAGATGAAAACCGTAAAAGGATATGCTTTCTCCCAGCCCGTCCGCATTTACGCACAAAACGACTCCATACTATGGGTTTCGGACACACACAACTCCAAACGGACATTGGTGAAAGTGTCAGTACACAAAGGAGAAATACGGGAATAGACCGGACATCCGGCAGAGAACCATACTGCCGGCACACCGCATCCTTGAAGGTTTACGGAAACTGTTTCACCCGGCCTCATACCGAATTCATGGTAAAGAGGGTGTCAAAACTCTCTTATTAGCCCAATCAGCCCTGTTACCGACAGCTTCTTTCCCATACGATGTTCCCACTTAATTGGGAACGTGTTCCCTGCATGTTGGGAACATATTCCCAATCAGGTGGGAACGCGTTCCCGGCAAGCTGGGAATAAAGTTCCACCT
>NZ_CAJTSC010000088.1 GCF_910578895.1 uncultured Bacteroides sp.
CAGTAACATATCATCTACCTTGTAATCCCGTTTAACCAGTTCCATGAGGTATTTAAGGCAATTGTCGTAACGTCTTACGGTGATGTCGGCATAGTCTGTCCCGATTAGCTTCCGGCAGTTGTCATTATGTTCCTTGAATACATTATACAATGTCTTGAAAGTTTCGTCCTTTCCCTGATAGTGGTTCACTATGGCACGTGCGGAGATAATCTTTCCCTCCAGTTCCAAGTCTTGGTAAATCTGATAGAATTTCACACGCAGGGCGTCAATGTAATGGTTAAGTTCTACGGAGTTTCGGTCTTTGCCTGTCGATTTCTCTTTTTCCTGCGACCAAAGTGGGACTTTTATGCTCCGCTTTAGTTGAAGTTCCACGTATAGACGGTCATAAGTGACACGCACACGCACGGGTGCTTCCCCGTTTTTTAACAGTTTGCTACGCTTGATGAAGAACAACACGCTGAATCTTTTTCTTTCCATACGGCTCAATTTTTAATGATACAAAGTTAGGAAATCGAACCGAGAACCCTGTAATGTAAAATAGTGCAACGTGCTGTAAAAGAATGAAGTAAATACTTCGCAGTGGAACATTCCGGGCTTTTAAAAACAGTCCCTTGAATAAGGACGTATGGTTTGCTTCAATCCCACTAATTTTGCCTATTCTTGGAAAAGAAAAATCCCCGAACTTTTTTGAAATTCAGGGATTTACATCGTTTTGCCTTCTTAAAAAGTGGTGCCACCAGGAATCGAACCGGGGACACAAGGATTTTCAGTCCTTTGCTCTACCAACTGAGCTATGGCACCATGCTTTCTCTTTTCGGTTGCAAAGGTAGTGAAAGTTTTGGACTATGCAAGGGGTTAGAGAATAAAAAACGCTGAAAATTGGCTATATGGCTAATTTTCAGCGTTTATATTTTAAGAAAAATGTAAAAAAGTCAATGTGAATTCGGCATTTACGGTTTCTTACTTGGCTTTTTCTACTTTTATTCCATTTCTTTTCGTTCCTTTTGGGGATTTTGATATACTTCCCCTTCTCTTTAGCTTGAGAATTACTGCCTATTCTGCGCCTTTAGGTTTGTCAGATTTTTCTCTGAGTATATTCCAACCTTGTGCTTTCAGTTCAAATTCCTGTCCGTCACGGCTGATAAGGGCACAACCTAACTCAGGCTTGGTGATGTGACCTATCAGTTTGATACCTTCCATGCCGGATACCTTTTCGTGGTCAGCAATGGGGACGGTGAACAGAAGTTCGTAGTCTTCTCCTCCATTAAGGGCACAAGTAGTCAAATTCATATTGAATTCCTCTGCCATGACAGCTGTCTGATAGTCGATAGGGATATGCTCCTCATAAATGCGGCAGCCAACTTTGCTTTGCGTACAGATATGCAGCAATTCGGAGGAGAGACCATCGGAAACATCCATCATGGAAGTCGGTTGGATACCTTCTTTGGCTAATTTTTGAATAATATCAAGACGAGCTTCTGGTTTCAATTGCCGTTCCAGCAGATACTCTTTACCGGCAAAGTCGGGTTGCAGGTCTTTGTCACCGCCTTTAAGGACGCTTTTTTCACGTTCCAGCAATTGCAATCCCATATAGGCGGCGCCTAAGTCACCTGACACACAAATCAAGTCAGTCTCTTTGGCTCCGTTGCGATAAACGACTTTTCCTTTCTCACTTTCGCCGATACAAGTGATGCTGATGGTGAGTCCTGTATAGGAAGAAGAGGTGTCACCGCCTACAATATCCACTTCATATTCCTCGCAAGCAAGGCGAATACCTGCATATAGTTCTTCCATATCTTCTACGCTAAAACGTTTGGACAGACCCAGTGAAATAGTGATTTGCCGAGGCATACCATTCATGGCATATATGTCGGAAAAGTTTACTATGGCAGATTTGTATCCTAAATGCTTCAAAGGTACATACGTCAGATCGAAATGCACGCCTTCCAATAGCAAATCGGTTGTCACCAATATCTCCTTGTCCGTAGGGTAGGAGAGGACGGCAGCATCATCACCAATGCCATACTGGCTTGATTTGTTCTTTAACTCGATACCTTCGGTAAGATGACGAATGAGGCCGAACTCACCAAGAGTTGCTATTTCTGTTTTCATAATCGTTTTTTACACTTTATTAATCAGCTCCCTCATAATCTCCGTCATTTTCGGCTGTGCGGCGTCCGCTGCTTTCTGTACCTCTTCGTGAGACACTTCTACGATTTTACCCTCTACGCCCAAGTCAGTGATGACCGATACGCCAAATACCTTGATACCGCAATGATTGGCTACGATTACTTCGGGAACGGTAGACATGCCTACCGCATCCGCCCCCAGAATACGGAACATTTTATATTCTGCTGGAGTTTCAAATGTAGGTCCTTGCGTACCGATGTACACACCATGCTGTATCTTGATACCCTTTTCTGCAGCAATTGCGTCTGCTTTGCATATAAGTTCCTTATCGTATGCTTCGCTCATATCCGGAAAACGAGGACCGTATGGGATGTTCTTGCCATGCAGCGGATGTTCGGGGAAAAAGTTGATGTGGTCAGTGATAATCATCAGGTCGCCGATTTCAAAGTTCGGGTTTGTACCGCCGCTGGCGTTGGATACGAATAAGGTCTTGATGCCAAGTTCGCGCATTACACGTATCGGAAATGTCACTTCCTTCATGGAGTATCCTTCATAGAAGTGGAAACGTCCCTGCATGGCAAGAATGTCTTTATTGCCCAGCTTGCCGAAAATCAGTTTGCCGCTGTGTCCCTCTACTGTGGAAACAGGGAAGTTGGGAATGTCCTCATACTTTATTTCATACTTCTCGGTAATCTCGCTTGCAAGACTGCCAAGTCCGGTACCGAGGATGATTGCTGTCTCAGGATATGTGTGCATTTTATCTTTCAGATAAGTTGCGGTTTCTTGAATACGTCCTAACATAGTCAATAATGTTTTGGTTAAATAAATATTGTTGATTTTGTAAAAACTCTATTTCGATAGGGAGTACATAGATGTACGGTTTTAGTGCATCGCTCAGTGCTGGATGAACTTTCAGTCGGGCAGCATCCTTTTCTGTTGTGATAATCAATCTCTTACTCCCTTTCAATTGTGCAAACTGTTCCTCGATGAGTTTTAAGTCTTTCTTGTCGAAATTATGATGGTCACCGAATTCCAGCAGATTGACGTTGGGAGTGTATGACTTCACTTTTTCTACCAATGGGGCCGGTGAGGCTATGCCTGTAACGAGCAATACTTGTTCGTCTCTTGTGCAGAAAACTCTTTCTTTCGTTTTCTTGGAAAACAGCGGCATCAGTGAACCATAGCGAAATCTGGAGAAGTACAACTGCTGATACGGATACAAATTCAGACGCTTGGTGATGATATTGAAATCTATCGGCTTGATGTCATCCGGACATTTTGTCACAACTACTATCTGAGCACGGTTTTTCTCCTCAGCAGGTTCGCGAAGCCTTCCTGCAGGTAACAGGGCATCATCGCACAACAGTCGGTGATAATCTGTTAACAGGATATTCATTCCTGCCTTTACGTGGCGATGCTGAAAGGCGTCATCCAATAGTACGGCATCCACGGCAGGAGTTTCCAACTTCAGCAACTGTTCGATGCCATGGCAACGGTTTTCGTCCACAGCTACCTGTATATCGGGAAATTTACTCTTTATCTGATACGGTTCGTCACCAATATGCTGCACGCTACTTTCAACGCTTGCCAACACATACCCCTTGCTCTTACGTTTGTAGCCGCGGCTTAGCGTTGCCACGTTTATGCCTTCATGTTGTAGTAATCTTATCAGATATTCCGTATGTGGTGTCTTGCCTGTTCCACCTACGGCAATGTTGCCTACGCATATCACAGGAACGTTAAAACTCTTTGACCGGAGCCAGCCCCAGTCAAAGAATTTGTTTCGCAAGCATACTCCTGCCCCGTAGAGCCAGGACAGAGGGTATAACCAATAATGTATTTTTACGGATACATCTTTCATTTAAAATTATTGTATATTCAGTTCAAACGGAATACGGGCCTGTATGCGGTCTATCTTGTCGAAGTTCTCGATGATGCTGAACTGCCGGTAGATGTCACTCATCTTGCCGTTCAACATCCGGCTTTTGATGTAATTTCCTGGATGGGTATTCATCAAATTCTCGAAGAGACTCTCTTTCTTCGGATAATTCATTATTGTATAGGCATCTACACCTGTTTTGGCAATGGCAATTTCCAAAGCTTTGTCCAGTCCGCCCAACTCGTCTACCAATCCTAACTCTTTGGCGGTACTACCTGTCCAAACGCGACCTTGCGCCATTTTGTCCAATTCTTCCATACTGATGCCGCGCCCATCAGAACAGCGAGTCAAGAAGAGTTTGTAACCGTTATTAACGTACATCTGCATCAAGCCCTTTTCGCTCTCATTCATCGGGCGGGTTAGGCTGCCGAAATCAGCGTGTGGATTGGTTTTTACTACATCGAAATTCAGACCCAGTTTGTCTGTCAGCTCTTTGGCATTGGGTATCATGCCGAAGATGCCGATGGAGCCTGTCAGAGTGGTAGGTTCGGCAACGATGGTATCGGCATTGCAAGAGATATAGTAACCGCCCGATGCGGCATAGTCGCCCATGGATACAATGACCGGTTTTTCCTTTTTCAGTTGGCTTACAGCATGCCATATCTGTTCTGAACCATATGCGCTGCCGCCCGGAGAGTTCACACGTAATACTACAGCCTTTATATTTTCATCATCCTTTAGTTTCCGCAGGTCTTTAATCACCTTTTCGGAGTTGATACCTTCGCCGGTAGTGGCAGACGCGCTGCCGTCAATTTCGCCGTATGCATAATATACAGCTATTACATTTCCGCTCTTGTCTCTGGGCACGTTCTTCTTTACGTTTACCATATCTTGAATACCCAATATCGGCATATTGTCGTCTTTATCAATACCTATTAGATTTTTCAGATAATCGCGCACATCGTTCTTATATATTAGTGTGTCCACCAATCCGTTCTTCACACTTTCTGTTGCCGGATAGAACATCAACATACGATCGGCTTCCTTGTTTAAAGCTTCTACAGACAGATTGCGCGATTGAGCAACGGCATCCGTAATCTCTCCCCAAATGGAAGACAGGTATACATTCACCTGCTCACGGTTGGCAGGACTCATTTCAGTAGAGATAAACGGCTCCACTGCGGATTTGTATGTGCCTACTTTGAACACTTGCATCTCTACACCGATTTTTTCCAGTAAATCTTTGAAGAATATCGGAGTAGATGCCAGTCCTCGCCACTCAAGCATTCCGTGCGGGTTCAGCAGCACCTTATCTGCTACACTGGACAAGTAGTAAAGTCCCTGCGTGTAAGTATCGCTATAGGCTACAATGAACTTACCGGATTTTTTGAAGTCTTTCAAGGCATCGCGAATTTCTTCTAACGAAGCAAAACCTGCACCTAATGAGGAGGCATGAATATAAATACCTTTGATATTTTCATTCTCTTCTGCCTTTTTGATGGAAGAAAGGATATCGTCCAATCCGTAAGTCTTATAGTCATCTTTTATAAGGAGTTCCAGCGGATTCTCTTGGCTACGTTCGGTCAATGTGCCGTTCAGGTCTAACATCATAATGGAGTTTTTGCGCACTTGTGTTTCCGATTCTGATGATGAAACCATGCTGAAAACTACGAGAATGCTGATGAAAAGCAAAACAACACTCGACAGGATAATACCCGTTATGGTGGCGAGCGTAAATTTAAAAAAATCTTTCATTGTCTTATTGTTTTTGGTATGCTAACTTTTCAAGCTAACAAAGATAAATAATTAGGTTGATATTTTTCCTATCTGTCGCATGAATTTTCTCTTTGTCACACGAGCGTTTCTTTTATGTTTCCGGTATAGCAAAAGAATTTCTACTTATTGTTCTTTCTTTTTCCCTTTTTATCCCCCTTCTTTTCTGTATTCTTGTTGTTCTTCTTTTTTTTCTTCTGTATGATGAATTGCCTTTAATTAATAGTGTATTATAAGTTTTTTAATCCGTCTCGCGTCACAGCATCGTTCTGACTATCCACTTTTTTCCTTCCTTTTCTCCGGGGCTTTTTCATTTACAGTAGTCGTTAAAGGAAGTTGGAAGGAGTGATCTCCCTTCGGGACAGGAGTTAAAAGCCGATAGCTATGCCGGGGAACACGACTGGAGAGACCGCGTAAACAGACAGGCGGAAGCAGACCAACGGAAACGGAGCGGTGAAGAACAAACGGATAAGAACAGGTTGAATAAATATCTCTGCAAGATATTTATTGTCAGTGGTATACGAGTGCCACATAATCTCTGTGTGGTGGAACTTTATTCCCAGTTAACTGGAAATACATACCCATTTCATTGGGAATATGTTCCCAACGTATAGGGAACACGTTCCCAATTAAGTGGGAACATCGGATGAGAAATAAACTGTCAGTTACGTTTTTTTATTTACGGGAATTATCAGGAATCAGAGGAAGAAGAACAATAGCTCCTCTGACTCCTGTAAATGAAAGAACCGTGTTTTTCCCTCTAATGCGTACCCTATTAGCTTTCCTTCCGGTCCCTTCCTCGTGCGCCCGCATATATTATTAATGTGTCCCCTTTTCCTCCCCTCCTTGTTGCCTTGA
>NZ_CAJTSC010000089.1 GCF_910578895.1 uncultured Bacteroides sp.
CGTAACTGTTTCCAATGGTTCAAAGATACTAAAATGAAAGCAAATCACAACGATGTTATGCAAGTTCTTAGAATGGCTTCTACTGTTTCCAATGGTTCAAAGATAGCAATAAAGACAGGGAGCTTGACTCTTTCGGTTTCTTAGAGGAAAAACACGAAATAAACAGAAGAAAAGTAAATATTTTTATCTTATCTTTGGGGCACGGCTTTTTCATTTGCAGGAGTTAGAAGGAATCATCCGGAGCTAAAGGAATCGGAAGCCGACAGTATCGCCATACATCAACAGAACTACCGGCAACTCATAGCACGAAGGGCGATAACTCCTACTAACTATCTTTAATTCCTTCTCCCCATGCCCCTCTAACTCCTGCAAATGAAAAAGCCATGTACGGAAACAACGTTTAAATGAAACGAAGAGAGCGGAGATATAAAAAGAAAAGCATACGCAAGACATGGCGAGAACGCTTACGTGAATGGGGCATTACGCTTCTTTTCGGAGTGCCCCTAATTGCTTGGGTCAAGCTACCTTATCTGGCAGGACACACCCTCATACATTTCTCCTTAAGCGGCATTATATGGGGAACTGGGATTATCTCCTTTGCGGGCTTCATCGCATGGGCATGGTACACGGGAAGGGTGAAAGAAGGCGGCTTAGGCATCTACATCTTTTTAGGAAGCCTGGCGAGCGGAGCGATTGCCATACTTTTATGTACACTATTTTTAGGAACGAACTGCCTTATCCCCCGCTCCAAACCCTATCGGCGTAATGCGGTTGTTTTCGAGAAAGTACGGACACATGGCGGACGCGGACACACAAGCTACCATATAGGGCTTCGGTTTACGGATTGTGGTGAGCATTTCTTTTGGTATGGAGGATACAAGGCGTTCAATCGGTTGCACAGTGAGGATGAATGTGTCGTAATTCTTTATAAAGGGCTGTGGGGTTACGAGGTAATTCGGGAAGTGACAAAAAAGAGATAAGTTTCCATTACGACCGGACACCATAAGGCAGTGCATCAAGCCAAAACAAACCAAGTTAACTTCATTGCCCATACGATGTTAACTTCATCCGCATAATGATGTTAACTTACTGCACCATGTTTAGTTAACTTCATTGGAGCAATCAAGTTAACTTACCATAGACATTATCAACGAAACATTATTCCAGCAAATTCTCAATGGAATAGTTCTCCCAAAAACTTCTGGTAGAGTGCACCAACGAACTGCCCATATAAAGCAAAAACAACACGGCTAAGACAATCATCAGGAAACCGACCAGCGCATTATGCTTTTCTTGTGTAAATTGAACGGAAACCATACGAACCTCCTCTTTTATTGGCACTGCAAGGGTAAAAGCCGAAAGGAACATTCCTGCCTTTCCCTTTTCTACAAATATACAAAAAAGGAGCACAAATGTGCTCCTTTTTAATAGTTTTTCTATTTTTATCAGCCTAATTCGCCTACCAACTCTTCGGGAGTGACCAGCTTCTGCGCTCCGGTTTCCATATTCTTCAAAGTCACCTTGCCCTCATTCATTTCATTTTCCCCCACCAAAGCCACGAACGGAATCATCTTGGCATTGGCATACCCCATCTGTTTCTTCATCTTACTGGAGTCGGGGAAGATTTCGGCGCGAATACCTGCCGCACGCACTTTGGCAAGCACACTCATGGAGAAAGCCGCTTCTTTCTCGCCAAAATTGATAAACAGGAGTTGCGTGCCGTTCACGGCTTCCTTCGGATACAGTTCAAGCTGGTTCAACACATCGAATATACGGTCGGCACCAAACGAAATGCCTACCCCCGAAACTCCTGCCATGCCGAACACCCCGGTCAAATTGTCATAACGACCGCCACCGGTGATGCTGCCTATCTGCACATCCAATGCCTTTACTTCGAAGATGGCACCGGTGTAGTAGTTCAGACCGCGGGCAAGCGTCAGGTCGAGTTCTATTTCGTTATTCAGCCCGAGACGTTTCAAGGTAGAAAGGATAAATTCGCTCTCCTCTACCCCCTTCAGCCCCATTTCGCTGGCAGACAACACCTGCTTCAGCGTGGCAAGCTTCTCCTCGTTGCTGCCGCTCAACAGGATGATAGGCTGCAATTTGGCGATAGCCTCATCGCCAATACCCTTCTCTTTCAGTTCCGCATTGACATTGTCCAATCCTATCTTGTCCAGCTTGTCTATCGCTACGGTGATGTCCACTATCTTGTCGGCCTCGCCGATAATCTCGGCAATGCCGCTCAATATCTTGCGGTTATTGATTTTAATACAGACACGGATGCCGAAACGCGTAAATACGGTATCGACAATCTGCATCAGCTCCACCTCGTTCAGCAAGGAGTCGCTGCCCACCACATCGGCATCACACTGATAGAACTCGCGGTAGCGCCCTTTCTGCGGACGGTCGGCACGCCACACCGGCTGTATCTGATAACGCTTGAAGGGGAATGTTATTTCGTCTCTGTGCATCACCACATAGCGGGCAAAAGGCACAGTGAGGTCATAGCGCAAACCCTTTTCGCAAAACTTGCCGGCAAGCTTGGCTGCATTGCGGCTCAACAGTTCCTCGTCCGTAAGGGCGGAGAAGTAATCGCCCGAATTCTGTATCTTGAACAATAGCTTGTCGCCCTCCTCTCCATACTTTCCCATCAACGTGGAAAGCGTTTCCATAGAAGGAGTCTCTATCTGCTGGAAACCATAAAGGTGATAAACGTCACGAATCGTATTGAATATATAGTTACGCTTCGCCATCTCCACAGGCGAAAAGTCGCGGGTTCCTTTGGGAATACTTGGTTTTGCTGCCATAATCGTATCAATCATTTATAAAATCAGGCGGCAAAGTTACGGTATTTTATTGATTAAGAAAAAAAATGCTTTCCCCATTTGGCATGAGGAAAGCATTTTTCTATTTCAACGGAACGAAATATCCTTATTCCCTACGTCCCAGAAATATCATAATGTAGTAGACAAGCGTCGCCAACGAACCCAGCGCAGCCACCACATACGTATAAGCAGCAGAGCGGAGCGCGTCTTCTGCCTGGGCATGATTATAAGAGTTCGTAATGCCGGAACCGCTCAGCCACACCAGCGCACGCTTGCTTGCATTGATTTCCACCGGAAGGGTGATGAAGCTGAACAACGTAGTCATGGCAAAAAGGATGATACCTGCCAGCAGCAACTGCGGGAAAGAGTTCAACATCAAGATGCCGCCCAGCAACACCCACGTCATAATGCTGGAAGCGAACGACACCACAGGCACCAGTTTGCTGCGCATCGTCAGCGGAGCATACGCACGTGCATGCTGCACGGCATGCCCGCACTCATGGGCGGCAACGGCAGCCGCCATAATGCTGTTGCTGCTATAAACGCTCTCACTCAGGTTCACGGTCTTATCGGCGGGATTGTAATGATCTGTCAGATGTCCCGGCGTATGCGTCACGGTCACATCGTAGATACCGTTATCGTGCAGCATCTTCAATGCCACATCCGCTCCCGTCATCCCGTTGCCGGTGGGGATTTTAGAATATTTCTTGAATTTGCTTTGCAGGTTCATCTGTACCAACCAGCTGACCACGGCTATACCGATAAAGATAATCCATTGCATTCCTATCATTCCTGTTCCCATAATGTTCTTCTTTTACTAATAAATAAGTGAATAATTTCTATATTTGTCTCCTGACTATATACTAACAAATTGCTTGCCAAAAATAAAGGGAAACGGCAAGCAATCTCACAGTTTCCCTTATCTTTTAGGAAGAATTAGCTGAATTTCATTATTCTTCCGTATAGCGTTCAATCGTCTGCTCGCGGTCGGGACCTACAGACACAATCTTCACAGGCACACCGAGCTGTTCTTCCAGGAATGACAGATAAGCATTGAACTCTTCGGGGAACTCATCCTCGCTCTGCATCTTTGTCATATCCGTCTGCCAGCCGGGCAATTCCACATACACCGGTTCAACCCCTTCGATGTCGAACGGGAAGTAATCGATTTCCTCGCCGTCCACCTTATATGCCACACAAGCCTTGATGGTCTCGAACGAATCGAGCACATCGCTCTTCATCATGATAAGTTTCGTGACGCCGTCCACCATAATGGCATATTTCAGGGCTACGAGGTCAATCCAGCCACAACGGCGCTTACGTCCGGTTACCGAACCGAACTCGTGCCCCAGCGTGCAAATCCGGTCGCCCGTCTTGTCAAACAGTTCCGTGGGGAACGGACCTGCACCTACACGCGTACAGTAGGCTTTGAAGATACCGTACACTTCGCCAATCTTGTTGGGAGCTATGCCCAGACCGGTGCACGCTCCTGCACAAACGGTGTTGGAAGAAGTTACGAACGGATAAGAGCCGAAGTCGATATCAAGCATCGTGCCTTGCGCACCCTCGCACAATACGGATTTGCCTTCCGACAACAGGCCGTTTATTTCGTGTTCGCTATCCACGAACTTAAATTGCTTCAAGTATTCGATGCCTTCGAGCCATGCCTTTTCCAGTTCGCTCAAATCGTATTCGTAATTCAAGCTTTTCAGAATCTGTTCGTGGCGGGCTTTGGCGGCAGCATATTTCTTATCAAAATCGTGCAGGATATCGCCTACGCGCACACCGTTACGGCTTATCTTGTCCGTATAAGTGGGACCGATGCCCTTGCCGGTAGTTCCCACTTTGGCATCCCCCTTTGCAGCCTCATAAGCGGCGTCCAGGATGCGGTGCGTGGGCAATATGAGGTGTGCCTTCTTGGAAATGTGCAAGCGCTCCTTCAAGTTGTGGCCGGATGCTTCCAGCGCTTCCGCCTCTGCCTTGAACAGTGCCGGGTCGAGCACCACACCGTTGCCGATGATATTTACTTTATCACCCTGGAAAATTCCCGAAGGGATGGAACGGAGCACATATTTCTGACCTTCGAACTCCAATGTATGACCGGCGTTCGGACCGCCTTGAAAACGTGCCACCACATCGTATCTCGGAGTTAATACATCAACGACTTTGCCTTTGCCTTCGTCGCCCCATTGTAATCCTAATAGAATGTCTACTTTCATTTCTCTTTCTTATGGTTATTATTTTTCTTCTTCCGTTTGTTTGTGCGGTCGCACTTGCTACACAACCCGTACATGTACAGCGAGTAATGTGTCAGGTTGAAGCGGCTCAGCTTCGTATTCTCAATGGCGTGCTGCAACTCCCCGTTCTGAAACTCGACCACCTTGCCGCACTGCGTGCAAATCTGGTGATGATGCGTATCACGGTTATAGCATTTTTCGTATTGAGAGGAGTTCCCGAACTGATGCTTGATGACCAGGCGGGCATTGATAAGCAGTATGATGGTGTTGTAAAGCGTCGCACGGCTGACACGGAAATTCTCCTGATCCGCCATGAGCGAATAGAGCGTGTCGACATCGAAATGGCCGTCTATGGAATAAATAGTGTCGAGTATGGCATATCGTTCGGGAGTCTTGCGATGCCCGTTCGAGTTGAGATATTCGGTGAATATCTGCCTAACCGTATCTTTCACGTTCTGACTTTCCATGTAAAGGCGCAGTTTTTTAACAGCCAACAAAGTTAAGCCTTTTTTGCGGAAAGCAAACAAAAAAAGAAAAATTATAGTCAAACAGGCATGGCTTTTTCATTTACATCACAGTTCCACCTCTTCCCTGACCCGGTCATAAAGAAGCCGCCCGGCTTCCGAAGAAGACTCCTTCATATCCTCCACCCTGCGGCACACCCTGAAAGCGTTTTCCTCGCTGTGCTGCATGAAACGTCGGATAGCTGTCAGCGCGGCGTTGCGCACATGATAGGAACCTGACAGGAAAGCGGTTATCGCCTGGTCGAGAAACTCATTCTGCACACGCTCATCCATATCGCCTTTCTTCACCAGCAGGCGGGCAATGGTGAGGAAGCCGCAGACCTGCGTATATTCGTCCTCGGCAGCAATCCACTGGAAAGACTTGGCAGGAGCATACGGAAGATGCTGGAAAAGGTTCATGCAGGTAAGCTCCGCAATCTCGATATTGGGAATGCGCTCTATCCAGATATCCGCTATTTCGGGCAGGAAGCTGTCTACCGGCTGGAGCAACCCCGCCAGGATTTTACACTCACGGATTTCTTCTTTCCAAAGAGCCTGCGCCAAAGCATGGTCTTTCTCATAGGCGGCGGCAATGCCCTTGATGCGGGGCAGCTCCACACCGAAGTTGAGTTTGTAGACCAAACCTTTCTCACGCATACTTTGAGACACAGCCCCGTTCATGGAGAGACGGAGCTGTGTCTTTATTTCTTTGAGTTGTTCTTTCAATTCCATATATATAGTGATTAATCGGACACGGAGACACGGGTTTTTCTTTTATTCCCTGCAGAACCGGCGTTTTAAACGTCCGGCTCCGCGTCTTCGTACCTCTGTGTCCAACTAAAACAGATTCGACTAAAAAATAAGAGCCTGTTTAAGAGTCTGTTTAAATTTTATTCAGCATTATTTTGATAGTTCTTTTCGAGGATGTTTTTCTATTTTTATGAGGAGCATAGCGGGC
>NZ_CAJTSC010000090.1 GCF_910578895.1 uncultured Bacteroides sp.
AAGAAACAAGAAGACTTCACAACAGATATTATGGCAAAACCATGAGAAATGCTGTTCGTAAGCTTCGTGCTACTACAGACAAAGCTGAAGCAACAGCTATGTATCCTGGTATCACAAAGATGTTGGATAAGTTGGCTAAGACTAACGTAATCCACAAAAACAAAGCCAACAACTTGAAGTCGAAATTGGCAATTTATATCAACAAGCTTGCTTAAGTTGATAAGTATTACAAAATATATAAGAAGCCGGATTTTTCAGTCCGGCTTTTTTCTTGTATCCTCTTCTTTACCCTCCTCTCCTGCCCTCTTGCCCTCTTGAAACAAATAAATCCTTACGGTGCTAAAAAAGCTGTAAACAGCCCAAATTTATCAAAGCGGTTGACGTGTTATATCAAGGATTTTCACTATTTTTGCTCTGTTATTACAATAAGAGATATTAGATTATGACTGAAGAAGAAAAGATAAACGGCGAAAGTAATTATTCGGCGAGTAACATCCAGGTACTGGAAGGTTTAGAGGCTGTACGCAAGCGCCCTGCCATGTATATCGGCGACATCAGTATCAAGGGACTTCATCACTTGGTTTACGAAGTTGTGGACAACTCAATCGACGAAGCGCTCGCCGGTTATTGCGACCACATCGAGGTTACCATCAACGAAGACAACTCGATTACCGTACAAGATAACGGACGCGGTATTCCGGTAGACTTTCACGAAAAAGAGCAGAAATCGGCTCTCGAAGTTGTTATGACCGTGTTGCATGCCGGTGGTAAATTCGACAAGGGTTCTTATAAGGTTTCCGGCGGTCTGCACGGTGTCGGCGTATCTTGTGTGAACGCGCTGTCCACACACATGACGACCCAAGTTTTCCGCAACGGAAAAATCTATCAGCAGGAATATGAATGCGGGCATCCGCTATATTCGGTAAAGGAAGTGGGCACTACCGACATTACGGGTACGCGCCAACAGTTCTGGCCGGACGGCAGCATCTTTACCGAAACAATCTACAGTTACGATATTTTGGCAACCCGCATGCGCGAGCTTGCCTATCTGAATGCCGGAATCAAGATTACATTGACCGACCTCCGTTTAAAAGAGGAAGACGGAAACTTCAAGCAAGAAGTTTTCTATTCGGAAGAGGGCTTGAAGGAGTTCGTACGTTACATTGATTCTTCCCGCGAACACTTGGTGAACGATGTCATCTACATCAATACCGAAAAGCAGGGCACGCCGGTAGAGGTAGCCATCATGTACAATACTTCCTACAGCGAGAACATCCACTCTTATGTAAACAACATCAATACCATCGAAGGTGGTACCCACCTGGCAGGTTTCCGCCGTGCACTGACCCGTACATTGAAGAAATATGCCGAGGACAACAAGATGCTGGAAAAGGCGAAAGTAGAGATTTCCGGTGACGACTTCCGCGAAGGGTTGACCGCAGTTATCTCTATCAAGGTGTCCGAACCTCAGTTTGAAGGACAAACCAAAACCAAACTCGGCAACAACGAGGTGATGGGAGCCGTAGACCAAGCCGTGGGCGAAGCCCTCTCCTACTATCTGGAAGAGCACCCCAAAGAGTCCAAAGTGATTGTTGACAAGGTGATACTGGCAGCACAGGCACGCGTGGCAGCACGCAAGGCACGTGAGTCCGTACAGCGCAAATCACCGATGTCGGGCGGCGGTATGCCGGGCAAACTGGCGGATTGCTCCAGCAAAGATCCGGAAGAATGCGAATTGTTCCTTGTCGAGGGTGACTCGGCAGGCGGTTCTGCCAAACAAGGGCGCAACCGCGCTTTCCAGGCTATCCTGCCGCTCCGTGGTAAGATTTTGAACGTAGAGAAAGCCATGTGGCACAAGGCATTCGAAAGCGATGAAGTAAACAACATCATCCAGGCCTTGGGCATCCGCTTCGGCGTAGACAGTGAAGACAGCAAAGAAGCCAACATAGATAAGCTGCGTTACAAGAAGGTGATTATCATGACCGATGCCGACGTCGATGGTTCACACATCGACACGCTGATTATGACGCTCTTCTTCCGTTACTTCCCGCAGGTGATACAGCAGGGCTACCTGTACATCGCCACTCCCCCGCTCTACCTCTGCACCAAAGGCAAAGTGAAAGAGTACTGCTGGACAGACCAACAACGCCAGAAGTTTATCGACACGTATGGCGGCGGTTCGGAAAACGCAATCCATACCCAACGCTACAAAGGTTTGGGTGAAATGAACCCGGAACAGTTGTGGGAAACAACCATGAACCCGGAAAACCGCATGTTGAAACAAGTGCATCTTGAAAATGCAGCCGAAGCCGACTACACGTTCTCCATGCTGATGGGTGAAGACGTAGGTCCGCGCCGCGACTTTATCGAGAAGAATGCAACGTATGCAAACATAGACGCTTAAACAATAATTCAATAACCAACCTCACATCTTACAACGAAGAAGCTCCGGACAAGCAGGACAATCCTGCCGACCGGAGCTTTTCTTATATCAAGGTCTCCCAAACGGATCATGCACTATCTTTCCAGACACGTCTTCAATTAATCATATAATTCGCGTAGTCCGTACCTGAGAAACAAGCGCAAAGACTACAGCGTATTTTTCTTATGATTACCGCATAACCATTTCCTTCCTATATCATCCCCTGCTTCTTCAGCTCCTCGGCTGCCAGTTCCAGCTCGGCATACCAGTCCTCGCCGAACTTACGTATCAAAGGCTCTTTCAGAAACTTATATACAGCGACATCCTCTTTCTGTCCTAACAACACAGCCGCCTTGCAGACATCCCAACGATGATAGTTCACCGCCTTATAAGGACCGTAATCGCCCACCCGGATGGGATAAAGATGACAGGACACAGGCTTATAAAAATCCGTCTTGCCTTCGCGGAAAGCTTTCTCGATGGCGCAATAGCAACAACCTTTATCGTCATAGCAAGTAAAGACACAATCCTTATTATTGACAATGGAAGTCACCAAATCGCCTTCCTCGTCCGTGTATACCACGCCCTGCGCATCTATCACGGCACGCGCTTCCGGCGAAAGCTCCTCCCAAATCACAGGGAGCACCTCTTCCAGCTTCGCTATCTCCTCAAATTCCACCGGAGCACCGGCATCGCCCTCAATGCAACACTCGCCTTTACAAGCATCCAGGTTGCAAAGAAACTTCTCGCGCAGCACATCGAGACTTACAACCGTATCATCAATCTGTATCATTTCGTATATTTTTCTAATTGTCCAAATCTATCACATAACAGTCATCCACATAAAAAGTAGTACCTGCATAGCTATGAATTTCAAAAACAAAATAATTTGCAATTGCCGGAACTCTTATTGAATAATCAAAAGACTTCCATTCTCCTACAGTATCAGAAAAACCGGGAACTCCATAACCGCCCCCTCTTATGATATCCAATGTGTTCTTATCATAAAAAGTAGCCAAGACACTGTTTGAAATATTAGAAGAAGCATTCTGACGGAAATAGCAATACATCCTCGCTCCATTACCCGATTCTCCATCCATCAGATAATGATGGGCAATCCTGATACGATGTCCAGGCGTTACAGGCACCTTTTGGCTGACAAATGCAGTAATCCCCTTCTGCGGAGAACATAATTTGGCAGAAGCAATACCTTCATAAACAATCTTACGTTCCTCAAACACGCTTCCCTGATGCGAACGAAGAGACCATCCGCAGAGATAATCTACCTGTCCCACAGAATACCCTTCCCATTTTTCACAATTACCATTGACTAACAAATTCATGATTTGTGTCGATTTGTCCGGTATAGATTCCGCATCCTCCTCTATCTCTTTCACACAAGAAGAACCGAAAAGAGCCCAAAAACAGAAAAGGAGACAACAGGAATAACGCATAGAGTACTATAAAAGAATAGAGTGCATCAAAACCACAATAGTCGCCTATCAAGTTTCAACACACTCTACTTAAATTCTGAAAACTTTACTTTATCAAGTTCTTGCCTGTCATCTCCTCCGGCTGTTCCATGCCCAGGATATACAGGATAGAAGGAGCCACATCCGCCAATACGCCGTTTTCCACCTTGGCATCCTTGTTTGCCGTTACATAAACGAACGGAACAGGATTCAGCGAGTGAGCCGTATTCGGAGTGCCGTCCTCGTTCAGGGCATGGTCGGCATTGCCGTGGTCGGCAATGATGATTACCTCATAATCGTTGGCTTTGGCAGCCTCCACCGTATCTTTCACACACTCGTCGATTGCCTTTACAGCCTTCTCGATGGCTTCGTAGATACCCGTATGGCCCACCATGTCACCGTTCGCGTAGTTCACTACGATAAAGTCGAACTTCTTGGTGTTGATAGCCTCAACCAGTTTGTCCTTTACTTCGTAAGCACTCATTTCCGGCTTCAGGTCATACGTGGCAACCTTCGGCGACGGAACGAGAATACGCTCTTCCGCATCGTACGGAGTTTCGCGACCGCCATTGAAGAAGAATGTCACGTGAGCATACTTCTCCGTCTCGGCAATGTGGAGCTGTGTCTTGCCGTTGGCAGCCAGATATTCGCCCAACGTGTTCTGCACGTTCTCCTTATCGAAGAGGATATGCACGCCTTTGAAAGAAGCATCGTACGGAGTCATGCAATAGTATTGCAAGCCGGGGATAGTGTGCATGCCCTGTTCCGGCATGTCCTGCTGCGTCAGAACGACAGTCAGCTCTTTGGCGCGGTCGTTACGGTAGTTGAAGAAGATAACGACATCACCCTCCTTGACAGTACCGTCGCAGTTGGCGTTTACAATCGGCTTGATGAACTCGTCGGTCACGCCCTCATCGTAAGACTCCTGCATAGCCTGAACCATATCAGCTGCCGCCTTGCCCTCACCGTTCACCAACAGGTCGTAAGCCACCTTCACACGTTCCCAACGCTTGTCGCGGTCCATGGCATAGAAACGACCTACGATAGAAGCAATCTTGCCGGCAGACTGTTCGCAATGCGCCGTCAGCTGTTCGATAAAACCCTTGCCGCTCTTCGGGTCCGTGTCACGGCCGTCCATGAAGCAGTGGATAAATGTATTCTCAATGCCATACTCCTTTGAGATATCGCAGAGTTTGAACAGATGGTCGAAAGAGCTGTGCACACCGCCGTTGCTGGTCAGTCCCATGAAGTGGATGTTCTTTCCATACTCCTTGGCATAAGAAAAAGCGGCAACGATTTCCTTGTTCTTCAAGATACTGCCATCGGCACAAGCGCGGTTAATCTTCACCAGGTCCTGATACACGATACGTCCCGCACCGATATTGAGGTGACCCACTTCCGAGTTACCCATCTGTCCGTCGGGCAGGCCGACATTCTCACCGCTCGCCTGCAACTCCGAGTGCGGGTAAGCAGCCAGCAGGCTGTCCCAATAAGGAGTGGGCGTGTTGAAAATCACATCATCTTTGCCTTGATCGCCGACACCCCAGCCATCAAGAATCATTAAAAGGGCTTTTTTGCTCATAATTCAGTATTGTTTTTAATTGTACAAATCTCTTTCCTGCGGGGAAAAGGGGAAGATGTACGGACTATCCGCCGCGACGCTCCTACGGATATACCTTAAATGAAAGAAACAGAAAAGGTTCCAAGCGAAGCCAGCGGCACAACGGCACGCCAATCGGGGCTTTGGCACATCCACGTTTTCCCGCCTGCAAAGGTACAAAATAGCCGCCAAACTATTCCACTCCGAAAAGTAAAAATAACATTTGCCACACACGGCTTCATTTTCTCTCTTTCATTTTCCCTTTCATTTGCTGACAATCTGTATTTTCTGACAATCTGTATTTCCCGGCGCCGCAGAATCGCCTGTTTCCGCCCCGATGTGCTGCCCGCCGGAAAAAACGGAATGAGAAACGCTTATCTTACACACATACAGCGCGATAGCGAAATCCTTACAA
>NZ_CAJTSC010000091.1 GCF_910578895.1 uncultured Bacteroides sp.
TTTTTTATATACAATATGTAAAATGCTGATTTATAAATAAATATTTGAATACTTACTTTTCGATGGAGCGCACACACCGGACAAGGTTACACATTTTATATATATGCGCGCGTGAGAAACCATCCTTCCCTACTCTGCCATGTACCAACGTAACGGAGAGAATGACACAAGGTATGTTTGGCAGTTAGGAATAAAAGCAGTACTTTTAAAGCCTGTTTGAGTGCTGTTTTTGGGAAAAGAACTGAAAAACATTTTAGGTTCATTTTTTTAGGACACACATGAAAGCGATAATATGAAATATAAACTGTGTCATGCAAACAACTGACAGCTCCTTGTTTAATTAAGAATAGAAACCGTATGCAATACAAAAGATACCAAAAGATGATAGGATTACTGCCTGCCGGCATATTACTCTCCTTGTTGCTAAGTTCGAACAGCACATGTGGTGGCGTACAAGTAAGTGGCATGCAGAAAGAAGATGTTGCGGCGGATACAATCACGACATTCGTGCTCCCCTCCATCCCCACCATGCTAAACACACCGGAATTGCGTGCCGACTATCTGGCACGCCACTATTGGGAAAACGTAAACTTTGCCGATACCAACTACGTACATCATCCCGAGGTAACGGAACAGGCGTGGGTGAACTTCATCGATGTTCTGCGGCTGGTGTCCGCCCAAACGGGCGATGCTGCCCTGAGAACCCTATTCGAACATGCCGCACGGGAAAAGAAGTGCTACTTGTACTTCACCTCCCTTGCCGACAAATATCTGTACGACCCGAACTCACCAATGCGCAACGAGGAACTATACATATCGGTTTTGGACGCCATACTGGAAGCTTCCGTAATGGACGATACGGAGAAAGTACGTCCGCAAGCACGGCGAAAGTTAGCGCAGAAGAACCGTATGGGTACAAAGGCACTCGACTTTACCTATACGCTTGCCAACGGGCGGCAAGGTAGTCTGCACAGCATAAAAGCAGACTACACGCTGCTATTTATCAATAATCCCGGTTGCCATGCCTGCGGCGAGATGATAAAGGCGCTAAAACGAAGCCCTTCCATCTGTCGGGCGATTGCACAGAAGCGGATGAAACTACTGTCCATCTATCCCGACATGGATTTAGTGGAATGGAGAAGACACCTTACGGACTTCCCCACAGAGTGGATCAACGGTTATGACAAGGGGCAAACCATTGAGCAGAAAAACCTGTACGACTTGAAAGCAATCCCAACATTGTATTTACTGGACAGAGAGAAAGTCGTGTTGCTCAAAGATGCCACTGCGGAAGCAGTAGAGGAATATTTGGAGAAGATTTACACTACTCTATGATTTTCGCATCCTCAATGCCGTCATCCTCGGCAAGCTCTGCATTGGCTGCGGGCACTTTAGAGCGCGGACGGACAAATTTGAACCAGTTGACCAACTCCGAAGCTGCATAAACCAAACTCGTAGTTCCGATAATGATGAACGCGGTGGACCGCACTCCGGTGGGATTGAACAGCGCAAACAACCCGGCAAGCAGCACCAGCACCGGAACAATGTAAAACACGCCCGAAACCGCCATCCACCGACGGGCGGCGGAGAGCGAGGCAATCTGCTGCACAGCGCCCATCACAAGGATAAAGCCCAATACATAAGTCAGCAAATCGGCAAAAAAGCTTGGCATGATGATGAGCCACAGCCCGAACAACAGACTGCCCACCCCCTCAACGGGAAAACGACGGTGCGCCTTGGCATTGCGGACAAAATATCCAATAATGCCAATGAGTGAGGGCACCAAAAAGACCACCCCTACCGTTATTACCAGGTAATCTGCCGCTTGCTCAGGGAAAATTACCAATACCAAACCTATCACCAGCGCACACACGGCACGCAAGAACGAATAACTTATTCCTTTCATGAGTTTCTGTTTTTTGCGAAGATACATTATTTATTCAATAACAAAAAAAAGAAAGAAATGTTCGGAAGAGAAAAAAGGAAGATTTACTTTCGTTAACCGAAACAATGTACATATATTTGTCAGACGGCAGCAAGCAGAAAGAAAAAATGATAGGACAGAAAAACAACCGAATAGAAGAACATAGGATTAATTTTTATTTTCACTATTTTAATTTATTAATTGCAATTACTACTTGAAGCAAACAATAACTCCCATGATAGCAATTATCGACAACTACGATTCCTTCACCTACAACCTTGTCCATCTGCTCAGAGAACTGGGCGCACCGGCAGACGTGTTACCCAATGACCGTTTCAAACTGGAAGAATTGGATAAATATGACAAGCTCCTGCTCTCTCCCGGTCCCGGACTACCTTCCGAAGCAGGGCTGCTGCCCGACGTGATACGTGCTTATGCCGGCAAAAAAAACATATTGGGCGTATGTTTGGGCGCGCAGGCCATCGGGCAAGTATTCGGCGGCAGACTGGTGCACCTGAACAAAGTGTTTCACGGCATACAGACCCATATACGACTGACCGAACCCGACTATATCTTCCGTGGATTGCCCTCCGAAATTGCTGTGGGTCGTTATCACTCCTGGGTAGTAGATGCCCAAAGACTACCCGACGCGCTTGCCGTCACCGCTGTCAGCCCCGAAGGACAAGTCATGGCGCTGAAGCATCGCATATATGATGTACATGGTATACAGTTTCATCCCGAATCGGTGCTGACCCCCAACGGGAAGCAAATCGTACAAAACTGGCTGGAAGGGATATAAACACCTCGTGCGTAAACGTGGTTTCACAATTTTCCGTTATCTTTGCAAACATGAAAAATAAAACGACATACCCATGAAAGCAGACTGCCCTTCCGTTCTTCTGATTTACACGGGCGGAACTATCGGAATGATAGAAAATCCGGAAACCGGCGCGCTGGAGAATTTTAATTTCGACCACTTGCTCAAGCACGTTCCCGAACTGAAACGCTTCAACTACCGTATCTCATCCCATCAGTTCGATCCCCCCATTGACTCTTCCGACATGGAACCGTCTTTTTGGGCAAAGCTCGTCGGCATCATCACCGAGAACTATGACCGCTTTGATGGCTTCGTCATCCTGCATGGCACCGACACCATGGCCTACACCGCATCGGCACTTAGTTTCATGCTCGAGAACTTAGCGAAACCCGTGATACTGACCGGTTCGCAATTACCTATCGGCACGTTGCGGACCGATGGTAAGGAGAACCTGATTACCGCCATCGAGATAGCCGCCGCCAAGCGTCCCGACGGCACTCCCGTAGTACCTGAAGTATGCATCTTCTTCGAGAATGAACTGATGCGCGGCAACCGCACTACCAAGATTAACGCTGAAAACTTCAATGCCTTCCGTTCTTTCAACTACCCTGCCCTCGCCACAGCAGGTATCCACATCCGCTACAACGAGCACACCATCCGCCGCCCCGATCCTGCGCGCCCTATGAAGCCGCACTACCTCTTTGACACTAACGTCGTAGTCCTCACCCTCTTCCCCGGTATCCAAGAGAGCATCATCAACTCTGTGCTCCACGTTCCGGGACTGAAGGCTGTGGTGCTCAAGACCTTCGGTTCTGGCAATGCCCCGCAAAGAGAATGGTTTATACGCCAACTGAAGGATGCCACCGAACGTGGCATCGTCATTGTCAACATCACCCAATGCCAAAGTGGCGGCGTGGAAATGGAGCGTTACGAAACGGGGCTTCACCTACTCCAGGCAGGTGTCATCAGCGGCTACGACAGTACACCCGAGTGTGCCGTGACCAAACTCATGTTCCTGCTGGGACACGGACTGAGCCAAACGGAAATCCGCCACAGAATGAACTCAAACTTGGCGGGAGAGATTACGAAAGAACTATTGGTGATTGGCAATGAATGAGGATACATAAAATTTATCCTATTATCAGAAATTACATCTTTGCATACTGAAATCTTTTCGTTTGACAGTTGTTTTCCTTTCGTCCGACAGCTGTCGGACGAAAGGAAAACAACTGTCAAACGAAAGAGAAACATATATCGGACGATTACTTCTTAATAAGAAAAAAATAATTCATTGCAACAACAGGAATTATCCATTGCAGTGACAAAAAAACATTTATTCATGAGTGCATACTACGACCTTTACGAAACTCCCTCTCCCAATGGAAAAGAAGAAAAAAAATCTCTCCATGCCCGCATATGTCCTAAAGAGACATATACGAAAAAGAAATTTGTGGAACATGTTGCCATGTTCCAACACCTGCCCAAAAGCGTCATAGGGGCAGCGCTGGACGCCTGCATCGATGAACTGTGCGACCTGCTTGCCAACGGAAATATTGTAGAACTCGGAGAGTTGGGTTTCTTCAGCACTTCGCTGAAATGTACGCAAGAAACGGACGATGAGAAAAAGAAAATCAGATCTGAATCCATACGATTTCAAAATGTACATCTGCGTATAAGCAGTACATTCCGTAAAAAAATCAGGAAAACGATGACTTTTGAAAGGGTACATTCCATGACAAAGAAATCGAAGAAAGTAAAAACAACCGAAGAAGCAAGGAAAGAAAAACTGATGTTGTTCCTGCAAGAGAACGTATGTATCACTAAAAATGAATACATCCAACTGACCGGACAGACGAAGTACGCAGCTATTAACGAACTGAACAAGTTTATTCAGCAAGGTGTCCTGCGCCGTCGGGGAACAAGTAGGGCAACAGTCTATATCAGGCAAGAAAAGGCATCGGAGTAAATTCATCACAAATACCGGAAAATCGGAACCTATTTAACAAGAAAACATATTCTGTACAAAAAATGAAAACTACGAAAACGGAACAGCCTATGCAGTGGTTCGTTTTTTTTAAAGACCAACTGCTACTAAAGAAAGAACACACTGCAAACGGAGAAAGTAAATACAGCATACCTTATGGAATAAATTCGCCTGCCCCTTTCGCCGAAGAATACAAGATACACGAAGTAACGCTGCCTGATGGAAATAAAATAAAAACTCATGCACTCGAGCAGGCTATAACTGAAACCGAAGAATGGGTAATGACAGGTTTGCGTGCTTCGTATGATAATCTGCCGTTGGAAGATTATCAGGCGGCAGGAAAAGCATTCCAGATACTCCATTGGGACAAACACAGCCGTTTCTGCCCCGTATGTGGCACTCCTATGGAACAACAGGCTCCCATTATGAAAAAATGTCCGGAGTGTGGCAACGAGATGTATCCTCCCGTTGCCACGGCCATCATCGTACTGATACGAAAAGGCAAAGAAATATTGCTGGTACACGCACGTAACTTCCGTGGTACTTTCTACGGGCTGGTAGCCGGTTTTCTCGAAACGGGAGAAACGCTGGAGCAATGCGTAGAGCGGGAAGTACTGGAAGAAACGGGATTAAGAGTAAAGAACATTACTTATTTCGGCAGTCAGCCCTGGCCCTATCCCAGCGGGTTGATGGTGGGATTTATTGCCGATTATGAAAGTGGCAGTATCAGATTGCAAGAAGATGAACTGTCTGCCGGTGCGTTCTATTCAAAGGAAAATCTGCCGGAAATCCCCCGAAAACTAAGCATTGCACGAAAACTGATTGACTGGTGGCTGGAGAATAATTAAAAGAAGCCCAAAGAGAAAAAACAGATTGCGGAAAACACGCCCTCGCAAACGAACAACTACGAATGAAACGACTCTCATTCACATCAACCAATCGGCGTGCAACCGCAATCTGTAGTATTATCTGTTGACTACTGTTGTATATAAGAAGAACAGTATTTAGGAGAGAATGATTAGAAAGACCAACATAAAGAATATAAAAGAAACTTAGAGCCTGTTTAAATTTTCTTCAAAAAGTTTTTCTTCAGCTTCTTTTGACTTTCTTTCCGGGCTGTTTCCCTCTTTTTATTCGTCACATAGCCCGCTATGCTCCTCATAAA
>NZ_CAJTSC010000092.1:0-457 GCF_910578895.1 uncultured Bacteroides sp.
GGGGTGACATACTCAAATCTGCGACTTCAAAGGGGGGGTAGGGGGTACACCTCGGATGCTGTAATGCAGAAAAATCACTTTGTTGCCGTCTTGATTGCTTGATTGCACATGACTTTGGAATTGTGCTGCAAATAAGGTTTTGCGTTGCTCAAAACATACCTTGCTATTGTCACATGACAATAGGTTTATAATATGCCCTCCGAAGTCGGGCAATGGCACTGAAGCAACTTTTGTCCGGGCAAAAGTACAACTTGCTAAACATTGTCTGCATCATCATCGAGAATGAAGTCGGCCGGAGAAAAAGCACCCCGACAGTACAAACGACAGCCGGGGCGAGTTGGATAAAACAAGCATCATGTCTGCTTGCAGCTCAAAGTTACAAATTCTTTCAGACATCGGCAAATGCACCGAAAATGGCGGTCAAAAATATTTGTATCAAAATATATCTATATAATTG
>NZ_CAJTSC010000092.1:575-3474 GCF_910578895.1 uncultured Bacteroides sp.
CAAAAACAACACCGCTGTAATTTATGCGCGTGTGTCCTCCGTGGGTGACAGACAGAACACCGACAGACAAGTAACAGATCTAACCGATTATGCCGCAAAGAACGGTATCACGATTGTTCGCGAAGCATTTACCGAACATATAAGCGGAGCAAAGAAAAATAACGAGCGTCCGGCTCTGTGTGAGTGTCTTGACTACTGCGAAGCAAACAACGTCGGCACTCTCCTAATATCCGAACTTTCACGCCTCGGTCGTGATGTGTGGGAGGTTCAAGCAAACATTAAACGCTGCTTAGACAACGGTCTTAACGTTTACTTTCAAAAAGAAGGGTTATCACTGTTCATGTCGGATGGCAAGCCTAATCCATTCGCCGCAATTATTGTGTCAGTCCTCGGAACTGCGGCACAGCTTGAACGCGAAGCAATCCAATTCCGGCTCAACTCCGGGCGTGAACAATACATCTCCAAAGGTGGAAAGCTTGGACGCAAAGAGGGCAGCACCGAAACAACGGAAGAACTATTGGCTAAATATCCCGAAGTCGTGAGGCAACTGCAAAAAGCAAAGCGAGCAAAGGAATCGGGCAAAAAAGCAAAATCCCTGCGCGATATAGCAAAGATATGTGGTTGCGCCCTTAACACCGTTCAAAAGGTAAAGAAGTGCATGAGCGAGGAAGGAGGTGACAAATGATTGGAATAATCCTTTGGGCAATCCTAATTATTTTCATCGTCATTTGCGCGTGCCCCGGCTTCCTGACTTTCTTCTTCTGCGTGGCTCTGCCTGTCGGTATCGCCGTGTTCGCTCTGGTAAGCTGGATCCAAAACAAACTTTCAAAATAAGTAAGCAACCTACAGTTCTAAAAAGAAGCGGCAGCACTACCGAAGTAATGTTACCGCCTCCACCTGTAACGCAGGTAGCACTCAGTCGTTATCCTGCCAAGTTCCGGGAAGTCTGTATTTGTAATGCAGTATCATTATAGCTTGCTATCCGGCAATGATTCTCCCCTCGATAGCAACAAGGGGGTATTAGGCTACCCCGTGTCGGGTTTATTCGGCAAGCTATTGTTAGACTATGTATCTCTACCGGCTTGCGTCTGCGAGTTGCCCTCCCCTCCTATTTGGGTTTGACTTTGATTAAGATTTGACCCCACTATATCATTATTGCCTACAACGTTAATTATGTGTAAACTCTCCAGTACATTGCCTATTCGGTCAAGACTTCGGGCAATGTGATCGAGCCGCCGGAGTTCTGCGGAGTGGATGCGTTGTTTACGGTTCATTTTTTGATAGCCGAAGTTAGGTTTGTTATTGCTTCATCGGAGTTGCTGTTAAAACTCTCCTTGTTGTTGCATTGATAGTGTGTGTTACCCTCGACAACTCCGGGCGAATCAGCGCCGTTGCTTTCAACTTCGGGAGAGTTGGTAATATCTTCGGCGAAGTCTTGCGTACCTCCGCTAATGGTTGCGCCCTCATTGACATGGATTATAACTTGCCGCGTTGGGTGTCGCTCCATGTAGTCGGCTATGCGCTTCAACTGTGTGGCTATGTCCTGCAATGCTGTTTTATCCATACGAAAAACGGCTTTAACCCATCTCGCCAAAGATAGACAGCACTCGCGTAACGGTGTATGTCATAAGGTTAAAGCCGTATAGACCTTAACCGCTACGCAATAATGCTTATGTCTTTTGATAATCTTTGGCGAGATTTCAAGTACAAAGTTAACGCTTTTATCCGGCTGAATGTTGGAGAGCGACAAAAAGATTTATCCCTCGATTCAACTTTTCGCCCCTAATATTTGTGTATATTATATATATTATATATCTTCGCATTGTAAATCTAAATGATATGGCAACAGCACTAAACATCAAGCGCAAAAACATCGACCTCCCCGTCGATACATTGCAAAAGCTCTCCATTATGGCAGTAGCCCAGGGCAAGAGCTTAAAGAACTTCATTGAAACAATCCTTATTTCAAAGGCTAACGCCGTAGCCGTAGAAGTAAGTGAAAACCCCTCACCCTCCGGCGATCCGTGGTTTAATGACCCGGAAAACATAGCCTCCCTCAATCGAGGTATTGCAGAGATGAAAGCCGGAAAAGGTAGAGCCTATTCAATGGAGGAAATAAGGGAACTGTTGGGCGTATGAGTTACGAATTGGTTCTAATGCCCGAAGCAGAAAAGCACTTGAAAGAGTGGCGAAAATCCGGGCAGAAGAAAACGCTAAAGAAGATAGCTGATTTATTCGAGGAACTGCGACAACATCCAACAACAGGCACAGGCCATGTTGAACAGCTCAAAGGTAATTATTCCGGCTATTGGAGTAGAGAAATCAACAAAGGCGACCGAATGATTTACAGCATTGAAGATGACAAGGTAATTGTAAACGTGGTTTCGCTCAAAGGTCATTACAAAGACAAATGAATAAGACAGGCAGGGCAATCGCTCTGCTTTTCTTTTGCAGTTATTTAGGGCTGCAAGGGTATGTTTCGGGAATCCCGAAAACTGCGCCGGAGGCTCTTTGTTGCTCTATGATTTGGAAGTATCGAGAATAACACCTACCTTTGCAGCCAATAATTAAATACTGCAATAAGTAAAGAATTAAATAATATTATATGGCTAAAATTATAGCAATAGCAAACAACAAAGGAGGCGTAGGCAAAAGCACTACAACCGCCAATCTCGGCGCGGCGTTGGCTCTCAAAGGGCAAAGGGTGTTAGTTGTCGATACAGACCCCCAGGCGAATTTAACGGCGGCTCTGCTCGATATAGACGAAAAGCCAATCGAGGTTTCAATCTATGACGCTATGAGCGGAAGCGCGACACTCCCGACACATCACGTTTCGCCCAATCTCGATATTGTCCCGGCTGATATAGCGTTGGCGGCAGCAGAGATTGATTTGGTAAGC
>NZ_CAJTSC010000092.1:3484-5887 GCF_910578895.1 uncultured Bacteroides sp.
GCCGTCGGGCGCGTGAATTTGTCCTCAAAAAGCTGCTTTCCCCGGTTGTGGGGAATTACGACTTTGTTTTAATAGACTGTGCGCCCTCGCTCGGACTAATCACGCTCAATGTTCTGTCAATGGCAGACAGTGTTCTTATACCTCTGACCGGCGAAGCTCTGCCTATGCGCGGACTTGCAATGCTCGACAATTACATATCTGATGTTGTCGCAGACCTCAACCCCACTCTCCATGTCGGCGGCGTAGTCGTTACCCGGTTCAATAACCGCAAGCTCAACACGGTTGTATTATCCACCATCGCGGAACGCTACGGCGATAAGGTGTTAAAAAGCCGGATACGCGAAAATATATCCATCGCGGAGGCTCCGTTGGCTCATTGCTCGATATTCGACTATGCCCCCGACAGCAACGGCGCAAAGGACTACATGGAACTTGCAACGGAAATACTACAATCAAACAAATAAACAATATAGCAATATGGCAAAGAAAGGTTTGGCAGCTCTCGCAAGCAAACAGATAAATTCAACGGCGCAACCCTCAACCCCTGCGCCCATCGACGCGCCCCATGAAGCGGCAGCACCCGACACAACGGCGGCAAATGAAGATGATCCGGCGGCGGTATCGACCGAAGAAAAGAAGTCGGGCAGACCTAAAACGATAACGGAGGAAGTTGCACCGTTGACAGTCCGGCTACCTAAAAACCTGCTTCACGAGTTGAAGCTCCGGGCAGTCATGGAACACACTACACAGACGGCAATAATTGACACATTACTACGCAAATACTTAAATATGTAAATAATTATTGCAGTAAATAATTACTTAATTATTGCAATCATAAAGTATAGCAAGAGCCGGGGCGAATAACCTCGGCTCTATCGCTTCAAATAAGACCCATTATCGCGCAATTTTGGTGCAGATATAGAATACATCCACCCAAGCGCATAAACTCAAAATTAGTGGCTATTCTGTGGCTTGTGGTGCATAGTAATTGCATTTTCCTGATATAGCTGTTATAGCCGGAGCAATAAGCGGCGCGGCCTTATGCTCCCTCAACATTTGTTGTGTGCATACCGATAGGGCTGCTTGCACTTCTTTTCGGGTTTCAATCCTCGGCTCTACATAATCCCATATATCGGGCGACAGTTCCGGGCAACGGCAGCACCCTGCCTCCATGTCGGCAAAATGACACTTGCCGCACAAAGTTTCTTCGTAGTTATTTCGTTTTTCTTTCATAGTTATTTCGCAATTTGTTCGCTTTTATTTCGCTGCTCGTAACGGCGGCACTTGCCATAACGAAATGCAAGCTCCGGCACTCCGATAGTAGTGCATACTATCGTACCGCTTGAAGTCCTGCGACTGCGCTTGCAGTCCTCACATATTAATTTCATCATATCCTTTAATCCTTGTATGTTATTCCGTAGTTCCGGCAAATTTCAAAAAAAGTATTTATGTGAATACGATTCACGCTCTTGCACAGCTCTGTAAATTTTCGGTCGCATTGTTCTCGATTGTAGCCTGGATAAATGCTACTGACAGCGTGAAAAAAGTCGCGTCCGCTCTCTCCGAGTGAAGCAAGAGAAAAACCAACATCTCGCCAATTATTATATCCGTCTGTTATGTCAACTCGCGCAGATAATATTTTATCCACACACTTGGCCACGTTTTTTAGCGTCCAATCTTCGCCCATATATCGGCTATGTGTATAGGTGTTACGGCGGCGCGGTTCTTCGTATATTCCCCGATATGGCACAGCATCCAATCTTATCACCGCGTCTGGATCGTAACTTATAACTCGCAATCGTGTTATGTCGCTGCACTGCCTATCAAGGTCAATGCCGAAATCACGAAGGTAGCGGCGAAGAGCCTCAAACTGCTGTTTGTGCTTATCGGGATATGCAAGCGGAATGATAGCGAAAACTCCATGACCGCTTACTGACCGCGAAACATACGCGCAAATATCTATGTCGGCAAGTTGACGTATGACGGCGCCGCAGTCCTCGCAGTGGTCTATGTCTACGCATATCATACCGCTATGCTGGGTTAAATTTTTAGTCGCCCGTGTTGGCTCGAAAACTCCGCTAATAGTCGCCGCCGGAAGTTGCGTTTTAATCTGTTTTTTTTCATCATCAGACATGGAACGGCGCAGCCTATTAACATTCTCTTTGTTTGCAATGCAAAGACGCAGGAAATCTCCGAGCGTCCCGACGTGTCCGCTTCGGTCGGTTACGCTGTCATATATGGAAATTGGGGTATCTAAAATCATACTTTTGGCTTGTTTTGGTGTGTAGTCAGATTTCGGATAATTTTAGGGTTATCGGCGTTTTACTACACACTATAAATATTATTAAACAATCTATTTATCAGCATATTATATTTAGTGTGTAGTGTGTATATGTGTAGTAA
>NZ_CAJTSC010000093.1:0-3309 GCF_910578895.1 uncultured Bacteroides sp.
AATTGAAGGAGAACATCTGGTCGTTCGGTTCCTCGAACTTGATTCCGTCCGCCTCGAATTTGGTGCTGAAGGAGAACAGTTGCGTACTTCCGTCGGCAGAATAGAAGCGGAGCAGGCAGTTCCCGTCTCCTTCATACATGGCGGTCTCGGCAGAGTCGGTGAGGCGGCTGATGCTGTCTTTGCTGTCATCTGCCGTCATGCGGTCTACCAGCAGATAGATGTTTTGTTTTTTATCTCCGTCAGTTGTTTGTTGCAGGAAGTCTTCTATACGGACTATCTCGCGGTTCACTTCCACACGGGTGAATCCTTGTTTGAAGTCCATTTCCAGTTGTTGCGCCAGTGTGCGGCCCTCACGGGGCATCATCGGGGTGAGCACCGTGTACTTCGTTCCTTTGGGAAAGGAGAGCATACAGTTTACGATATCTTCGATGCTGTGCTTCTTCACCAGCTGGCCGCTGACGGGAGAATAGGTCTTTCCTACGCGTGCATAGAGCAGTCGCAGGTATTCGTAGATCTCGGTGGAAGTCCCCACGGTGGAACGTGGATTACGGCTGTTCACCTTTTGTTCGATGGCGATGGCGGGCGGTATGCCTTTGATGAAATCGCACTCGGGCTTGCTCATACGGCCCAGGAACTGGCGGGCGTAGGAGGACAGGCTTTCTACATAGCGCCGCTGGCCTTCGGCGTACAACGTGTCAAAAGCCAATGATGATTTTCCGGAACCTGACAGGCCTGTGATCACGACCAGCTTGTTGCGTGGTATATCGACATCAATGTTTTTCAGGTTGTTTACCTTTGCTCCTTTTATGGATATATAGTTACTTTCTGACATTCTTTATTGAATTTGATTGAATATGCAAAGATAATTATAAGTTTTCTTATCTTTGCAAGCGTATTAAACAAGAATAACAAAATGAGAGCAAAAACTATTCTTCTTTTATTGATAGCACTACTTTTTACTTCTGTTGTCAGTGCTCAGACACGTTACCCCAAACGTGAGTTCCGCGGTGCATGGATTCAGTGTGTGAACGGACAGTTCCAGGGAATGCCGGCAGAGAAGATGCAGCAGTTATTGATAAACCAGCTAAACAGTCTGCAAGGTGCGGGCATTAATGCGATAATTTTTCAGGTACGCGCGGAGGCCGATGCCTTGTATAAATCTTCTTATGAGCCGTGGAGCCGCTTCCTTACAGGAGTGCAGGGCAGGGTGCCGTCGCCTTACTGGGATCCCATGCAGTTCATGATAAACGAGTGCCACAAACGCGGTATGGAGTTTCATGCCTGGATCAACCCTTATCGTGCCAAGACGAAAGGAACGGCTGCCTTGTCGCCTATTCATCCGTACAATCAGCATCCGGAGCGTTTTGTGAAGTATGCAGGCCAGCTTTATTTTGATCCGGCTTTGCCCGAAAACCGTAAGTATATTTGTAAGATCGTACGCGACATCGTCACCCGGTATGATGTGGACGCCATCCACATGGACGATTATTTCTATCCTTATCCCAATCCCGGTGAGGATTTTCCGGATAATGTCAGTTTTGCGCAATATGGCCGCGGATACAGTAATAGAGCCGACTGGCGCCGCAATAACGTGAATGTGCTGATTAAGGAAATCCACGAGACTGTGCGCGAGTGCAAGCCGTGGGTGAAGTTCGGTGTTTCTCCTTTTGGCATCTACCGCAACAAGAAAAGCGATCCGAACGGCAGTGACACACGCGGTATTCAGAATTATGATGATTTGTATGCCGATGTGCTGATGTGGATCAATAACGGTTGGGTGGATTACAATATTCCTCAGATCTATTGGGAGATAGGCCATCCTGCGGCCGATTATGAAAACTTGATACATTGGTGGGCGAAACACGCTGCTTCGCGTCCGCTCTTTATCGGCCAGGATGTGATGCGTACAGTGAACAAGGCGGACGCCCGTAATCCGTTGCAAAACCAGATGCCTGCCAAGATGAAGTTGCAGCGCTCCCTTCCTACCGTACAGGGAAGCTGCCAATGGTATGCAGCCGCTGTGGTGGATAATGCCGGTAATTACCGCACGATGCTGGAAAAAGAATATCACCGTTATCCGGCTCTGATTCCCGAATCTCCTTTTATGGACGATAAGGCTCCGGGCAAAGTAAAGAAGGTGAAGATGGTATGGACGTATGAAGGCCCGGTGCTCTTCTGGACCGCTCCGAAAGCAAAAGACGAGATGGACAAGGCGGTGCAGTATGTGGTTTATCGCTTTGATAAGAAAGAAAAAGTCAATCTGGACGATGCTTCGCACATTGTGGCCATTACCCGCGATCATTTTTACCCGTTGCCTTATAACGATGGAAAAACGAAATTCCAGTATGTGGTGACAGCGTTGGACCGCTTGCACAATGAGTCCAAAGGTACTAAAAAGAAAGTGAAACTGTAAAAAGCGGCGTGTTTCAGTAAAGCAGGAATCCTGCCACTCCGCAAAGTATGATCATCAATATGGGATTTATCTTGTACTTTCGTGTCCCTATAAAGGTAACAAGAAAAATAATTATACTGATGATGAATTGATACAAATCTATCTGGTAGCTGCCGAAGTTCTCAGCATTCATCAAGACGAGCGCGGCGGCTGCCAGCAGACCTACCACTGCCGGACGCAATCCTTTGAATACGGCTTCTACAACCGGATGCTTTTGGTATTTCAGAAAGAACCGGCTGATGACTATCATCAAGATGAACGATGGGAAAACTACGGCAAAAGTGGCAATGCAAGAACCGAATATGGCCCATCCCTCACTGTACCCTGCATTTAATACTGCGGTATATCCCACATAGGTGGCGGAGTTGATGCCGATAGGACCCGGGGTCATCTGGCTGATGGCGATGATGTCTGTAAATTCACTGGCACTGATCCAATTATATCTTGTCACCACTTCTCCTTGTATCATGGACAACATGGCATATCCTCCTCCGAAACCAAAGAGGCCTATCTTGCAAAATGTATAGAATAAATATAGAAAAATCATTTGGATGAATATTTATGTTTGTACTTTCCGTATATAAAACCTCCCACACCTGCCATAATGATAATGTACACAGGCGAGACGCCCAATAACCAGATGAGCAATGCGGATACGACCGGTATCCAGATGGTGTAACGGTCTATTTTGGCCGATTTTGCCATGGAGAAAGTAGGGGCTGCGATAAGGGCCACTACTGCCGGACGGATTCCCTTGAATATATTCTCTACTATTTGGTATTGCTTGAACTGCTGGAAGAACAGGGCGATTGCCAGTATAATAAAGAAGGAGGGAAGTATGGTGCCCAAGGCCATTG
>NZ_CAJTSC010000093.1:3338-5475 GCF_910578895.1 uncultured Bacteroides sp.
TCAATAAAGTCCTCTTTGTCGATCCATTTCCGCTTGTCCACTATTTCATCTTGAATTAGAGGAACCATGGCATATCCTCCGCCGATGGTAAATAATCCTATCTTTAAAAAGATAAGGAATGATTGTAGATAGAAATTCATTTTTTCCTTAACATGTCAAAATCTGTTATATACAAAAAAGCGGTAATCAGTCCGATTCACCGCTTTTTTAGTAAATATAATAAATCGTTTTTATTTTTTGTTCATCTCAACCCATTTTCTAGCATTGACAAATGCTTCCATCCATGGAGTAATCTGATCGTTCTTTATTCTGTCAGCCGGATAATAAGCATTTTGCCATGGGAAACAAGAGCGTTCCAGATGAGGCATCATGGCCAGATGGCGGCCGTCGGGACTAGCCAGACCGGCTACGCTGTAATCCGAACCGTTCGGGGTGCCGGGATACTCGTCGTATGAGTATTTCAATACCACATTGTATTTGTCTTCCTCATACGGCAATGAGAATTTACCTTCTCCATGGGCTACCCAGATGCCCAGCTTGCTTCCGCTTAACGAACCGAACATGACACTTCTGTTCATCGGAACGGTAACACCCACAAAATTGGATTCGAATTTATGTGAATCATTGTGCAGCATTTTCGCTTTTTGGGTGAAATCGGGGTTGATCAGGTTCAATTCTATCATCAGCTGGCAGCCGTTGCATACACCTAATGACAAGGTATCTTCACGTGCATAGAAGTTGTCCAGCGCCGCTTTTGCCTTGGGGTTGAACAAGAAAGCTCCCGCCCATCCTTTGGCAGATCCCAAAACGTCCGAATTGGAGAACCCGCCACAGAATACGATGAAATTGATATCCTCCAATGTCTCGCGTCCGCTGACCAGGTCGGTCATTGTCACATCCTTCACATCAAATCCTGCCAAATAGAGCATGTAAGCCATTTCGCGTTCGCCGTTGGTTCCCTTTTCACGGATAATAGCCGCTTTGATACCGGTCGGAGTGCGACGGTCGGGGGTCAGGCCGAACTGTGAAAGTTTGCCGGTGAATGATTTGTCGAATACAAATTCCAAAGGTTGTTTCTTGTAGTTCTCGAAACGTTTTTGGGCACAACCATTCATGCTCTGCTTGCGGTCCAGCAAGTAAGAGGTGGAATACCATACATCGCGCAGATAGTCTATGCCGAACTGGTAAGTCGCATCTCCCTTTTCTACCAGGATATGCCGTTCTTCAGCCGGTTTACCTAATTTTACGTAGCCTATGCCTGCTTCTTCCAAGATCTTTTTCACTTCATCTTTGTGCTTAACAATACCCGGATTTTCGGCGAACAATATCTTGATGATGTCATCTTCCTTAATCTTGTTCAGGCTGATTTCCATACCGCCTTCCATATTCGAGAAGCACATTTCAAGCAGTGTGGTGATAAGACCGCCGGCGGAAATATCGTGACCGGCCATAATCAGACCTTTGTTTACCAGTTCCTGTACTGCCAGGAATGCGTCACGGAAATATTCAGGGTTTTGTACGGTCGGTACATCGTCGCCTACCTTATTCAATGACTGTGCAAAGGCGGAACCTCCCAGACGCAACTTGTCAAAGCTGAAATCAATGTGGTAGATCGTACTCTTTTCATCATTTACCAATACGGGCGAAACCACTTTTTTCACATCCGAAACTTCGCCGCCGGCTGAAACGATGACAGTTCCCGGGCTGATGACCTTTTCACCGTCAGGATATTTCTGAGTCATTGACAAAGAGTCTTTTCCGGTCGGCACATTGATTTGCAATGAGCAGCAGAAATCGGAAAGGGCTTTTACGGCAGTGTACAAGCGGGCGTCTTCACCTTCCTGTGCACGGCATGGCCACATCCAGTTGGCAGATAGTGAGATGCTGTCCAGTCCTTCCGCCATCGGAGCCCATACAATATTGGTCAGTGCTTCGGCTACCGATAAAACGGATCCTGCCGCCGGATTGGCCAAGGCTGCCTGAGGGGCATGACCTAAAGAAGTGGCTATACCTTTTTCGCCGCGATAGTCCAATGTGACTACCCCGCAGTCGCTCAGAGGCAACTGGATTTCACCCTGGCATTGCTGGCGGGCAATCTTGCCGGTTACGGAACGGTCCACCTTGTTGGTCAACCAAT
>NZ_CAJTSC010000093.1:5485-5859 GCF_910578895.1 uncultured Bacteroides sp.
CTTTGCAGGCGACAGCTTCCAGTTGAAGCACGCGGCGGATATATTCGTTTAACTTGGAAGTTTCGTATGAAACATTTTCATAATGACGTTCTACCGTCTTATCAATCATGTAAGTTTTCGGAGAAGAACCAAACATTTGGTCTACCGCCAGATCGAACGGACGTACCCCGTCGGCCTGTTCGAAAGCGAAGCGGGCGTCTCCGGTAGTCTCACCTACGGTGTACATCGGCGCACGTTCGCGGTCAGCGATTTTCTGTACATGTTCGATAGCCGATTCGTCAATCAACAATCCCATACGTTCCTGAGATTCGTTGGCGATGATTTCTTTAGCAGACAAAGTCTGGTCACCAATAGGTAATTTGTCCATGTGAATG
>NZ_CAJTSC010000094.1 GCF_910578895.1 uncultured Bacteroides sp.
TTCTTATGCTCCTAATGCTAAAAACAACTGCCTTCTAATTGATAACCCTATCAATTTTCATTACGCAGCTTTAATTTTTTAATTATTAATTTCCAGACCAATACTGGTCTACAAGTTCTTTCTTGATGTTCACCTCTTCCGGACGGAAATACTTACCGAACAGATTCCATGCCACATCAAGCATTTCTGTGGTGTCGAGGTTCACGTCAATGGCGAGCAACTGATTGGAGTAATCCTTGGCAAAGGCAAGGGTACGTTCGTCATAGTTCGTCAAATCGAAACCGTTTTCAAGCTTGGTCTTAGCGTTGGCGGCATCGGCGTACAGACGTACAGCTGCGTTCATTACCTGCGGATGGTCCTTGCGGGTCTTCTTACCGGTCACGAGCTGTTTCAGACGAGACAACGAACGGAACGGGTCAACGATAACCTTACCGATATCGCTGTCACGGCGAAGGAACAACTGGCCCTCGGTTATATAACCTGTATTATCGGGCACGGCATGTGTGATATCGCCACCGGACAACGTGGTCACGGCAATAATCGTAATGGAACCACCGCTTGGGAATTGCACCGCCTTCTCGTAAATTTTCGCCAAATCCGAATACAGAGAACCTGGCATAGAATCTTTCGAAGGAATCTGATCCATACGGTTGGACACGATGGCGAGTGCATCGGCATAGGAAGTCATGTCTGTAAGCAATACCAATACTTTCTCATTGTTGTTCACCGCAAAATACTCGGCGGCAGTAAGCGCCATGTCCGGAATAAGCAGACGTTCCACAGGCGGGTTCTCAGTCGTATTCATAAAGCTGACGATACGATCGAGCGCACCGGCATTGGAGAACACGTTCTTAAAATAAAGGTAATCATCGTTCGTCATACCCATACCACCAAGAATAATCTTGTCAGTCTCCGCACGCAGTGCCACATTTGCCATCACTTGGTTAAAAGGCTGGTCGGGATCGGCAAAGAACGGAATCTTCTGCCCTGACACCAGCGTATTATTCAGGTCGATACCCGCAATACCTGTCGCAATCAGTTCGGAGGGCTGTTTACGACGCACCGGATTTACGGACGGACCACCGATTTCCACTTCTTGACCTTCAATAGCCGGACCACCATCAATAGGATCACCGAAAGCGTTGAAGAAACGTCCGGCAAGTTGATCACTCACTCTGATTGTAGGAGCCTTGCCCAAGAATACCACCTCTGCATCGGTAGGAATGCCTTCAGTGCCCTCGAAAACCTGCAAAGTCACATCGTCTCCGGCAATCTTAACCACCTGGGCAAGTTTACCGTTTACGGTTGCCAACTCGTCATACCCTACCCCCGTGGCTTTCAACGAGCACGTGGCTTTCGTAATCTGAGTAATCTTGGTGTATATTTTCTGAAATGCTTTTGTTGCCATTTACTTTTATTATTTACTCCCTACGATCGTAGCACATATTTTGTCTCCGACACATAGGAACATTGACAATTTTACTATTTTACTATTAAAATCTTCCTCTCAAGCTTTACGTTCTACTACCAATTCCTGCAACTGTTTATAGAAACCCTCATACGCTTCCGACTTGAACTTCGCGTAGTTCATCTGTTTGCAGATATTAATCATCTTCTTGAAGTAATCCATTACCTCGTTGAAGTTGTCGAACTCAAACTCCGTATGGCAGATGTCAATCACCATATTCAGAATCTCTTCCTGACGCTCCATCGGAGTAACGGCATCGATCTCGTCGAAAGCATCTTGTTGCAAGATAACAAAGTCTATCAACTCCGACTTCCAGAAAATCACGTGATACTCTACAGGCACGCCGTCATCACCGAGGATATTGATTTGCTCCGCAATCTCCTTACCACGTTGCAGACGGGTCTTGACCTCGTTCACCTTACCAATCCATTCGCTGTTGATACGTCTGGATATATATTCCTCAAACTCGGGATATTCAATATATTTGGAATAAGAGTCAATTGGGTTTACGGCAGGATAACGCTTCTTATCCGCACGGTCCTGTTCAAGGGCATAAAAGCAACGTGCCACTTTCTTCGTGTTTTCGGTCACAGGTTCTTTCAAGTTACCACCGGCAGGAGATACCGTACCGATAAACGTAATGGAACCCGTCTCGCCGTTATTCAGCACCACATATCCGGCACGACCATAGAAGTTGGAAATAATGGAAGACAAGTCCATCGGGAACGCATCCGGACCAGGCAATTCTTCCATACGGTTAGACATCTCACGCAATGCCTGCGCCCAACGGGAAGTAGAGTCAGCCATCAGTAACACTTTCAATCCCATGCTGCGATAGTATTCCGCAATCGTCATTGCCGTATACACGGAAGCCTCGCGGGCTGCCACCGGCATATTGGAAGTATTCGCAATAATGATAGTACGCTCCATCAACTTACGTCCTGTATGCGGGTCGACCAATTCGGGAAACTCTGTAAAGATTTCTACAACCTCATTAGCACGCTCACCACAGGCGGCAATGATTACGATATCGGCTTCCGCTTGTTTGGAAATGGCATGCTGCAACACTGTCTTTCCCGTACCGAACGGACCGGGGATAAATCCCGTACCACCTTCCACTATCGGATTGACGGTATCAATCACGCGCACACCCGTCTCCAGCAATTTGAACGGACGCGGTTTCTCCTTATAGTTCACCATGGCACGTTTCACAGGCCATTTCTGTATCATATTCACTTCTATGTCGTTACCTTCCTCATCGGTCAACACAGCAATTGTATCCTCAATACAGTAATCACCTTCCGCTACTACAGATTTCACAGTGCATACACCCTTCTGCTCAAAAGGAACCATGATTTTCAGTGGCTGAAAGTTCTCATCCACCTGCCCCAACCATGCGGCGGCTTCCACCCGGTCGCCTGCCTTTGCCAAGGGTACAAAATGCCATTTACTCTCCTTATCCAGCGGATATGTATATTGTCCGCGTTTCAGGAAAACACCATCCATTTTATCAAGGTCGTTTTGCAGACCATCATAGTTCTTAGAAAGCATACCGGGACCCAACGTTACCTCAAGCATGTGTCCGGTAAATTCAGCTTCGGCTCCCACTTTCAGTCCACGAGTGCTTTCAAACACCTGCACATAGACCTGAGTGCCTACCACTTTAATAACCTCTGCCATCAATCTGTCTCCACCGGTCGAGATATAACATATCTCATTTTGTGCTACGGGACCATCAACGACAAGAGTTACCATGTTGGCTATCACACCACTAACAGTTCCTTTTGTTGTCATATAATTATCTAATTTATTTTATCTGAATTCTGCGGGTATTTGTACATCGTCCTTTAATGCAGCAATAATGCTGCGGAACAACTTGTTACCCTTTTCTTTATCCAACGTAATCCAACGCTCTATCATCTCAAGCTGCAACAGGAAAACAAACAGGCGCTCCACCGTGAAATAATCGAAGAAAGTAGCTTCTTCCATCCAATCCCATCGCAATTGATCTATCTTTTTCTCCCGTTCCACCAACTGTTCCGTCTCACTGATTTTCACCAGCCGGTCCAGCCACTCCACTTCGTCACCCAACCCGAAATCACGGGCAGCAGATGTACGCAAAGCTTCGCAAACATCCGTATTTCCTACTATTAACGGAGCCACATCCATCTTATACTTCCGCGCCGTCAATGCCACCAGTATATTATTAATCAATAGATTAAAACTAAACCATGCAGAGACAAAACTATTTCTGCATTTCATGGCATAGTCATAATAAAGCGCAGCCAAACGGTCTTCGCACAGAAAACCGTCTTCAACAGACCGACTGAAATATTCGGAAATAAAAACAGATAGGTAAGACGGGAACAAACAATCAGGCACCTCACTGCCTTCTTTCAGCAATGCGATATACTCAGCCAATTCTTCCGCCGAGTAGTTACCCCGCAGGTCAATCGCTGCTTCTTTGTCTTTCAACAAATTCAAGACATTGACGTTGTCGAATTGAAGATAAAACAAGTCTATCAACTTTTTATCCTCCTCAGACAGAACTGGATACAATTCCGTCTTGAAATCAGCTACCGTATAGCTCAATTTGCTATCCTCTAAAGTGAGTTCCGGCAAACCGGCTACCAAGTAATAATAGTTACTCATAATCCTGTGGAAAGTTTAAAACAGCATTTCCACTAATTGCGGACGCAGGAATTCTTTGAAATAATTCATAAATTCTTCTTCACCAAAGTTTACTTTGTAAGAACCATCAGCGGGCGAAACCGAGAAAAGCGACTTGCTTCCATTCACCTGTTCAATCTTCACTCCTTTATCCAATACCTCTTTCGCCTGAGCAATGAAATACTTTTTCAAGTCTTCCGCGTCCGTTGTAGAGATTACGATAGGCTCGTTTGTACTCCACTTGGATGCCAATGCCACGATGAACGCGTTAAGAAAATCTTTGTTTGCAGCAAAAGCTTTCACATCAGCATTCACAATCTTATCCGTCACCAAAGTAGCAATTTCAGATTTCAAAGCATTCACAGCCTGACCAGCAAACAACTTCAACTCTGATTTGGTATTCTCTGCCAGTTCATCGGCAGCTTTATGGGCAGTAGCCACAATAGTATCGGCTTCTTTCTGCGCATTCTCTACGATTTTTCCGGCTTCTTCCTGAGCTCTTGCGATAAGTTTGCGGGCTTCTTCGTTACCTTTTTCCACTCCTTCACGATAAATCTTATCGGTCAGCTCTTGAATTTTGTTTTCCATATTTACAGGAGTTATTATATGATTTATTACAATATTAATTGCATGATTTTTCTCATTCCTTATTAGATTCACGCCAAAATTACGAAAAACCATTTGATATCAAACAAGAACAATGAAAAAAAAAT
>NZ_CAJTSC010000095.1 GCF_910578895.1 uncultured Bacteroides sp.
GACGGCAGACAGATTCACATCCATACCGTACTGCATCAGAATAAGAATGACGAACATGCTCGTGGTCACATCGGCACTGAACTCAACAATAAAGCGGAAACCATCATGCAGATCGAGGTGGATAAAGAGGACAAGACCATAAGCGTAATCGAAGCCATGCATATCCGCGACCGTGAGTTTGAACCTTTCGCTTTCCGCATAAACGAGGAAGCCATGCCCGAACCGGTAGAACCTTATCTGCACAAAGAAAAGAAGATCGGACGACCGACCAAAGAACCGTTTGATCCATACAAGGAAATTTCAGAGAGTGTACATCGCGCAGCATTGGATGCCGCTTTTGCGAATGGAAATATCAGCAGTTACGATGAGTATCTGGAACGCTTGAAAGAGGGGTACGGATTGCAGAATGTAAAGCTCGGTCACAACAAGGCGGTCAAGGTAGCCACATTTCTCGGTAATAAGCGAATGGTGATAAAAGAGGGGAAAGAATATATGGTCAATCCTGAATACCATTACTGAGTTCAACTTTACTTTATTGTAGGGGCGTATATATAAGAATAAAACAAAGTAGTCAGGGGTTGCACACAAGGTATTCATTCTATCCCCCCTCTTTTAGATGAATATCTTAGTTTCTGGTTCAAATCCGTCTGCCGATTCTGTATGTACATCCAATATGGCTTGCCGGAAAGCATCAACAGGTATCTGTTGCAAGATATGCCAAGGTATAACCTCACTACGTTACGGTTGTACACTGGCACTCTTGCCGGCTCAGTTCCCTCGCCGGTGCGGTACTCGCAAGCTCGCACCTATTCACAATTATAACAATGATTCAAATGAAAGAAGATATTGAAAATACATCGAACTCCTCTAAAGAAACCAGAAACGTCTTCATCGGAGCGAAAGTCACTCCTACTCAGAAGGAGTATATAAAATCAATGGCTACCCAATGCGGTATGACCATAAGTGATTACCTATTGTCGTGTGCCTATAACTTCATGCCCAAAGCGAGACTTACGAAAGAAGAAGCAGCCCTGTTGCAAAATCTGGACGATTGTCGGGCAGACCTCGTAAAATACACCTCTGCCCTACACGGAATGTCCACAAAGCAGCGCATGACAATGTTCAATCAGATTCCGTTCATGGTCAACTGGCTCAAGGAACTTGGCAATGTAGCCGAAAGTGTCTGCCAGTTCCTGAATGCTGTAAAAGAGAAGAACAAAATTCCGTCCAACCTTAAATCCGAAGAAGAATGATTGCAAAAGCCAAAGCCATATCGCACGGCATCAACGACCTCCGTTACATTACCGGCGAATCACAGCATAAGAAGCATCCGGAGAAAATTTATCGGGTATTGGACAATCTGTTGCCCTCAGAACCGGATGCTATGGGGATATGGAACTCCATGCAGTTGACCCTATCCCAGCATCGCCCGATAAAGAACTCCGTTATCAGAATCGAGTTGAGTCCATCGCCCAAACATACCCAATTCTATGACATCGAAGATTGGCAAAAACTTTGGCAAGATTTCGCCGAGGAGTTCGACAAACAGATGATTACCGGCAAGGATGGAAAAGTCCGTTCCTGTCCAACTAATTTGGCGGGCAGCAAATACTCGGTTTGGCTGCATACGGAATCCAAAGGCGAAGTTCCACACCTCCATGCTGCGGTCTGCCGTTTGGATGAAAATGGCAATATCAACAACGACCATAACATTCATCTTCGGGCGCAACGTGCCGCCGAACGAGTGGCAAAGAAACGTGGCTGGACGACTGCGGCACAAATCCGAAATCGCAACATTCCACAAGTGAACCAGGACTGTATGGAAGTGTTGAGAACGATGCAATCATGGTCATGGGATGAGTACAAGAATGCTCTTATACGGAAAGGTTATACCGTCCATGAAAGGAAGGACAAGAAAGGTATTCTCCGTGGATATGCCCTCATGAATGGAAACAGCAAATACAAGGCTTCAGAATTGGGAATCGGCAGAAATCTTATGATTTCGAAACTTCCTGCGACATGGGAAAAACTGCCTCATCAGCCAACTACCGTCATTAGAAATAATACTCCCAAAACCGCTCAACAGGGAGCGATACATAAAGTTGATCCTATTGACTATACCCAATATCGCCCAGACCATCAGAATATCATTCCTTATGTCTTTACTTATGAAGGTAAGGATTACAAATTCTATATCCCGGAAAAAGTACTTGACTGTTTCAATGACGAATTTGATTACAGGTTTATTGCCAACTGTCAGGAACTTACCGATATGGCTGTAGCTATATTTGTCGGACTGATAGATACTCCCAATGCAACAATCGGTGGAGGTGGCGGAGGTTCACAAAGCGATCTTCCGTGGAGAGACACGAACGAAGACGACTTACAATGGGCACGCAGATGCGCTCGTACTGCCGGTCGTTCGTTAGGGAAGAAACCGAAAACAGGACTAAAACGATAAGCCTATGAAGGCAAACATGAAAAAGAAATTTGATTTTTCCGCAGAAATGAGTGAAGTGGAATCCATAAAAGCTACTCCAAAGAATGAATATTTGGAGGAAGAAAACCGCTTACTCGACATCAACGCAAAGGAACTTGCCAGCCTGAATGACAATGTGTATAAGTTGAGAACAGAAGTTGAAAATCTATCCGACTCTATACGTGAGTGCAAACCTATCATTTCTGAAGAAATGCATAAGTTGGCAGTTGAATTTGGAGCAAGACTTCTATGTGATTTTCTCAGTCAGATTGAGAGCAAATGTAAGGAAGCCGAGCGGAGAATAAAGAAAGTCGACAATACTATCCCCATCCCAGATACGGCATTCTACATTTTAATTATCATTGTAGTTGCTCTATCTTCTTTTTTCGTGTGCATGATAGGGGCAAATGCAGAGATTTTGCATTCCGTATTGATTTGGAAAGCAGTTATCTGCTGTATTATTATGGCTGTTTTGGGGATTGGTATTGCTGTAGTTATACAGAAGTTTTCGGACAGGGGTAAATAAACGAAAAGTCTCAACTGGATAGAATTGCTATCGGTTGAGACTTCTTATAATATGCTATGTTATTGAAACTTTATTACAGGAACTACTTTTTCACCAAGTTTGGTCTCATAACGAAATGTTCCTATTTGCATAGCCTTTTTACCTTTAGGTACTTCAATTACCTGATCATCATAAAACAGATTCTGGCCATCTGTCACAATATAGACGACCGGCCCAGTAAAAAATGAAGTTGAATACCCTTTCTCCTCGCAATTGGCCAAAGCACCATCCCCAAGAACCTGAAAAACTTCAAATTTTGTTGCGGTAGTAAATACCGTCTGTTGCTCAGCAATCGTAATATCCGACTCGTTAGCATTTGAATTGGTAATACCTATAACAAAAAGTACTGCAATTGTTAATACACACCCAGTAACAACTCCCAAGAAGAATATCAACCCCTTTCTCATAAGCAATATTTTTAATAACATTCAAATATACAACATAATTCTAAATCACAGAACAATTGAGAGCGAAGAAATTACAGCATTAATTCCCTCGCTCTATACATAACTTTATTTACCCAGTGACTTGAATACCTTAGCAATGCAACGCTTTTTCTGCTCCATATTGGGATGGACATATAAGTCCAACGTAGTTGAAATATTGGAATGCCCTAATAATACGCTGACTGTTTTATAGTCACAACCGACTTCTATACAGCGAGTCGCGAAACTGTGACGAAGTCCATGATACTTCAGCTTGGGAATATCAAGTTTCTCCATAAGCCTTTTATAGTAGTTACGGAACGTACGTGGTTCTGTCGGACACTCGTCATTGGTAAGAATGTAATAGTCATCATTAACTACTTTTTTCAAAGGCTTTAACATAGTAAGCAATTCTTTGTTTATCGGGATTTCACGGCAAGAGTTTTTTGTCTTTGGCGTGTTGATGACCAGCTCTGTATGTTTTCTCTCTCCTTCTATGATATAGATGCGTTCTATCGTCCGGTTTACGGTTAGAATCCCGTCATATACATTGATGTCGCTCCATTTCAAAGCACAGATCTCCCCTATACGCAGACCGGTACTAAGGCTAATGTAGATACCAAGTCCCGGAAAGGAAAAGTGGCTCTGAATATAGTTCAGAATCTTTTTATGATTTGCCACGGACAAAACCTCCAACTTTTTACCAGCAACGTCTGTTGGGTACTTAATATCCCATTCGTAATAGTTCATCCATTCGTTTTTCACCCCGAATTTCATAACCATCTTCAGGACAATAAGAATGTCCTTAACAGATTTCACGCTCAATCCGCCTTCCAACTTTTCAAGCACAAAGCCTTGTACATCATTTTCATGAAGTTCGTTACTCTCACTAAACTTTGGCAAAATGTGATTTTCAAGAATCAACATGTAGGCTGCCAATGTCGATTGTTTCACATACGGCCGCTTGTTCTCTCGCCATGCATCCGAAATTTCTCTAATTGTCTTCTGATTCATAATCTTGAATTTAATTGGTTCTAATAATTAGAGAAATATAATAGGTAATGTTCCCCATTTGAGATTTCCGGAGTTTACGGAAGAATGGGAAAGATGCAAAGTTTCAGAGTTGTTGGATTTCTATTCAACCAATTCTCTGTGTTGGGAGCAATTAGAATATGAGATTAATACAGTTCAAAACTTACACTACGGGCTTATACATGTAGGGCTTCCAACTATGGTTAACTTAAACAAAGATAAGTTGCCTAATATCAAAGAGGGAAATATGCCTAAAAACTTTGAATTGTGCAGAGA
>NZ_CAJTSC010000096.1 GCF_910578895.1 uncultured Bacteroides sp.
ATTTGTTTGTCAGTTTCCGTATCTGTCCTTTCAACGGACAAGCAATCGCATTGCTTATTCAAATCAACTTCGTGACTTTGTCGCAACCTCCTCTCCATTTCCTGTTTATGTTTCTTCTTTTTTTATCTGATTTACTTTATCTTGAAGTGTCTGCAAATTCCTATGTAAAACCTTATGAAGGGTATTACCGTTCGCTTCCTGAACAAGGATTTTCTGTTGTAACTTCTGGCATTCTCTTGTCTTTCTATTCAGAAAATAAGATGATGCTAAAAGTAAGGCCATGCACAACAGAAGCCAATGGCCTATAGATTTTTTTTGAATTTACATCTTACTAATAACGGATTAGATTGATCATTCATATCATTATTTTTATTTACTTGCTCAAAAAAAGTACCGCCATTACTACAAATGCCAACAAACTGCTCGGCAGAAAGCAAGAAATAAAGATAATCCCCATTTATAGCATAAAGTGTATTCTGGGCATCAACCCGAAAACCTTTTAAAGAGTTCAAATCATCCTGCAAGATACATCCTGTATAACTCTTTTCTTCATTCTCCGAATAGATACTCCAATAAGCAACCTTATCTAAGAAAAAAGAAAGCTGGATATAAGAATTATTTGCAGAGAAATTGTTCACAAAATACACATATCCCCGTTTATTGGCTTCTGTTGAGAATTCCATTATATCAGAATAGTCGTTCTTATAGAAATCTTGTGGCGCCGCATGCCTTCCAAAATCTATTGTATACGCTACAGATGGTTCTTCCCCTTCTTTCAATGAATAAATTTTCTCCGATGGACAAGCAAAAAAGAGTAAGTCATCCTGCCGCTTCGCAAAATTATTACCCTCTACTACGAAGAAATAACCGGCAAGGTGCGTATCAATCGGAAAATACAAATCTCTCACCATTCTTTTGGAAGCGTCATAACACACTACTTTAGATTTTATATCCTCATAAGACATATTGTTGTTATAAAGCCAATAATTATTCCGTCCATTTGCAAAGAAAGAAAAGCTCATTGAAGGTAGCTCTAATGAACTTACAAAATTTCCATTTATATCATATCTCCTGATTTTTCGTTTATTCATATCCAATAGTTCTACATTCCCGTCTTCACAGACAGATGCGTCATGCAAAGACTGATACTCTTCCGGAGCACTCCCCAATTTCGAAATCTTGGAAATGGCCCGTCCTGTATTGGCATCAAACATCAACAGGGATTTATCACAAATCAGACATGCCTTATTATCGAATATGCGGAAACGTTCCACTATTCCAACAAGTGAAGTATCGGTAGTCTCTAAAGGGATATAATCAACCTGTTCAAAAACATCGGAAAATTTAATTCTTGAGCCTTCTTCTATTACTATCGGAATTCTTTTCCCGATTTCCTCATCCTCTTGCCGAGGAGATGAACAGGAATGCAGCAGGCTTATAATCAGCAATATCAAGATATCTACTGTTTTCATTGTTTTTTATCTGTTAATAAATTATCTTCCGCCTCTGTCCTTTCAACGGAAAAGCAATCACCTTGTTTATTCAAATCAAATTCGTATCTTTACCGCAACCTCCTTTTCGGGATGGGTTACGGAACGGACGGTTCGTTATGCGCCAACAAAATCAAAAACGTGCGCCGTCCGTTCCTCTCCAGTCTCCTGTTTTATGTTTCTTCTTGTTCTATTTCATTCGATACTCCACGATAGGTTCGTCGCTGTTCACATCCGTAGCGGTGATAATCCCCCGCTTCTCGTCTACCGAAATGCCGTTGATATGGCGGTCCAGGACATACTTCATCAAAGGTTCGCCCTTCAGGCTGAATACATAGATGTATTGTCCGCCATTCACTTTCTTGTCTTTGGGTTGGCTTGCAAGTTCCTTGAATGTACGCCCTTGGAACGCGGCATAAATTGCCTTGTCCGTCACCTGCACATCGCTGAAACCCATGATGCCCGTAGGAATGCTATAACCTCTGGCAATCTTGAACTTCGGTTCGCCGTTCGGGCCGATGCGGACGATTTGGGAGGCGGTGTCCTTCAGATTGTAAATCTCGAGCACTTCGCCCAGCTGCGTAACGGCGGCAAGGACCTTTTTTCGGGGATTATAGTCGATGAAGCTGCGCCACGCCTGTGCCAAAGCAGGACGTGAATGTGCCAAGGCATCCTCATTGGAGGTAGGGATGGTGCCGAACTTATAAAGCAGTTCGCCCTTGCGGTTCACCATGCAAAAACGGTTGTCGCCGGAATAATCGGGTATGATGAAGTTGGAATCATCGCATTGCACGAAATCCAGGGCGCGGAGAATCTTCTTGTCCAACGACACCGTTTCGTCACGAAGCGGCGAGCCGTCGGACTTGGAAAACGCGAACTTCGTCAGTTCTCTCTTATTGGCATCCAGCGTCCACAAAAATCGCCCGTCCCATCGGATATTTTCAACGGAAAGCATATCGTCGGGCGAGTCGCCGCGCTTGCCGAATGAGGCGATGTGGCGGAAGTCCGGATAGCTGAACAGCTGGAGGAAATGGTCTGCGCCGTGCAAGTCGAGCACGGCAGCCATCCTGTCCTGTATATGTATGCGGAAGGGATAGCGGAACACGGCGGTGTCCAGCGGAAGTTCCTTCGATTTCAACTCCTGCGTTTGTGCAAAGTCGTCGTAAACGAGAGTTGATTGTTGAGGCTGAGATGTACAGGAAACGAGCAGCAAAAGCAGGAACAGGTTACTAAGGATTTTTTTCATGATTGCAGCCCTCCCATTACATGTTCCACCTTAGTTATATTAAAAGGACAATCGGCCGAACCGTGTCCCGGGCATCTGTACGTAACATCGCATTCTCCGTTTGTCCGGGCTTCGATGTTCTCCGACGCCAACATACTCAATCCGGTTTCTTCCGGATTGGAATAAATGTAAGTACACACTGTACCGGTTAATGGAAAACCGGCACCAATTAATTTTGTTTTCATAGCACCATTGTTTTTAAAGTGATTATTCTGTGTTAATTTTATAGGGCGTAAAGCTATTAAATAAATCGGATAATCAATAACTTTATGTCTGACAATGTCTGACAATAAGGCGTTTTTCAGACTTTTTCAGCCGTTGTCAGACATTGTCAGGTTTTTGTCAGGCATTGTCAGGCCTGTCCTTTCCCATTGGCAATCTCAATTCTTTTTTCGATGAAACGGGCTGTTTGAGCGCTATTCTCCGACAAGATGGCAAACCACCTTTCTTTTTTGTATCAAAAGTTATCAAATATGTATCAATAACCCGCATGATATGCGCGAAAGGGGGCAGGATATGGAGATAGGCCGGATTACCCGATGCGATTACGGCGGACAGCCTTTAGAACCACTTGATTTTCCTGAACCATATAAAGGCAGCGGCGGATAATGTGGCGGACAGCAGGATGATGGCTATGAACGCGTGCGGAAAGTCATTCAGATGCACGTCCACGTTCATGCCGTAGAAGCTGGCTATCAGTGTGGGTACCATCAGGGTGATGGAAAGGCTCGTCATGCGTTTCATGATGGCGTTCACATTGTTGGATATGATGGAGGCGAAGGCGTCCATCGTCCCTGTGAGGATATCGCTGTAGATGTTTACCGTGTTGTATGCCTGTCGCAGCTCTATCACGACATCCTCCAGCAGTTCCATGTCAAGGAAGTCGGTGTCTTGGAAGATGTTTTTCAGCCTGCCTATCATGACTTCGTTGCCTCGGATGGAAGTGTTGAAGTAGACGAGCGTTTTTTGCAGTTTCATCAGCTGGAGAAGGTCTTCGTTGCGGATGCTCTTTTCCAGTTCCTTTTCGGCGGTGGCCACATCGTTGTTGATTTGCTTCAGGTATTTCTGGAACCATACGGCGGAAGAGTATATGATCCGTAAAATCAGCGTCAGCTTGTTGCTGACGGCAATGCCTTTGCGGCGGGTATGCTGCACGAAGTCCGGTATCAGTTCGGTGTGGTGGTAGCACACGGAGACGATTATGTCGTTGTTCGTGATGATGCCGATGGGCACTGTGATGAACGGGATGCCGTGCCCGCTGCTCTGCATGGGTATGCGCAGGATGGTCAGCAGCCAGTCTCCTTCCGTCTCCGTGCGCGGGCGCTCGTCTGTGTCGGCTATGTCTTCGAGGAAAGTTTCGGGCACTTTCAGTTCTTGGGTGAGGAATTGGAAATCGCTGTCGTCCGGGCACTCCACGTTTACCCAGCAGTTGGGTTCCCACCCGCTCTTTTCTACGAATCCGTTTTCGCTGTAGAGATACTTTCTCATTGTTTGGTCTTCTTTGTTGTTAATATGGCAGAGGTATTGCGGCGGATATTTTCGTTCGCTTTCATTGTAAACACCGTGATGCGCCTTCGGGTTTGCATTGTCCGTGATTTCGGCTGATTTTTTGCGTTTCCTGCAGGTGGCGGAAAGCGGCTTGCCGGTGCAGATGCACGGTTTCATTCAGGCACGTTTTCATGGCAAAAAGACGGCGGAACCGCCTTTTTGCTTACTCCCGCCCTTCCGTATTTCCGCCGGAATAGCGGAGGCTTGTATAAAGTGCGGATAGATATACCGCTTTTCCCGATAGATATGCGCCGTTTATGCAGAAACAGGAACTTTCCGCCGAGGGATGCAGGTGTTTCAGATGTCAGACACTGGTGTTTCTGCCGAGGGACATTAACA
>NZ_CAJTSC010000097.1:0-232 GCF_910578895.1 uncultured Bacteroides sp.
ACAGTAAAAAGTTCTGTCTACCAGAGTGCAAGGTTCTATCCACTAGAGTGGAACGATAGAGATGTCGGTAAGAAAATAAAATAATGAAGGCAAGATAAAACGCCAACATCAGTAACATAACATATAAACCACCATTAAATTAGAACAGCAATGGCAATACAATTCGAGTTTTATAAGAATCCCCAACCGACAAAAGAAGGGGAAGAACCAAGTTACCACCCCCGTGTGGTAA
>NZ_CAJTSC010000097.1:256-4571 GCF_910578895.1 uncultured Bacteroides sp.
TCAGTTTTCAGGCTGACAGGAATTTGAAAAGTTCATGCATGGCTACACACCTACGACGTTCGAAATACAAACCGCACTCCGCCTCGCTCACAGAAGAAGAAATCGACCGGAAACTCACGGAATATTTTGCAACGCATCCCGTACTGACCCGTAGTAATATGCAGTCACTTTGCTGCTTTACCCAGAGCATGGCCAGCCGCCAAATCCGCAGACTGAAAGCAGAAAGCAAGTTGCAAAATATCGGGAAACCTACACAGCCTATTTATGTGCCAGGACCGGGATACTATGAGAAATGAATCCAACGAGTATGAGAAATAAGTAAAATTAGGGTTGTTTTGCGGAAAAACTGTAAGCGTCTCGGCGATGCCATATTTTCTATCTTAATTTTTCCTTTTAGCTTTGCGTCATAATAAAAAACACATCTTATGACTGCACATGACTTGTACACCCGTACCTTATCGGATTATAAATCCTGTTTATGTTCTTCTCCTGCCTTAACTCTTCGTAGTTATTGTCGTGAACGCCATGTCAACTACCATGGTATGTGTCTTTGGCTTTCCCGCCACAGCATCAGTATCCGTGAGTTGCGTCCCTACTCTTCGGTCACCGCCGCTAACGAGCCCGCCTCCTCTTTCAGCCGTTTGCTTCCGGTCTGTCCTTCCCCTTCCTCCTCTCCGGATATGCTTTACGGGGTTACCATCACTTTCCCTGACGGAGTGACTGTCTCTATCAAGCAAGGCAGCTCTTTTAGCGTCAACCGTTTTATCGACCGTTATAACAGTAAAATTCAGGAGGAAGAGTCATGTTTGCTTTAACCGATGGCATGCATTATTATCTGTGCCAGCATTATGTTGATATGCGTAAAGGCATGACCGGACTTTACCGGCTTGTCAAGTCCGACATGTCCCTTTCTCCCGTTTCGGGTGATGTATTTGTGTTTTTCTCCCGCAAACGTGACATGGTTAAAATTCTGCGGTGGGATACGGACGGTTTTATTCTCTATCAGAAACGGCTGGAAGAAGGTACCTTTGAGGTTCCCCGTTTTAATCCCGATACAGGGTCTTATGAGCTCTCATGGAAGACTTTTCTTTTGATAATGCAGGGCGTCTCGCTCCGGTCTGCCAAATGCAGGAAACGGTTCCGATTGAGGTGATATCCTGATATAGTAATCTGTATATCAATATATTACATTGCAAATATTTCGCTGATTTCTTTGTCTTCCGGTTCTTTTTTCTTATCTTTGACACATGCAAAAGGACCGGCTCATAGAACTTCTGGAGGATCAAATCAGATCTTTAAAAGAACAGCTTGAAGCGGCTGCCAGGCGTGAGGAGCATGGGCAGCTGCTTATCTGCGAACTGACGATGCAGGTCCGCCAATTAACCGAAAGTGTCCGTTCATTAGAAGAGGCGTTGACCTTGAAAAATGGAAAACTGAAAAAACAGGAGAACATCAGTCGTGGTCTGGGCAAACTTATAAGCAACGAGTCTGAAAAGCAGGTACCGGGTGAAGCGGAGGCAGTCCGGCGGACGGCTCCCTCCCGTCCATGCCCTTCTCCCAAAGAGCGGGGAAACAATAAATCCAAACGCAAGGAGCATTTTGAACTGGAGGAGAAGGTAATCGAAGTCAATCCCGAACATCCCCTTTTCAGCATATCCCTTGCCAAATTCATGGGATATCGTGATTCCATCCGTTATGTCTACACTCCTCCGAAATTTGAAAAGCTTGTCTACCGGCAAAACATTTATAGCTTAAACGGAACAGTCTTCTGCGGTTCCGCTCCCCAGGCACCTTTCCTTAACTCAAACTACGACGGATCTTTTGTAGCGGGTTTATGCCAGTTGCGCTATATCTACTCTATGAGTGTGGAGCGGATTATCGGCTTCTTCCGTGAAAGCGGGTTTGAGCTTGAAAAGCCCACCGCGCATCACCTGCTGGGCAGGGCGGCCGAGGTACTGGAAAACCTTTACAAGGCGTTGAGAATGGCCGTGCTTGAAGACTCTTATCTTTGTTGTGATGAAAGTTACCACAAAGTCCTTGTGGAAGAGAAGAACAGTAAAGGCAAAGGGGTAAGGCAGGGGTATATCTGGGCGGCAGTCGCGGTCAAGCAGAAATTGATACTGTACCTCTACGAGAACGGCTCCCGTAGCGGGAAGGTGCTTTTTGACCTTCTTTCCGAATATGAGGGGACAGTACAAAGTGACGCATACAGTCCGTATAGAAAATTAGAAAGTGACGCCTATCCGGGAATTAAAAGAATCGCCTGCCTGCAACATGTCAAAAGGAAGTTCCTTGAGGTACAGGAGGAACCGGACGCACAAAAGATCGTTGAACTGACGAACAAGCTGTATCAAAAAGAACATGAACACTGTGTTGGTCGACAGGGATGGACAGAAAAGGATAACCTCAGGCACCGGAAAAGGTATGCGCCGCGGATACTCAGCAAAATAAAACGGGAACTGCTCAGGATAAAGAGCAAGCCTGACTTGCTTCCCAAAAGTGAGATGGCGGGAGCGGTTGACTATATGCTCTCGCAATGGGAGGCCATTAAGGGCATCTTTACTGAAGGATATTACTACTTGGACAATAATTTGGTCGAGCGGTACAACCGATATATATCAATGTCCAGAAGAAATTCCCTTTTCTTTGGAAGCCATAAGGGGGCGGAAAGAGGTGCCTTATTTTATTCGCTGGCCTGTTCATGCAGAATGCAGGGAATAAATACCTTCGAATATATCACGGACGTTATCAATAAAGCGGCAAAGTTACCACCAAATACGGACATAAAGGTATATAGAAATTTATTGCCGGACAAATGGAAAGAAAATAGAAGTAGGATCGAAACATAAAGAGGAGATGCTACTTCTATTTTTTTTGAGGGGGGGGACGGCATCGCCGAGACGCTTACATCGTTTTTAGTAGCAGTGTAGATAATATAGCAAAATCCGTTTTTGCAACTTTGTTGCACGAATCATTCACTACCTTTGCAGCAACTAAAAGATGAAAGATATGGGACATTGTAGTTGCTGTGCACACGGATGTGCATCTGAAAAGGAAGTTGAAGTTAAAAATTCTATATTTCAAGAATACTGGAAAGCAGGGCTTTCATTTATATTGCTGATAAGTGGTATTATAATGAATGCCCTAGGTTCCTCTTTTTTTCATAAAGAATATGTAGCTTTAATCTGGTATATTGTAGCTTATCTTCCGGTCGGATTCCCTGTTGTGAAAGAAGCGTGGGAGAGCATAAAAGAGAAAGACTACTTCAGTGAGTTTACTCTAATGATTGTTGCCACAATCGGAGCTTTCTATATTGGCGAATACCCGGCTTTGTTACTGAGAGATAACAGTCTGATTACAGAAAGTCCGGCGAATGTAAAGGTCGGCGAGATTATAGAGATAAAATCGGGCGAGAGAGTCCCTTTGGACGGAGTGATGCTCAACGAAGTTGCTGCTTTTAATACGGCGGCATTGACAGGTGAAAGTGTCCCCCGTAATATTCGCGAAGGCGAAGAAGTGCTTGCCGGAATGATTGTGACGGATAAAGTGATTCGAATCAAGGTGACAAGACCATTCGATAAGAGTGCGCTTGCCCGAATATTGGAACTTGTGCAAAATGCTTCGGAACGAAAAGCTCCGGCAGAATTGTTTATCCGTAAATTTGCACGCATCTACACACCTATTGTTATAGGACTGGCGGTATTAATCGTACTCTTCCCGTTTGTTTATTCATTCATTGATAATCAGTTTGCGTATGTATTTAATGACTGGCTGTACAGGGCTCTCGTCTTTCTGGTGATTTCGTGCCCGTGTGCTTTGGTAGTAAGTATTCCGTTGGGATATTTTGGTGGCATCGGAGCTGCTTCCCGGTTGGGAATCTTATTCAAAGGCGGTAATTATCTGGATGCAATCACTAAAATCAATACGGTTGTATTTGATAAAACGGGAACTCTGACTCAGGGAACTTTTGAAGTGCAAGAATGTAAATCCGCATCCGGTATTAAAGAAAAAGAATTGATTAAGATGGTTGCTTCGGTAGAAAGCAACAGTACCCATCCGATTGCTAAAGCCATAGTGAACTATGCAAAGCTACAAAACGTAGAACTGCTACCTGTCACCGGTACAAGAGAATTTGCCGGATTCGGTTTGGAGGCAATGATTAACGGAACTCCGGTATTGGTTGGAAACTGTCGTTTACTATCCAAATTTAATATCAAATATCCGGCAGAATTATTACAGATTACCGATACGATTGTAGTCTGCGCCATTGGAACAGACTATGCAGGTTATTTGTTATTGGCTGATACTCTAAAAG
>NZ_CAJTSC010000098.1 GCF_910578895.1 uncultured Bacteroides sp.
ATTATGAATTATGAATTATGAATTATGAATTATGAATTATAGATAATAAATAGAAATCGGTATCGCCGTCTCACTCAAAATTTAAAATTCATAATTCAAAATTAATTCAGCGCGCTACACGCCTCTTTCAACCATTCTCTTTCGTCATTGTTCAAGTCCGGTGACAGTTTTTCATACACCGTACGGTGGTATTCGTTCAACCATTCGGTTTCTTCGGGTGTCAGCCATTCCTTGATAATGCCTTTTTGGCAGATGGGGCATAGGGTGATTGTCTCGAACTTCAGGTAGTTGCCGAACATGCCTTCGCCCGCAGGAACGGTCAATACCAGGTTTTCGGTACGTATACCGTGGTTGCCGGCTTTGTACACGCCCGGTTCGTTGGAGGTAATCATGCCCGGTTGCAGGGCAATGGGGTTCTCGTTCATCCGGATGCTTTGCGGTCCTTCGTGCACGTTGAGGAAGTGGCCTACTCCATGTCCCGTCCCATGCAGGTAGTTCATGTGCCGTTTCCATATCGGCATGCGTGCCAACACATCCAGTTGTGCCCCGCGGGTGCCTTCGGGGAATACCGCCGTTGCCAGTGCGATATGTCCCTTTAATATTAAGGTGTAGTCTGTTTTTTCTTCCTCTGTCAGATTGCCGAGTGCGATGGTACGGGTTATGTCCGTGGTTCCATCGAGGTATTGCGCTCCGGAGTCCAGTAACAGGAAGCCTTCCGGTTTCAGTGTCACATCCGTTTCGGGAGTCGCCTCATAGTGTACGATGGCGGCGTGCTCTTTATAGCCGGCAATCGTGTCAAAGCTTTCTCCCATATAGAGCGGTTGTGCGGAACGAAACGCATGCAACTTTCTGTCCACGCTGATTTCTGTTTCCTGTCCTGTGGGGACCGCTTTTTCCAGCCACATCAGAAACTTGACTAAAGCTATGCCGTCTCTTTGCATCGCCGCGTGTATGCCGGCTATCTCCTGTTCGTTGCGGATGGCTTTCAGTAGGGTTACGGGCGACACTCTGTCGATAATCCGGCACCCAGGACGGATTGCCGAATAAATGGCATGGTTGGTTTTGGCGGAATTTACCAGTATGCTCTTCGCATGGATGTTGCCGAGATAATCTTCTATTTCTTCGTAGGTGTGCACGGAGATATGGTTTGCGCTGAAGTATGAGGTTAATTCGGCGGTGAGCTTTTGCGGATGGATGAAGTAATGTACCTCATCTTTCTCAATCAGCAGATAGCTCACCACGACCGGATTGCAATGCACATCGTTCCCCCGGATATTCAGCAACCAGGCTATCTCGTCCAATGCCGGCAGCAGTAAAGATTCTGCGTTTGCCGCTTCCATTTCCTTGCGGACCATTGACAGCTTCTCTGTAAAACTCCTGCCTGCATACTTTATGTCATGGACAAATGCCGGAGCCAACGGCATCGGAGGACGGTCGTTCCATAGCAGTTGCATAGGGTCGGCAATGCTTTTTACATGAATGCCGCTTTTCTCCAATTCCTGTTGCAGGTATTTTACCTCTTCGGCAGAGAACATTTTCCCATCCACGCCTACAGTGTCGCCTTTCCGCAGGTGCGAGCTCAAGAATGCGGGAATGCCCGGAGTTTCGGGCAGCATCTCTTTATACAGTGTGATTCCGCTTCCTTCTATTTGCCGGGCTGCTTGCAGGAAGTAGCGGGAGTCTGTCCATAAGCCTGCATCTTTTGCCGTGACAACTACCGTGCCGGCAGAACCCGTGAAACCGGAAATCCATTCTCTCGACTGCCAATGGGGGGCTACATATTCACTAAGGTGGGGGTCTGTGCTTGGAATGATGAATGCCTGGATATTCTCTCCGGCAATGTGTGTCCGCAGGGCGGCAATGCGTTCGTTTATTATTGAATTCATACTACATAAGGTGTTGTTAAATGATAAGGAATCGTTTAATGCTCTCAAAGATACTCACTTTAGTTCAATTACGGAGCACATCGGGCTATTTTATGTTTGTAGGCCGGGCTGTTATCTGTGCCTGAAAAGTATGATTATGCAGGCTTATATGGTCCCGATACATCCGGTCGTAATGCAAAAGGTTGATTGATAAATGTTTCCTGAATTATTTCTTATCCGGTTCCGGTATGTGTAATTTGTGCCGGATTTGTCGTTTTTTTAGCCGAAAGTTTTGTGAATAAAGAAAGTATGTGTAATTTTGCCGCTCAATTTAATCGTGAGATTTTATAAAACCATTAATTTTTAAAAACAAAAAAATGATTGTAGTACCTGTAAAAGAAGGCGAAAACATTGAGAAAGCGCTGAAGAAATTTAAAAGAAAATTCGAGAAGACCGGTATCGTTAAAGAGTTGAGAAGCAGACAACAGTTTGATAAACCGTCTGTGACTAAAAGACTTAAGAAGGAACGTGCGGTTTACGTTCAGCAGCTTCAACAAGTAGAAGATTAATAATTCGTAATTTCTTTTGAATTATTGGATTCTTTTTCATACATTCGTTGCATGATTTAGATGTGGCGATATGTTGTTGACAGATTCTTTTCTTGACTATCTTCTGTATGAACGGAATTATTCCAGAGGTACCGTAGCGTACTATCGGGCGGATATACTTGAATTGCAGAAGTTTGGTGAGGAGCTGTTGGGAGATTTGACTCCATCGGATGTGGATGCGGAGCTTGTCCGTGAGTGGATTGCTTCTTTGATGGACAAGGGATATGCGTCTAATACGATAAACCGAAAGTTGAGTTCGGTCCGTACTTATTATAAGTACCTTTTAAGGAAAGGGGTGGTTGATGCGGATCCGTTGCGGAAAGTGACGGGACCGAAAAAGAGAAAGCCGCTTCCGGTGTTTCTGAGGGAAGGTGAAATGGATAGGTTGCTGGATGATGTGGACTTCGGGGAGGGATTTGAAGGGCATCGCGACCGTATGATTATCGAAATGTTTTATGCGACAGGCATGCGGCTTTCGGAATTAATCGGTTTGGATGATAAGGATATTGATTATTCGGCTTCTCTTATCAAAGTGACGGGAAAGCGGAATAAACAGCGTCTGATACCTTTCGATGAGGAGTTGGGGTGTTCTATGCAGGAATATGTCAATGTGCGGAATGAATTGTTCCCGGTTTGTTCGGATGCTTTTTTTGTTCGAAAGAACGGGGAGCGGCTTAGCCGTAGTATCGTAGCATGTATTGTGAAACGGAACCTGTCGAAAGTGGTAACTGTAAAAAAAAGAAGTCCCCATGTGTTGCGGCATACCTTTGCGACGGCTATGCTTAACAATGGTGCTGAATTGGGTTCGATAAAAGAACTGCTTGGGCACGAAAGTTTGGCAACGACGGAGATTTATACACATACCACTTTTGAGGAACTTAAAAAAGTGTATAATCAGGCTCATCCTCGAGCCTAAAGAAAAGGAGGTAAGTATGATAGTTAGAATTCAATCAATTCACTTTGACGCGTCAGAGCAGTTGCAGTCTTTTATTCAGAAAAAGGCTGCCAAGTTGGAGAAATTTTACGACGATATAGAGAAAGTAGAGGTGTCATTAAAGGTAGTTAAACCGGAGACGGCCGAAAACAAGGAGGCCGGAGTGAAAGTAATGGTTCCTAACGGTGAGCTTTATGCCAATAAAGTCTGCGACACGTTTGAAGAAGCGGTCGATCTTTGCCTGGAAGCATTGGAAAAACAACTGGTTAAATACAAGGAAAAGCAACGGAGTAAATAAAATTCCGCTAAAATTTTGCGGGTAAAAAATAAATGCCTAAATTTGCAGCCGTTTCGCTTACATTAACGTTGCGGTTGCATTTTTAAGTTTGCCTCTTTAGCTCAGTTGGCCAGAGCACGTGATTTGTAATCTCACTTCCTTGGTAAGGAAGAGGTCCCGGGTTCAAGTCCCGGTAACAGCTCATAAAGATGTAAAAGCTGATTATTAATCAAATAAATAACAAGTAAAGCTATGGCTAAAGAGAAATTTGAACGTACCAAACCGCACGTAAACATTGGTACAATTGGTCACGTTGACCACGGTAAAACCACGTTGACTGCTGCTATCACTACAGTGTTGGCAAAGAAAGGTCTTTCAGAATTGCGTTCTTTCGATTCTATCGATAACGCTCCTGAAGAAAAAGAAAGAGGTATCACTATCAATACTTCTCACGTAGAATACGAAACAGCTAACCGTCACTATGCACACGTAGACTGTCCGGGTCACGCCGACTACGTAAAGAACATGGTAACTGGTGCTGCTCAGATGGACGGTGCTATTATCGTA
>NZ_CAJTSC010000099.1 GCF_910578895.1 uncultured Bacteroides sp.
CAAGTATGCCGACCTGTTTGCCGATTACGAACGTTTGAACCGGGAAGGCGAAAAGAAGACCTATATCGTTGCGATGCTTGCCGATAAATACGGTATCAGTGAACGGAAGGTTTATTCTGTAATCAACCATTTAAGCCAGGAACTTGACTACTGCAAAAGCCGTGCAGTGGGATAAAGCCCGGAAATTATGCTGTTTACGCCGGACTGACGACCTTTGCCCCGTAATCAATAAAAAAACGAATATGGGAAATTTTACCTACAAAGAACAGTACGGCGTAATTGTGATATGCCAAAGTGAAGAAGACCAGCAAGCCACTTACGACTGGCTGCGTAAAAACGGGTTGAACGTAAAAGTAGTGACGGTATGAAAATCGAAATTAAGCATCGCTGCAACGATTTCGATATCGGCCTGGTTGTCGGTGCGTCCGGAAGCGGTAAGACCAGCATCGGAAACCGTATCTTTTCAGAACCTATTCACGACCTTTATGCCGGTTGGGATAATAGTAAGCCGATTGTTGACTGCATAGCCCCGAATGGCGACTTCAACACCGTAACCGGCGCCCTTTCCGCCGTTGGCCTGGGCGACGTTCCGGCGTGGCTTCGTCCTTTCAATGTGTTATCAAACGGCGAAAAGTTCCGTGCCGGCCTTGCCCGCCTGGTATGTGAACGCCCGGAACGTGTCGTTATTGACGAATTTACGTCTGTCATTGACCGGCAGATCGCAAAGGTAGGGGCGGCCGCTTTCGCTAAAACATGGCGCAAGGGTTCCGGCCAGGTTGTGCTTTTATCCTGTCACTTTGATATTATTGAATGGCTACAACCCGACTGGGTGTACAATACGGACGAGGCACGCTTTTACGAGCGTGACTGTCTTCGGCAAAGACCGGAACTCACCCTTCAAATATATAAAGTCCGGGGAACTGTATTCTCACGACTCTTTAAGCGGCATTATTATTTAGATTTGCCCCTTCCGGTGGCCGCTGAATACTTCGTCGGTATTATCGATGGCGAACCGGTTTGTCATGTGGCCGTTGCGCCACTGTTTACTGCCAACGCTTACCGGGCTACCCGCCTGGTGGTAATGCCTGAATGGCAGGGTATCGGTGTCGGTACCAAGTTCCTGGCCGCCGTATGTGAATACCATTTGCAAGGTAACGGCCGGTGCGGGCACAAGTTCCACACGTTTTTCCACACGTCACACCCCCAACTTTGCGGGGCGCTTCGGCACTCTAAAAGGTGGGTACAGACAGCGGCCAGCCTTTACGGTGACAGCAAAAAACGGTGTAGCGACTCTATTGCCCGGTCATATAAAAAGCAAGGTAAGAAAAGAAGTTCAGCCGGTGGCTACGGCGGCCATTTTAGAGCCGTACAGGCGTTTAAATACATAGGAGGGTAAAATGATAGTCAGGATATACGGAAACGAAAACACGACCGCTTATAGGGCTGCAAAAGCCCTTGTCGAACGTTTAGGCCATAGGGTAACAGACGTTACCTGTATGGCAGACCTGGCAATCGCCCCGTTGCTTACGGAAATACTGCCGGCTGAAGTGCTGGGCGTTCCTGTTTACGGTACGCTTGTCTTTCATCCCAGCCCGTTACCCTATGGGCGTGGAGCCAGCGCCATAAAGTACGCCTACAAACGTCAGGAAGCAATAACAGCGGCCACCTGGTTTTGGGCTGATAGCGGAATAGATACAGGAGACATTTGCGAACAGGAAATAGTGAAGATTGACTATTCCTTGCGGCCGAGAGAGTTTTACGAACAGGATATACTTCCGGCCATGTTGCGGACGCTTGAAAGAGCGTTAAAGGACATAGCGGAAGGACATATACGAAAAGTCCCACAAGTAGAGAAATACTCAACTTACGACAGGAAGTTATAAGGGATAAAATCCTTTCTAACACTATGTAAAGATACAAATTTCCTCTGAATTGACAATGACTTTTTGAGTACTTTTTCGCATAAAAAAAACAGCGTTTGAATACCGTTTTATTGACGTTCAAACGCTGTCTTTTTTTTGTGTGCGTGTCGGGGAACTTTCCGTTTTCGTTTTTCCTTCTTCCCGGCCGGACTTTCCGTTTTCGTTTTTCCAAAACGGTTTTTTCGTTTTTCGGATTATACATACGTGTAGAAAGAGTAGTAGTTTTCCCCTTTCTCCTTCAATGACTGTACCAGTCTGGCGGTGAAGTTGGTATTGTTGTAATTGCGCACTTCGCTCAGTGTGACGAAGTCTGGACGAAGGCGGACTATCTCGTTTACAATGGCGTCATAGCCGCCAGGAATCATCGTTCCTTCCTGCCAGATGTTCCATTGAAGGACTGTGAATTCTTTTTCCTTTTGTGAACATGCCAACAAGCAGGGAAAGATTAAGAGTTTTAAAATAATTTTTTTCATGATTCTATGTGGTTTATAAGATGATTAATCCATCATAAGTTTCTTGAGGAGCGTTAGTCGAGGGTATTTATGGTTAGTTTTTCCCGTAAGAATTGTCCGGTGTATGAGGTGGCATGCGCTGCTACCTCTTCCGGAGTACCCGCAACGACCAGGTTACCTCCCATATTTCCTCCTTCGGGTCCCAGGTCAATCACATGGTCGGCACATTTTATCACATCCATGTTATGCTCGATGATGATAATGGTATGTCCGCGGCTGATCAAGGCGTCGAATGCCTCCAGCAACTTCTTGATATCGTGGAAATGCAGGCCTGTAGTCGGTTCATCGAATACAAAAATGGTAGGCTGCGCTTTCTCTATGCTTAGAAAATAAGCCAGCTTCACACGTTGGTTCTCGCCGCCGGAAAGGGTGGAGGAGGCTTGTCCCAGTTTGATGTATCCCAGCCCTACTTCCTGCAAGGGGAGCAGTTTCTTCACGATCTTCTTCTGTCCGTGTCCGGTGAAGAACTCGACGGCCTGGTTCACTGTCATTTCCAGAATGTCATAGATGTTCTTATCCTGGAACTTCACTTCCAGCGTGTCGCTCTTGAAACGTTTTCCATGACAGGATTCACATTCCAATACCAAATCGGCCATGAACTGCATTTCCACGGTTACCGTACCATCGCCTTTGCATTCCTCGCAGCGGCCGCCTTCAGTGTTGAACGAGAAATATCCGGCCGTATATCCCATTTGCTTGGCCAGGGGCTGCTCGGCGAAGAGCTTACGGATTTCATCGTATGCTTTCACATAGGTCACCGGGTTGCTTCGAGATGATTTTCCGATCGGGTTCTGGTCAACAAACTCAATGTCTTTCACCAGTTGTATATCCCCTTCCAACGAGAGAAACTCGCCCGGCCGTTCGCTGCCCTCACTATATTCGCGTTTCAGTGCCCTGTAGAATACATCACGCACCAGCGTACTCTTTCCCGAACCGCTGACACCCGTCACTACCGTCATGACATTCAGCGGGAATTTCACGTCAATGCCCTTCAGGTTGTTTTCACGTGCACCTTTTATTTCTATATAATTGTTCCACGGGCGGTGGCATCGGGGAACCTCTATGTTTTCTTCCCCCAACAGATAGCGCACCGTATAGCTGTTGCTGTCTTTTTGAAGGTCGCTCATGTTGCCTTGATAGACGATCTGTCCTCCCAGGCGTCCTGCCTGAGGACCGATGTCGATGATATAATCGGCGGCACGGATGATTTCCTCATCATGCTCCACCACTACCACGGTGTTTCCCAGTTCCTGCAACTGGCGGAGAACTTTGATCAGCCGGTCGGTGTCACGGCTGTGTAGTCCGATGCTGGGTTCGTCCAGAATATAGAGCGAGCCTACCAGGCTGCTGCCCAGTGAGGTGGCCAGATTGATGCGCTGGCTTTCACCGCCGGAGAGCGAGTTGCTGAGGCGGTTCAGTGTGAGATATCCCAGACCTACATCCATCAGGAAATGGATGCGGTTGGTGATTTCCGTCAGGATTCGTTTGGCGATGGCGGTGTCATGTGCATCCAGTACCAGTGTGCGGAAGAATTCTTTTAAGTCATGAATGGGCAGATCCACCAGTTCGGAGATGGATTTGCCGCCTACCTTTACATAACCGGCTTCTTTTTTCAACCGGGTTCCGTGGCAGACGGGACAAGCGGTTTTTCCCCGGTAGCGTGCCAGCATCACCCGGTATTGTAT
>NZ_CAJTSC010000100.1 GCF_910578895.1 uncultured Bacteroides sp.
CTTAATGCCCTTTGCCATATCGAAATAAAATACTATCTTTGCAACATACAACAAAGCCACAAGAGCTTACATTTCCCCACCGGGATTTGTAGGCTCTTTTTTTGTTTGACTCCTTAATAATTCAATATGGGAAATAACACCGAAATACTTACAGCCTTAGAACGGCTCGCACTGCCCGATAAAAGAGAACAGCGCATAAAGAACTGTATGAAACATAAGAGCGTTGACCGTGCCACCGCCGAGCGATTGGTCGAAGATTCTGCCCGATTTTGGGAAAGGAAACGCCGCCGTGAAAATTGGTAAAACGTAAAGACAAAATAACATGAAAGAGAAAACAGAACAGACTAACGCTCCCGAAGCATACAGCTTTGCCGCTGAGCAATGGGATGTAGAAGGATGGAGCAAGGAGCTTGAAAGAGTTTCAGACATGGCTCTTGACTTCTCCGCAGGATTCAATACTCTGGAGAAATATGACCTGCCAAGAGATGTGGAAACGTTAAAGAAATTCGGCGAATATGCAGACCCCACTAAATGGAAGCTATATATCATGTCGCTATATAGTAATTACATCAGCAAATTAGGGTATGTGCCGAAGTCGGAAAGAAATAGAATCCGCGAAGAATATATGACAGTAGCGAAGGAAACAGAGTCATTTATTATCGGAATGGCAAACGCTATCGCAATGGGTTGTGTTCTTGCCGTCGATAAATCCGGCTATGTTGAAGTTGATGAAGACGCAACACTCGAACCTCGAAAGAAAAAATATATCCGCAAGATAGACACGCGCCGTATGTCTGAATATTGGGGAAAGATAGTTGCAGCGACAACGGCTGTTACAACCCTCAAAAATTTTGAGGAATGCAACGGGTTAGCTCCCTCTGTCTATTCCACGACATTGTTAGATCCTATTAGCCGCAGAATGATTTCCGGCGATGAGAATTTAGACCCACGCACTTTCGAGAAGTATATGTGGCGCAAATTCATAAAATCATAACAACATGAGACAATCTACAGAAATAGCCAACGCCAACGGAATAGGCGCATATCTCCACCACGCGAGAACCGAGATAACCGGGCAATATGGAACTCACCCCGGCGATGATTGCATTATTTTGTCAATCCCTAAATACAAGCAGTATGATACCGACCTTTGTCAGCATGGCGACATTACCCTTTCATTCAGCAAGAGTCAGGCGCAACGGCTCGCCCGACAACTTAACCGCATGGCGCAGGAACTTATGACCGCAGAAGAACGGGCCGAAATGAACGACAAACCAATTGTCACAGTTCCGGCGGAACTCTTAAAGCATATCGGACTATGAAGCGAGGACGCACGAAAACGGAACTATCACCGCTTGAAAAATTCTGCCTTGATGCCTATCTTACCAACGGAGACTCCCGACTTGCTTACATACTATCACGAAAAGAGCCGGAAGTTACAGCCTCTGAAAATTCTATCCCGGTACAGACAAGTAGGTGGATGAGTAGCGACAAGGTAAAGGACTATCTTGCTTTACGTCGCACAGTAGCCACCGCTAACGCAGAGACGCAGGAGATAACCAACAGAAGCCGTGATGATACAATTTCAGAGCTTAACAGACTTGCCTCTGCTTCGACCAACCCGAAAGAAAAGGCACAGATATTGTTGGCTCTTGCCGACCTGCAAAAATGGAAAAGGGAAGATTTAGGAGATAAGGAAAAACAGGTGTTTTTCTATATTCCCTTACCAATTGACAAGGCTATCGAATACCATGCTCGGAGATTGGCAGAGGCTTTCGGATGGGATGAGGAAACGGAATCAAAGGCAGTTAAGATTATGCGAGAATCGCCCGGCAAATCGTAATCCTGAAAATTAACCTTATCATTAACTCAAATAGACATCGAAAGGAACAACTTGTAGTAAAAACTTTGAGAACATAGACGGAGTTATTAACTTTGCAGTGTCTTTGAATGAAGACAACTCAAATGATAAAGATATAGCCCCGTCGAGATGACGAGGCTTTTATTTTATCCCTTGTTTATTTGGCGTATTTGCTACAAATTATTATCTTTGCATCATCATTTGAGAGTGCCACAGAGCGCCGGGTATAACCCCAAATGCATCTGTGTTTTATAAAATTCATTCAAGGACAGTGAAAAAAGCAAATTTCACAATTAGGCTCACAGTTAGACCGAGCCAATTAGACCCAAGCCGGGCGAAAATCAGAGCAACGCTCCGGCTCTCCGATGGGAGGCGAATATACTTCACCTCCAAAGGAAGTGTAGATACCTACACTGCACAAAATCTATTCGACACCACGGGCAGACCTTATGACTGCGAAAACTACGACAAGAGCGTATATCGCATAATGAGAGGGCTGTATCAATCCATTTGTGAGTCAATGATGGACTTACTACACATTGTCGCAGGAATCAATATCGAGGACATATCAACGGAAGAAATTCGCAAGAATGTTTCTGAAAACATGGAGATATGGAATCGCAACCATGAAATTGAAAGCGGCTACAAATGGAATCCGAGCGAATTGTTTTTGAAAAGGCAGGAGGGTAAGGTATGAAAGAAATCCAATCTACACCCGATTACTCGGACATTCTCAACGAAATAAAAGCAGCACCCCTTAGGGCTTCCAAATCTGCAAATATCTCATCTGCCCTCCCTACATTCGGACTTCCTGCAAAGTTTGTCGATTATTGCAAACACGTCGCCAACCGTCGCAATGTTCCAAACGAAGTCACCTTAATGGCCGCACTCACTGTTGCAGGAGCCGCCGCCGGGTCATTCGTCGAGAGCGACATTGCCGGATTTAAGAACAAGCCCGGACTAATGACCTTGATTGTGGCACCGTCCGCCGCCGGAAAAAGTCAGCCATTGCGCGATATAATGAAGCCGTTGTTTGCTATCGACGGGGAGTTGCTATCGACTTATAAAAGCAAGTTAGAGGCATGGAGATCGGAGAACGCGAAAGCGTCTAATCCGGCACCACGACCCGAAAAAACACAAATATTGTGTGCTGCCGCCACGGATGCAGCCCGCATTGAATTTGTGTGCGACAATCCACGCGGAGGCATTCTTTATAATGACGAACTTCGGGCTTTTTTCAAAAGTCTAAGCGGCAAGTTCAACGAGCAAGCAGTTGAGCATATATTGGAAATTTCCAATTTCAACCCTATAAAAAGAGATACCAAAGGAGAGGACGTTATCAAGGTATGCAGTGAGAGCTTCCTCGCAGTCCTGGGGGGTGTTCAAACTGACCTTATCCACGAAACCATTAAGCCCGATTTTATTGCGAACGGTCTTCTTCACCGCTTTTCAATCGTAATGTTTGAGGCTTCCGGCTTCCCGAAAATCGGTGACGGCATCGACATGACACAGACAGCCTATTGGAACAATACGGTAAAATCGTTACGCGGACTCGGTAACATAGTTTGGAAATTCTCGCCTAATGTAGAGGGACGCGAAGTGTTTGCAAGGGAATATGAGAAATTGTGCGCTTCATTCTCCGCAGATCCGGAAGATGGAACAGCATACAACAATTTCAAACATGCCGCCTTCGCAAAAGTCATGTATGCCGTTCACCAGCTCACATTAATTGCCCACTTGTTAAAGATTGTTGACGCAACTCCGGACTACCCTTATACGCACCCGAATATTGAGGCAGATACAATCCGATGGGCGTTTGCCTGTGCGCCATACCTTATCGCGCAAAAGATGAATGCCTATAACCTTATTGTAGGCAAGCCGAAGCCCCGGACAGACGAGGAAATAATAAGGGAACTTGCAGGTATGATGGCACGAAAAGGAAAGAAGCTGAATCGGAGTAAGCTCGCGGAAGCTGTCGGCATCGACCGTGCCAACATAAGCCGTTACACCAAAGGAATTGCAACGGATGATTGACGGGTGTGTAGTGTGTAGGTGTGTATATAGTGTGTAATAGGTATCAATATAGACAACAACAAGCATAACTATTTAATATTCATATTCTTATACTATATATTGATATTTTTATAACTTACTACACATATACCC
>NZ_CAJTSC010000101.1 GCF_910578895.1 uncultured Bacteroides sp.
GTTTTCCAGTTCGGGGTAGCTGCGCAAAATGGTGAACACATCGGCGTATTTCTTGTTCAACAGTTCAATGGCATGGGGGAACGTGCAATACTTACCGCCTTGATAGATACGGAGATACCAAATTATAGCCGCCAAAAGAATAATCGGGCTTTCCACGAAGAAGTCGCCCTGCTTGCTTATCCAGCTTCGATTGAGGTTAAGCATAATCGTGTAGCTGGCTTCATAAGCATCCGCAATGTCCGACATGAAGCTGGCGTTTATCGGGTTGCATCGGTGGCTCTTGCGTGGGTCGTCAAAATTGATAATGTAGAATTTGGGCTTTACCTTATACCCGCCCAAGTGGTTAAGTAAATGATTGTAAGCGATTTCCGAAAGGTCGGGGTCGGGTAGGTCAGCACCCTTACGGGTGCTTTCCCCCCTAAGAACCGTGCGTGAAAGTTTCCCCTCACACGGCTCAAGCAAACAATATTCCTTTTCAAATAGAAATACGCTCATATTTACTTCTTCTTTTTATGTGTAACACTTTGATAACAACCATCATGAACTAAACAGAGGTGGTTTCTGCCATTCTTCTGCTGGCTCATGGTGTGCCATGAGGTTTCTGCTGTTATCGGCTGTCCGCATAACACGCAGTTTCGATTTTGTCTTTCCCACATTGAGATAAGTGACCTCTTACCTTTCAAACTCATTTTCATTTTGGCAGTTCTCCTTTTTTCAAGGTATTGCTTCCATTCAGGGTCAAAAGGATTGACATCACATTTCAGTTGGGGGTATCTTTCAATCTTCGTATTGAACAGAATAGTGATTGGAATAAAATATTCCTCATGCTTTTCGTTCTTCTTTTTAACTGCAAATACCCAGTCACGACCATCAATTCTATGGAAATAGCGGTTCTTAACCCACCCTTTGCATTTGTTACCATGCCTGCGGAGTGCCCACCGCCATAACTTCTTATAGATTTGATAATCAGTCTTACGAAAGACATTTGAGGCTGCACTATGTTTGTAATAGTTTGCCCATCCGTTAAGTATCGGGTTCAATCGCATAATCAGCTCATGTTGAGCATCGCCACGGAATCGTTTGATTTCATCTTTGACTTTGCTCAACATTCGTTTTGTCCTATCTTTAGAGGGTTGTGTCAGCAGGGCATCTCCAAATTTCCGTACATTGAAACCAAGAAAATCGAAACCATCCGTTATATGTGTAATCTTAGTTTTCTCTTCTGACAGTGTCAGTCCTCTTTCTGCGAGGAAATCAGCTACCAAAGGTTTTACACTATGTTCCAATATTTCTTTAGTATCACCTGTTATAATGAAGTCGTCTGCATAACGCACCAATCTGACTTTCGGGCAGTACCATCCTGATTTTCCTGATACCCGTTCCCACGGGAAATGGGTTTCCAATAGGTTCTGTAAACCGTCAAGCGTCATATTGGCAAGTGTCGGTGATATGATACCTCCTTGCGGTGTACCTTCTTCTGTCGGGAAAAGTTCTCTGTTATATACGTACCCACATTTTAGCCATTTTTGTAATATGGATTTATCCATAGGGATATTCTTCATCAACCATTCATGGCTTATATGGTCGAAACAACCTTTAATATCTCCCTCCAATATCCATTGGGCGGATGTTTTCTTGGACAGAAGCGAATGGCATCGAGCCATAGCGTCTGCCGTGCTGCGGTCTTTCCTGAAACCAAAGGAATAGTTGTCTGCTGTAGTTTCAGACACTGGTTCCAATGCCATCAGATAAAGTGCTTGCATGGCTCTGTCTTTCATTGTCGGTATTCCCAACGGGCGAAGTTTGCCGTTACTTTTCTTGATATTTACTCTTTTTAACGGTTGGGGCTTGTAGCCTCTTCTTCTTAGTGTCACAATGGCTTTGAACTTCGATTGCGGAGTTGACCAAAGAATTTTATCAACCCCTGAAGTCTTCTTTCCATTATTGGAAGTAACTCGCTTGACCGCCAATGCTTTGGCATAAAACGAGTGGGTAAGTGTCCATTGCAAGGCTTTTACCTTGCCGAACTTACCTGCTTTCTGAGCTTTTACAATACGCGCTTGCAGCTTATTGACTGCCTGCTCGCACTTGTTCCAGTCTATGCTTTCCCAAGTCCGACCATTGCAGTCAGAAGACGCACACGATTTTTTGTTTTCGTACATTTGCTTTTCTTCTTTCATAAGTTCTAAAAGTTATCTTGTAAAACGTCACCATACCGGAAGTCTGCCCGCTTTCACGTAGGATAATGTTGTCAAAAACAATTCATGGTTTCGGCTCAATCCCTATCCACCCGATTACGGGATGGCATTCGCTTTCTCCGGTTCTCCTTTACCCACATATCCGTCAGATTACCTTGCGGTTCTCCTACCCTTACGGGAGATATATGGGCTTACCGTGTTTTACACCAGTACCGGGAATGGGTTAGGTCTTGCCTCTTCGCCGATGGCTCTATTGTTCACGTGCCCCCAAAATTCACAGGGACAACCAGCCATTTTACCTTTTGGTTCAAGCCTGATAGCATTAGTAGGCTTGTTCGACTTAACGACGTTTATTAGCAATTCACTTACGTTGACCATACCTTCCGAGCCAAGCTCCCCAACCGCATAATGCTTGCGACCTTTGAATTTCCCTCACGGTTCATTCTTACCCTTTCGGGAGGGCTACCTTGTCCGAGCAGCTTGATACCCTTGTACAAGCGCACCTGCTCGTAGGCTACTATTGGTGAAACAATAGGTCTGCTCTATCGATGAACGATTGACAGACAGCTACTGGCGTAACTTTCCACGTCACACAAACTTATAATCATACAGGTAGAGCGCAAAACCTTTCTCGATTTGCTGTTTTATGTAATTATTTACTACTGCGTATGACTTCCCGCTGCCCGGCGTTCCTAACACGATGCTCGCACGAAAAACGTTTACAACGTTAATATAGCCATTGTTCCACTTCTTCTTATAGTAGAACCGGGTAGGCAGATTTACCGAATACTCGTTCTCGATAAGCCTTGTTTCCTGCTGGAAACTTTCGTTCTCGGTATTAAAGACATCATCCATGAGGTTGTTTTTCAACAACCGGGACATCCATGTACCCGCCATGAGCATACAGATATAGCCCAGCGACAGCGTAGCGATATAAAACACGGCATCTGCCGTATGTGGCAGTGGCAGTTCCAGCAACCACCAGTTCAGGAAAAACAACACGACACCAGCCGCAAGGCTGCAATGTATCTTCGTCCACGTTATCTTTTCCTCTTTCACGCCCTTAGTGCCGATGCACGACAGGGCGAGGAACACCACCGCAAAAAGTTTCGTCCAAAGGACGGACGAGAACAGCCCGGTGGTGCGCTGGAAGTTCCACAGTATCTTGTCTATCACCTCAAACGTCACTCCCCATTCTTTCAGGGTGGAGTAACAGAACCAGTAC
>NZ_CAJTSC010000102.1 GCF_910578895.1 uncultured Bacteroides sp.
TAATCATAGTGCTTCTAAAAAAGTTCTTGTCACGGTGTAAAACCTTCCTGTCCTGCGCAGCGGAGAGTAACGGCATTCACGGCTGTAGTCCACTTGGTAGGTGGTATATGTGAGGGTGTTGTGGGCAGGTGTCAGTTTCCAACATTCCTGCAATACCTTCCGTACCTGATGTTTCTCCGCTTTGACATACGTATTTGCCAACAGAACGAGTATATCATGCGGACAGAATGAAACACTGTCCACATTCATCGTTGTCATAATATCGAGAAGCAGCTCATACATTTCAATCTCCAACCGGTTGCGGTTGCTGCGGATAATTTTCTGTAAGGCTTCTGTATGCAACAGTGACGGGGCAAACCACATCCGGCTTTCTTTCTCGGTGAATAGCAGCCTGTACTGCAAATGGTAGAGGAAAGCAGGTATCTCAGCTTTCAGTTTTTGCAGGAAGTCGGTATCATCGGACTGCAAGCGGTCTATCTTCCGCACCCAATAGCGTGTTTCCCCTGCATCAATGATTACAGGCAAGTACTCGTTGTTGGAGCATAGCACGAACTTGGCGAAAAACGCTATCTCGTCACGGTCTTTGCCTTTGGCTTCCACCTTGTAGGAAAGTGTGGTGCTGAGGTTCTTCAACCGCTCGCTGTCCTCCCTGCGGCTCAACAACACTTCGTCCACCACGATAAGGAGTTTGCCAGCCCAGTCGGAATTGAACTGGCTGCGGAAGTCCTCGTTGGTGTTGAATGTGACATTGTTCTGAAACAGGGCTTTCAGAAAATTCAGGAACGTGCTTTTACCTGTATTACGTTCTTCCGATACCAACAGCAGGATAGGCAACTTCTGAATCGGTTGCAGGTATAGCAGTTGCAGATAGTCCATACCTAATTCGTATTGTTCCCCGAAGATGTGCCGCACCAAAGATTGGATGTGCGAGAAGTCGCCCTCCTGCGGTCGATGGTCTATCGGTTCATAGAGGTTCAGGAACTTGTCCACTATCGGACGGTAATTCACATGGTCGGGGACTGTGCAGAAGCCATCATACTTCGGCACGCTGGCAAGATAGTGTTTGCCATAATCCTGCCGGAGTGTCTCGTTGTTCCACACGATGCGTTTCCTCACATAGTCTCCGTTCAGCCGGGGCTGGTTCACTAACTTGTAGAGGGTCGTACCTACCCGTATGAACTCCTCCTTTCTGATATTACCTTGTTTCATAAGCACTTCATTTTGTTTTAATCAATGCAAAGCTCGGCAATTCGGATAAGACGGATTGACAACTCACGCGTGACTCACGTATGATTTTCTTGGATTTGGCACAAACACATACAAATAAAGTCCGAAGATGTGCCACTCTGACGGGTTCTTCTTCGGACTTGTCGTAATCGGCAATACGCTTATTCGAATACTTATATGAATATATTATCGGCAATGGGAATACGCATAGGTTTCACTACTTTATGTCGTCACATCAATGTATTTATACCTGATAATTAGACGTTTTCATGCCATTCATGTCCAGCGAAAAGAAGATGCTTGCTTTCTCTTTTCGCATGTACAGCCTTTCAAACAGGAGTTTGCGCACCTGCTCCGCACCGAAGCTGTCGATACGGAATGCAAGCACGACTATAATCTGAAAACTGAACACATCTGCATGACAACCGTTATTCAGCTGTATATACTTTTGTACCTTGTATTCGTTTAACACGCCGCTTTTATATACCGCTCTGATAGCAGCACGGAGTGTCGGGGCGATTACCCCGAACAGCTCCACCAGTTCCGGCTCGCTCATCCATATACCTGAAATGTCTTCTGGCAATATGACGCTGCCGTATTCGTTTATTGTCATGATGCTCCTTTCCATTTCCATACTCATGACACCGTTATACCGTTAAATGTCTTACTCAGTTTATCGCCGAACATCGTCAGGTCGGTATTCAGTTTCTGCGTGGTAATCTTCGCGTATATCTGGGTCGTGACAATGTTCGTATGTCCCAATACACGGCTTACGCTTTCGATCGGCATTCCTTTGGTCAGAGCCAGCGTTCCGAATGTATGCCTTGCACAATGGTACGAGATTTGCTTCTCTATACCGCATTCACTGATAACCTTTTTCAACTGTTTGCACATCGTCCAGTAGTTGATTTTCCCGAACACGGACTTGTCTCCCGAACGGTTCTTGTAGCGTTCGATTATCTGCATGGGAATATCAAGCAGTTTCACTTGGAAAGGGACATCGGTCTTGTGCCGCTTGCCGATTATCCATTTCTCTCCGTTCACTTCCACGATTTCATCCGTGGTCAGTTCCTTCATGTCCACGAAACTAAGGGCGGTGAAGCAGGCGAAGATAAAAAGGTCACGCACCAGTGTGAGTGTGGGATTTTCAAACTCGTGTGTCATGATGGTCTTTATCTCGTCCTCCGTCAGATACTCACGCTCCTTCACGTTCGGGCTGATATGGAACTGCGCAAAAGGGTTTCTCGGTATCAGCCCGTTATAATGCGCACGCATCACCACGCCCTTCAGCCACATGCAGTTGAGCCATATCGTGGCGTTCTTCAGCCCCCGTTCGGCAGTAAGATAAGCCGCAAACTCCTTAATGAAGTCGGGTGTCAGTTCGAGCATCGACATATCCGTGCGCTTGTAGAACGACTTGATGAAAGCCGCCACATAGTTCCTCGCACGCATCATCACCTTGTATGTACCGATGGTGCGGTCTTTGCCCACACGTTTGAGGAAGTTGGCGCAATCCTTGTCAAACGCCCGGATAAGCGTCTCATACTCGCTGCCGATTCCCTGATAGGCGTTGCGCACCATTTCCGCCGTCACGAACGCCTCTCGGTCGGAAAGTTTCTGGTAGTGCTTGATGATTTGCGCCTTGATGTTGTCAAGGGCGAGGTTGATGTCCCGTGCCCCTTGGCTCTTGCCTTTCGCCCTGTTCCCTTTCACGTCCCAAAGTGTCTTCGGGATGTTCTGCTTGCAACTGAACTGCGCCACAGTCCCGTTGATTGTCACCCGTCCCATGATGGGGACAATACCGTTCTTCTCCTTGCTGCCGTTCACGTAGAACAGCACTTTGAATGTGCTTCTTACCATACTCGTCTTTTTTTGATTGCAAAATTAATTATCAACGAGTTAGACCTTGTAAGCCAAACACAGCCACACGTAGAAAATGTCAGTGCCACGTGTTAAAAATCACATTTCGTCGGGTAATGATTTGAAAACCTAACGGCTTCATAAATCCGCTTTCATTTGCATTACCCCGTTTTTTTGTCTGTCCTCTTTTGTCC
>NZ_CAJTSC010000103.1 GCF_910578895.1 uncultured Bacteroides sp.
GTTGCCATGCCAACCATAGTTGCGGGCATCAATCTCCCGGCTTCGCATGTCACTATAGCCCACCTCTCCATTCAGCATCAAGCGGGTTGAACGTGTCGCATTCCATGAGGCATAAGCATTCAGCGATGTCTTGCGATTTCTGGCTATATTGCCAAAGGTGGTATTTATACGCCCGTCCTTCATTGATGAATACCGGACAATACCATCGTTACTCCATGAATGATTGAGGCTGATTCGCATTGCTAACGTATTTGCCCTCAACGTATGTACAATAGCCAGATTATTTAGATGTTGTGCTTTCAGGTTGGGATTGCCATACGAAAGCTGGGTAGGGTCGGACTTATTGACGTATGGGTCGAGTTCATTGATTCTTGGCCGACGTATACGCATGGTGTAGCTCACGCCAAATGTGCTGTTCTCCTTAGCTTTGGCAGTAAGAGATACGGATGGTACGAGGTCGCCATAGTGAAGCGAGAATTTACTCCCTTCTCCCTTCAGATAGCGTGATTTCTGCCAGGTATGTTCATAGCGAAGGCCCTCCTTCAAGCCCAGCCATCCCCATTGAGCCTCCCATTCGGCATACAGGGCGGCTATGTTTTGAGATTGTCGGTAGTGCATGGCAGCCGCCTTTTGTTCCACGAAACCGCCATTCAAAAAGCGCATTTCGGTAGCCTGACTCTCTCCACGGTCGAAGGAGAACTTCACACCGGTGTTGAGCTGTTGATGCCGGGTAAGCGGAATGGTAAGGTCGGTGGATAGGTGGTGTTGTGTGGTGCGGTCACAAATTTCTGTACGGATGTCCTTCACAGTGGAAGTGATTTCGGGGTGCAAGGAGGTGTCAAGACCATCGTATCTGTTCTCGGTATCATTCCGGTTGGGAGCATGGCTTATCTGATAACTCGCAAACAGCCTGCCCCTGTCACCCCACTGACGTTGGTAATCGATGCCTCCATCTACCGAAATCTCGTTCATATTCATCTTCTGACTACCACTGAAAGTCATCTCCTGTCCCCACATACCGCCTGAGTAAAGATAGGAGGGACGGCTCTTTTCTTTTGTGGCAAACCAAGTCGTGGACATGGAAACATGGAGTGATTGGACGGAATCAATCTCGTATCCCACACCAACTTCGCCCATTGAGAATGGCATCTTTGATGAGGACTTTTGTCGCATCCATTGACGTGTCCCGTTGCCGGTCACCTCCGATTCTACAATGGTACCCGTTGAATACATATATTCTCCGTTCAAATTTACGTCATACGACCATTTGCCTTGTTGACCGGAGAGACTGGCGTCAACTCCGTTGCTCAGAATACCTGTCAGAAGGTGTACGGAGCCACAAGTGGCTCCGTCATACCCGTCGTCTTCTAATGCCAATGCTTGTTTGGCTCCACCTTTCTTGGTGGTGATGCAAAGGACACCTCCAGTTCCCTCTGCATCATACTGGGCACCTGGATTGGTGATAACTTCAATGTTCTTCACGTGACTGGCAGGCATACTGCGTAACGTCTGTTTTGGATTGCGAGTGATGACAGTACTCAATCTTCCATCCACATAAACCTTGAACTGTGCGGAGCCGTTTACCATGATATTGTTTCGTCCGTCCACGGTTACCATAGGAACCTTGCGCAGTATGTCCAATACACTGCGTGTCTTTGACTCCACATCATTACTCACCTGATAAGTCACCTTGTCGGTTTTTAGTTTGACTATCGGGACCTGATGCACGATGACAACCTCCTCAAGGTGCTGTGTCGGATAAACAACTATCGTATCTGCCTTTTCCTCGATTATCCCCTGTGCACTTACCCCCATAGGTAATCCTATAGCTGTTAGCAGGAATGCCTTTGCCGCCATGCCAATATTTGATTTCTTACTATGCATTTTTGCCAAAATATTTATGTTATCAAAATAACGAACCGTATCCGATTGTCAGCCATATTCTTTCCCCATTTACTGCTGCCATTAATGTTTGCATTCCAGTAATTTATCCCCAGATAAAACGCAAGATTATCCCACTTCATAATAATTTTCAGAAAACATAAGGATGAAGTGAATACACCGAGCCCACATGTAAATGCAGTCATTAATAATTAATTTGGGGCAACATGATGATCTGAATAAAGACAACGCCTCACAGTATGTCAATATTACTTATTATCTCCGTTTTTATTGACTTTATTTGCTTTTCCTTTGAGGATCTCAGGTTGGTTGGCAAGTATCCACAAAAAATGAGGGAAAGGCAATACCAATTTTACAGTGTTCCCATCTTTTGTTGTTTCCATCTTTTTCTTAAATATAATGTAACTATTATCTTTTGAAAATCGGCCTTTGGGAGAATGCGTTGATAAAACCAGAAGTTCCAACAGTTTTTCAAATAACTCTTGCTCTTCTATGAGTTTCAAAGGAAGTGGATTTTCCATTTTGAACTATTGACGTTATTTAATAGTATATCCAAAACTTAGGTAAGGATACAATAACGGGGTCTTATATAATTCGTGTTTATCTCCAAAATTATTACTGACCCTTATCCGTAGCAGCATGAACGGCAATTTGTCATGCAAATAACTAATAAAAAGACAATTGTCAATACGACTCCTTTTTCGATATCCCATTACTCCATTCATTTTTGTTAGCAAACCATAATACATAACAATCCTATTGGAAAGAAAAAATACATGCGTTTCTTCTTCCTTCCCAATAGGATTTTTAACACTTTATTTTACTGTAACTGAAATAGTTCCAGCTTTCTTATCCTTATCAGTAACAGTTACTGAAGTGCTGCCAGCCTTGACACCTTTGATAATAATCTTTCCATCTTTGATTGTGACTGTGGCAATTTTCGTGTCCTTGGCGGTTGCTGTAAAAGGAGCGGAACCACCTTTTACAGTGACAGTCTCTTCCTTCCCGGCAGTTACGGATATAGACTTTTTATCGAAATCAAGTTCGGATGCCATATCTTTGACCATCACAGGAACCTTTCCTGTAAGTTTCTTTGAGTCGGAGATGAGTATGGTCGCTGTACCATTTTTGACACCGGTAATTGTAATAGTGTTCTTGTCTGCTTTAGCTGTTGCAATCTTGCTATCACTTGAGGTCACTGTAAATGGAGCCGTGCCACCGCTTACAGTCACCGTTGCTGTTTTACCGGGAGCCACTTCTACCTTAGAAGGGGTGCACTTGAGATCTGGAACTTTGGGGTCATCGTTCTTATCGCAGGAACCCATGGTTACTGCAAGAACACAGGCGAAAAACGCCATAG
>NZ_CAJTSC010000104.1 GCF_910578895.1 uncultured Bacteroides sp.
CTGTCTTTGCGAAAAGATGGATAGTGTTCCGTCATTGTTCTGAATTATATCGAACGGACGTTATTTAAATGAAAGAGCCGTGATGCGGCTTGATGTTTTAGGTTGCCTGTTTCTTCATCTGTTCCTTTTATTTATATATTTGCAGGAAAATACGAATTAAAGCGATAAGAACCATGTTTATTAAAGCGTTACGCATTGTTGTGATTTTGGCTGTGCTCGTCTTGGGCACTACGGGGTATGTGATTTCCGAGAAGACACTGGCGGCCTGGTGGATACCCGTCGGTGTGGCGGTGGCGGCAGGCATGTTGACCCTTCCTCTCTACCGCAAATGGATATGGCTGACGACCATGGAAGAGAGAGTCGTGAATGTGTTGTGCCATTTGATAGGTGTAGGTTCCATCTGTTACGGAGCATTTCTTATAGGCAACTATTTGTTGGCGGATGACGATTCCGTGCATGATGTGACGGTGACCGTACTCGATAAGCGCATGGAACAGCATGAAAAACGGCGCAGGGTAGGCAAACACCGATATGTGCCCGATGGCATGCGCTATGAATATTATCTTCAGGTAGCTTTCGATAACGGGGCGGTGGAGACCTTGCACGTCTCGCGCGCCGCTTATCAGAAAGCACGGAAAGGAAAGCCTAAAGTGCTCTCTTTAAGCCAAGGCGGGTTCGGGCTGCCGGTCATAAAGAAGGGGATATAGTTGCCGGTTTCGTTTGTATATGGATATAATTCCATTCTATTTGTCTCGGTTGGACTGAACCATGTAAACCAGTATAAAACAGGCATAAACTCAGAGAGTTACCTTTTGGGGTAACTCTCTGAGTTTTTTGGTGATCCGCCTGGAGTCGGCTAATATCGTTGTAACTAAGTTGTTTTCAGAATATTGTAATGTCGTTCTCTCCGTTGTTCACGAATTGCACACGGCATCATTTCAATGTTCTTCCCCATTGTTTCTATTGGGTTAGTACAAAGATAACAATTTTATTCAATATATCAGCTTTACTAGTTTCTAATTCTCATCACCTGTTATGTAGTTATAAGTTATAAAATTTTTGTATCTCATTTCGACTTTGCATTAAGTTTAATAATATGTCATCCTTACTTAATTTGGATTTATGACCGCACATATCCTGTCTTATCTCAAGTATTAGTTTAAGCCATACATCCATCATCAATTTAATATCCCCAGGATGGTTAGTAGAGACGTCAAAGAAATTATTAAATGCATAAAATACACTATCAGAGCCATAAAGTAGTATATCCCTTTTTAAATCAACCATCTTCTCAGCCCAATCATCATCTGAAGTTTTTCCTGCTTTTACCGTTTTTAAGATATTGAAGAATAACGTTACTATTCCAGCATAAGCAAGATATTTCTTTTCAGATAATTGATTTTCCATAATTTTAATTCGTTCCGTTTTTCGGTGTATGATATAACCCATGAAGGCTACTACCGCTGGAACTAAAACGGCTAAAATTGCTAATATTAAATCTTTATTATCATTCATATATTCTTAAGTACTTAAACAGATGATTTCAAAACTGGTTAATACGAGTAATCACAATATTAGTATCTTTCCATTCGATAGTTCCTTCTTGCGAGTTGGTGATTACAAGCAAGTTGTCGCAGTGGAGTTCTTCGGCGGCTTCTGCGAGGGCGTCGAGTTCGCGTTTGCGGGTTTTCTCGGAAGTCATGTCGTAGCAGACCTGAATTAGTTGCTCTACTTTTATGCCTTTACGGGTAACAAAATCTATCTCTTTATCGTTGCGGGTGCGGTAATAGAATAGCGTTTGACCGGGGGTATAGCCGCGACGTAGAAGTTCCACAAATACTTGATTTTCCAACAGGCGGCCGAGGTTCTCACTGAGATTAAAAGCTGTGCTTTGCACAAAACCATTGTCAACGACATATACCTTTTTCGGCGCCTTATTCATCAGTTTCAGCCTGTTGTTGAAGCGCGGCAAATAGAAGAACAGGTAAGGCTCATTAAGATAATCGCAGAATTTCTTTGTAGTTGCAACACTTGACAATCCCAGTTCTCCGGCAAGTTCGTTGGCTGAAATCGGATTGCAAAAATTTGACAACAAATAAGTAGCAAGGTTGTATAAGTCGGTCGTATTCCTCACGTTGTGGCGTTTGGCGACATCTTTCAGCAAGATTGAATCAAACAGCGTGGAAAGATAACTCTTGGTGATGCTACGAGCCGAGATAGTTTCAGGATACCCGCCGTTTCGCATATAGTCATCTGCCAGCACTATTGCCTGTGCCGCCTGTTCCTCGCGGTCCGGGCTGATATTTTTCCACCTCATGGTTTCATCAAGGCTGAAAGGCAACATTTCAATCTGGAGATAACGGCCTGTCAGCACTGTCGCCATTTCGCTGCTCAACATATTGGCATTGCTTCCTGTGATTATCAGATTCTTTCCCCGGCGATATAGCTTACTTACCCACAAATCCCAATCCGGCAGATTCTGAATTTCATCAAGCAGCATAAAATCATAATCAGGATAGACATCATCAAGAGCCGACATTGCCAGATCCTCGTCCCATTTTTCAAGCAATTGATTATCGTCAAAATTGAGGTAGGCAAAATTCTTACCTTGCAACATCAGCAGGGCAAAAACAGATTTACCTACGCGACGAGGACCGGTTATAAGTTTGATAAGCGGGTTCTGCAAAAGTTCGTCAGCGTCATACTTGGTATGGCGTTGCTGATAAGGGCGCGACAACAATTCGTCGCGCTCCGCCCGCTGATTGAGTATTGTTGTTTTCATTACAGTCTGTTTTAGACCGTAAATATAACGAATTTTATTCAATTAAATCGCTGTACTGAATAAAATAAGGTTTTTTTATTCAACGCACTTTATGTGATTGGCCAAAAAACAAAAATAGCGTGCTAATCATAGTCCAAAAGTGAAGGTTCTGGTAAGCCTATGTAAGAGGACGTGACAGCACGCTATGCTTGTGCATAGCATAACTTTCACGCATTTGCTCTTACAAGTTCCAACGTACCAGATTTTCACTTAAACAAGATGCGGTGTTATGTTATGGATATCGTGATATACAATTGGCTCTCCAATTGGAAAATCCACTCAAAGTAGTCCCCTTAATTCACAGCAATTTGACCCCTGTT
>NZ_CAJTSC010000105.1 GCF_910578895.1 uncultured Bacteroides sp.
GATTGTTACGGATGAAAATATAAAAAAAGGGTCTATCATTTATGTACCGATGATAAACGATGACGGTTTTGTAGTGAAAGGAAACTATAAAAGTTCTGATAAATGGATTGTGGTAATGGGGATTTCAAAAGATGACTGTATAGTCGGTTCCTTATTAGTAAATACAAAGCCGAATACATTTTTTAAGGAACTGGGAGATATTCAATTTCCACTATTAAAAAAAGATTATAGTTTTTTGGATTATAAAAGTTGGGTGGATTGCAGCAAATTATTCCGAATACCTCGTTTAAGGATACTTCAACATGGAGGATATTGCGGTTGCATAACAGATTCGGACTGGGCACTTATATGGGAAACTGTTAAAAATACAGATTTTATCAGTGACAGCGATAAAGAGTTTTTCGGAATTTTATAAATTTCATAAGCCAATTTATACTTTCCACTTGTTCGGAAGAAACATTTCATACGTCTCCCCCGCTTCTGGTTCCTTGCTGAACACTACCTTTAAATACTCGAACAGATTGACATTGTTTAGTTTACAGCTTTCCACGATGGTGTAGATAATGGCTCCCCTCTTGGCATTCTTGTGATTCCCAAAGAACAGGTAGTTGTTCAGTCCAAGTTTTGTCGGACGCAGCAACCTTTCGGCCGCATTATTGTCAATGCGGTACTCCCCATTATCGAAAATGTACTTCAACGCATCAAATTCCTTATGTGCATACGCAATCGCCCTACCGATAAGACTTTCACCGGGAATCTGGGAATTTGAAATGTATCTGTCAAGCCACCTCTTGAATTTTCTGAATATCGGAACGGTAAAACGAATCCGGTACTCCCTGATTTTCTCCGGGATAAACTTCTTTTTCCTGAAGAACCTTTCCAACCTGTAAATCTTCCCGATAAAATCCAAAGCTTCCCCGGAATGTTCCGGATCGTTGTTCTCCGATTCGATGAACTTCCTTCGGATGTGCGCAAGGCAACTTATCCTGCTTATCTTTCCGCTGTTATCTTCACCTATATTCTTGTATGCGGAATATCCATCCGTTTGTATGACTCCTATATAATCCTGCAATATGTTATTGATTACACTCTTGCTTCTGGATCCTTTGTCGTAATCAAAGAAAGCCAGCCTGTTCTTCGTATCTATCAGCCCCCACATATATTCCTTCTTCGCATGATGTGTGTTCTCGTCAATCACAGAAACGGTGGTCTCGTCTATATTCAGGTAGTCCGCCTTCAATACCTCTTCCCGGATGGTCTGATACAATCCTTCCAACGCATCAATACCTTCACCGCACCAGTCATACAGCGTAGAACGGGCAATATCCGCACCCGCATTTTTCAACATAGCCACTTGTCGGTTGACAGGTATATGGTAACAGAACTTGTTGGCAAGTATGCCTGCCATAAGTGACGGCTCGATATGACGTTTCTGGAAATTCTCGGGAACATACGGAAGTCTTGGTACAATCAACTTTCCGTCTTTTGCATAGATTCTCCGGTCATAGATGACCTTCACAATCCGCGCCGGTATCATATACAGGCGGAAGGTCTTCTCAGAACGGACAAATTTTGCACCCTTCAATTCTTCCGCATCAGGCATAAGCACTTCAATCCTTTCCTCCATTTCCTTGTAAACCCTCCGTTCCGGTCTTCTGTATGAACTTTGAACCTTTTTTCGTGCGTTCTTCATGGGTGCGTCATCAACCGACTTAGTTCTGATGGAACTTGGTACACTCTCAATATTTTCCGTTTCAGGTGATTCCGTATGTGTTTTCTCGCTTTTGTACCCGAAAATCTTTTTGTTCAGTAGCCCGATGGTATCAAGCTGCTCCTTTACGAGCGATTTGTATGACGCCAGTTCGGATTCTAAAGAATCGACTTTTTCAACCAGACTTGAAACAAGTTGTTTCAATCCGTCTATTTGAGCGTCCTTACTGCGTACCTGCTCCATCAGATTATGGTATATGCTACTTATATTCATGTATTAAATATAATAATTAATTATCTAATACACAAATAATTATAACGATTTTACACATAAAATCATTCACCTTTTTCAAGTCCGTTTAAACAGTTTTTTCGGTTGCTTATAAGGTTCCAAAAGTCATTCCAGTTCATCTTATAAGACTCCGATTCCGTGTGATATGAAGGATTAAACCGCTTCCTGTTGTATAACTTGACGGTATATAGCACAAAAGCCCCGTCATTCCATCTGAGAATCTTTAAGAGTTTCCTGTCCCGTGAGAGAAACACAAATACTTCCATCGAGAAAGGGTCACGCAACAGGCTGCCGCGTACAACACCACAAAGCCCTTCAATTCCCTTTCTCATATTCACCGGTTCCTGGCAGAAATAATATTTCATATCCTTAGTCAATCCCAATACAGTTCCCTTCATATATGATAGCCATTAGGATTAACGCCTTGATTGTTGTCTGTGGTATGTCAATAGTCATACCGTTCGGGAAAGTGAGCTTGGCTCCTTTGATGACGGTTCCAGGTTTTGGCAGTTCGAGGCTGGCTCTGAATGCAGGACCGTCTTCCGGCAGTCTGAGAGGCACATCGTTCTCTTCAAACTCCAACGGGAACAACCTTTGTGCTTGGGGTGTGATTTTCGATTCAGAAAATGGGGCTAGCAATCTGGACTGGCTTCTATGATATGTCACGGTTGAGTTTTCGACGAACTTCTCACCGTGTAACTTTTCCCACTGGTTAATCCATTCCACCATATCCCAATACGGGACCTGTTGTTTCTTGCAGAAATCCTCCAATGTCATTCCACTTTTGAGGTATCTTGCATAAAGAACCTGCATTTCGCTTTGTGATATTGCCATTATCTTCCATTTTTTTCAAATCATAGCAAAAATAGGGGAAAGAGCATGGTTGGTAAATATGCGATTATCGGACATTTACAGTGTCCGGTAAGTGTCCGCTACTCTAGTGTAATTACCAAAATTAGAATTATCTGATTGTTACGGATGAAAATATAAAAAAAGGGTCTATCATTTATGTACCGATGATA
>NZ_CAJTSC010000106.1 GCF_910578895.1 uncultured Bacteroides sp.
GGGATTTACCATCACAAATTTGTTTAATATGTCTTTGAAGTATTCAAATGTATTAATCCCATTTAGTCTGCATGAACATGCCAGTGAATATATCAATGCTGCCCTTTTTGCTCCCTGGTGACTTCCGCAAAACAGTGAGTTTCTTCTGCTCAGGCTTATATATCTGTTAATCCTCTCAATGGCATTATTGTCCAATTCATACTCGGGGTTGAGTATATAGTTACATAATGCCGGATATTCATTCAGGGTATAATTGACCGCTTTGCCCAAATTACTTTTGGGTAAAGTCGTTTTTTTAGCCTGTATGGCAAGTAGGTTTTCCTTCAGCTCTTCCAATATGGGTGGTGCATACTCCTTTCTGTACTCCAGTATCTGTTCGGATGTATATTCGGGTGGTATTTCATGCTCCTTTTGGTAAAGCTTGTTGATAATTTCTATAATTCTCTGTGCATCCCTGTTTGCCGGTATATCCAGAAACTTACGTTTGCAATGCTGGAAACACGCCAGCCGGATCACATGGGGATATTCATCCGTTTCCAATATCTTATAATCTGAGAATCCGTCACACTGTATAGCTCCCCGGTAGTGGGGGCTGATATAATCGGTCAGTACTTTCCTTGCCCTTGAACCGTTCTGATAAAAGAAGTGTACCAGTTTCGTATGGCTGGCTAAAGCCGCCCACATGTATGCCTTGCAGGATGATTTTCCGGTTGTAGACTTCGGACCTTTTTCCAGGACGGTATAATACGTTTCATCCATGTGCAGGTACTCATCCTCCAGAATGGCCTCTTTAAGCGTCTCTTCGAGGATATCAAACAATTGTGCGGCTTTCTTTATCAGTCCGTGTGCGGTGGATTTGCTCATTTCAAAACCGCTTTCGGTAAAGAAGCTGACAATCCTTTCTACCGGCATGGAGTAAATGTAGCGCAGCTGGAGGATACCGGCTATGAAGGATGCGTCATAACTGGAGTTCAATAACGGGGTGGCAGGTAGTTTTCCATACACGATGCCTCCCTGATACAAATAATAATGCAGGTGATTGACATGCTTGATATAACGGGGAGGAATATATTCATAGCGGATAGAGTCCACTGTTTTCAGAAAGCGTGCCAGTTCGAGAGGGAAGTCGGGCAGGGACGGATAAATATCGTGTTCCTGGATTTCCAGTTCGAAGTGTTCCTTGCGCCTGGCATTATTGTTTCCACGTTCTTTTGGGGAAGGAGACTCCGTTTTCGGGCTATCCGCTAAAGAAGGGGAGACAGGGGCAATCTTTTCAGATTTGTTGGTTATCAGTTTGCCCAGTGCCCGGCATGTGTTCCGTATTTTTCCCGCAGAGGCGTCTTTTGCCAGCAAAGCCTCTTCCAGTGAACGGACTGATTCGGTAAGGAGTTCGATTTGCAAGGCCATGGCACGGTTTTGCTCCAGCAAGACCTTCTCCCGCTCTGCAGCTTGCGCATTCTGTTCCCGTGAAAAGCGGAGCTGCTCCTCCAATAACCTGATTATCCGTTTCGAATTCATGGTGTAAAGGTACGGATTCTGCAGGTATATTCAAAGGAAAAATGCTACTATTAATTTGTTATCTATTTAGCACACAACGCGTTATACTATAATCTAAAGCGTTTTCTGTAAGATACGGAACGAAGCGGTATCCCCTTCATTATTAAAAAGAATATCTCCCAGTCAAGCTTATACAGGCCTTCACCTGGCTTAAAACGGGGTATTTCGAATGTACCCGTTTCCAGGCGTTTCTGATATAAAATAAATCCATCGGTATCCCAGCGGAGGGCTTTTATCACATTTCTGCCCTTGTTCACAAACAGGTAAACATCCCCACTCAAGAGATTGGCGGAAGTACAAGAACGTATAAGTTCGGAAAGTGCTTCAATACCTTTACCCATAGGAATGTAGCGAGGGTATAGGTAGTAATTCAGGGAGTCATTCAGGCTGAACATGGTAGCGGTCGGTTAGTTTATTATAAGATTCTATGAACTTGGTCAGGGCGAAGGGAGTCGTCTGCTGAATGTTCACGATGATACCGTCGGGAAAAGTAATAGTTGCACCTTTTATACGGTTTTCTACCGGAATATCGTTGGAAGAAGGCGGAGTTTTACGTTCTTTAGAGGAGGTATCAGGAATTGTGTATCTCGTTTCCCGATAAATGGTTGAAAGAACCTGATCGGGGTCCGTATGACAATTTTCCAAGAGGACTTCATAACGCAAAGTGCTTATGTCCAAACCATGACGACGCATCCATTGGCATACACTGGCAATCCGAACGTTATATTTACCACAAAAAGCATGAAAACTTAAATGAGACTCGGAATGGCTACGAAGATGATTCTTGTAGTCTTCGATGATGCAAGGAAATAAAGGGTTAGCGTTCATTTTTTTTAAGGCAAAGATAAAAGAAGAAGGGAGAAGAAAAAAGACGGCATCGCGGAGACGCTTACCGAGACGCTTACAGGGCAAACGTCTGCCCTCACTCTGCTATCACACTTGCTCTCACAGCGGAAAGCACGATGAATAAAAGGATTGAGAGGGAAATATGAGAG
>NZ_CAJTSC010000107.1 GCF_910578895.1 uncultured Bacteroides sp.
CAATAATGTCTTGTTGAAAAAGTACAAGGGCGATGAAAAATTTGCTCGTGTACACAAGCGTATTCGTGAAGTGAATAAGCAGAGGGAAGATAAGGGACAGAAGCCTATGTTCTCTTTCCTTGACGAAGAGATTGCTGCCATTCTCAATATTATAAAAGAGGATGTGGATGCCAAAGTGTATGATCGTAACGACATTCTGAAAAAGGATGCTTATTTCGGACGCACGGTGATGGCTCTTATCAATGGATGTCTGTTCCATTTCCCACAAATAAAGCCCGAAATGGAGGATTACAAATTTATTCAGACACGTATTTCACAACAGTATATCAACCAATATAACGCCACTTACGGCATTGCATAAAGATTATGTCAGATATTAAAGAAAAAACATTAAGGCTCATCGACGGACTTAAAGCCACCTGCCAATCATACGGTATGGGAAACGATGGTAACGAATATAAGATTATCACTCAAGTATTTCTCTATAAATTCCTGAATGACAAATTCGGTTATGAACTGAAAAATGCGAAAAGTGAAATAGCAAAGAAACTGACCGGGAATGTAAAATGGGAAACGGCATACGAGAATCTTTCTGATGATGAACGTATGCTTATTCAGAGTGCCATCTCTCCAGATGTTCCGATGCTTGAACCTTATCATCTGATAGCCAATCTTTGGAATCAACAGGGAAAAGGGGATTTTGATACTATCTTCGATTCCACTATGACAGATATAGCGGAACAAAATGCGGATATATTTTCCACACAGACCACAGCCAACACGAAGATTCCATTGTTCGAGGCATTGACGCCGTTTGTGACCGATTCGGCACAACGTGCGCCATTCGCCCGTGCTCTGGTGGATAAACTCGTGAACTTCTCCTTTGAAGAAGCGTTTGCACAGAATTACGATTTCTTCTCCAGCATCTTTGAGTATTTGATTAAGGATTATAATACCGCTGGAGGTGGAAAATATGCGGAGTATTACACGCCTCATGCCATAGCAACGATTATGGCTCGTCTGTTAGTGGGGGATAATGCTGATTTGCATAGCATGGAATGCTATGACCCCTCGGCAGGAACTGGTACGCTTCTGATGGCACTTAGTCATCAAATAGGCGAAGAACGCTGTACCATCTTTTCGCAAGATATTTCCCAGCGAAGCAACAAAATGTTGAAACTTAATCTGCTGCTTAACGGACTTGTGTCTTCGCTTGATAATGCTATTCAAGGCGACACGCTTGTAAGCCCATACCACAAGAGCGATGACGGACAGCAGTTGCGTCAGTTTGATTTTGTGGTGAGTAACCCTCCTTTCAAGATGGACTTCTCGGACACTCGCGAAAAGATAGCCGCCATGCCAGCCCGTTTTTGGGCTGGAGTCCCAAATGTACCCGCCAAAAAGAAAGAGTCAATGGCTATATATACCTGTTTCATTCAGCACGTTATTAATTCACTGAAAAAGACAGGCAAGGGTGCAATTGTCATTCCGACAGGTTTTATCACGGCCAAAAGTGGCATTGAGAACAAAATTCTTCATAAAATTGTAGATGACAAAGTGGTATTTGGCTGTGTTTCCATGCCAAGCAACGTGTTTGCCAATACAGGTACGAATGTCAGTGTGCTGTTCTTTGATAAGTCTGCAACCACTGACAAAGTAATCTTGATTGATGCCAGCAAATTGGGCGAGGAATATAAAGATGCTAACGGATTGAAAAAGGTGCGTCTGAACGATGACGAGATAGAAAAGATTGTCGGCACATTCCAGCGCAAGGAGGCAGTGGAGGATTTTTCCGTAGCTGTTTCCTACGATGAGATAAAGGAAAAAGGATATTCTCTTTCTGCCGGACAATATTTCGACATCAAGATAGATTATGTAGATATAACGGAGGAAGAGTTTAACAACCGTATGGCAAATTATAAACAAACACTCTCCGAGCAATTTAAAGAAAGCCATCGGTTGGAAGAGGAAATTATGAAGCAGTTGGATGCTTTGCAGTTCAACGCAAATGCAGGAAACAATGAGTAACGAAATACAGTTTTTGTTATACAATCTTCCCGATAAAGAGGGAAGAGTACAAGTGGTTATAAAAGACGAAACCATTTGGTGTACGCAAAAGGCTATGGCAGAGCTTTTCGGTATTGATAAATCCGGTATTAGCCGCCACATAGCCAATATATTTAAAGAGGAAGAATTACAGCAGTTGGCTACCGAGTTTCTTCTCCCAAAGCAACCAAGTTCCGCCAATGGGCTACCAAGATTCTCAATGAGTACATCAAAAAGGGATTTGTACTTGACGATGAGCGCTTAAAGCAGGGAACAGCTGTATTCGGGAAGGACTATTTCCGTGAATTGCTTGAAAGAGTACGCTCTATCCGTGCCAGTGAACGGCGTATTTGGCAGCAGATTACCGATATATACGCAGAGTGCAGTATTGACTATGACAAGAACTCGCCTACCACACACGATTTCTATGCCATGATACAAAAC
>NZ_CAJTSC010000108.1 GCF_910578895.1 uncultured Bacteroides sp.
CAAACAAATTATTAAGATTGAAAATGAAATTTACTATGAAAAAGAATTTTATAAATGATGGTGGTTACAAATATGTATATTATCCAGAGCCTGGAGATCCAAATTATGGTTATACGCAGTGTGTATGTTTTGGAAGTGGCGAATTAAGTTGTTGCTAATATAAATTAGGAGGCTACCAAAATACCTAATATGTAAACAGTATTGTCACAACAACCTGTGGTAGGTGTGATTTTATTAAAAAGAGTCTTTGGGTACCCAAAGTGACAGTGCCGTGCTTATGGTTGATAAATAGTCATTTATTTCCCCTAAGCATGGTAGTAGGCCAATTGGGAAGTTATGCGGATAATCATTAAAAATAATTACGTTATGATTAGATTTATATATGTAGTTTTTGTACTTCTGTTGATTTCATGTAGTACAGACAAAAAAGAGGCAGAGCCGGTAGTTGTTGATTTTTCAGAAGAAAGTTCTTTATTTGCATCAGAGGTGCTTTCCGTTTCTTATTTGAAATTGGAAACTGTTGACAGTTGCTTATTGGGTAGTTGTAATCAATGTACGAGTGTTGGAGGTCACTATATATTGTTGGATAAAGTTATGACAAGGTCGCTTTATGCTTTCAATCAGGATGGAAGTTTTGTAACGCAAATTGGCTCGACAGGAAATGGACCGGGTGAATATATTAATCCTTTTAAATACTCGGTAAATGAACATGATAATACTCTTTCTGTTGTTGATATCGAACAACAGAAGATGATAGTCTATAGCTTGGATGATTTTCACTTTGTATCCGAAAAGAAAATGCCGTTTCATAGTGATGATGTGGAACAATTGCCGGATGGGAATTATGTATGGTATAATAAATTGGTTTCGGACAAGTTTGATTCATACGCCTTTATAACAGATAAAGAGTTTAATGTAAAGAAAAGCTTCCTGCCTATCGAATTTTCAAGCGGATATGCCTTGGGGGCTAACCGTAAATTGTATAAGTGCGGTGATGAAATAAGCTTATATACGCCATTTAATCCTGTGATATATCGTGTAAGTAGCGACAGTATTTATGCAGCTTTTCAGTTGAAGTTCGGCGAAAAGATTTTGCCGCCGATAGATTTTCTGAAAGAGAAGTCTGCCAACAATAAGAATTACATACCGGCTTTGCTGGAATCTCCCTATGTTGCATATTATAACGTTTATGAGAATGACCAATCGCTCTGTATCCCCTATTATGTGGATAAGACATTGCATTTCGGTTTTTATGATAAACGAAAAAACGTTTCTTATAGTTTCTCCCAAAGCAGGCTCCAGTCGGAACTTCAAGTGGGTGCCTTTAGTTCTCCGATTGGAATCACCCAAAACGGTTCTTTTATTTCTTTACTCCGTCCCGGGTTGCTATTGCAGTTGCAGGAAGAAGGATATGAGATAAATGGTGAATTGCAGCAATTATTGAAAGAATCGGTGGAGGATGACAATCCTATTCTGCTAATCTTTTCATTGAAGAAATAAGGATACCAATCCCTCGTTGGTACGTTTGAAGATAGCAGGAGATACCCCGAGTAGTTAGAGGATAATCTCTTATACTCAATTTTAACCACTGAATGTAGAAAACCGTTTTGATGCACTCTGTAAAAAATCATCTTAAATGAAAAAGACAATTTCGTTAGTCATAATGATGTCTGTTTTTATGGCTTGTAAAAATATCCAAGATAGTACCGGTGATATGATTCGTATCCCGGTCAATGTGAATGATGTTACTAAGGATGCAGCTTCTTTTTTGGAAAAAATAGAAATTGTTCCATTAGAAACCAATGACTCAATTTTGCTTAATGTCCCTTCGGGTGTCTTTTATGATAAAAGAAGTGATATGTATGTGGTGATGGCGAATATGAATGTTTTCACATTCACAGGTAAAGGAAAGTCAATAGGAAGTTCTGTTAAGAAACGGGGACAAGGACCGGATGAATATACTATGATAATGGATATCAAGTATAATCATTTTTTGAATGGTATTGACTTGTTGGGTCCTTATGGAACTATATATACGTATAGCCCGACATTTGAGTTATTGGCACGCCGTACTTTCAAACCGGAATTCCCTGTCTCCTATATCT
>NZ_CAJTSC010000109.1 GCF_910578895.1 uncultured Bacteroides sp.
GTATTGAATGTGTACCTTTCACGATAGGCGACATGACACTGTTCAGCGTGCCCAGCACGATGGTCGGGAAAAACATGATACATAACCCCAATGCGAACGGACGGAGAAGGGGAAAGACATCCACGGGTTCCGCCCTTGCCAGAGACTGCCATACCCGGTAGGCCACATAGAACAGGGCACCAAGCCCCGCGAGTCCTTTCGCCACACCCGTCATATGCGAGCAAAGCGGCATCATATCCGTGTAGAGGTTTTGCAGGATCTGATGCAGGTTGTCGAAATTTATTGCCAACAATACCATAAGCGAATCGGATTAGGGATTACCAGTAACGTTCATTCGGTGAGCCGTAAAGGGCCATCACACGGTCCAGGTCGTTCCGTTTCTTGGCACGCAGGTAGGAAACGCCGATGTTCTTGTTGGTGTAATACTGCACCAGGCTGCGGTATTGCAGCATATCGGTGTAGCAGCGGTCGATGATATCCATCCGCTCCTTGTCGTTCATCGAAAGTCCGTTCTCGTTGACCACCGTTTTCAGGTCGTTCAGCAGGTGTGCGCTCTCTTCCAGCAGCTTCGTGTAACCAATCGCGATGGCACTCAGCTCTTCCGGCGTGAAATAAGGGTCGCTGAGCATACGCTCGAAACTATTCACATAGATGTCCGTGATGTCGCCGACCATGAGGATGGCCTGCTGCACCTTACGTGCGTCACGGACAAGGTTCTTGATCTTGCGAAGCCCGTCGTAATACTCTTTGCCTTGCTTGTAAATCTTCACGGTCTCCTGAAAATTGTTGAGCATATTGCTCGCGGTGGAAGATGTGTGAACGATATTCTTGGCGGCATTGATGATACCCTGGGCAAGATTGCCGGGGTCGCTCACGACCCATTGCGCTTTCGCTGTAAGGCTGATGAAGAAACAGCCCATACACAGCATGAGGATTTTCTTTTTCATGATGTATCTGTTTTAATTGGTGAATAAAATTCTGTTGAAAGTCAAAGTCCCATCTTTCGCCCTTTGGACGGTGGGTTGCGGAGAATCGGCTTGTGTACCTGCTTCGGACGTTTCGCCTCCGGCGTCTTTTCCTTCCCTTGTCTGAGGGAAGCGAAAAGCTCATTGGCATACGGTTCGCGTCCTGTCATCTTCACAAACCTGGCATCCAGTTCCCGATATGCTTTTTCCGCCTGACAGGAGCGTTCCGTGGCAGAGGCATTTTTGTCTATGCCGTACTTGACAAGAAAAGCAGGACTGATATGGAGGATGTCATGGACGGAATCCGGCAAGGCGGCAATTTGCCCCAACTTCTCCAGTTCCTCGTTCATCTTGTCGAGATACGGTGCAGGAGGTTTACCACACAAACTCTCAAAGACCTTTTCGACTGTGCGGGTCAGCCTTGCATCCACTTCCAGGATGTCGGGAACTTCACCGGTTTCTCTTTTCCGCTTGTATTCGGCAGGCTCCAACTCTTCAAGTTGATGGAACAGCCGGTAATCCTCTGTAAATCCGTAATGGTCACAAATGGATTTCGGAATGTCCCAATTCTGCATCAATGACCAATAAAGGGACGAGATGACTTCCTCGCGTTTCCTCTGGTCTGATTCCAAATCGCTATACATACTTGTGATTTTTAGATGGTTTATAAGATGTTCTTCTCACGTTTGCTCTCCGCCAACTGCTTGATGGCAAGCTCGATATTGCCACCTAACTTTTCGGAAAGACGGAACAGTTCCAGCTTTTCCGTTTCCTCAGTCGTGTAGCAATAATACTCTTCAAGTGATACCTCGGTGGCATATACCGCCGATTGTGTACCTCCCAGACCAATCCAGACCTCCTTGTACTTTCTGGAAGGATTGTTCGCCATGTTGATGGAAAGGATTTGCGCACGTTCCTTGTCGGTCAGACCGAGCAACGCCTGTATCTCATCGAACTTGTTGACATACTTCCTTTGGTCAAGGAGAATCTTGCAGTCGCTGTTGTTGATGATGGTACCCTTCACAATCGGCGATGAGATGATGTCCTCGACCTCCTGAGTTACGACAACGGCCTCGCCGAAGAACTTTCTGACGGTCTTAAAG
>NZ_CAJTSC010000110.1:0-215 GCF_910578895.1 uncultured Bacteroides sp.
ACCCCATACATACCACGCACCCGCATAGCAGAATCCATACTGTAATAATCGTTATTTTGCTTTTTTTCTGTTTCATATTTGTCAATGATTAAAGAATAAACCTTTCAGGATTTGCTGGAACATCCCACCAAAATCAGCGTTTATTTCGCTGCCGTTATGCTTATACGACGGACGTATAATCGGCACAGTCCATTGCTGGTGGAACAAGTTGTTGC
>NZ_CAJTSC010000110.1:225-1373 GCF_910578895.1 uncultured Bacteroides sp.
CATCCATTGACCATCGTTCTGCCAAATCAAAAGACAGATAACCGCCATAATGATAGCCGTCTAAACACCTCTTCGGTTTCATATCCAACAGATAGTATGTACCAAAGAGATGAAGCGATGTTTTGGGATAGAATTTATAGGAAACATCGGCTCCCATCCCGAATGTATTGCTACTCGAACGAGGAATACTCAGTTTGTGCGCATAGAGGCTTATGCCCAATTTCCATCTCTCGTTTGGAGAATATGCCGTTTTAACTTCAGCATAGTTCGATACGCCAACTCCTATGATGTTCTCCTGTCTGCCACGCCCCCAAACATTCACCTTGTCAAACCGATGAATAACTCCGCCAACGCGATATTCGCCTTTATGTAAGGATGAACGGTCAACAGGGATTCCTAACGTGTAATCAGGGCGAAAATTCAAAAGCATTTCAGGCTTCTTGTGAATGATACCAAAATGTGGAGACAGAAATGACTTTCCATATTCAAAAGACGGCAGTTTGGTGGTGTCTATGTTTGATACAATCCGTTTTGTACGGTCAGGGAACAGCGTAAGGCTTTCTTGCCCATATAATCGGGAGCAGACGGACAGCATAGCTATGATAAAAAGAACCACAATATATGCCGCCAGATTAATACCGCAAATTTTCAATTTCTGTTTCCACATAATGATACTTTAAATCTTAAAGCTAAACTTGAATAGTTTTATATTAAAATTCATATTCAATGGAATCTTTTATTTCTTTTTCTTCCAAATGAAAGACTAAATTGAATTGGAATTTTCCTTTATTCTCTGGCTCTTTTTTGAATTTTAAAACAAGGGTTGGTGCAATAAGCTTCGTATTTCTATTATTTATTTTCGTAAGTTCATCTTTCAGCATCTTTGCTCCTTCAATTCCCCAATATTCTGTCATATCTATATATTGTCCAACATCTTTATCTTCTTTCTTATAACCACTTTGTATGTAATCATAATAAGAAATATACCTACATTCTATCAAATCTGAAATATCACTTCCAGCAGGATGCGATGCATCAAAATTCTCGACAGTGTAGACTTCAATCTTGTATATACTATCATTAATTGCCGTACGTGGTCCATCAATAGTATATCTATTATTAAGATAAATCATTGTAATATATTGATA
>NZ_CAJTSC010000111.1 GCF_910578895.1 uncultured Bacteroides sp.
CTACGGGCGAGGTGAAGTGTATTGATGAGGAGATTCCCTTTGAGATTCCGCAGGGGTGGGAATGGGAAAGATGGGGTAATATTGCATTGTCAATCCAATATGGATATAATGCCCCTGCCCTTGAACGAGGTGATATAAAGATGGTCAGAATCAGTGATATTCATGATAATGTAGTTCAATGGGAAAATGTTCCATTTTGCAATATAGAAGCTTGTGATATTGATACTTATCTACTCAAAGAGAATGACATTCTTTTTGCAAGAACTGGTGGAACTGTGGGTAAATCATTTTTAGTTCAGTCTGTTCCTGAACCAGCCATATATGCTGGCTATCTCATAAGAACAAGATATTCACAAGAGTTGTGTCCACAATATCTTAAAGTGTTTATGGAAAGCCAATTGTATTGGGAACAATTGAAGTCAGGAACCATTGCTACCGCACAACCCAATTGTAATGGAAAAACATTAGGAAGGATGCTTTTACCAATTCCTCCGAAAGCAGAGCAGTCTCGTCTTGTGCAAAAATTAACAAGCCTTACTCCTATGTTTCAGCGGTATGCTAAAGCCCAGCAGGATTTGGACAATCTCAATGAAAGTATAGACGATAAACTAAAGAAGTCTATTCTTCAAGAAGCTATTCAAGGTAAGCTTGTGCCACAGATTGCAGAAGAAGGAACTGCCGGAGAGTTACTAGAACAGATAAAGCAGGAGAAACTACACTTAGTCAAAAAGGGTAAGTTAAAGAAGTCTGCTTTGGTTGATTCTGTTATCTACAAAAGTGACGATAACAAGTACTTCGAGAAGAACGAAAATACAGAAATGGATATTACTGA
>NZ_CAJTSC010000112.1:0-210 GCF_910578895.1 uncultured Bacteroides sp.
TAATAAAGGTATTGTTAGTATCCCTATGAAGAGAAATATATAATTATTGTCAATCACTTAAAATAGAGATAAGATGAAAAAGAAAATTACTTTATGTATGGTGCTTTCCACATTAATTATTTGCGCCATGTTATGTCTGACAAATTGTAGTAACGATGATGCCCCTACTTCTGTCTTCACCCCCGAAGCCCTGAAGCAAACTACTTGGCA
>NZ_CAJTSC010000112.1:239-457 GCF_910578895.1 uncultured Bacteroides sp.
GTGTACAATATCGAAGATGAGATAGAGTACACAAAACAATCCATTCTTCAGTTTACCAACGAATCAGAAGGCATTTATACAAGGACGAACGAAGAAGACGGATATATGTGGAACACAGATTTTACTTACCAAGTAAATGGAAAAATCATCACGTTCGACAACATAGCAGGTCCGTGGACAGTGCTGGAATACACAGGAACACACCTCGTAATGGAAGC
>NZ_CAJTSC010000112.1:537-780 GCF_910578895.1 uncultured Bacteroides sp.
TTCTCTTTTTCTGCCTACTAATGACAGCTTGTATGCAGACAAAATCCTTTCACCGGATAAACGGCTGGTACTACGTAACATCACAGACTACAGACAGCCTTTCACAAACACCTTTCCTTACTGTTAAGGATTTCGATACTTTACGTTTGGAAACTGAAGCTTTTGGACACTCGGTCATTACTGGTGTCTTCCTCCAAGATAAATTGCCTATATGGAGAGAAGCCACAACAAAGAGTGTAGGAA
>NZ_CAJTSC010000113.1 GCF_910578895.1 uncultured Bacteroides sp.
ACCTACAACCCTTTTTCAAATCCTCTCCCATATGCCAAGTCTTGGACATCAATATTTGTTGTACACTCTTACCTGTCGGTTCTTGCGGATACAACAGGACTGCTATTGTTAAAGCGCAAAATAATAACACAGTTCTCTTCATAATAATATTTACAAGTTTATCCTATAGCTATGGTTGTACTGGAAAATAAACTATTTTATGCCCATAAGAATCAAAGCCTGGAATCATCTTAACCACAACAAGTTTTGATGGGCTTAACTCTACAATTTTAGTTACAAACACATACTTGCCACCATTTTCAATGATGTATTCTCCATTAATACTTTTACCAACTTTAGTTTCATCAAACGAAGTATCAGGTGTATCACTCAAATAATACACATAATTTATACTGTCTTTTGAGCCATTAATATTTTCAACATAAGTACGAGTTTTCTCTGCTAATTTCACATATCCACTCTCACTTTCATCCCAAAAGTTTTGGGATTCCCAATGCGTACTCATCAATAACTCTTGAATCGTTTTCTGTCCTTGTACAGTTGTAAAGGCAAAGAAACAGCAAAGGATACATAAGACGGTTGTTTTTATATTCAATGATTTTATATCCACAGTTCTCAAT
>NZ_CAJTSC010000114.1 GCF_910578895.1 uncultured Bacteroides sp.
CTTCCTACAGATGAATTACTTAACCACATAAATGATTGAATTTAAATTATTTAATAGTTAGAAAATATATTCCTTAAGTATAGTTCCACTAATTTCTCGCAAAAATAGAGGAAATACCTTGATAAAACAAGGGATTAAAGAAATAATTCCTTAATCGGCAGGCAATGAAATCTGCAGGGCGACGTTTTCGCCGGACCTTGACGTGCATCCGTGCCGCAACCGGACGGAATGCCCATATAACCGAATTGGAACGATGCTGTGCCACCGGATTGGACTGGTGCTGTGGCGGCATGATGATTAAAGGTCCTTTAATGCCATTTCACCATAGGCAGGAGAGGGGCGCATGCGGCGGCGTGCGGCATCCCGAATTATACAGGCTGCCTGGCACGGGCGGCAGGTGCGGGCAATTAATTATCCGGCGAGGACCACGGTTTTTTCATTTGCAGGAGCTGAAGGGAGTTGGAAGGAGTTGTATCCCTTCGGGACAGGAGTCGAAAGCCGGCGGCTATACCGGGGAGACAGGACCGGAGAGACCGCGCAGGCAGGCGGCGGAAGCGGACAAACGGAAACGGACCGGTGAAGAACAAACGGATAAGAACAGG